>CAXQZU010000001.1:0-42191 GCA_964228555.1 Planctomycetota bacterium
CGCTCGTGAGCCGCCCGCCCGCCGCCCGGGACGAGGTGCGCCCGTCGCGCCTCGGTCCCGGCGGGTACCAGCGAGCCCCCCCGCGGCCCGCCTTGGCCGGCGGGCCGCCCGGGCGCCGCCCGCGCAACTCCTTGGCGCGGAAGGCCCTCCGCCACGTCCCCGCCCACCCGTCTGGCGTGCCGTCAGGGATGCGCCCCGGCACCCTCCGTGCTATACGAAGGCCAGCCCTGCGATCGGCGCGTGCCCATGGAGGGGCGCGCGACCGCTCCCAGCAGGCCTGCAAGAAGGAAGCATCCATGAAGCGTGTCCTGTTGAGCGTGTCCATCGCGGCCCTGGCCCTCGTCGCCCTCGCCGGCGACCTGTGGGCGCACGGCGGCCAGTTCCGTGGTCCCGGTGGCGCCGTGCCGCCCGGCCTGCGCGAGCCCAACGACCCCACGCCCCCGCCGCCCCCGCCCCCCTCGGGCGGCCCGCCCATCACGCCGCCGGCCACCACGCCTCCCGGCACGGGCGGCCCCGTGACCCCGCCGGCCACCACGCCCACGGCGCCCCCGCCGCCGGCGATCACGGCCGACAACCCCAACACGCCCACGGCCGGCAAGAAGAGCCCGCTGTCCTTCGAGTCGTGGCTGTTCTGGTACGAGAACAACAAGGAGGACATCGAGCGGCTGAAGGAAGCGATCTACAGCCGCATGACCTCGGACAACCCGCTGGGCCAGCTGGGCGGCCAGCGTGAGGCCAGCGGCCAGGCCAGCGGTGCGCAGCAGGCCACCAGCACCAAGGTGCAGAGCGACATCATCCCGGCCCTGCTGTGGGCGATGGTGCCGGAGAACGCGGCGCACCAGGACGTGGAGTCGGCCTCCTACATCGCGCTGGCCAAGATGACGAAGGACCCCGCGCACATCGAGCGCCTGGTCAACGGCCTGTCGCTGGAGCCCAAGAAGAAGCGCGACCTGATGACGGTGGAGTCGGCAGCCCTCTCGCTGGGCATGCTGCGCCGCAACAAGGCCGCAGACCAGTTCTCGGCCACCGAGCTCGACAAGGTGCGCGGCATCCTGTTCGAGACCATCGAGAACGAGCAGCACGACACCGGCCCGCGCGCCTTCGCGGCCATGTCGCTGGGCCTGCTGGGCGACCAGCCCACGGGCTCGGGCGACTACGCCGGCGACATCGAGGCCGCCCGCAAGGCCACGACGGCCCGCATGTGGGGCCTCGTCGGCAAGGCCTGGAAGGACGAGAACATCCCGGTGGCCCTGCTGGTGGGCCTGGGCCAGCAGCCCAAGTCCAGCGTGACCGAGGACATGCTCACGAAGCTGGCCGACGCCACCCTGAAGGGCAAGCTGGGCAACGAGCCCGTGAGCGACATGGTGCGCTCCTACTGCGCGCTGGCCCTCGGCCGCATCGGCGGCCCCGCCTCCATCGCGCCGCTGCGCACCGCGCTGACCGCCCGCACGGTGGACAAGCAGACCCAGCGCTCGGTGGCGATTGCCCTGGGCCTGCTGGGCCGCCTCGTGCCGGTGGACGGCCGCCTCGAGCTGGCCAAGGCCATCAAGGACGGCATCGAGAAGAACAGCGACAACAGCGTCAAGAACTTCGGCCTGATCAGCCTGGCCTACCTCGTGATCAAGGACATCGACGAGGGCCGCACGGACGTGCTCGACCAGGCCAAGGTGGGCGACTACCTGCTCCAGATGGCCAAGGACGGCAACTTCATGCAGCGCCCCTTCGGCGCGCTGGCGCTGGGCCTCGTGGGCCGCAAGATCGGCGACACCACGCAGGTGAAGCTGTACGAGGAGTTCCGCCAGGCCTCGCTCGTGACGCTGCGCGAGGGCCTGGAGAGCCAGAAGATGGACAAGCGCAGCCGTGCCGGCTTCGCCACCTCGCTGGGCATCATCAAGGACACCTTCAGCCGCAAGAACCTCGTCAAGATCGTGGCCGACGACAAGGAGGACAAGGAGCTGCGCGGCTACTCGGCCATCGCGGTGGGCCTCATCGGCGGCGCGATGAACGAGGACGTGAAGAAGGCCCTGTACGGCGCGCTGGCCGAGCGCAGCAGCGAGGACATGCGCCAGCAGGTCGCCATCTCGCTGGGCCTGCTGATGGACCCGGGCGCGGTCACCGAGCTGCTCAAGGCGCTCAAGGAGGCCGAGAGCCAGAACCTCAAGGGCCAGATCGTGCTGGCGCTGGCCCGCATCGGCGACGCCCGCGCGGTGGAGCCGATGGTGAGCCTGCTCAAGGACAAGAAGGAGGGCGACCTCACGCGCGCGCTGGCCTGCGCCGGCCTGGGCGTGGTGGGCGACCTCGAGGACCTGCCCTCGCTCTCGCGCCTGAGCAAGGACATCAACTACCGCGCCTCGATCTTCTACGTCAACGAGATGCTGAGCATCCTCTAGCCTCTCGCCTCACTCCCCGGCGGCGCGGGCACGCACGCGCCCCCTGACGGCCGACCCTCACGGGCCGGCCGGCGGCGGTGGCGGGCGCCCCTCCGGCCTGCGGCGGCGGGCTTCCGGGCGCGGGGCAGGCCTGCGAGGCCCGTCGGGCTAGGATCGCGGGCCGGAGGTCCCCATGCCCATCCGCTCCGACTGGGTCGCCGCGCGCAGCGCCGACGACTGCCCCACGCAGATGCGCTACGCCCGCGACGGGCGCATCACGGAGGAGATGCGCTTCGTGGCGGAGCGCGAGCAGCTGGACCCCGAGCACGTGCGTGCCGAGGTGGCCCGGGGCCGCATGGTGATCCCGGCCAACGTCCACCACCCCGAGCTGGAGCCGATGGCCATCGGCATCGCGGCCCGCTGCAAGATCAACGCCAACATCGGCAACTCGGCCGTGCTGGGCGACATCCAGGGCGAGCTGGGCAAGCTGGCCGTGTGCATCAAGCACGGCGCCGACACGGTCATGGACCTGAGCACGGGCAAGAACATCCCGGCCATCCGCGAGGCCATCCTGCGCGCATCGCCGGTCCCGATCGGCACCGTGCCCATCTACGAGGCCATCGAGGAGGTGGACCGCCCCCTGGACCTGACCTGGGAGGGCTTCAAGCGCGTCATCGAGCGCCAGGCCCGGCAGGGCGTGGACTACATGACGCTGCACGCGGGCATCCTGCGCGAGCACCTGCCCCACGTGGCCGGCCGCATCACCGGCATCGTGTCGCGCGGCGGCTCGCTCATGGCGCAGTGGATGCTGCACCACCGCAAGCAGAACCCCCTCTACGAGCACTTCGACGAGCTGCTCGAGATCCTGCGCAAGCACGACGTCACGATCTCGCTGGGCGACAGCCTGCGGCCCGGGTGCCTGCACGACGCCAGCGACAAGGCGCAGTTTGCCGAGCTGGACACGCTGGGCGAGCTCACGCGCCGCGCGTGGGAGCGGGACGTGCAGGTGATGGTCGAGGGCCCCGGCCACGTGCCGCTGGACCAGATCGGCCCCAACGTCGAGCGCCAGATGCGCGTGTGCAGCGAGGCGCCCTTCTACGTGCTGGGCCCGCTGGTGACCGACATCGCGCCGGGCTACGACCACATCACGAGCGCCATCGGCGCAGCCGTCGCGGGCTGGAACGGCGCGGCGATGCTGTGCTACGTGACGCCCAAGGAGCACCTGGGCCTGCCCACGGCCGAGGACGTGCACCAGGGCATCATCGCCTACAAGATCGCGGCCCATGCCGCCGACGTGGCCCGACGGCGCAAGGGGTCGCGCGACCGCGACGATGCGCTGAGCCGTGCGCGCTACGCGTTCGACTGGAACGAGCAGTTCCGCCTCTCGCTGGACCCCGAGACGGCGCGCCGCATGCACGACGAGACGCTGCCCAGCGACTACTTCAAGTCGGCGGAGTTCTGCTCGATGTGCGGGCCGAAGTTCTGCTCGATGCGGATCTCGCAGGAGGTGGCCGACAGCGCAGCAGCCGGCGCCCCCGGCCTGCCCAGCACGACGGGCGCCCCGCGCGCCTAGGACGCCGGCCCCCGATGAGCACCCCCACGCCCCCGCCTGGCGACGCCCCCGGCCCGGCCCCCCGGCCGGTGGCGCTGGTGGTCGAGCCCTCGGCGCAGGTGCGGCAGGTGCTGGCCGGCGTGGCCGCGCGGCGTGGCTTCGATGTGCGGGAGGCCGCCGACGGGCAGGCCGCACGCGAGGTGGCCCGCCAGGCGCCGCCCAGCGTGGTGCTGCTGGAGCCGGCCCTGCCGGACATGGACGGCGTGGTGCTGCTGGAGGCCCTGCGCGAGGAGCATCCGGCGCTGCCCGTGGTGATCGTCGGCACGGTGCCGCAGCGCGCCCTGGTGCAGCGGCTGCTGGACCTGGGCGCCACCGCCCTGCTGCGCAAGCCCTTCGACCCCGACGAGGTCGAGTTCGTGCTGGACCGGCTCTGGCACGGCATCACCGAGGAGCGCGAGATGCGCGCGGCCCACGGCATGGTGCACGAGCGCACCTGCCGCATGGCACTGCCCGCGCATCCCTCCATGCTGGCGCGCGTGGTGGGCTGGCTGGCGCGCGACCTGCGCATCGGCTATCCCGGCCACGCCCTGCCCGTCGAGGAGGTGAAGCTGGCCCTCTACGAGGTGCTGGCCAACGCCATCGAGCACGGCAGCCTCGGCATCAGCGGGCGCATGAAGGCCGAGGCGCTGGAACGCCCGGGCGGCATGGATGCCCTCGTGCGCGAGCGGCTGCGCGACCCGCGGCTGGCCGCACGCCGCATCCACATCGAGGTGCGCTACCGCCCGGCCGAGGTGGAGTGGCGCGTGCGGGACGAGGGCGAGGGCTTCGATCCCAAGGTGCTCTCGGGGCGCACGCTGGACGACGTCAGGGCCCTGCACGGCCGCGGGCTGGCGCTGGTGCGGCACTTCATGCACGAGGTGGGGTGGAACGCCACGGGCAACGAGATCCGCGTGCTGCGACGGCTGGGACAGGCCGTGAGCCAGCCCGACGCCGCGCCGCGCGCCTAGGCCCTGCCGGGCGCCCCCGTCCCGGTCCCCGGCGCGGCCCCCGGCAGCGTGCCCGCGGAGGCTGCCTCGGCACGGTAGGGCTGCACGCCGCGCACGCGGAACAGCAGGCGGCGCACCACGCGCCGCCCCGGGGCGAAGGCCGCCAGCCACTCGCAGAGATGGGCCAGCTCGGGGCCATCCACCTCGGCGCCCTCGAACTCCAGCAGCAGCCGCACGCCGTCGCGCGAGCGTGGGTCGCTCACCGGGTCCAGCAGCAGCAGCGTGGCCCGCGGCTCCACACGCAAGTGACGGAAGGCGCTGCCGCCCACCTGCGCCTCCTCGCCCACGGCCAGCAGGCCCTCGGGCGTGAGGCGCGGCGCCAGCACCGGCGTGATCTCCGGCTGCCGCTCGCGACCGGTCGTGGCCAGGAACGCCGCCGTGGTGCGACGATCGAGGAACTGCCGGGCACGGTCGAGTGCATCGTCCACGCCGCAGAGCCTACCCTTCCCGCCCGTGCCGCGTCCCGCGCGGCCGTGGCGTGCCCGACCTCGCGCGCCGCGCCGCCGCGTCACGGAGCCGTCGGAGGCGAGGCCCGCCGCGCAGGCCGGGCGCACCACGCGCCACGGGCCCGGTTCCCGGGGCGGCCGGCACAGGCCGTCCACGCCGAGGCACGATGGTCGGGGCGACTGGATTCGAACCAGCGACCTCCTGGTCCCGAACCAGGCGCGCTACCAAGCTGCGCTACGCCCCGAGCGTAGGGGTCCTAGTCTAGCGCCGCGGGCAGCCAGGGCCAGCGGGTGACCCGGCGTGCCACGTCAGCGGGCCGGGCCGGACCTGCCGGGCGCCGTACCGGGGGCGGCCCCGGGGCGCCCCCCTGCCGCAACCGTGGCGCCCGGCTAGCATCCTGTCCAGTGGTTCCCGGAGATCGCGCGATGCGTCACCTGGCTCGCTTGCTCACGTCCTTGGTCCTCGGCCTGGCACTGGCCGCCTGCGGCGGCGGAGGCGGCGCCAGCGGCACTGCCTCCGTGCAGGGCAAGGTGGTGCTCAACAACACCCCGGGCCAGGGCGTGCAGGGCCTCTACGCCACCTGCGTCACCACCGGCCAGGCCGTGCTGACGGGGGCCGACGGCAGCTTCCGCTTCACGGTGCCCACGGGCGAGCAGGTGCAGGTGCGCATCACCGATGCCGCGCAAGCGCCTGCCGGCAGCACGGGCGGCTTCGGCTGCGGCAGCCACGGCAGCACGGGGGCCGTGACCTCCGACGGCAGCAGCGTCGTGCTGGATGCCATGGGCGAGGGCGAGATCGCCTACGTCGAGGTGGAGCTGCGCGACGGCCAGGTCGTGGAGTGCTGGATCGGCGACGAGGGCGCGGGCACGGGCCAGGCCCAGCTGTTCAACGATCCCTTCCTCGAGCCGGACGCCCGTGGCGAGCTCGGGACCACGCGCGAGGGCGACTGCCTCGCGATCGACCTGACCGTGGCAGGCCTCACGGCGCCGGGCACGCTCCGGGCCGTCCTCTACGCGTGGGACGGCGAGACCGAGCTGGGCACGCTGGTCATCGGCGTGGAGGGCGTGGGCTCGCTCTCCGCCGTGGCCTGCGGTACCGACCTGGTGCCGAACCTGCCCCCCGTGCAGGAGATCAACGGCATGCTGCCGCCCGAGTGGCAGCTGCCCGAGGGCGAGGACATGCCGGCGCCGCCCGAGCTGGACCCCTTCTTCGGGGCCTCGGTGGTGCTGTTCGACGCGCAGGACCGCGCCGTCCTGTTCGGCGTGCTGCCCGGCCCCGGCTTCGAGCCCTGCGACGGCTACGAGCCGGGCACCCTGCCGGGCGAGCCCACCTTGCCCGACGACGGCTCGCTGCCCGACGACCTGGCCGCGTGGCTGGAGCAGGCCTTCGGCAACCTGCTGGCTGGCTGGTAGCCGCACGCACCCGCGAGGGCGCGGGCAACGCCGTGCCGTGCTCGCCCGCCCGGGGGCTTGCCCGTAGCCTCGGGGCATGACGCGCCGAGCCCGGGTCTCGCTGGCCGTCTTCGGCGTGCTGCTGGGCCTCTACAGCCTGCTGCGCCTGGGCTTCCTGCTCGCGCAGCAGGAGTTCCTGCGCGACGCGCCCGCTGCCGACCTCGCATGGGCCTTCGTGCACGGGCTGCGCTTCGACTGCGCCGCGCTGGTGATCCTCAACGCGCCCCTGCTGCTGCTGTGGAACCTGGGGCTGCCGCGCGTGGCCGGGCGCGGCCTGCGCACCACCTGCTTCGTGCTGCTGGCGCTGCTCAACGTGCCCGCGCTGATGCTCAACGTGGTGGACTACGGCTACTTCCCGATGGTGCAGCGCCGCCTGCTCTACGAGCCCTTCGACCGGCCGGGCGAGCTGCTGGGCATGGTGCCGCAATGGTTCCAGGAGTACCCGCTGCTGTGCGTGGGCGTGCTGGGCGCGGGGGCGCTGTTCGTGCTGGGCCTGCAGGCGCTGGTGGCGCGGCTGGACGCGCGGAGCCGGGGCCCCGAGGGCCGCACGCTGCCCACGCTGGCCAGCGGCGCCGTGCTGGCCGCGCTGTGCGTGCTGGGCGTGCGTGGCGGCCTGCAGCAAGGCGTGCTGCGCCCAGCCGACGCCTTCACGCACTCGGCCCACCCGGCCGTGGGCTACCTCACGCTCAACACCACCTACACGGTGGTGCTCAGCGCCGTGCTCAAGCCGGTGGCCACGGTGGAAGCCATGCCCCAGGCCGAGGCCGAGGCGGTCGTGGCCGGCCTGCTGGCGCACCCGCAGGAGGACGCCCCGCAGGCAGGCTGGCCCTTTGCGCGCACGCGCCGCGCCGCCGCCTCCCCCACGCGCCGCAACGTCGTGGTGCTGCTGATGGAGTCGTGGACCGGCGCCCAGGTGGGCCCGCACGACGAGGGCGGCACGCGCCTGTCACGCACGCCGGTGTTCGACGCACTCTGCCGCGAGGGGCTGCTCTTCACGCACTTCCTCGCCTCGGGCCAGAAGAGCAACGAGGCCATCCCCTCCATCGTCACGAGCGTGCCCAGCCTGTTCCGGCGCCCCGTGATCGGCTCGCGCGACGAGCTGGTGCGGCTGCGCGGGCTGGGCAGCGTGCTGGCCGAGCAGGGCTGGGACACCTCGTTCCACTACGGCGTCGAGCGCACGATCATGGGATTCGAGCCCTTCACGCGCCGCGCAGGCTTCAGCACCTACCGCAGCGTGGACGACTACCCCGACCGCGACCCGGCGGCGCGCGACGGCCGCTGGGGCGTCTACGACCACCTGTACTTCCTCGACACGGCCCGCTGGCTGGACGCGCGGCCGCAGCCCTTCCTCGCCGTCATGTTCTCGCTCACCCCGCACGACCCCTACACGCTGCCGGCCGACCGTGCCGCGGCCTACACGGCCTACGCGCAGGAGACGGGCTACCAGCGCTGCCTGCGCTACAGCGACGCGTCCCTCGGCGAGTTCATGGAGCACGCCCGCAAGCAGCCGTGGTTCGACAGCACGCTGTTCGTCATCACGGCCGACCACACGCGCTTCGCGCCGCCCAACTCCTATGTCGAGTCGTTCCGGGTGCCGCTGCTGCTCTACGCCCCCGGCTTCGTGACGCCCGGCGTGAGCGACGCCCTGGGCTCGCACGTGGACATCCTGCCCACCGTGCTGGACGTGCTGGACGTCCCGGCACGCCACGCCTCGATGGGCCGCTCGCTGCTGGCGCCCGGCCCGCGCTTCGCGGTCACCTGGCGCGACCGCGGCTACGCCTTCTTCGACGACCAGCACGCCCTGCTGCATGACCTGCGCCAGCCGCTGGGCCTCTACGCCTGGCGCAGCGACCGATCCTTCCAGCACGACCTGCGGGCGGCCGAGCCGGAGAAGGCACGGGGTCTGGAACGCCGCCTGCTGGCCTGGCTGCAGTGCGTCACCACGGCCGTGCGCGACGACCGTGTCTGGCCCGGCGCCCGCTAGAGGCGCCAGTCCAATCCCACGCCCGCCCACGGCGCCTGCATGTCGCTGTGGTTGGGCACCTGCTGCTCGTCGTAGTGCTCGAGGCTGGACCAGCCCACCGCCAGGTGCAGGCTGGCGCGGCGCGCGAGGTCGTAGTGCAGCCGCACGACCGCGTCCACGGCGTTGGTGGGGCTGGAGAGGCCCAGCGCCTCGTCGGCCACCAGCATCAGCGACAGCGACAGGCGCACCCGGCCGCCTGCGTCCCAGGCGAGTTCCGCGTCCATCATGGGCGAGTACGAGGTGAAGTCGCGCGAGGAGTCGTTGGCGCCGCCCGAGATGGCGTAGCGTTGCCCGTAGCCGTACAGGCCCAGCCCCGGCGTGAGCACCACGCGGCCGCGGCCCCCCGAGAGGTCCAGCGCGTAGCCGTAGCCGATCCAGTGCGCCAGGATCTCGGTGTCGCAGGTCATCGCGGTGCCGGCGGGGTAGGCGTCGTCGTGCGAGACGAGGTCTTCCTCCAGCGTGGCGCTGCCGTGCAGGATCCACAGCGAGGCGCCCGCGTGGATGCGGTGGCGCCCGAAGGCCGCGCGCAGGTCGGCGGTCGGGGCCACCAGCGTGTCGGCGCCCAGTTCCTCGAAGGTGGGCCGTTCCAGCGTGGTGGTGCCCGGCTGGCCTCCCTTGGGGGTCTGCAGCCAGCCGGTGAGCGGGCCGACACGCACCTCGCTGCGCAGGCGCAGCGCCACGCGCGGCACGTAGGCGGGCTCCAGCACGACCCGGGCGGCGGCCTCGGGCGTGGTGAGGCGCGTCGTGCCCACGGCACCTGCCGGGTCCGCCTGCGGAGGTGCCGAGGGACGGCCGGCGATGGGCTCGGCATCGCGCGGCGTGGTCCAGGCGCCGGCCGCGCCGGGCACGCCCTGCGCCGCCGTCGCAGGGCCCACGCGCGTGGCGCACGCGGCCTGCGGGAACGCCAGCGCACCCAGCACGGCCAGCGACAGCGAGACGGCGAGGACCTGGCGCATGGCGGTGACCTCCACGAGGCGCGCATGGTACCGTTCGCCCGCGGCATCCCGGACGCCCCACCGATGGCATCGAACGACGGAAAGCTGGTCTGGTCCTCGCGCGGAGTGCCTGCGCCCAAGCCGGCGGCACGCGAGGCTGCGTCGCCCGCGGCCTGCGGCCGGGTCCGCGTGGGCCTCGAGCGCCAGGGCCGTGGCGGCAAGGTGGTGACCGTGGTCGAGAACCTCCCGGGCCACCCGGAGCGCATCGAGGAACTGGCGCGCGCGCTCAAGGCCCGCTGCGGGGCTGGCGGGACGGTCAAGGGTCGCGTGGTGGAGATCCAGGGCGACCACCGCGACCGCGTGGTGGCCGTCCTCGGGTCGCTGGGCGTGGCCGCGGTGCGCTCCGGCGGCTAGGTCCCCGCCCCGGCGCGGGGATGCTTACAAGAAGCGAACATCGGGGGCGCTGCGCCGTGGCGAGGGCCGCGCACCCGGCTACGGGCGTTGCCTCGAGAGGGCTATCCTCGCCCGGATGCCCCGCGTCCAGCCTCCTCCCGGCGCGGCCTGCGCAGGTCCGGCCGCAGGGTGCGGACGTGGGCACCCCCCGGCCGGCAGGGCCCCCGGGAGCAGCCCGTGGAGCCGGTAGGCCCTTCCTCTCCCGTCGGGCCCTGGCCCAGCCTCCCGCCCGCCGGCCGGTCCCGGGACGGCCGCCGCCTGCTGGACGACCCCCTGCTCAACCGGGGCACGGCCTTCACGCACCCCGAGCGGCGCGCCCTGGGCCTCGTGGGCCTGCTGCCCCCCCACGTCGAGAGCCTCGACCAGCAGGCAGCCCGGGCCTACGAGTCGCTGCGCCAGCGACACGTGCCGCTGGAGCGCTACGTGGCCCTGCGCGGGCTGCAGGACAGCAACGAGACGCTCTTCTACCGCGTGCTGCAGGAGCACCTGGAGGAGCTGCTGCCCTTCGTCTACACGCCCACGGTGGGCGAGGCCTGCCAGCGCTACGGCTCCCTGCCGCTGCGCCCGCGTGGCCTGTCGATCAGCTACCCCGAGCGCGACGCCATCGACGCGGCGCTGGCCTCGGTGGGCAGCCGCGACGTGCAGGTGCTGGTGGTGACCGACGGCGAGCGCATCCTGGGCATCGGCGACCAGGGCGCCGACGGCATGGCCATCGCCGTGGGCAAGTTGGCCCTCTACACCGCCTGCGCCGGCCTCGACCCGGCCGTGACGCTGCCCGTGGTGCTCGACGTGGGCACCAACAACCCGGAGAAGCTGGGGGACCCGCTCTACGGCGGCTGGCGCAGCCCGCGCGTGGGCGGGGCGGCCTACACCGAGTTCGTGGATGCCTTCGTCGAGGCCGTGCGCAAGCGCTGGCCGCGCGTGCTCCTGCACTTCGAGGACTTCGCGCAGGCGCACGCCACGACGCTGCTGGAGCGCACGCGCACGCGCCTGTGCTCCTTCAACGACGACATCCAGGGCACGGGCGCCGTCACGGTGGCGGCGCTGCTGGCCGCCTGCCAGGCCACGGGGCGGCGGCTGGCCGACCAGCGCATCGCCGTGGTGGGCGCCGGCTCGGCAGGCTGCGGCGTCAGCGAGCAGCTGGTGGCCGCGATGGTCGAGGAGGGCCTGCCCGAGGCCGAGGCGCGCGCGCGCTTCTTCCTCATCGACCGCGCGGGCCTGCTGCGCGCGGGCCAGGAGTCGTCGCTGCTGCCCTTCCAGCGCCGCCTCGTGCAGCCCGCCGCGCGCCTGGCAGGCTGGACGGTGGAGGGCGACTGGGGCCTGGAGGACGTGGTGCGCAACGCGCGCCCCACCGTGCTGCTGGGCTTCTCGGGCCAGCCCGGGCTGTTCACGGAGCCCGCCGTGCGCGCCATGGCCGCCACCGTGGACCGTCCCATCATCTTCCCGCTCTCCAATCCCACCTCGCGTTGCGAGGCCCGGCCCGCCGACCTCGTGGCGTGGACCTCCGGGCGCGCGCTGGTGGCCACCGGCAGCCCCTTCGATCCGGTGTGGTGGAACGGCCGCAGCATCCCCGTGGTGCAGTGCAACAATGCCTACGTGTATCCCGCGCTGGGCCTGGGCGTGCTGGCCTCGGGTGCGCGGCGCGTGACCGACGGCATGTTCATGGCCGCGGCGCGCGCCCTGGCGGCCACCGCGCCGGTGCTGGCCGACCCCGGCAATCCCCTGCTGCTGCCGCCGCTCAAGTCCATCCGCAACGTGGTGCGCCGCGTGGCGCTGGCGGTGGCCCAGCGCGCCGTGAAGGAGGGCGTGGCCGAGCCGGCCGACCCGCAGACGCTGGCGGCCCTGATGGAGGCACGCGTGTGGACGCCCTCCTACCGGCCCATCCCGCCCGCGTGAGCCGCGCACGCCTCGCTAGGCTGCTGCCCATGCGCCGACCCGGCCGCTCGCGCCCCCATGCCCTCGCCCGCCTCGCCGCGGCCTGCCTGCTGCTGGCGCTGGCGGTGCCCGCGGCGGCGCACCCTCACACCATGGCGCCGCCGGTGGACCTGACGCTGTCCGTGCGCGGACGCGAGGTGCAGGGCGTGCTCGTGGTGGACAAGTGGCAGGTGGCCACGTGGGCGCAGCCTCCGGGTGCGCGCGTGGACCTCGGGCGCGACATCCCGCCCGAGGAGATCGTGCGGCGCCTCGCCACGCGCTGCGAGATCATGCTGGACGGCACCGTGATGGTGCCCACCGTGACCAAGGTGACCGAGCCCAGCAAGGGCGCCATCGAGGCCATGGTGCCCACGCTGCGGGTCGTGCTGGCCTTCCCCGCGGCGTCCGTGCCGCGCGAGATCCGCGTGCAGTGGAAGGACTTCGAGGGCATCTTCTGGGAGGGCAAGCCCGAGGTGGCGCTGCAGGTGGAGGCCCAGGGCCACGTGGACACCAAGCAGCTGAGCCCGGCGGAACCCGAGTTCCGCTGGCACCAGCGCCCACCCCCGGCCTTCCGCGAGCCGCTGCCTGCGCTGCCCCAGCCCCCGTCCCCGGTGCGGCTGCCGCTGCTGGCGCTGGCGCTGGGCCTGCTGGGCGCCCTGCTGCCCGTGCTGCCCCCGCTGCGCCGGGGCCACGGCGCCCGTCGCTGGCTGCCCGGGCTGGCCCTGCTGCTGGCGGCCGTGCTGCTGGGCCGCGCCGGGGTGGGCAGCCTCGCGCTGGGCGCGCCCGCAGGCAGCGGCCTGCAGCCCACCGCGGCGCAGGCGCAGCAGGTCACCACGAGCCTGCTCACGAACATCTACCGCGCCTTCGACGCCGAGGGCGAGAAGGCGATCTACGACCTGCTGGCCGCCAGCGTGGACCGACGCCTGCTCGACAGCCTCTACGCCGACGTGTGGGAGAGCCTCGTGCTGCGCGAGCAGGGCGGCGCCGTCTGCCGCGTGGCCGAGGTGCGCTTCGACGAGGGCCGCATCACGCTGGCGCCGGACGGCTCGGCGGCCTTCGAGGCCGAGCAGGGCTGGAGCGTGCAGGGCACGGTCAGCCACTGGGGGCACGCGCACGAGCGCCTCACGCGGCTGCGCGCGCGCCTGTCCGTGCGCCACGACGGGCAGGCCTGGCGGCTCTGCGCCGTGCAGATGCTGGCGCACGAACGCATCGACGAGGGCAAGCCGGTGACGCTGCCCGGCGCGGGGAGCGCCGGCCGGTGAGCGCGCACGTGCTGGACGCCGACGGGCTCTGCGTGGGCTGGCCCGGCGGCTTCTCGCTCACGCTGGGGAGGCTGGCCCTGCATGCCGGCGAGAGCGTGGCCGTGACGGGCCCCAGCGGCAGCGGGAAGACCACGCTGCTGCAGGCGCTGTGCGGCGTGCTGCCGGCCCGCAGCGGGCGCCTCGAGGCCTGCGGCGTGACGCTGGCCCGCCAAGGCCAGCCCGCCCCCGAGGCCGTGCGGCGCCGGCTGCGGCTCGAGCACGTGGGGCTGGTGCTGCAGGAGCTGGAGTTGCTCGACCACGTCACGGTCGAGGACAACATCCTGCTGGCCTGGCACCTGGGCGCACATCCCGCGCCGCGCGCAGAGGGCCGCGAGCGCGCGGCGTCGCTGGCCGACACGCTGGGCCTCGGCGCCCTGCTGCGGCGCAGGCCCCGTCGCCTCTCGCAGGGCGAGCGCCAGCGGGTGGCGGTGGCGCGGGCGCTGGTCACCCGCCCGGCGCTGCTGCTGGCCGACGAGCCCACCTCCAGCCTCGACGCGGCCAACGCCGCCCGGGTGGTGGACCTGCTGCTGGGCTCGGCCCGCGAGCACGGCAGCGCCCTGGTGCTGGTCACGCACGACGAGCAGGTGGCGGCGCGCCTCGACCGCAGCCTCTCGATGGAGCGCATGCCGGAGGCCACGCCGTGAGGGGCAGCACCTTCCTCGCGTGGGCCTGGCTGCGGGCACACCCCGGCCGCAGCCTGCTGGTCGCCGGCTGCACGGCACTGATCCTGCTGCTGCCGCTGGCGCTGGGCGTGTTCGTGGCGCGCTACGCCGAGACGCTGGGCGCGCGGGCCGCAGCCACGCCGCTGGTGCTGGGCGCGCCCGGCTCGCGCTTCGACCTCGTGCTGGCGGCGCTGCACTTCCGCGGCCGGCCGCGCACGACGCTGCCGTGGTCGATGCTCGAGCGCGTCGCGGCCGACCCCGACGTGGAGGCCGTGCCGCTGCACGTGGGCCACACCGCCCGTGGCGCCCCGGTCGTGGGCACCAGCCCCGACTACCACCGCCTGCGTGGCCTCGTCGCCCTCGAGGGGACGCTGCCGCTGCGCCTGGGCGAGGCCACCGTGGGCGCAGCCCTCGCCCGCTCGGCCGGGCTCGCGCCCGGCCAGCGCCTGCTGGTGGATGCTGCCGGCCTGTTCCAGTTCGGGCTGCGCCAGCCGCTGGCACTGCGCGTGGTGGGCGTGCTGGCGCCCACGGGCACGGCCGACGACGCCGCCGTGTTCGTGGACGTGAAGACCTGCTGGGTGCTCGACGGTCTGGGCCACCTGCATGCCGACCCCGCGCAGGCCGACCCCTCGCAGGTGCTGGCGCGCGATGGCCCGCGAGGCACGGTGCTGGCGCCCTCGGTCGTGGAGGCCACCGAGATCAGCCCGGCCAACGAGGCCCAGTTCCACCTGCACGGCGACCCGGCCACCCGTCCGCTCTCGGCCGTGCTGGTGGTGCCGCGCGATGCGCGCGCAGCCACCATCGTGAAGGGCCGCTACCGCGGGGACCCGGCAGCACAGGTGCTGGACCCGGCCGAGGTCACCGAGGAGCTGCTGGGCACGGTGTTCCGCATCAAGGCCTTCTTCGATGCCCACCTGCTGCTGGTGGGCACGGCCACCGGCCTGCTGCTGGGACTCGTCGTGCTGCTCACGCTGCGCGTGCGGGCAGGCGAGCTGGCCACGCTGGCACGGCTGGGCGCCTCGCGCGCCTTCGTGGCGCGCATGCTCGCCACCGAGTGGCTGGTGCTGCTGGGCGCAGGCGCCCTCGGCGCCCTGGCGCTGGGGGGCGTGTTGCTCCAGACGCTGCTCCCGGGGTTGCTACCGTGACGGCCTCCCGGGAGGTCCCACCGTGCAGCCTCGCGACCTGTCGCCTGCCCCGCCCCGTGCCCGGCATCCGCTCCTCGCGGGCATGCGGGGCGGCGCGACCCGGCTGGGCTGCGCGCTGCTGGCGTGCTGCGCCCTGCTGCTGGCCGCCTGCGGCGAGCCGGCGCCTGCGGCGCGTCCCGCGCGCCAGCGCCCCGAGGTCTGGACCAGCTTCTATCCCACCACGTGGATGGTGACGCGCATCGCGGGCGGGCTCGTGGACGTGCGCTGCCCCGTGCCGGACGGCGAGGACCCCAAGCTGTGGCAGCCGCCCACCGAGGTGCTGGCGGGCTACCAGCAGGCCGACCTCGTGGTGCTCAACGGCGCCGGCTTCGAGCGCTGGGCCTCGACGGCCAGCCTGCCCGTGGCGCGCCTCGTGGACAGCGCTCGCGACCTGGCGCCCGGCTTGCTGCAGCACGAGGGCGGCGGCGCCGCGCACCGCCACGGCGACGGGCCCGCCCACGTGCACGAGGGCGTGGACGGCCACACGTGGCTGGATCCCCAGCGCGCCCGCGCGCAGGCGCGCGCCGTGCACGCGGGGCTGCTGAGGCTGCTGCCGCAGCACGAGGCGGCGCTGGCGCAGGGGCTGGCGCGGCTCGAGGCCGACCTCGAGGCGCTGGAGTCCTCGCTGCGCGCGCTGGGCGCCCAGCCGGCCGGGACGTGGCTCTACGCGTCCCACCCGGCCTACGACTACCTCGCCCAGCGCATGGGCTGGCGCGTGGCCAACCTCGACCTCGATCCCGAGGCCCTGCCCAGCGACGAGCAGGTGGCAGCCATCCGCGCCTCCCTCGCCACGCGCCCGGGCCGCGTGCTGGTGTGGGAGGCCGAGCCGCTGCCGGCCGCCGCCGAGCGCCTGCAGCGCGAGCTGGGCCTCGCCAGCGTGGTGGTGGAGCCCTGCGAGGCCGCGCGCGCAGGCGACGGACCGGACGGCTACCTTGAGCGCTGGAAGGCGAACGTGGCCCGGCTGGCGCCGGCCTTCGCGCGCTGACCTGCCCACGGGCGCTGCGTGCGCGCCGGGGTGCTGGAGACCTGATGCACACCCACCTGCTGCCCCCGTGCCCCCTTGCCCTGCGGCTCGTGCTGGCCGCCCTGCTGGGCTGGCTGTGCCTGCGCGGCGCGCCGTGCCAGGCCGCGCCCGACGCGGCGGGACAGGAGCGCGCGCGAGCCCTGCGAGCCGCGCTGCCCGAGCCCGCCGCCGAGCATCGCATCGCCTTCTGGGGCGAGGTGTGGGACGGGCCGCGCTGGAAGGGCAGCGTGCGCGTGGAGGTCGAGCCCAGCACGCTCGACGAGCGCATCACCTGGACCGCGCGCGAGGAGTGGCGCTGGCTCGACGGCGCCTCGGACCGCCACCAGCGCGTGGTGCTCACGCTGGGCCGCGACCTCACCGTGCTGCAGCTGGAGCTCTCGCAGCGCGAGGGCGCGCGCGAGCGGCTGGCCTTCCTCGCGCGCGAGGGCGGCCGCCTCACCGGCACGCGCCGCGAGATCGTGGGCGAGGAGGAAGGTGCGGGCCAGGCGCTGGCGCTGGAGTGGCCGGAGTCGCGCCTGGCGGGCCTGGGCTGCGTGGCGTTGCTGGCACGCGCGCAGCGCGCCAGCCCCGGCGCGATCTCCATCGGCTGGGTGCCCACCCAGCTGTGGCATGGATCCGACGTGCCCGCCAGCGGCTCGCTCTCCATGGAGCCGGGCAGTGGATCCAGCGAGGTCGCGCTGGCATGGACGCCCTCGTCCTCGACCCGTACCACACGCATGCTGCTGGCGCTGGATGCGGCACGCGGCGTGCCCAGCGGCTGGACGGGCCTGGCCGGCGAGGCCGGCCTCCAGCCGGCAGGCTGGCTGCCCACGCCCGACACCTTCGACGAGGCCCAGCCAGCCCGTGCCTGGCAGCACGGCTTCCGCACCTTCGGCGTGGGCTACCACATGGCCCGCCCCGAGCTGCTCGAGCGCGCCTTCGCGTGGGAGGCGCTCTACGCCTACGAGACCTCGCTGGAGGACGGCTGGCCCGCCTCCAGCCCGCTGGAGGAGTTCAAGCAGGCGTGGCTGGCCGAGTTCATGAAGCAGTCCAAGCACCGCTCGCGCGCCGACACGGATGCCCTGCTGGCCGGCACGCTGGGCACCGCCACGGTCACCTACCGCTCCCCCGACCACGTGGTGATGGCGGCCATCGCCCAGTTCGGCGGCGGCGAGGCCCGCACCTACCAGCTGCGGCGCGGCACGGACGGCATCTGGCGCCTGGTGCGCTTTGGCTAGTCACGGTCCGGGGCGGCTGCGCACCCCGGCGGCTGTCGCCAGCCCGGGATGTCGCCACCGCGGCGCGTGTTGAAGCAGGCCGACCGGCCTACTCGCCCCACTTGACGCTTCAGCCGTAGCTCTTGGTCTCAGCCTGCGGGAGCGGCTGGCCGGCCAGCCCCGCGTCCAGCGCCTCGGCGATGTAGCTCTTGGCCTCGGCCGGGTTGCCGCGCGCCTTGGGCTGGTCGTCCACCGCGCCCTGGTAGGCCACGAAGCCCGTCGGATCGATGATCACGGCCGTGGGCGTGGTCTTGACGCCATAGGCCCGGCCCATCGTCCCGTCCGTGTCCAGCAGGACGGCGGTGGGCGCCGCCATGCGTTCCTTGACCGCGTCCTTCCACGCCGCGGGCTCCATGTAGCCCTCGCGGGGGCTGCCGTCCTTCTTCAGGCCCGACGAGCACACCGACAGCCACACCACGCCCTTCTCGGTGTACTTGCGCTGCAGTGCCGGCATGTTGCCCGGGGTGGCCGGATCCGCCGCGGTCGCACCCGGCGTGGCGTTGTAGTGCTTCTTGACGAAGGGGCAGCCGTAGTTGGTCCACTCCAGCACGATCCACTTGCCGGCGAACTCGGCCAGCGTGCGCTCCTTGCCGTCGAGGTCCTTCACCTTGAAGTCGCTGGCCTTGACGGGGGCGGGAGGCGCCTCGGGCGGGGCCGCAGGGGCCGGCGCCGCAGGATCCACCCCGGCGGGCGGCACCGGCGCCGTCGGCGGCGCCTCCGGAGCCGGCGCGGGTACGGGAGCCGGCGCGGGCGGCTCGGCGGCCCACGAGGCGGGCAGCAGGGGAACCCCGGCCAGCAGTGCCGGCAGGACCAGGACGATGGCGCGACGGGCAAGGCTCAGCGGGGCTCGCATGCTCGGCTCCAGGGACGGAGGCGAGCATACCCCCCCGGCAACCTGCCCGTCCACGCCCCCCCTGCCGGGCCGCGCGGCCCGCGTCCCGGGGTCCGGGGCAGGTCGCTAGCGGGCCGGGGCCGGCGCGCCCGACGCGCCCGGGGAGCCGCCCGTCTTGGGCCGGTAGACGAGGTAGAGCGGCACGCTGCTGCGGCCGTGCTCGGCAAGGCCCGCCGTGATCTCCTTGTCGCGGCGGGTCCAGTCGGCCTTGAGCATCACCACGTCATGCGCGGCGATCGCGTTGCGCACCGGCTCGGTGTCGATGAACGCACGCTCCTGCGCGAGGCAGGAGACGCACCACTTCGCGGTGAAGTCCACGAACACGGTCTTCCCCTGCGACAGGCGCCACGCCACGCGCTCGGGCGACCACGGCTCCCACGTGATGCCGCCCTCCTGCTCGGAGGACGCGGACGCGGCCGGCGGCTCCTGCTCGAGCGCCCGCTGCATCAGCGTGAAGGCCCCCACCGCCACCAGGATGGCCAGCCCGTAGCCCACCAGCAGGCGCTTGCGCGGCGCGGTGGAGGGCGTGCCCCAGGTGCCGTAGATCCACAGCGCCAGGCCGAAGACCAGCAGCGACAGGAACATCCAAAGCACGCCATGCGCGCCCACGTGGTCGCTGAGCACGAAGCCCAGCCAGATGACCGTGGCGAACATCGGGAACGCCAGCGCGTGCTTGAAGGTGTCCATCCACGGGCCGGGCCGGGGCATCTTCTTCAGCAGGCGCGGGCTCATGCTCAGCAGCACGTAGGGCAGGGCCATGCCCACGCCCAGGAAGGTGAACACGGCCAGGCAGTGGAGCAGCGGCGCCGTCATCGCGTAGCCCACGGCCGGCCCCATCATGGGGGCGGTGCAGGGCGTGGCGATGACGGTGGCCAGCGCGCCGCTCCAGAACGAGCTGGCGTAGCCACCCGCGTCGATCTTGCTGGCCGCATCGCCCGCCAGCGTCTGCACGCTGAGGCCGAACTCGAACACGCCGGCGAGGTTGACGCCCACGGCGAACATCAGGGCCGCCATGCTGGCCACGAACACCGGGCTCTGGAAGTGGAAGCCCCAGCCCAGCTGCTCGCCACCCTCGCGCAGCATCAGGATGAGCCCGCCGAGGAACCAGAAGGAGGCCAGCACGCCCAGCGCAAAGGCGTAGGCATGGTGGCGCGCCTTGGCCGGGTGCTCGTCGGCCTGGCTCACGAAGCCCAGCACCTTGATCGACAGCACCGGCAGCACGCAGGGCATGACGTTGAGCACGATGCCGCCCACCAGCGCGCCCAGCAGCAGCAGCCACAGGGGGCTCTGCTCCTCTTGCGGGGCGCCCGCCATGCGGCCCGCCATGGCTTCCACCACGGGATCCGACGAGGTCAGCACGGTGGGCAGCACGAGCAGCTCGAAGGTGCCCTTGGCAGGGCCGCCCTCGAAGCCCTTGGGCACCGACTCGGTGGACGGGGCCGCGGCCGGGGCCTCCGGCACGCCCGCCGGGGCCTGCGTTGCCGGGGCCTGCGCGCCCGGCGCAGTCCCCGCCGGCGTGGCCACGGCGGCGCTGCCACCCAACGCCACCCCGACGTCGTAGCCCCGGCGCGAGGTGGCGGTCTCCACCACCAGCACGCCCTTGAGCGCGGCGGGCGGCGCCTTGCGGCGCTTGGGCATGCGCAGCCGCACCGCGGTGGTGTCGGCCGTGCGCTGCACGTCCTGCGCGGCCTCCGTGTCCACCGCGTCGGTGGCACTGGCTCCCTCGCCATCCTTCTCGGGATAGAAGTAGATCTTCGTGCCCACGGGCTGCCAGGGGCCCGGGCCCTCCAGCTGCAGCACCAGCTGCTTGCCGTCCACCCGGCCGCTGGCACGGGTGCCCTCTGGCAGGGGCTGGGGCCAGCTCGCCCGGGCTGCGGCGAACAGCGGGGCCTGCGGCGACCACGCCGGCTCCGCCGGGGACACCTCCAGCGAGAACGAGAGCTCGGCGTCGCCCGGCACGCACTCCTCGTGGCACACCAGCCACGTCACGCTGCCCAGGATGTCCACCTTGCCCGGCGGGGCGTCGGGCGGGACACGCAGCTCGACGGGCAGCACGAGGTGCCCGTCGAAACCGTAGGTCACGATGCCGCCGAGGCTGAAGGTGCTGGGCGTGGGCCAGAGGATGGGACCGGCTGTCCAGCCATCCGGCAGCGTCCATGCGATGGACACGGGGTCGCCCAGGCCCGGGTTCTTCCAGTAGACGTGCCAGTGGTCCTCGACCTTGAGCTGGATGCCGGCCATCACGGCCGTGCCGGGCTTGACCGAGAGGTGCTCGGCCACGAGTCCCAGCTTGAGGTGGTCGGAGGCGAAGGCGGGGTCGGGCACGGCGCCCGAAGGACGCGGCGCGTCCGCCGCGCCTGCTCCCTGCGCGGGCAGCACCAAGGCCGCCAGCGCCAGCAGCCACGCCCCCAGCGACGCCACGCGCCGGGCCCCGTGCGGGGCTCGGGCGTCCCGGGGCTGCGCGAGGCGGGTGGACGGCACGCGGCTTCCTTGCAGGACCTTGGTGGGCGCGACCTTGCGGCATGCGATGCTACCGCAAGCACCACCGCATCGCCCCCCTCGCGCGGGGCACGAACGGAGCCCTACCGTGGACCTCAAGCTGTTCCTCTCCGCCTTCGCGACCGTCTTCGTGGCCGAGCTGGGCGACAAGACCCAGCTGGCGGCCCTGAGCCTCTCGGCGGGCACGGGCAGGCCATGGACCGTCCTGCTGGCATCCACCGCCGCGCTGGTGGCCTCCAGTGCGCTGGCCGTGCTGGCCGGCACCCACCTCGCGCGCTGGCTGGATCCGCTCTGGATCAATCGCGCCGCCGGCACGCTCTTCATCGTGCTGGGCGTGATCACCCTCTGGAAGACCTTCGGGAGCCCCCCTGCCGCCTGAGCGCGCCCGGCTGGCATGGCCCTCCAGCCCGTATAGCGTCCGGGGATCGCCGGTGTGCAGGCCCGCAGGGTTGCGGGTCCCGCACCGCGCACCCTGGAGCCTGCCATGCGTCGCCTCTCCTTGCTCGCCGCCGCCCTCGTGGCCGCCGGTGCCTTCAGCGCCTCCTTCCTCCACGCCGAGGAGACGCCCGCCGTGGCGCCCCGGACGGCCCCCGAGCCCCAGCCCTCGTGCGGGTCGTGCCCTGGCGAGGCCAAGGCCAGCGCCACCAAGACCCCCACCCCGATGCACTCGCTGATGGGCTTCGTTGCCCAGCAGGTGGGCCCCCAGGTGGGCTGCCCCTGCCCCAGCACGCCCGAGGGCGAGGCGATGTGGCGCGGCTGGTTCGCCGGCGGCCCCGACGTGCCCATGGCGGCGCTGCGTGATCGCCTCGTGGCGGACGGCTGGACGGCCGAGCGCTTCGTGGGCTTCTTCCAGGAGATGTCCGGCAGCAAGCCCGCGACCGGCGGCTGCGACAAGGGTGCCTGCGAGAAGGGCTCCTGCGGCGAGGGCTGCGGCAAGGGTGCCTGCGACAAGGCGGGTGCCGACAAGGGCGTGAGCGGCGCCATGGGCGCCGCCGGCGACGCTGCGGCCAAGCCCAGCGTGAAGATGCCCAGCGCCGACAAGCCCTGCTGCGGCGGCTGCGACAAGGGCAGTTGCGACAAGGGCAGCTGCGACAAGGGTGCCTGCGAGAAGGGCTCCTGCGGCCAGGGCGGCTGCGAGAAGTCGGGCGGCTGCCCCAAGGGCAGCTGCCCTGGCAGCGAGCCGGCGCCCGCCAAGCCCTAGCCCGCGGGCACTACCTCCGCAGGCGCCCCCGCGGGCGCCCTGCTGGCTTCCCCGGCCAGGCCCGGCCGCCCCGCGGCCGGGCCTGCTGCGTTGCTGGGCGCGGCGAGGAGGCCACGGCGCGGGCCAGTGCTTCCACCTCGGCCGGCTGCAGCGCGCGCACCTCCCCTGCGGCCAGCGTGCCCAGCTCCAGCGGCCCGAAGGCCGTGCGCACGAGCACCTCCACCTCGAGGCCCAGCGCCTCGAGGCGACGGCGGATCTGGCGGTTCTTGCCCTCGCGCAGCACCACCACCAGCCAGCACGAGCGCGGACCCTCGCGCTCCACCTCCACCTGCATGGGGCCCAGCACGAGGCCGTCCTCCTCCAGCGCGGTGGTGCGCAGCACCTCGAGCCTGCGCGCGTCCATGCGCCCACGCACCTTCACGCGGTAGCGCTTGGGCAGGTGGCTCGCGGGATCCAGCAGTCGGTCGGCGAGGCGCGCGTCGTCGGTGAGCAGCAGCAGTCCCGCGCTGGCCTTGTCGAGCCGGCCCACGGGCGCCAGCCCGGGCACCGCGTGCGCACGCACCAGGTCCATCACCGTGGGACGGCCCTCGGGATCCCGCGTGGTGCTCACCACGCCGCGCGGCTTGTTCAGCAGCAGCCAGCAGGCAGCACCCCGCACCGCCGGCGCGCCCACCCGCTGGCCGTCCACCTCCACCGTGTCGTGCGCGCCATCGACCCAGCAGCGCGGGTCGCGCACCACGCGCCCGGCCACCCGCACGCGGCCGGCGCGCACCATGCCCTGCGCCTGCGTGCGCGAGGCCACGCGCCAGCGGGACAGCAGCCGCTCGAGGGGAATGCGGTCGGGGATGCGCTCGCCCATGCGGCCGTGAGGGTAGTCGGCGCCGCTCCCGGAGGTGGCTGGCCGCGCCAGCCTGCGTAGGCTGGGGGCTTGCGGCGCGGAGGACGGCCATGACCTACGAGTACAACCCCGGCGAGGTGCCCGTGCCGGCGCGCCAGTGCGTGCGCTGTGCGCTGCCGCTGGAGCAGTCTGCGGCAGGCGAGGCCCGCATCGCGGGCTGGTTCCGTCCCAGCCAGCTGCGACCCGACACGATCTGGGTCTTCATCTCGCGCGGCCTGCCGCCGGCCCAGGCCTCCGAGCGCCTCGCCTGCGCGGCCTGCGGCCGTCACTACCTGCTGGCGCGCTAGGCGCGCGTGCGCGGCTACGAGGAGCTGGACCGCGTCGCCACGCCCTGGGGCGAGGCCCTGCTGGCCAGCCGCGCCATCCCCGGCCAGCCCGGCGAGCGCGCCTACGAGGTGAAGCTGGCCGGGGCGCTGCTGATGAGCAGCCTCGTCACCGAGTCCGAGCGCGCGCTCTCCACGCTGGCGCTGGCTCCGCCGGCCCCGCCGCGCGCCCGCGTCATGGTGGGCGGGCTGGGCCTGGGCTACACCGCGCTGGAGGCGCTGGCCCAGCCCGGCGTGCGCGAGGTCGAGGTGGTGGACCTGCTGCCCTGCGTGCTGCGCTGGCATCGCGAGGGGCTGGTGCCCATGGGCCCCCGCCTGCTGGCCGACCCGCGCTGCCGGCTGGTGGAAGCCGACGTCTTCGCGCGCCTGGCCGCCGCGCCAGCCGGCGGCTCCCCGGGCTGGGACGCCATCCTGCTGGACGTGGACCACAGCCCCGAGGCCCTGCTGCGCCCCGAGCACGGCAGCTTCTACGACGAGGCCGGCCTGCGCGCCGCGGCGCGCCACCTCGTGCCCGGCGGCGTGCTGGGGATCTGGTCGGCCCTCGCGCCCGAGCCCGGCTTCACCGCCCGCCTGGAGCGCGCGCTGGGCCGCGCGCAGGCCCACGCGGTGGAGTTCTGGAACGTCAACAACGACGCCCAGGAGGTCAACAGCGTCTACCTCGCGTGGCGCTGAGCCCACGGGTGTAGCGTGTCGGCGTGAGGGTGCTCGTGCTCACGCACCGTGACCTGCTGCCGCCGCCCGGCGCGCGCGCGCGCCCCGACGGCGCGCGCACGGTGCCGTGGGCCACCGAGCAGGACGTGCTCGAGGGCCTGCGACGGCTGGGCCACGAGGCCGTGGCCGTGGGCCTGTGCCGCAGCCTCGCGCCCTTGCGAGCCGCCTTGCGCCGCCACCGGCCACAGGCCGTGCTCAACCTGCTGGAGGAGTTCGGCGACCGCACCGAGCGCGTGGCCGAGGTGGTGGCGTGGCTGGTGCGCCAGGGCCTGCCCGTCACCGGCTGCCATGCGCCCGCCCTGCGCCGGGCGCACCACAAGGGCCGTGCGCGGCGCGCCCTCCGCAAGGCCGGGGTGCCGGTCCCGCACGGCGTGGCCGTGCCGCGCGCACGACGCCTGCGGGCGGCGCTGCGGCTGCCCTGGCCGCGCGTGGTGAAGTCGGCCACGCGCCACGGTTCCGAGGGCCTCACGCAGGCATCCATCGTCACCAGCGAGCGCGCGCAGGCGGCGCAGCTGCGACACATCCAGCGCGACGTGGGCACCGACGCGCTGGTCGAGCAGTACGTCGAGGGCCGGGAGCTCTACGTGGGCGTGCTGGGGGGGCGCGCCCTGCCGCCCTGCGAGCTGCAGCGGGCGCGGGGCGCCGCAGGGCCGTGGATCGCCAGCGCCCGCACCAAGTGGGACCCGGCCTATCGCAGCGCGCACGGGATGGCCTACGAGCCCGCCCGTCGCCTGCCCGCCGCAGGCGCGCGTCGCGTGGCGCGCGTGGCCGTGGCCGCGGCGCGCGCGCTGGGCATCGAGGCCGCCGCGCGCATCGACCTGCGACTCGCCCCGGACGGGCAGCCGTGGGTGATCGAGGCCAATCCCAACCCCGACCTGGGCGCGTGGGGCGAGTTCGCGGCCGGGGCAGCCCGTCACGGCCTGCCGTACGAGGCCTTGCTGGCGCGCCTGCTGGCCGACGCCCGCCGTCGCTCGCGCGGGCGGCGTTCAGGCCAGCACCGCATCCTCCTCGGGCACGTGCGGACGTAGCACCTGCTCGCCCAGCTCGCGCAGCAACACGCTGCGCTCGGGGTCGCGCTCCCCCACCACGCCCTGCCGCAGCAGGAAGCCCAGGATGCAGGGCACCACGTTGGGCTTGAACTCGTCGCTGCTGCGCAGCATCGCCAGCACCTCGTCGGCTGGCACCAGCCGGAACGACTCCACCTCGCCGTCCCGCACCTGCGGCTGGAATCCCTCGGGCAGCTCGAGGTCGTAGGTGAACAGCGTGTCGTCGCGCAGCCCGTCGGGCGTGAGCAGGCGGTACCGGAACGGCGCCACCCCCACGGCCTGCTCCGCCAGCGACGCCGGCACGCTGGCCTCCTCCATCGCCTCCTTGACCAGGTTCTGGCGCAGCGAGAGCCCGGCGGGCTGGCCGCCAGCGACCAGGTGGTCGAGCTTGCCCGGGTGCGAGGGCTTGTGCCGGCTGCGACGTGCCACCCACAGCAAGGGGCCGCGCGCACCGCGCACCCAGCCGTTGACATGCACGCCGAAGGCGCGCACGCCCAGCCACGGGGCCGCCGCACGCTCCACCTGCATGGCCTCGGCAGCACCCCAGGCTCGCACGACGGCGTAGCGCTCCCCGCGCCAGGCCGGCAGGCGGCCGGCCTCGCGCAGTCGCGCAAGGCAGCCATCCACGGCCTGCGTGCGCGCTGCGCTCGTCGCGAGCGCCGGGTCCAGCCGCAGCGTGCCGCCCTCGAGGCGGAAGGGGCTGCGCGCCACGTCCGCGAGGTCCTGCGCCAGCGCAGCACGCACCCACCCGTAGCGCTCGCCACCCAGCTCGAAGGGCAGCATGCCCGCCAGGTCGTGGCGCCGGCAGGCCAGCACGCGCTCCAGCAGGCTCACGGCGCCTCCGGGTGCGGCACCGAGAGCAGCCCCAGCAGCGTCTCGCTGGCCACGAACATGTAGCCCGAGGTGGCGCGCGCAACCGCCTGCGGGCCCTGCTGCACCACCAGCTCGCCCAGCGCGCGGCGCACGCGCACCAGGTCGCCCGGGGCTGGAGGGTGGCGCCGCGCACGCCGCAGCCAGCGCCCCGCGCAGTCGATGGCCCACGGATGCGAGAGGAAGTTGATGCCCTCCTTGCCCGCCACCATCGACCCGTCGGGCCCGCGGAAGTCCACGATGAACTCGCCCATGTCGTAGTCGTCGTAGGCCAGGGCCTGCGAGCGCTCGCGCAGCAGGCGCGGGATGGAGGCCAGCACCGCAGGCGGCACCGGGATGCCCGCCTGCTCCTCGGCCCGCAGCAGCGTGGCGCAGGCCTGCAGCGTGAGGCCTGCCGAGATCTTGTCGCCCCGCTCGGCCGTGCGCCGCCACCCAGGCGGGCTGTCGTCGGCCACGAACAGGCGGCCGAGGAACGCGGCCGTCTCGGCCAGCATCGCCTCCAGCCGGGCTCGGTCGCCCCCCCAGCCCGCGCCCGAGAGGTGCACTTCCAGCAGCGCCATCAGGGCCAGCGTGGTGGTGTAGGGGCTGTAGCGCTCTGGCACGCGCTGGTCGCGGTAGAGGTTCCAGCCGCCCGGCGTGGCCGAGCGGAAGCCCTCGCAAGCCTGTTGCGCGCGCACCAGCCGCTCGCGCCACGTGGCGAGCTCGCCGGGCTCCAAGGCGACGTGCCGCCACAGCACGGTGGCCGTGGCCGCCAGCATCCAGAAGGTGGGCTCGGCCTGCGCATGGCGCTCGCTGCTCCGCGGGCGCCAGCCCAGCACGCGGCCCGCGTGCTCGAGCACGTGTTCCGGCTGCCACAGCACCTCCAGCAGGGGACGCAGCGCCTGCCAGTCGCCGGCACCGCGCGCGGCCTGCAGCAGCACGTAGGCCGCCTGGGAGTTGCTCCACGGGTCGGGCGAGGCCTCGTCGGCCTTGCGCGTGGCCACGTACAGCGCCTCTTCCTCGGGCGTGCGGGCCGCCGGCAGCGGGAAGGCGTTGCGCAGCCAGCCCCCCGGCAGGCGCTGCGCACGCAGGGCCTGCTGCAGCTGCTCGCGCTGCGCCTGCGCCACGCGCCACACCGTGGCGTCCGGCGCGGGCGAGCGCAGCAGCGACCCGCCATGGTCGTCCAGCAGGTCGCGCAGCGCCGCGCCACCCGGCAGGGCCAGCCCCGCATCGGCCAGCAGCAGCCAGCCCAGCGGCAGCGCCACCACGAGCAGCACGCGCAGCATGGGAGCGAGGGCACGCGCCCACGAGAAGGGCCGGTCCACGTGCACCCGCGTGCTGCCCAGGCCCTTGAGCCGCACGCGCGCACGCGCGAAGCGCTCGCGCAGGGCTGCGTCGCGCCGCGTGACGGCCTCGAAGACCGGGCCGTCCAGCGCCAGGCCCTCGGGGCGGGCCTCGCCCTGCAGGCGTGCGGCCAGGTTGAGCGCCATGCCGTAGTAGTCGTCGGAGCGGCTCACCTCGCCGAAGGCCACGCCGATGCCCACGCGCCCGGGGATGGCCATGCCCGCAGCCTGCTGCGCCCTCGCGAAGGCGCCGAAGGCGGCGCGGGCCCGGCCCGCCGCCTCCACCACGCGCGCCGCCAGCGCATCGTCCAGTCCCTGCGGGCACTCCCACAGCAGCAGGTGGCCGTCGCCGAGGTTCTTGGTGAAGGTGGGCGGCACGCCGGCGAAGGCGTCCAGCACCACGCGGTGCGCGGCCGTTGCGAAGGCGCCCAGGTCGGCGGTGCGCAGGCGCTTGCTGGCCGCGGTGAAGCCGCGGATGTCGTAGATCAGGGCCAGCGCGCGCAGGTCACTCACGGGCGCGCATCGTACCGGGCCCGTGTGGGCGCGATCGCTAGCCGCCCAGCTTCTTCACGGCCTCCTGGGCGCAGACCCAGTCGTAGCCGTCGTTGTTCTCGTCGTTGAGGCGCATCCAGCGCAGCTTGCCCTCGCGGTCCACGAGGATCATCTGGCCGGGCCAGCGCAGGCCGAAGGCCGTCACGCCCGCCTCGTCCAGCAGCAGCGCCTGCGCACCCTGCCCGTTCTTCTCCAGCCACGCGCCGATGCGGTCGCTCTCGCCCTCGGCGGTGAGCGTGGTGTCTTCCTTCTGCGTGAAGACGTCGAACTTCTTGAGCGAGGCCAGGCCCAGCACGCGGGCGCTGTCGCCCAGCACGCTGCGCGTGTTCTTCAGGTTGCGCAGGCGCACGTCCAGCAGCATCGCGCGGTGGTCGAGGTGGTAGAGCAGCGTGGGCTTGCCGCCGTAGGCCTTGTCGATGGCGGGAGCCGCCGGCGCGGCCGGGGCCTCGCCGCCCTCCGCGGGCGCCAGATCCTCGCCCTGCGGCGGGGCCGCGATGGGCTTGGCCGAGTCCAGGCTGGGGGCGGCGGAGCCCACGCGGCCCAGGAAGGCCTCCAGCATGTCGAAGTTGGCCTTGACGGCGTCCTTCTGGAACAACTCGCGGAACTCGTTCATCACCGCGCGTGCCTTGGCCACGTCGCCCGCGGCCAGGTAGATGTCCACGAGGTCGAAGAGGGAGGTGAGGCGCTTGAGCGGGATGGACTCGCGGAAGGCCGCCTCGGCCGCCGCGAGGTCGCCCTTGCGACGATGCAGGCGCGCGAGGTCCTGCCAGTTGGCCCCGGCGGAGCGCGAGCCTGGATAGAGCTTGAGCACCTCCTTGCCGGCGACAAGGGCCTCGTCGTACTTCTTCTGCTCGGTGTAGAGCTCGCGGATCTTCGTGTAGCACGTCTCGCGGTTGGTGTCGTTGCCGCCCTCGATCTTGAGGTAGGCCTGGAAGCACTCGATGGCCTTCTCGCGTTCCTTGGCCATGTCCCAGATCCAGCCCAGCCAGTAGATGTCCTTGTCGGCGGGCTTGACCTTCTCGGCCCAGAACGCGGCACGCTCCTTGGCGAAGGCCGAGCTGCGCTTCTTCTTGATGTTGTCCTTCCAGTCGCGCGTGATCGTGGGCGCGGCGCCAGCAGCCGCAGGCGCCTCCGCGGCCTCGTCCTCCGCATGCAGGGGCGCCGAGACGACCAGCAACGGCAGGCAGGCGAGGCTGAGGGCGAACAGGCGAGCGAGGCGCATGGGAGGCTCCAGGGGAGGGCCGCGCGTCGGGCTGCGGCTAGGGCTTGGTGGTACCACGGCTGTCCCCGTGCTTCCCCCCTAGACTGGCGCGCCATGACCGCACGGCCGTCCCCCCCGCACAGGCTGGATGGGGCAGCGGGCGGCCCGGGGCAGGCGGGCCGGGACGGCGTGCGCTGCACGCCGCGCCGGGTGCTGGGGGCCTGGCTGCGGGCCGCGGCCGCGGCCGGCGCGGCCGGGGCCCTGCTGCTGGGGGCCACGGTCCCGGCCGCGCCGGGCCCGCGGCCCGCGATGGCCGACGGCGCCAGTGCGCCCGGCAGCACCCGCGCGCCCGTGCGCACCACGCATTACGAGCTGCACAGCGAGGGCGCGCAGGCCGAGGCCGAGGAATGGGGCCGCGTGCTCGAGGCAGCCTGGCCGCAGCTCAAGGCCTTCTTCCGCGCCGAGCCGCTGCTCAAGGAAGGCGAGCGGCTGCGCGTCGTGGTCACGGAGTCGGCCGAGGCGTGGACCAAGGCCATCGCCGCCTCGGGCGGCAACCCGCCGGGCAGCGGCGCCGGGGGCTACTACTGCCCCATCTCGCGCACGGCCTTCCTCTACCGGCAGCCCAGCACGTGGTACACGCGCACCTTGCTGCTGCACGAGGTAGCCCACCAGTTCCACTTCCTCGGCGCCACGGGCAACCGCTCGCCGGGCGCGCGCTGGTACATCGAGGGCGTCGCCGAGCACCTCTCGCACCACGCGTGGGACGGCGCCACGCTGGCACTGGGCGTGGTGCCGCTGCTCTCGCTGGAGAACCGCGCCGGGCTGGCCCGCTCGCGCGTGCAGGACCCTGCGTTCGACATCGAGGCCCTCGTGAACGACGGACCCCACGAACGCCCGGAGGCGATGCACCTCGTGCGCTTCCTGCTGGAGGGCGAGGGCGGCAACCGCCGCAAGCGCTTCGAGGCGCTGGCCGCGAGGCTGGACCGCGGCGGCCAGGCGGCAGCGCTCTTCGGCCGCAGCCTGGGCCCGCCCCAGCGCCTGCTGGAGCAGTGGCGAGGCTGGCTGGACGGCGTGCAGGAGCCGCTGGCGCCCGTGCACGTGGACTGGGACACGCGCGGGCCGCGCAGCGTGCGCGGCAGCAGCGGGGGCGTGAGCGGCTGCCGGGTGCGGCGGCCGGCCGCCTCGATCACGGCCACGCTGGCCCCCACGCCCCGGACGCGCTGGTCGGCCGGCCTGCTGCTGCACGCCACCGACGCCGCGCAGTACACGGTGGCCCTCGTGACGCCCAGCGGCCTGCGCGTGCAGCGGCTCGAGAAGGCCGGCTGGTCGATGCTGCCCGTGGGCCAGCCCCCGCCGCCCCCCGGCGACCAGCCCTGGCGCCTCACAGCCACGCGCGAGGGCACGCGCGTGACGCTGCGCGTCAACGGCAGCGAGGTGGGCAGCTACGACCTGCCCGGCGATGCCCTGGGCCTCGCCGTGGACGGCTGCACCATGGACTTCATCGACCTCGCGTGGGCGGTACAGCCGGCCGTGCAGGGCCCGTCGGGCGCGGCGGGCCGCTAGGCGCGCCGTCCGCACTACATCCGGTAGCCCATGTCGCCGTGCTGCGCCAGGCGCGCGGCATAGAGGCCGGGCGGCGCCGGCTCGACGCCCGCCGCCTCGATCCAGCGGTTGAAGAAGTTGAACATCGCGCACACGGTGCTGGCGTCGTAGAGCTCGCGCTCGCTCCAGCCCAGCGCCTTGAGGCCCTCCACGTCGGACGCGCCCACGGAGGCGGGCGCGTCGTTGAGCCTGCCCAGCCAGCGCCACAGCGCCTTCTCGCGCTCGGGGATGGGCGCCGTCTCGGGGTCGCTGCACACCGCATCCACCAGCGCGCGATCGTTGCCCAGCAGGTGCGCCGCGACCGCGGCGTGCACGTCGTGTCAGAACAGGCAGCGGTTGCGCCGCGAGGTGAAGGCCGCCACCAGCTCCCGGAAGCCCGGCGAGAGCGGCGAGGGCCCACGCAGCACGGCGTGCGCCCAGTCGCAGAGCGGGCGGGCCGCCTCCGGGTTGGCCGCAAACAGGTGCCAGATGCCCGAGGGCGGCTGGCCCTGGCGGCGTGCCGCCGCAATCGCCTGCCCGAATCGCCCGGACTCGGGGCCGGGCTGGCCGGACTCCATCTCGCGGAAGTGCATGCCGGGGACCTCCACGGGAGGCAACGCCGGCTGGCCGCGCGGCTTCCCGGCCCTCAGGGATAGCCGATCTCCACGGCGCGCCACGCGTACCAGGCCAGCAGGCTGCGCCAGGGGCGGTAGGGCTCGCCCAGGGCCTCCAGCGCCCGCGGGCTGGGCAGGGCCGCGAGGCCCCGCCAGCGCGCGATGCCCTGCCGCACGCCCAGGTCCCCCACCGGCCACACGTCCATGCGGCCCAGCCCGAAGAGCAGGTGCATGTGCGCGCTCCACGGGCCGATGCCGCGCACCGTGACCAGCCGCGCCACCACCTCCTCGTCGGGCAGCCGCGCCAGCCGCCGTGGCTCGAGGCGCCCGTCGCGCACGTGCGCGGAGAGGTCCTCCAGCGCGGCGGCCTTGGCTGCCGAGAGGCCCGCCGCGCGCAGCATGGCGGTGGGCGCTGCCGCGACCGAGGCGGCCGTCACGCGCCCGCCCAGCGCGCGCGCGAGGCGCGCCCAGATGGTGGCGGCCGCGCGACCGCTGAGCTGCTGGTGGACGATGGCGCTGGCCAGCGTGGCAAAGCCGCCGCCCCTGCGCACGAGGCGCGGCGGCCCGGCACGCGCCACGAGGTGCGCGAAGGCCGGGTCGCGCGCGCACAGCTCGCGCGTGCCCTCCAGCGCCGGGCCGGCACCCACGCCCGCCGCACGCCCGCGCGGAGGCAGGCCCGTGGCCTGCAGCGCCTCGCGCCAGGCCAGCCAGGCGCGCACCTCGGCCTGCTCGCCAGGGGCGAGCACCTGCTCGAGAGGCGCGTGCGCCCCGTCCCGCGCGCGCCACAGCGTGCGGCGCCAGGCACCGGGTGCCGGGGCCGGCTGCCCCGGCGTCGCCGTGCGCAGCCGGACAGCCGCCGCCCGCCGCCTCCCCGGCTTGCGCGCTACTGGGGCTGCTCGGGCGCGGCCGGCTCGGCGGGGGCCGCGGGCGCCTCGGGGGCCTTCTCGCCCTGCTCCGCGGCCTTGGCCGCCGCCTCGGCCTCACGGACCTTGACGTCCTCGAGTTCCTTCTGCGCCGCCTTGAGCGAGCGCTCGATGGAAGACTGCGCCACCTTGAGCGGCAGCAGGAACACCTGCGAGCCACTCTCCTCGCCCACGCCCTCCTGCACGATCATGATGCCGGCGAGCTTGCCGGCGGCCGTGTACAGGGGCTGGGCCGGCTCGGGCGCCGAGCCGTCCACCACCCACATCGTGCGCGGCTTGGTCACCTGCCCCACCACCGTGGCTGCCTGGCACACCGGGGCGTAGTCGAAGCCCTGGTCCATGCGCGTCACGGCGTAGAGCGTGTCGCCGATGACGGGCTCCGCCACCTGCGCCATGTCCACGGGCGCCGCAGCGCGGCCCTTGAGGTCGCGCACCAGCACGTAGGCCAGCCCCAGCTTGCTGTCCGTGGCGCCCAGGATGGCGTCGTACTCGGTCTCGTCGCCCGGCCAGATCACGCGGATGCTGCTGGGCGTCACCTTGATCTCGGCACCGAAGCGGGCGGGCACGCTCACGCTGCTGGCCGGGATCATCACGAGGCCCGCACCGTCCACCACGACGCCTGCCGTGGTGATGTTGCGCTCCTGGTCCACGGCACGGCCGCCGAAGCTGCCGCTGATCTTGGCCGTGATCTTGACCGAGACGGCCGAGCCGGCCTTCGAGGCAATGAGCGCGGCGCGCCCCTCCTCGGCCTGTGCCACGGCGGGTGCGACGAGGCCAGCCACGAGCGCGGCCAGCACGAGCGAGCGGAAGGTACGCATGGGGACTCCGGCGGAGGTTCGGGGATCGTGGCGGGAAGGGGCAGCCGTGCGCGGCAAGCCGACGGGGCTCAGCGCGCCGGCCAGTCGGGGAGCACGAAGACGAAGGAGGTGCCGCGCTCGCGGCGCACGAACAGCTTCACCACCTTCGGGCGCGCGTCCGCCGTCTTCTTCACGGCCTCCTTGAACTGCGCGATCGTGGTGGTGGGCTGGTCGTGGTAACTGAGCAGGATGTCGCCGGCCTGCAGGCCGTTCATGTTGGCCCAGCCGCCGGCGGCGACGTCCGCCACCACGAGGCCGGCCAGCTCGGAGGCCTCGCCCTTGGCAGGCGGCGCCTTGTCGGTGTGCTCGACGTAGTCCATGTAGGTGAGCTCGCGCACCGCGAACTCCAGCACCTCGTCCTTGGCCTTGTCGGCGTCGGCGGCCGTCTCCGGCGCCTCGTCCAGCGAGACCACGATGTCCTGCTTGGCCCCGGCGCGCAGGATGGAGATGCGCGCGTCCGCGCCCACGTCCATGTCCTCGATCTTGCGGCGCAGGATCTCGCCGTCCTGCTCCTGGCTGGCCTTGAGGGCCTCGCCGTCCACGTGCGTGATCACGTCCGCAGGCTGCAGGCCGGCCTTGGCGCCGGGGCCGCCGGGCAGCACGCGGCTGATGCGGAAGCCCTGCGTGCCCTTGAGGCCCAGCGCCTCGGCCACGGTGGGCGTCAGCACCTGCGTCTGCACGCCCAGCCACGGACGCGGCAGCTCCTGGCCGCCCCCCTTGGTGGGCTTCGTCTCGAGGTCCAGCACCGTGATCATGTCCTGTCGGTCGCGGCGGAAGCGCACCCCCACGGCCTTCTTGCCGGCGTGCTTGCGCACCAGCGCCTCGAAGGAGGCCTCGTCGGTGACGGGCTCGCCCGCGATGGCCAGCACCACGTCCCCGGGCTGCAGCTTGGGCTTGGCCACGTCGGCCGGGTGGCCGGGGCGCAGCGTGCTCACCACGATGCCGTGCGTGTCGGGATAGCGCCGCGCCCACGCCATGGGCGAGGTGATGGGCCGGGCGCTGATGCCCCAGTCGCCCCACACCCGCTCGTCGGCGAGGAAGCGCTCCATGCGCTCCGTGCTCACCGACAGCGACACCTTCTCGCCGCCGCGCAGCACCGTCACCGTCGTGGGCTGGCCCAGCGGCAGGTCGGCCACCGCCGCGTACAGCGGCGGCACGTCCTCGAAGCCGTTGACCACCACGGGGCGGCCGTCGATCTCCAGCAGGATGTCCCCGGGCTTGACGCCCGCCTTGGCGGCAGCGCCCTCGGGCAGGGCCGCCGTGACCAGCGCGCCCGTCTTCATGCCCATCGGGGTGGTGGGCACGAAGTTCACGCCCCACCAGCCGCGGCGCACCTCGCCGACGTCGAGCGCGGCCTTGAGCGTCTTCTTCACGATGCTGGCCGGGATGGCGAAGGCCACGCCCCCGCCGCCGCGCGTGTTGATGCCGACCACCTCGCCGGCGAGGTTGACCAGCGGGCCGCCGCTGTTGCCGGGCTGGATCAGCGCGTCATGCTGCAGCCAGCGGTTGAAGAGGCCGGTGAGCTCGCCCTCGCCGAGGTCCAGGACCTCCATGCTGTCGCCCGTGAAGTTCGTGAACACGCGCTCCGTGTTCGACACGATGCCCAGCGTCACGCTCGAGGAAAGGCCGCGGGGGTTGCCCATGGCCAGCACGTGGTCGCCCACGATCAGGCGATCGCTGTCGCCGATGCTGGCGAAGGGCAACGGCTTGCTGGGGTCCTCGCGCTCGGAGAGGCGCAGCCGGAGCACCGCCAGGTCGGCCGGGGCGTCGGGCGTGAGGATGTCGGCGGGGATCTTCTCGCCCGTCGGCAGCTGGCAGGTCACGCGCGTGGCGCCGTCGATCACGTGGAAGTTGGTCACCACGTGGCCTTCGGCGGTCACGACCACGCCGCTGCCCAGCGACGGGAAGCGCTGGGCGCGTCCCCCGCTGAAGGCGCGCGTGACGCACGAGATGTTGACCAGTGCCGGGTAGACGCGCTCCCGGGCCACGGCGATGGCCTTCTGGAGGGCCGCATCGTCGGAGCGGGCCGGCAAGGCGAAGGCCGCCAGCAAGGTGAGCAGCGCGAGCGTGCGCAGGAAGGTCCGCAGCATGGGTGGGATCGTCCGGGGACGGGGTCGGTTGAGGCGCGCGAGCATACGGTCCCGCACGCGCGCCTGCCCCCCGCAGGCGGGGAGGACGGGCCGGAGGGCCCACGCCGGCGCCACGGTAGGCTCGCCGGCCCGCCACGGAGGTCCCCATGCCGCTGCTCCCCCAGGCCGAGGTCGGCGTCTTCGGCGGCACGGGCCTCTACGCGCTCGACGATCTCGAGGACGCGCGCGACCTCGAGCTGGACACGCCCTACGGCGCGCCCAGCGCGCCGCTGCGCGTGGGCACGTGGCGCGGGCGCCGCATCGCCTTCCTCGCGCGCCACGGCCACGGCCACCGCCTGCTGCCCACCGAGATCCCCTACCGCGCCAACGTCTACGCCATGAAGCTGCTGGGCGTGACGAAGGCCATCAGCGTGGGCGCCGTGGGCAGCCTGCGCGAGGAGCTGCCGCCGCGCACGCTGGTGGTGCCCGACCAGTTCCTCGACCGCACGCGCCACCGCCCCGACACCTTCTTCGGCGACGGCCTCGTGGTGCACGTGTCGCTCGCCGAGCCCTACGCGCCTGCGGTGCGCAAGGCCCTGCTGGAGGCGGCCGCGTCAGCGGGCCGGCCCGCGGTGGACGGCGGCACCTACCTGTGCATGGAAGGCCCGCAGTTCTCGACGCGCGCCGAGAGCACGTGGTACCGCGCGCTGGGCTGCTCGATCATCGGCATGACCAACCTGAGCGAGGCGCGCCTGTGCCGCGAGGCCGAGATCGCCTACGGCGCGCTGTCGATGGTGACCGACTACGACGCGTGGCGCCCGCACGAGGCCGGCGTGGACGCGGCCGAGATCCTGGCCGTGCTGCGCGACAACGCCGACGTGCAGCACCGCGTGCTGCTCGAGGCCATCGCGCGCCTGCCGCAGGGCGACCTGCCCGAGAACCACAGCCTGGCCAGCGCCATGGTGACCTCGCTGGACCGCGTGCCGGCCGCCACCCTGGAGCGCCTGCAACCCTTCCTTCTGCCTTACATGCGGCGCGGGCCGGCCTAGGCAGCGCCAGGCCGCGCGGCGCGATCGCGACGCGCACGCGGGCGCGCGGGTTGAATGGGGTGCAACCCCGTGGAGACCCCGCCATGCCGGCCCTGCGCGACCGTCACGCGAGCGTCCAGCGCACGGCCGCCGCCGGCCTGCTGCTGCTGGTGCTGCTGGGCACCGCCACCGTGCTGCGCGCCGGCCCGCAGGACCCCGCCGCGCCGCCCGCACCCGCCGCCGCGCCCGCCAGGGACTGGCGTCCCACGGCCGAGGCCGTGGATGCCGCCTTCGACGCGGCCCTCTCCGCCGCCGGCGTGACGCCGGCGGGCCCCAGCGACGACGGCGAGTTACTGCGCCGCGTGCGGCTGGACCTCACCGGCACGCTGCCCACGGCGCAGGAGGCGCGCGCCTTCCTCGCCGACGCCACGCCCGGCAAGCGCGAGCGCAAGGTCGAGGAGCTGCTCGCCAGCGACGACTACGCCACCGCGTGGAGCCACTGGTGGTACCGCGTGCTCACCGGCCTGACGCCGGGCGCCACGATGCAGCGGGGGCAGGCCGACAACGGCGGTGCGCTGCTGCGAGGCCCGGCCAACGACACCTTCCAGGCCTGGCTGCTGGAGCAGGTGCGCGCCAACCGGCCCTACGACGCCTTCGTGCACGACCTGCTCACCGCCACCGGGCGCACGAACGCCAATGGGGCCACCGGCTTCTACGCCCGCTGGGAGGGCAAGCCCAACGAGCTGGCCGGCGCCGTGAGCAAGACCTTCCTGGGCGTGAAGATCCAGTGCGCGCAGTGCCACGACCACATGTACGAGCCCACGTGGAAGCAGAAGGACTTCCAGGGCATGGCCTCGTTCTTCGTGCTCTCCCTGCCGCGCCCGGTGCCCGAGTACCAGCAGGCCTACCGCGACCTCGAGAAGGCCCGCGAGGCGCGCATGAAGGAGCGCGAGGCCATGGGCGAGCAGGCCATGGAAGGCCAGCCCGGGCCCGCCCGCCAGCAGCGGCAGGAGGCCGGCGACGCGCTGGGCATGACGCCCGCGCAACTGCGCGAGGTGCTGGCCAACCGCAACGTGATGGACATCGTCGACCTGGACCCGCGCCTGCTCAACCTGCCCCCGCGGCGGCCCGACAACGAGCAGGCCGCGGAGCGCGCGGCCCTCGCGCGCATCACGCCCAAGGCGTGGATGGGGCCGGCCCTGGCCGACCTGCCCGGCCTCTCTCGCCGCGAGATGCTGGCGCGCTGGGTCACCTCGCCGGCAAACCCCTACTTCGCGCCGGCCATCGCCAACCGCATGCTGGGCCACCTCTTCGGCCGGGGCCTCGTCAACCCCATCGACGACTTCACCTCGATGAACCCACCCAGCCACCCCGAGGTGCTCGAGCGGCTGGCCTCCGACCTCAAGGCCAACGGCTACGACCTCAAGCGGCTGCTGCGCATCCTCGTGAACACGCGCGCCTACCAGCGCACCTCGCGCTGGGCGGGCGCGCCCGAGCCCGACCCGCAGCTCTTCGCGCGCGGGCCCGTCAAGTCGCTCGCCAGCGAGCAGCTGTTCGAGGCACTCATGACGGCCACGGGCGGCGACGCGCTGGTCGAGGCGGCCAACCGCCGCGCGCGGGGCCCGCTGGCCGGGCGTGCGCGCGAGCTGGGCTTCGCGGCCTTCAGCTTCGTGTTCGAGGACGACGAGGGCGCCGAGGCCGACGACTTCGCCGGCAGCGTCCCGCAGGGCCTGTTCCTGCTCAACGGCCGGCTGCTGCAGGCCGCGCTCACCACGCTGCCGGGCACCACGCTCACGCGCGCGCTCGCCGACCACGACGACGACAAGGAGCGGCTGGACGCCCTGTGGCTGGCGGCCTACACGCGGCTGCCCACGGCCGACGAGCGCCGCACCGCGCTGGCCTTCGTGCGCCGCGGCAAGGACGACAAGGCCGGCTGGCAGGACCTCTTCTGGGTGCTGCTCAACAGCGCCGAGTTCATGTCCAACCACTAGCCCCGCGCCGGCCTGCCCGGCAGGCCGCGCTTCCCGGAGGACCGCATGGACCCCCGCCTGATCGCCTCCCGCCGCGACCTGCTGCGCATGGGCCTGGGCGCTGCCGCGCTGGGCATGCTGGCCTCGCCGCGCGGCCTGCCCCGCCTGCACGCCGACGAGGCCTCGCCCACCGTCGCGCGCCCGCCGGGCTTCGGCACGGCCCGCCAGGTGGTGTTCCTCTACATGATCGGCGGCCCCAGCCACTTCGAGACCTTCGACCCAAAGCCGGGCACCGAGAACGGCGGCCCCACGCGCACGGTGGCCAGCGCGCTGCCGGGCGTGCACCTCGCCGACAGCCTGCCGCTGCTGGCCAGGCGCATGGACCGCATCGCGCTGGTGCGCAGCATGACCAGCAAGGAAGGCAACCACGACCGCGCCCGCTACCTCGTGCACAGCGGCTACGCGCCCCAGCCCACCGTGCAGCACCCGGGGCTGGGCTCCATCCTCAGCCACGAGAAGGGCAAGCCCGACGCCGAGCTGCCCGAGTACGTGAGCGTGGGCGGCCCGGGGCTGGGCGCGGGCTACCTGGGCGTGCACCACGCCCCCTTCGTGGTGCTCGACCCCAAGCAGCCCATCGCCAACCTCGACACGCCCTCCGGCGTGGACGACCGGCGCCGGGATGCCCGGCTGGAGATGCTCGAGCGCATGAACGAGGGCTTCGCGCGCTCGCGGGGCGAGGCGCTGCCCGAGGCGCAGGACGCCATGTTCGCGAAGGCCCGGCGCCTGATGGACTCGCCGCGCAACGTGGCCTTCGACATCAGCAAGGAGCCCGCCGGCAGCGCCAAGCCCTACGGCACGACCAAGTTCGGCCTCGCCTGCCTGCAGGCGCGCCGGCTCATCGACGCGGGCGTCACCTGCGTCGAGGTGATGATGAACGGCTGGGACACGCACGACGACGGCTTCGCTCGCTGCAAGGCCCTCAACGGCGAGCTCGACCAGGGCGCCGCCGCCCTGCTCGACGACCTCAAGGCCTCGGGCAAGCTCTCCGAGACGCTCGTGGTGTGGCTGGGCGACTTCGGCCGCACGCCCAAGATCACCAGCACCGAGGGCCGCGGCCACTACCCCAAGGTGTGGTCGGCTTGGTTCGCCGGGGGCGGCGTGCAGGGCGGCCGCGTGATCGGGGCCAGCACCGCCGGTGGCGACGACGTGCAGGCGCGCCCCGTCACCATCCCCGACCTGTTCGCCTCGCTGCTGCACGCCACCGGCGTGGAGAACAAGCTGTTCCACACCAACGGCCGGCCCATCACGCTGCACGACAAGGCCGGCCAGCCGGTGCCGGAGCTGTTCACGGCCTAGCCACGGCCCTGGCGCCGCCCGCAGCCGCGGCTAGTCGCCGCCGCGGCGCTCGCGCGTGCGCTGGCTGTCCACGCGCTTGCCGGCCAGCCGCCGCTCGCGCGAGCCCCGCGTGGGACGCGTGGCGCGGCGCACCTTCACCGGGGCCAGCGCCTCGCGCAGCACCTGCGCCAGCCGGCGCAGGCCCTCCTCGAGGTTGTCGTGCTGGCTGCGCGAGCCCTCGCTGGCCAGCACGAGGTCGCCCTCCTGCGTCAGGCGCGGGGCCAGCCGGGCCTCGACGCGCGCGCGCTGTTCGGGCGTGAGCGCGCGCGTGGTGCGCACGTTCCAGCGCACGATCACCTTGCTCTCCGTCTTGTTGACGTGCTGCCCGCCCGGGCCGCCCGAGCGCGCGGTGCTCACCTCGATCTCGCTGCCCGGCAGGCTCACGCGGCTGGTGATCACGAGCAGGGCGGGCACGCGAGCCATGCGCGCATCCTAGCGCGCAGGCCTGCCCGTATGCTCGCGCCATGGCCGCGCCCGACCCCGCCCGACTGCCCGCGGCGCGCGCGGCGCTGCGCAAGGCCGGCGTGGATGTGCTGCTGGAGGACAACCACCTGCTGGTGGTGTCCAAGCCCGCCGGCCTGCTGAGCCAGGCCGACGGCTCGGGCGACGACGACCTCGTGGCCGTGCTGGGCGCCTACCGCCAGCAGGCCGAGGGCAAGGCGGGCGCGGCCTTCGTGGGCCTCGTGCACCGGCTGGACCGCAACGTCTCGGGCGTGGTGCTGTGCGCCAAGACCAGCAAGGCCGCCGCGCGGCTGGCCGCGCTGTTCCGCGAGCGCGACGCCAGCCTCGAGAAGCACTACCTCGCCTGGGTGGTGGGCGTGCCGGCCACCGACGAGGGCCGGCTGGAGGGCCGCCTCGCGCGCAGCGGCCGCACCACGCGGCCCGCCGCCCCCGGCGAGGAGGACGACGCGGGCCGCCCGGCCGTGCTGGACTTCGCGGTGCGCGGCCGCGGGCCGCGCGCGGCGCGCCTGGCGGTGCGGCTGCACACCGGCGTCACCCACCAGGTGCGCGCTCAGCTCTCCGCCGCCGGCCACCCCCTGCACGGCGATCCCAAGTACGGCGGGCCGGCCGGCGCGCGCGTGGCGCTGCACGCCTGGCGCCTCGTGTTCCCCCACCCCGTGGGCGGCGCGCGCCAGGAGGCCACCGCGCCCGTGCCGTCCGCGCTGTGCGCACTGGACCGTCGCCTGCGCCTGCAGCCGCCCGTCACCACGCGCGGCGGGTAGAGTCGCCGCGCGCCGCGCCGCGTCCCGCCTCGTCCCCACCTTCCCCGCCGGAGCCCCCATGAGCCCGTCCGCCCCCACGCCCGCGCCTGCCTCGCCCTCGCCGTCCGGGTCCTCGGCGTCCACGCCCGAGCTGGCCGGCCGGGTCGCGCTCGTCACCGGCGCCTCCAGCGGCATCGGCCGCGCCACGGCGCTGCTGCTGGCCGAGCGCGGCGCCGACGTGGCGCTCACCGGGCGGCGGGCCGCGCCGCTGGAGGATGTGGCTTCCGCCGTGCGCGTGCGCGGCCGGCGCGCGCTGGTGGTGGCCGGCGACGTGCGCGACGAGCGCCACGCAGCCGAGGCGGTGGCACGCACCGTCGAGGCGCTGGGCAGCCTCACCATCCTCGTCAACAACGCCGGCGTGATCGGCGCCGGCCCGCTGGAGTCCACCAGCACGCAGGAGTGGGATCGCGTCATGGACAGCGACCTCAAGGGCCCCTTCTTCTTCACGCGCGCCGCCATCCCGCACCTCAAGGGCCGCCCCGGCGCCTGCATCGTCAACGTCTCCAGCGTCACGGGCCTGCGCCCCTACGCCAACCTGGCCGCCTACTGCGTGGCCAAGGCCGGCGTGGACATGCTCACGCAGTGCACGGCGCTGGAGCTGGCCCCGCACGGCGTGCGCGTCAACGCCATCAACCCCGGCGTGGTGGTCACCAACCTGCACAAGGCCACGAACACCGTGCCCGACTACGACGGCTTCCTCGAGCGCAGCAAGCAGACCCACCCGCTGGGCTTCGTGGGCGAGCCGCGCGACGCAGCCGAGCTCATCGCCTTCCTCGCCAGCGACCGCGCCCGCTGGATCACCGGCGGCCTGCACGCCCTGGACGGCGGCCGCGCCCTCACCTCGCTGCGCTAGGCGCGCCCCGCACAGCCATTCACAGCGCGAACACCTGCCCGTCGTGGGCCACGCCGAAGCCGGGGGGCAGGGCGGGGCGCGCGCTGGCCTCGGGCGCCAGCAGCGGGTTGCTGTGGTTGAGGTGCGTGAACCACACGGCGCCGCGGCCGCCGGCGAGCAGGCGCACGCTGTCGCGCACGAAGGGGTGGCGCACGGCCAGCAGGTCGCGGTGCGGCAGCTCGTCGGGCCCGTGGAAGGTGCCGTCCACCAGCGCCACGTCGGCCTCGTGGATGCGCTCCACCAGCGGCGGCGGGAACACGTCGGCGTCAGAGACGTAGACCAGCCGCGCGCGGGGCCCGCGCAGCTCGAGGCCCACGGTGTCGGTGTCCTCGGCGCGGTGCGGCACGAGGAAGGCGTGCAGCTCCACGCCGTCGAAGTCCAGCGGCACGCCCGGCTGCAGGCGCTCCAGCCGCACCTGGCCGCGCTCCACGAGGTGGCTCCACGGCCGGTTGGCGCGCAGGAAGGCGT
>CAXQZU010000002.1:0-15188 GCA_964228555.1 Planctomycetota bacterium
CTCGCGCGCGAACGCGAACAGGCCCAGCAGGCCGCCCGTGTGGACGAAGACGGTGGCCGCGTCGCGCCGCAGGCGGCCGGCGCGCGCCTCGGCCTGCAGGCCCAGCCACGCCTTGCCGGTGTAGACGGGGTCGAGCACCAGCCCCTCGCTGCGCGCCAGCAGCGCCTGCTCGCGCAGCTCGGCCGGCGTCGTGCGCGCGGAGCCCTGGCCCTGGTGGCCGTCCACGATGCGCCAGCGGCAGGTCGCGCGCAGGTCGGCGCCCGCGTACCACAGGCCCACGGCCTGGTCGAGGATGCCGCCCACGCGCCGGTCGAAGGTGGCTGCGTCGTCGCACACGGCCACCCCCACCACGTCGATGTCGGGCCGGCCCCAGGCTGCGCAGCCCAGCGCGAGGCCTGCCGTGGTGCCGCCGCTGCCCGTGGCATGCACCAGCGTGCCCACCTCCACGCCGAGGCCTGCAGCCTGCTCGAGCAGCTCGCGCACGGCCAGCGCGTAGCCCAGCGAGCCCAGCGCATTGCTGCCGCCCTCCGGGATCACGTAGGGCCGGCGCCCCTGCGCGCGCAGCCGCTCCGCCATCGCCCCCATGCGCAGGTCGCGCTCGCGCCAGCCCTCGGGCGTGACGTACTCGATGGAGGCGCCGGCCAGCAGGTCCAGCAGCAGGTTGCCGTCCGGCGGCTCCTGGCCCGTGCCGCGCAGCAGCAGCTCGCAGCGCAGGCCCAGCCGCGCGGCCACCAGCGCCGTGGCGCGCGCAGGGTTGCTGGTCACGGCGCCGCAGGTGATGAGCGTGTCGGCCCCGCGCTCGAGGGCCTCGGCGCAAAGGAAGCCGAGCTTGCGAACCTTGTTGCCGGTGAGCTCGGCGCCGGTGAGGTCGTCGCGCTTCACCCACAGCGGCAGGCCCAGGGCAGCGCCCGCGCGCGGCAGCGGCTCCAGCGGCGTGGGCAGGCGCGCGAGAGGCAGGTGGGCGGGCGGCAGGAAGCCGGCGGCTGCGATCGGCGTGGACATGGGGAGCGCTCGCTGCCGGGACGCCCCGGCACGCCGCCATCATGCGGCAGGCCACGCGCCCCGCAGCGTGGCCGACCACAGGCCCTGCCTTGACAGCCCGCCCACCCGGTGGTGGCATCGTCGCGGAACGTCCCCGTAGCTCAGCTGGACAGAGCATCGGTTTCCTAAACCGAAGGTCGGCAGTTCGAATCTGCCCGGGGATACCACCTCCCCCGCGTAAGCCCGCGGTCGTCAAAGGCTTACGCGGGCGCCGTTCGCACCTGCGTGCAGGTGCGTGAAGAATGTACCGCTACGTTCCAGCACCGGTGCTGGGACTGGCCAGAACGCGCTCTGAATCCGCCACGGATGCGTCCCCGATCCGCCCCCGGTCGACTCGCGCTCCCGCGCGATCCGTGCTGGGACGGTGCGTGTGCGCCGAGAGCGCAACGACGCGCGTCGCGCGCAGAGCCGAGTTTCCAGCCCTTCGCGGGCGTCCCCCTCACGAGGTTCTGTCGGTCTTCCGCACCGGAGGTCATCGCACGTGCCCTGGCTTCGCTCTCGTACCGAACGCGCGTCAGGGATCACGACCTGGTCGATCGAGTGGCGCGAGGGCGGGCGCGGCGGGAAGGTGCGTGCGCGCTCGCTCGGCGCCGTCACGGAGAGGGAGGCCGAGTTCGAGCTCGCCGCCATGCAGGCGGGCAAGGCCACCCGCCGCGAGAGCCGGACCGTCGAGGCCCAGAAGGCCGTCGACGACTACCTCCGGCACCTCAAGGCCTCCGGTCGGCGCGAGGGGACGATCGAGCACGACGGCGACAAGCTCCAGCCCCTCGTGGACGCATGGGCTGAGACGCCTCTCGCGCGCTGGTCCCGCTCGATGCTCGAGGGGTTCCTTAACGATTGCGAGTGGGCCCCGTACCGGGTCCGCAACTCCCTCGGGGTCTACCGCCGCTTCGTGGCGTGGTGCGGCGCCGTCGGCTACGCCTGCGGGGACTTCGTGGCGGGCTTCAAGCCCCCCCCCGGGGCACGCCCCGCAACCGAGCGCACGGCCCTCACGGGCGAGCGCGGCCAAGTATACTTGCGCGCGTGCGAGTCCAGTGTGCGCCGTGCACAAACCCCACTGCGCCCGCCAGCTGGCCCGCGTTGCCGGAGGAGCCAAGTTGAGCCGGCGGCGGATCACACTCCTCCTGGGCGTGATTGCCGCTGGGCTGCTCCTCATGTGGTCGCACCCAGGTGGCTCGCACGAACGCTTGCCGTCGCGGATCGCGGACAGGCCCACTGCACCCGATGGCCCCGTGCTGCGCGCGGGAGTTCGGCCAGGCACCGGCGAGTCGACCCTCGCCGAAGCGCCTGCCCGGGCGCCCTCGCAGGACCGCGCCATGCCCGATGAGCCCACGCCCTCAGGGTCTGGGGTGATGACCGGCCGTACGCTGAACGAGTCCGGCGTCACGCTGACTGGGGTACGGATCTATGCGTCCTTCGATGGCGCAGCGAGGGCGGCGAGCGAGGTGCGTAGCGTGCAGAGCGGCCCGTCCGGGGAGTACGAACTTGTCGTTCCGATCGGGCAGCGGATCGGAGTCATCGCGCTTTGCGACGGCTACGAACCGCTGCACGTCGAGGATGTGATGCTTGCCCTCGGCGAAGGCACGCTCAGGCGAGATCTCCGTCTCGCCGCGGGGGTTTCGATCGCGGGGAGGGTAGTCGATCCGGAAGGACGTCCCGTCGCTGGGGCGTTGGTCATCGCCGAGCCCCCGGGCTCGGACCCGGGCTTGCGCTCGACTACCGTCCTTCCCGGAGCGCGGAGCTTGGGGAGATACCGACAGGTGACCAGAAGCGGCCCGGACGGCAGATTCGTGATCGCGGGCCTTCGCGAGGGCGTGTCAGTCGGCGTGCAGGTCCGCAAGGCTGGATGGATCCCTGCCTGGGACCAGGTCGATGGCGTGACAGCCGTGCCGCCGATCGACGCCGTCGATCTTCGAATGGAGCCGACGTACGTCTGCCGGCTGGAGTTCGTGGCGGAGTCGGCGCGTACTCCTGTTCCAGGCGTGCAGCTCGAGACTCTAGGCGCCGCGAATCTGCTGCCTCCAACGCTGACGGAAGACTGGCTTGAGGGTGGCCCCTCCGCGCAATCCCTCCGCGCGTCCGGGCGCGTCCAACTCTACGCAAGGCTGGATCGTTCGGCCCTTGCCCGCTCGGATGGAAGGACACTGCGGGGCGTTGCCAGAGCGGTGGGATTCGAGGAGCGATCCGTGGCGGCCGAGTGGACTCGAAGCGAGGAAGACCCTCCGTATCAGCAAGTCGAGATGCGCCAGCTCGAGTCCCATCTCGCTCGTCTTCAGGTCCGGGTCCGGCGCGACGGTGAGGGACCCTACACGGGCCCTCTCGCGGTCGCAGTGCGCCTAGGGGATGGGTCGACGAAGTCCTTCCCGTGGCTGTTGGTTCGTGACGGCGCTTGCGAAGCGCTGCCACCCCTTCCGCCCGGCCCGACGCGACTTGCTTCGCTCGATGGGGACACATCGCTCCAGGTGGATGGTGCCATGGATCCAATCGACCTCACGATGGGCACGGTCGACGGGCAGACGGTCGAAGTAGTTCTCCGTGATCGGCCGGATCGAAGCCGACTCATGGTCCTCTTGGAGGATGGACAGGAGCGTCCGGCACCCGGCGCCACCGTCATGGTCCAGGGGCTCCGACCGGAGGGCGGAAGCTACACCGTGCTCCGGACAGAAGCCAACGCCGACTTCAGCGGCATGCATCGCCACGTGTTCTCCATCGAACCAGGGCGGTGCCTCGTGAGCGCCACCCGGAGGGGATTCCAGCGCGCCACAGCCAGCGCGGATCTGGTCGCAGGGGAAACGCGGACGGTGCGCCTGCAGCTGATTCCTGAAGCACCGCGATGAAGCGCGCGACAGGTCTGGTCCTCCTCCGATGTGCGGGGACGTCCGAGGAGCGCGACCACGACCCTCACAGGCTGGTCAACGCCTCCGCCGGCGACTCCGCCAGCCAAGCCGCAAACGCCAGCGCCTCATCGAGGTCGGCGCGCTCAAGGTAGGGGTACTCACGCAGGATGGCCTCGGCCGAATGCCCGCCGGCAACCGATCCGAGGACCGTCGACAACGTGACACGCAGCCCACGGATGCAGGGGCGCCCCCCCATCACGGCGGGGTCCACGGTGATGCGCGGGAACTTCTTCACGCCCGCGAGTGTAGAGCACCGCGCACCGCCAGCGGCGCGGACGATTCCGACCTCAGCCGTCCCAGCACCGCGCGTCAATCCGCGACGCATCCGGGGTGGATCGGGAAATCTCCGCGCCGCGGGCTGCAGGCTGAAATCGCCCGCTGAGGGCCATTCCTTCGCGTTTGCAGGCAGGTTCCATCCAGCGGCTTCCTGAACCGAAGGTCGGCAGTTCGAATCTGCCCGGGGATACCACCTCGCCCGCTCGCGGGGGCGATCGCAGGCGGCGCGTTGCTGGCTGTCAGCGCGGCTTGGAGGGGCTCGGCCGCAGGAAGGCCACGTCCACCTGCAGCAGCTGGCCCGTGCTCGGATCGGTGAAGACGGGCTCGAACCATGCCGGCTCGAACCCAAGGGCCTCCATCCGTGCCAGCATGGATCGCAGGCTGGGCGCCCCCTCGTAGAGGGGCACGAGGGAGAGCTCGAGCTGGACCATGTCGATGCCCGGAAGGCTCGCGCGCGCTCCGTCGAGGACAGCCTGCTCGTAGCCTTGCGTGTCCACCTTCAGGAAGATGCGATCGCCTGGCTGCTGCCACCGGGAGAGCACGCCGTCCAGCGTCTCGACGCGCACGGCCTGCGTGCCCACGTTGCGTGAGCCGGGGGCGGCGTCCAGCAGGCGCGGCGAGCTGGCCAGCATGGATGCAGTTTCTGGATCGGCTGCCAGGTGGATGCTGGCCTCGCCGGCGACGGCACCCAGCGCCGCCTGCACCGCCGTGACACCCGCATCACCGCGCATCCGCTGCTCGAGCCTGCGAAAGGTCTCGGCCACGGGCTCGAAGCACACGATCCGGCCCTTGTAGCCGCCGCGTCGCAGGCGCCGCGCGAACTGGCCCGTGTTGGCCCCCACGTCGAGGACCAGCGTGATGCCCCGGCGCGCGGCCAGGTCGAGGCTGGACCGGGGCTGGCCCGGCTCCACGCGCACGAGGTCGCGCCCGGCGAGGCGCAGCAGCGCACGCAAGGGGTTCATGGACGGCGCCCCCCTGCCAGCAGGGCAGCGCGGGCGAGGCAGGCTGCGGCGAACATCGCGCCAGTATCGGTCAGCTCGCCGGCCCGGGAAGGACAATGCTCCACGTGCCGTCCTCAGCGCGGCAGGAAGAAATAGTTCTGGTGGTGGTCGTCGTGCCGCTGGAAAGGCACCAATCCCACCTTGCGCACCAGGACATAGGCGCGATAGCCCATGTCCACCACCGCGCGGACGGTGCCCTCGGGGTCGGGGTTGCTGTGGGTGCCCGCGTAGATCTCTGTGAACAGGACGGGGCGATGCTTCTCCACGAGGCCCTTGGCCCCCGCGATGGCCTGCGCCTCGAAGCCCTCGACATCGATCTTGAGCAGCCCCACCGAGCCGAGATCGAGGCCGTCCAGCCGGCGTGCAGGCACCCGGACCACCTGCTTGACCTTCTTGCGGTGAGTGTCTCGCATGGACGAGAACGCGTCGTCCTGGGCCACGAACAGGTCCACCTCGCCGTCGCGGTCACAGATGGCGTAGGGCAGGGGATTCACGCGCCCCGTCATGCCGTTTCGCTCGATGTTGGCGCGCAGCAGCGCATGGGTGCCGGGGGCGGGCTCGATGGCATGCACGGTCGCCCGCGGGAACGCCCGCGCCCAGAGCAAGCTGTGGATGCCCACGTTGGCGCCGACGTCCACGATGCAGCGTTCCTCGCCGTGGATGGCGAGCAAGAGCGTCGAGGCGATGTCGATCTCGCGATCCTCGAACCGGCCCTTGCGGCGCAACGCGCGCCCGATGTCGGAGTGCGGGTCGGCCTCCACGGTCATCCCGCGCACGTCGTAGGTCCAGCGGGAGACCCACGGCATGAGGCCCACGCAGGCTCGGGACACGCGTTGGAGCGGGATGCGCATGGCCGGAGCATACCGGGACCTCCTCGCGGACGAGGCTGCCCGGCCGCGAAGGCTGGCGAGCGGCGCATGGCCTCCGTAGGCTGGGGGCATGCTGCGTACGCGCCCGCTGCTGGACCGTGGCGGGAGCCGCCCTTGAGCCCCGTCGCGCGCCCCCCGGCCACCGAGGCGGTGGCCCCCACCTTCCCGCCGCAGGCCCGCATCCTGCTGGCCACCTCCACCAGCGGCTTGTGCAACCGGCTGCTGAACCTGGCGGGCTCGCTGCGCATCGCGCGCCTGCTGGGCCGCGAGTTCCTCCTGCACTGGCCGCTCAACCGCGAGCTGGGCGCCGGCTTCCACGAGCTGTTCGAGAACGACGTCCCGCTGGCCACGACCGAGCACATGGCACAGCTGCTGCACACCGAGAGCCGGGTGACCGTCTACCAGACCGAGCGCGGCGGCAAGGTGAACCGCGCGTACTGCCGCGCGATCGTGCCCGGCGACGATGCCCACATCCTCGTGGTGAAGGGCTGGGGGCTGCCTGCCCTGCGCTGGGAAGGCCCGGAGCGGGCCCGGCGCGAGTCGTTGCCCGTGCTGCGGGAGCTCCAGCCCGTGGCCGAGGTGCGGGCCCTGGTGGAGCGCCACGCCCCCCCGCCGGGGTCGGTGGGCATCCACGTCCGCCGCGGCGACAGCGCAGCGTTCTTCGCCCGCTCGCAGGACGAGCACTACCTGGCGCTCATGCGCGGCGTGCTCGCCGTCCAGCCAGGGGCCACCTTCTTCCTGTGCACGGATGACGCCCGCGCCGAGGCCACGCTGCGCGAGGCCCTGCCCGGACGCATCCACTCGCTGCCCAAGGCCACGCACGGCATGGAGGCGCGGGGCAGCGTGCCGGGCATGCGCGAGGCCGTGGCCGACCTGTGGCTGCTGGCGCGCACCCGAGCCATCGTGGGCAACCACCGCAGCACCTTCTCCACCACGGCGGCGCTGCTGGGTGCGGGCCGGCTGGTCGTGGCGGATGCCACGAGCTCCGGCCGCCGGCTGGACGCCTCGGTGCGCGCGCTGCTGGGCTAGGACGCAGGGGCTCGCGATCTAGCGCGGGGCCAGCTCCACGCCGTCGGCCACCTTGTCGCTGGGCCAGGCCACGACCTGCTCGCCGGCCGAGAGGCCGGCGAGCACCTCGGTGAGGCGGCCGTCGCTGGCGCCGGGCTGCACGGCCACGAGCCGGGCACGGCCCTGCTCGGCGCGGAAGGCGGCCCAGCCCGCGCCCTGGCGGAACAGCGCCCCGGAGGGCACGCGCAGCACGCCGTCGCGGCGGCCCACCTCGATGCGCGCCTCCACCCGGAAGCCGTCGCCCAGCGCCGGGCGCTGGGCCGCCGGCGTGTCGAGGTCCACCACCACGCGCACGCGCTGCTCCTCGACGCCCAGCGCCGAGACCTTGGTGAAGGCCGAGGGCTCGACGCGCCGCACGCGCCCCGCCAGCGCGGCCTCGCCGCCCCAGCCGGCCAGCTCGACGGGCGCGCCCGGCGGCATGCCCACGGCGTCGCGCGTGAGCGCCTCCACCACCACCTCCCGGTCGCCCACGTCGCCCAGCTCCAGCAGCGCCGCGCCCGCCGGCAGCGCGGCCTCGTCCTCGTGCAGCACGCGCAGCACGCGGCCGTCCACGGGGGCACGCAGCTCCAGCGGCGCGGCGGGCCCCGGGGCGCCGCGGGGCCCCCGGGCGTGCAGCAGCGCCGCCTGCGCCTGCTCGCGCTCGTAGGCCGCCACCTGCGCCGCCAGCGTGGCCGAGCGCTCGCGCTGGGTGGCCAGCGTTTCCTCGTGCTGCAGCGCGCGCAGCTGCTCGGCGGCCACGGCGCCCTCGCGCGCCATGGGCCGGTAGACCGCCACGCGCTCGCGCGCGTAGCGCAGGGCCTCGCGCGCCTGCTCCACCTGCGCACCTGCCGCCTCGACGCGCGCCGCCGCCACCTGCACGGCCGCCTCGGCTTGGGCCACGGCGCGCTCGTCGAGCAGCGCCGGGTCGGCGGGGTGCAGGCGCACCAGCAGCGTGCGACCCGCCTCGACGGGGTCGCCGGCATGCAGCGCCACGCGCTCGATGCGGCCGGCCAGCGGCAGCGTCACGCGGTAGGGCTCGCGCACGCGCGTGCGGCCCTCCTCCTCCACCACCAGGCGCAGGTCGCCGCGCTCCACCGTGGCGAGGTCCACGGGCACCGGGCGCGGGCGGAAGGCCAGCACGCCGGCCACGGCCAGCCCCGCGAGCACCAGCAGCCAGGCGAGTCGGGCGAGCAGGCGGCGCATGGGGCTACTCCCGGGCCTTGAGCACGGCTACGAGGTCCAGGCGGTCCAGGCGGCGGCGCACCACCAGCCCGGCCAGCAGGCTGGCCCCCACCGTGACGACCGCGGCCCAGGCGTAGGTGGGCGGCGTGATCACCAGCGGGAACTGGTAGGCCTCGGTCTCGAAGAACGACACCACCAGCGCGGAGAGCCCGCGGCCCAGCACCAGCCCCAGCGGCAGCGCCAGCAGCACCAGCACGGCAAGCTCTCCCAGCAGCACGGTGGAGATCTCGCCCCGCGTGTAGCCCAGGATGCGCAGGGTGGCGAGGTCCCGGCTGCGCTCGGCGAGGCTGACGCGCGCTGCGTTGTACACCACCCCCACCGCCAGGATGCTGGCGAAGAGCACGTTCATGGTGCGCATGCGCCCGAGGTTCTCGGCCACCGTGGCCGAGAAGGCCTCCAGCGCAGCCCGGCGCACCACGATGGCGCCCACGCGCGGCGCCTCGCGCAGGCGCGCCTCCACCTCGGCCAGGCGCGCGCGGTCCACCGCGAGGAGGGCCCCCGAGGCCAGGCCCTGCTCGCCCAGCCAGGCCGCCAGCGCCTCGCGGTGCGCGTAGGCCGACAGGCCCGCGTGCTCCAGGCTCACGGCGGCCACCGTCCAGGGGCCCTCGCGCCGCTCGCCCTCCAGGCAGGCCACGTGCACGCGGTCGCCCGCACGCACGCCCAGCGCGCGCGCCAGCGGGCGCGAGAGCACCAGCCCGTGGCGCGGCAGCACCAGCGGCCGGCCGGCCTCGTCGCGCAGCGGGGTGAGCTCGCTGGAGGGCTCGCGCCCCTGCAGGCCCACGCGCTGGCTGCGCGTGCCGTTCTCGAGGCGCACGGCCACGCTGCGCACCACCTCGGCCTGCCGCACGCCCGGCAGGCTGGCCAGCGAGGCCTGCACGCCCGGCGCGGCCTCCACGAGGGCGAGCGAGAGGTCCTGGCACTGGCCGCGCACGAAGGCCTCGTCCATCACGAGGTCAAGCACGTCCTGCACGAAGCCGCCCATGACCAGCAGCGCGGTGGCCAGCGCGATGCCCAGCCCCGAGAGCAGGGTGCGCACCGGCCGGCGCGCCATGTGCCGCAGCACCATGCGGCCCACCGGGCCGGCCAGCCAGGCGAGGCCCAGCGTGCGCATCCAGCCGTGGCGGTAGCGCAGCGGCGCCTCGGGCTGCAGGGCCTCCGCGGGCGCCATGCGCACCACGCGCCGCACGGCCCCCAGCGTGCCCACCACGGCCGCCAGGGCGCACGCCCCCACGCCCAGCAGCACCACGTCGGGCCCCACGCGGTGCACGTACTCGGGGAAGCGGAAGAACCGCGCGTAGGTGGCCGTGAGCTCGGCGCCGCGCCACGCGCCCACGGCGAGGCCCAGCAGCACGCCGGGCAGCACCAGCACGACGGCCAGCCCGAGGCAGTGGCGCGCCACCTCGCCGTCGCGGTAGCCGAAGGCCTTGAGCGTGGCCAGCTGCTCGCGCTGCGTGCCCACCAGCCGCGCCAGCGCCACGTGCAGCAGGAAGGCCGCCACGCCGAGGAACACCAGCGGCGCCACCAAGGCCATGCCGCGCAGCTGCTCGATCTCGCCGTCGAGGTACTGGTGCGAGGCCTGCTGGTCGCGCCCGTGCGCGCCGTGGCCTCCGTGGCGGGCCAGGATTCGGTCCACGTCGGCACACGCCTGCGGCAGCGAGGCGCCGGGGGCGAGCCGCAGGCAGGCGTCGTTGAAGGCGCCCACCAGCCCGCAGAGCCGCGCCAGCTCGTCGCGCGCCATCCACAGCACGCCGAAGCGGCGGTCGTCGGGCAGCATCTGCCCGGGCTGGATCGAGTAGATGAACTCGGGCGAGAGGCCCACGCCCACCACGCGCAGCGCCTGCTCGCGCCCCTCCACCACGGCCTCGAGCACGCTGCCGGGCCCGAGGCGGTTGGCCTGCGCGAAGGCCTCCCCCACCAGCACCTCGCCGGGCACGCCCGGCTGGGGCAGCCGCCCCTGGCGCACGTGCACGCGGTTGAGCGCCGTCTCGCCCGCGGCCGGCAGCGACACCAGCCAGCCCACGGCCGGGTCGGGGAGGCCCGGCACCTCCAGCCGGCCGCCGGCCACCACGCGCGGCTCGACGGCCGCCACGCCGGGCACCTCGGCAAGGCGCGCGGCCCGCGCCAGCGGCGCGCGCTCCAGCCGCACGAACACGTCGGCGAAGTGCTGGCTGAGGTACCAGCCGTCGCGCGTGGCGCGCAGCGAGCCCAGCGTGCCCATCGACATCACGAACACCGACAGGCCCGCTGCCACCACGAGGCCGGTGGCGATGGCCGGCCCGCGCAGGGCCTTCACGTCGCGCAGCAGCTTGAGCGTGAGGGCGCGCACGGCTACCAGGCCAGCGAGTAGGGCTCGGCGCGCGTGGCGTTGCGCCGCTCGGAGGCGATGCGCCCGTCGGAGAGGCTCACCACGCGGTCGGCCATCGAGCCGATCACGGCGTTGTGCGTGATCAGCACGGTCGTGGTGCCCAGCGTGCGGTTGGCATGCGCCAGCGCCTCCAGCACGCGCACGCCGGTGTGGGCGTCCAGCGCGCCGGTGGGCTCGTCGCACAGCAGCACGTCGGGCCGCTTGGCGATGGCGCGCGCGATGGCCACGCGCTGCTGCTCGCCGCCCGAGAGCTGGGCCGGGAAGTGGTCGGCGCGCTCCGCAAGGCCCACCCGCGCCAGCGCCTCGTCGGCCGGCATCGGGTGCTCGGCGATGTCGGTCACCAGCGCCACGTTCTCGCGCGCCGTGAGGCTGGGCACGAGGTTGTAGAACTGGAACACGAAGCCCACGTGCTCGCGCCGGTAGCGTGTCAGCTCGTCAGCGCTCGCCGCGCAGAGGTCGTGGTCGCGATAGTGCACGCTGCCCGAGGTGGGCACGTCCAGCCCGCCCAGGATGTTGAGCAGCGTGGACTTGCCGCTGCCCGAGGGGCCCAGCAGCACCACCAGCTCGCCCGGCCACAGGTCCAGGTCGACCCCGTTGAGCGCGCGCGTCTCCACCTCGCCGCGCCGGTAGGCCTTCGTGAGCCCGCGCGTGCGGAACACGGCCGCCTGCTCGGCTGCCGCCGTAACCCGGGAAACGGATGCACCGGAGCCCACGCGAGCGACTCTACGGCCGGCGCAGGGCCTCGGGCCGCAGGCTGGGCTCGACGCCCCGCGGGCCACCCTGCCCCGGTCCCTAGCGCGGCGTGGCCGCGAACACGTCGGGGCGCTCTCGGCGCCAGTAGGCCGCAGCACGGGCGGCGTCGTCGGCCAGCGTGCTGGTGGGGTGCTCGCGCGCCACGCGCTCGAAGGTCTCCACGGCCCGGCGGATGGCCTCGCGCCAGGGCGCGTTCCAGTCGTCGCGCGATTCCCGGATGGTGGCGTGCGGCCGGTACTCCGACAGCTTGTGGAAGCACATCGCACGCGAGAAGACCACCTTGTCCAGCGCCGGGTAGTCCGCGTGCTCGCGCTCGATGCGCGCGAACAGGTGCTCGGCCCGCTGCCAGGCGAAGGCTTGCTGCGCGTAGGCCGCGAGGCGGGTGGGCGTGCGATCGCTCCCCTCGGGCAGGGCGTGCTCGTCGTCGAGGCCATCGAGCGCCCAGCCGAAGTTGAAGGTGTGCGTGCCGTAGCAGGGGAAGTACACGTCGCGATCGTGGTAGAGCACGGCAGCCTGCTTGTAGAGCAGGTCGGCGCGGGCTGCGCCCCGTGCGGCGTCGGTTCGACGCTCGAGCTCGGCCAGCGCCTCCCACGCGCGGAACTGGCGCGCGAGACGGTCGGCATCCAGGTGCCATGGGTCTGGCGGCGGCGCAGCACGGGCCGCATCGCCCCGGTGCCAGTCGCGCCGGACGCCCAGCAGGTCGATGGTGGGACCCTGCCCTTCCGGCGTCCCCGGGGGCATGACGAGCGTGGGGCGTCCCTGCGGTGCGACCTCCATATCGCGCAGCGGGTCGCCGGCGGGCAACGGCGTCATGCCGCTGGAGAGGCCCCGCGGCACCGTGCTCGAGCGGCGCGCGCGCCAGGCCCAGCCCAGCACGCCGTCGTCGTCACGTGCCTCGGCTGCCGCCGCCTGGCAGGCCACCTGGGGGCCCCGCTCCACCGCCAGCCGCCGCAAGCGCGCATAGCGGAACAGGGTGCGGGAAGGCGCGGCGGCACCTGCCACCGCGGCCAGGGCGCCCAGATCGTCGATCGACAGCACGCGCTCGGCCAGCATCACGAGCGGCGCCCGTGCACGACAGGCACGATCCTGGTCCGGCCCGGCCAGGCAGCGCGCAAACCACTCGGCGGCGGCCTGCGTACGCCCCTCGGCAATCCGCATCCGTGCGAGGCGCAGGCACATGCCGTCCGTGCCTGGGTGTCCCGGGTAGCGGGCCATCCATGCCTGCAGCAGCGCCTCGTCGCGCTGGGCGTCCGGCGAGGGCCGGGGTTGCCAGCACAGCAGGCGCAGGGCCGTCTCCGGGTCCCAGTTGTAGGCGACGAGGTACAGCGCCAGGTGGAAGTAGGGCCGCCGGTCCAGCACCTCCACCGCGCGGTAGGCCCGCAGGGAGGCACGCACGGCCTCGCCCCCCTGCTCGGCCAGCGCCTCGTGTTCATCGAGCCAGTACAGGGCGTGGACGGTCGCCGTCGAGGGCGTGCCGGAAAGTGCCCGGAAGGCAACCCCGGCTGCGGGGTCACCCGAGAAGGCCAAGGCGCACAGGGCGTCCTCGCCGTCGGATGCATCCGGCCCCTGCCGCAGTGCCTCGAGCCAGGGCTGGACCTCCTGCCAGGGGTGCATCAGGGTCGCTGCGAAGATGACGTTCTGGCGCACGACGGGGTCGGCGAGGCCCGTGAGCGCCTGCTGCCGCAGGTTGGAGCGTGCTGCGGGGGTCACCGCCTCGGGCAGGCCCTTCCACGCGCGCAGGAACTCCACCCAGCCGCGCAGGCGCCGCAACTGCGACACGCTGCGGGCAGGGTAGGCGTGGCGCAGGCGAGGCGCGGACGGTGGGTCCATGCCCAGCGTGGGGCCTGCGCCGGATCCTTGCGTGGCGGCGCCGGAGGCTCTCGGGGCCGGGGCATCGACCAGCCGCACGCCAATCGGGGGCCCGAGGCTGGGCAGGGGCTGCGTGAAGGCGCGCCAGACGAGCCAGGCTGCGCAGCCCACGGTGGCGACGGCGACGGTGAGGGCGACGGTGCGGGCCGAGACCATGCTCAGGGGTGCTCGCGGGCGGGACCTCGCGCGTCGCGCGAGGATCCACCTTGGGTCGGACGGTCGCGGGGCCGCCTTCACCCTCGTCGCCGGGCGGGACGCGCCGGGACCGGGGCACCGGAGCCTGAAACCGGCAGGACACGCAGTGGATCAAGGGCCAGGAGGATCAAGGGCAAGAGCGCAGGTGGCCGGTGGGATGCGACGGCGGGCGATGTCCACGCGGCATCGCGCCTGCGCGGCGCATGACACACAACTTGCTTGACAATCACGCGTCATTTGATAAGATGGCGCGCACGAGAATCAAGGCACCACGAAGGAGGATGTCCATGAGCGATCCCTGGAGCGAGCTGGCAAGGCAGCAAAGGCTGTACAAGGCGCTGGATGCGCGCCTGCGGCAGGCAGGCAAGCGGCCCGCCAGCGTGGACAAGCTGCAACTGGGCCGCGACCTGCTGCCCCTGGTCTCACCCGATGCGGGGGACCTGCGCGATCACGCGGCTGGCTTCAAGTTCTCGATCAGGCACGTCACCTTCACGGTGGCCTTCATCGGAGGCAGGCACGGCGTCGTCATCTCATACCGGCACGCCGAAGCCCTCAGCCAGCGTGGCCTCGCCTACGACAAGCGCCAGCGCGACCGTGTCGGTGCCATCGTGGCGGGCATCCGCTCCGTGATGGCGGGCAAGGTCACGCCGTTCGACACCGACGGGCCCACGAACCCCGCCTCTGGCGAGTAGGCACCGCGCCCCCGCCAGCCTGCGACGAGCCCACCAACCCCACGAAGCAACACACCCCATGAAGCAACACACCCCCAAGGAGCAACCCATGGATCGACACGCCAAGCACGCCCTCTACCGCGCCGTGATCGCGGCCTACACCAGCACGCGCACCCCCCTGCGCGAGCTGGGCAAGCATTTCGGGATCACGGGAGCCCGCGTGCTCCAGATCGCGCAGGAAGGGCTAGGGCCAGACCACCGTTCGCGCCGCCCGCAAGAGGCCCAGCCCGGGCCCGAGCAAGTGCTCGAGGCCGTGCGCCAAGGGGGCACCCGTGGCCTCAAGGCGGCATGGCGACGCGTGTGGGGCGAGCTGCCCGCCGACATGCGCCGCGAGGCGAGGCTGGCCTACATCCGCAGCCACCGCCCCTACCGCAAGCCCAGCAGCAGCATGGACGACCTCGTACGCTGCCTGCAGGCGGCCGCCGTGCTCGTGGAAAGCGGGCTGTCCCCGACCTCCTACGACAAGGTGGCCCGCGTGCAGGGCTGGCCCCGCGCGCAGACCATCATCCTCGCGTTCGGGCACTGGAACACGGCCAAGCGTGCCGCACGGCTGCCCGTGCGCCCGCGCAAGGGCTGCTTCAAGGCCTTCTCGCCCGAGGCCTGCCTGCAAGCCGTCGCCGAGGTGCGAGCGAGGCTGGGCCATGCCCCCAGCATCGGCGAGTACACCCGCTTGCGCGCGCCAGGCGCACCCTGCGTCAGCACCGTCAAGCGCACGTTGCTGCACCTGACCCACGGGGCACGCAGCGCCGCGGACTGGCACGACGTGATCAGCTGCCTGCCTGTCTCTCCGCCGGCCACGCCCTCGACCCCGCCCCCGGACGACACGGCAGCCCAGCCGGACGCCGCCTGAGGCGCGGCCGCGAGGGAACAGAGGCCGCCCATGTAGAACAGGGTCCCATGCG
>CAXQZU010000003.1:0-59229 GCA_964228555.1 Planctomycetota bacterium
GGACGGCTACCTGGCCGGCACGCCCGACGCGGCGCTGGTCGGTGGCCCCGGCAGCGCCGGCTACGACCAGGGCTTCTGGATCCGCGGCGGCGACTTCAGCCTCAAGCTGAACGTCACGCTGCAGGCCCGCTTCGAGGCCTACGACTACGACAGCGCCACGGAGCCCACCCCCGGCCGCGACCTCTCGGGCTTCTCGTTGCCGCGCGCACTGGTCAAGCTGTCGGGCACCGCGCCCTGCAACATGGCCTGGTACGTGGAGCTGGACTTCGGCCATCACGGCTCGGTGGTGTCCCGGTCGTTCAACCTTGGCGATTCCCTGGACTCGCTGGGCGTGGCAGAGTCCCAGTCGTTCAACTTCGACAACACGCGCGAGGCGTGGATCGAGTGGCAGTCGTGCGCGGCGTTCAGCTTCCGCATGGGCCAGATCCTGCTGCCCGGCACGCGCCAGCTGATGACGGCGCCTGAGCTGCAGCAGGTCGTGGACATCTCGCTGGCCTCGGCGTGGACGGGCTTCCTGATGCCCGGCTACACGGACCGCAACCGCGACCACGGCTTCATGGTGCACGGCACGCTGGGCTGCAACAGCGAGTGGTCGTACATGGTGGCCGTGACCAACGGCGACGGCGGCGACTCGATCCGCAACGTGTGGGACCCCCGCACGGACGACAACCTGGCCTACAGCGCCCGCGTGAACTGGGCCTTCCTCAAGCCCACCTTCTACGAGGAGGGTGCGCTGCGCCAGAGCACGTGCGAGTGGTACGGCGAGGCCGGCGCGTGGGCGCATGCGCACGACAACCGTGTGGACGGGCCGCACGCGGAGGTCTATGACCTCGTGATGTGGGGCGTGGACCTCGCGCTGGGCTACGGCGGCTTCTCGATGACGGCGGCCTGCACGATCGGTGCGCTCGACCTGCCCGGCAGCGAGCTGGACACCACGGCCCTGCTGCTGCAGGCCGGCTGGCTGTTCCCCGGGACTGCGTGGGAGGTGGCCGCGCGCTGGAGCCGCCTGCGCGCCGAGGTGCTGGACGACGACGCCGACATGACCGAGCTTGCCGGCGTGGTGAACTACTACCTCAATGGCCACGCCAACAAGCTCAGCGTGGACATCACGGCGCTGGCCTCGGGCAGCGAGGGTGTCGTGGGCCTGGTGGGCATCTACCCCGGCCTGCGCTCGCCGGGCACCGACGAGGACGAGCTGCTCTTCCGCTTCCAGTGGCAGCTGGCCCTCTAGGCCGACGCCACCGCTCCTGATCCCCCGGGGCCCCGGCGATCGCAAGGTCGCCGGGGCCTCTTCGTGCCCGCGGCGCGTGCGCCTCGCGCGGTGCGCATGCGCCCTGTGCGCGGCCTGCAGCGCGCACAAAAAGATGCGGCGGCGCTCGAGCTCGGCGCCGCCGCGGTTGGAGGCAGGTCAATGGCCCGCAGGGCCCCAATCGGGCAGGACGGACCCCACGGTGCCGGCCGGCCGTGAAGGCCTGCCGACGCCTAGATCGTACGCACGGGCGCAGGGCGCGCAACCGGCGCCTCGCCCGGCCGCGGGCAGGGCGCACCTTGCCAGGTGCCGGAGGCTGCCTGCGCATGCGGTGGGGTGGCAGGGACGACCGCCTCGCGCGCGGGGCTGCCTGGCCAGCCCGCCGCCACAAACCTACAGACCCATAGGTCTGTATTGCTCCTCCATGTGCCGGGCTGGGCGGATCCGGGCAGGGCGGCTGGCGGCCTGCCCGCCCTGGGGGCCGGCAGGCCTCACCCGGCCCGCGGGCTGCCCATCCACGCTCACGGAGGCCCGCCGCAGGGCCTGCCGTAGCGGCGCAGCCCTGGCGCCCCCCGGGCCCGTTGCGGGCTCGTGCAGGGGCGGTGCCGGGCGCGTCGGGCCGCGGGCCGCCCCATACAGTCCGGCCCATGCCCGCCCGCCCCGCCATCCACGTCCGCGGCGCGCGCCAGCACAACCTCAAGGGCGTCGACGTCGAGATCCCGCTGGGGGCGCTGACGGTCATCACCGGCGTGTCGGGCTCGGGCAAGTCATCGCTGGCGCTGGACACGCTCTATGCCGAGGGCCAGCGGCGCTACGTGGAGTCGTTCTCGGCCTACGCGCGCCAGTTCCTCGAGCGCCTCGAGCGGCCCGAGGTGGACGCGGTGGACGGCCTGCTGCCCGCGGTGGCCATCGAGCGCGCGGGCGTGCTGCGCGGCAGCCGCAGCACCGTGGGCACGATGACGGAACTGCTCGACCACCTCAAGCTGCTGTGGGCCAAGGTGGGCGAGCTGCACTGCCCGGGTTGCGGCCGCACGGTGGAGCGCGAGAGCCCCGAGCGCGTGGCGCGACGCCTGCTGGCCAGGCCGGGCACGCGGCGCGCGGTGCTGTGCTTCGAGCGGCCGCACCCGGGCGAGGCGGGTCGCGCCGACCTCGTGCAGGACCTCGCCGCAGCGGGCTTCCCGCGCGTGCTGCACGGCGACGAGGCCGTCACGCTCTCGCCCGACGGGAGCAACCTGCCGCCGGGCGACGTCGTGCGCGTGGTGGTGGACCGGCTGGTGCTGGGCAGCGCCAGCCGCACGCGCCTGGTGGACTCGCTGGAGCTGGCCTTCCGGGCCGGCGGCGGTCGCGCCCTGCTGCGCCTCCTGCCGCAGGAGGGAGCGCCGGCCGAGGACCTCGCCTTCTCCTCGGCGCTGGGCTGCGCCGCCTGCCGCCGCACCTTCCGTGCGCCCACGCCCAGCCTGTTCTCGTTCAACAGCCCGCTGGGCGCCTGCGCCACCTGCCACGGCTTCGGCCGGACCACGGGCGTGGACTGGGACCTGGTGGTGCCCGACCCGGCGCTGTCGCTGGAGGATGGCGCAGTCAAGCCCTTCGAGATGCCCAGCACGCAGGGCTGGAAGGACCGCCTGCTGGCCTGGGCGCAGGCCGAGCGCATCCCCACGCACCGCCCGTGGAGCGCGCTCGGCGCGGCACAACGCAAGCGCGTGCTGGAGGGCGATGGCCGCTGGAAGGGCGTGGCCGGCTTCTTCGCGGCGCTGGAGGAGAAGACCTACAAGGTGCACGTGCGCGTGCTCATCGCGCGCTACCGCGGCTACCCCACCTGCCCGGACTGCGGCGGCGCGCGGCTGGCCGAGGAGGGCCGTGCGTGGACGGTGGGCGGGCTCACGCTGCCGCAGGCGCTGGCGCTGGACGTGACGCGCGCACGCGCCTTCTTCGACGCCCTGCAGGCCCCGGCGGGTGCCGAGGAGGTGGTGGACCTGCTGCTGGGCGAGGTGCGCAGCCGCCTCGCGTGCCTGGAAGACGTCGGCCTGGGCTACCTCGCGCTGGACCGCCAGGCCCGCACGCTCTCGGGCGGCGAGATCCAGCGCGTGAACCTCACGGCGGCGCTCGGCAGCCACCTTGTGAACACGCTGTTCGTGCTGGACGAGCCTTCCATCGGGCTGCACCCTCGCGACAACGAGCGCTTGGTGCGCCTGCTGCGCCGCCTGTGCGAGCAGGGCAACACCGTCGTGGTCGTGGAGCACGACCCGGCCATCCTCGCGGCCGCCGACCACCTCGTGGACCTCGGGCCGGGCGCGGGCGCGGACGGCGGTCGCGTGGTGGCCAGCGGCACGCCGGCGCAGGTGCAGCGCGTCGAGGCCTCGCTCACGGGGCAGTGGCTGGCGGGCCGGCGCAGCCTGGCCGCGCTGGCGCCCGCCGAGCCGGCGGCGGCAGGCCGCGCCGCCGCGCGGGCAGCCGCCCCCGTGGTGGGCGTGCGCGGCGCACGGGCGCACAACCTGCAGGGCGTGGACCTGCTGGTTCGGCTGGGCGAGCTCACCGTGCTCTCGGGCGTCTCGGGCAGCGGCAAGTCCAGCCTCGCGCACGACGTGTTCACGCTGGCCCTGGCGCGCGCCAAGGGCGCGCCGCTGGGCACGCCGGGGGCACACGACGCCGTGGTGGGGGCCCAGCACGTGGACGAGGTCGTGCTGGTGGACCAGGTGCCGCTGGCCGGCAGCAGTCGCGCCAACCCGGCCACCTTCGTGGGCGCGTGGGACGGCGTGCGCGCGCTCTACGCCCGCCTGCCGGCGGCACGAGAGCGTGGCTTCACCGCCAGCACCTTCTCGTTCAACGTGGACGGCGGTCGCTGCGCTCGCTGCGCCGGCGAGGGCCGCGAGCGCGTCGAGATGCAGTTCCTCTCCGACGTCGAGGTGCCCTGCGAAGACTGCGGCGGGCGGCGCTTCCGCCCCGAGGTGCTGGCCGTGCAGGCCGACGGCCTGTCGGTGGCCGACGTGCTCGACCTCACAGCGGCCGAGGCGCTGCAGCGCTTCGCGGGACAGTCGCGCATCACGGGCCCCTTGCAGCCGCTGGTGGAGGTGGGGCTGGGCTACCTCCGGCTGGGCCAGCCGCTCTCCACGCTCTCGGCGGGCGAGTCGCAGCGCCTGCGGCTGGCCGAGGCGCTGGCCGAGCCGCGAGGCGGGCGTCGCCGCATGTACGTGTTCGACGAGCCCACCACGGGCCTGCATCTCGAGGACGTGGCCGTGCTCGTGCGCGCGCTGCGCCGCCTGTGCGAGCGCGGCCACGGCGTGCTGGTGGTGGAGCACCACCTGGACGTGCTGTGGGCTGCCGACCGCGTGCTGGACCTCGGGCCCGGCGGCGGGCCCGACGGCGGCCGCATCGTGGCCGACGGCACGCCAGCGCACGTGGCCGCGGGCGAGGGCGAGACGGCGCGCTTCATGCGCCAGCACCGCGATGCGCCGGCCGCCCCCGCGCTCCCGCCGGGCAAGCGTGTGGCCCGCGACGACGGCGCCATCCACGTGCGCGGCGCGCGCGAGCACAACTTGCGAGGCCTGGACGTGGACCTGCCGCGCGACGCCTTCGTCGTGGTGAGCGGCCCCAGCGGCTCGGGCAAGAGCACGCTGGCCTTCGACATCGTGTTTGCCGAGGGCCAGCGGCGCTACATCGAGACGCTCTCGGCCTACGCGCGCCAGTTCGTGGGCCAGCTGGCACGGCCCGACGTGGACCACGTGGCGGGCATCCCGCCCACGGTGGCCATCGAGCAGCGGCGCACGCGTGGTGGGCGGCGCAGCACCGTGGCCACCGTGACGGAGGTGGCGCACTACCTGCGCCTGCTCTTCGCTCGCTGCGGCGTGCCGCACTGCCCGGCCTGCGGGCGCGAGATGCGCGCGCTCACGCCGGCCGTCTTGGTGCAGCGGCTGCAGGAGGAGCACGCGCGCGAGGACCTGCGCCTCTTCGCGCCCGTGGTGCTGGGCCGCAAGGGGCATCACCGCGAGGTGCTGGAGGACATGGCCTCCCGCGGCGTGACGCATGCGCGCGTGGACGGGCGCGTGGTGTCCCTCTCGCCGCTGCCCGTGCTGGACCGCTACAAGGAGCACGACCTCGACGAGCTGGTCGCCCGCGTGGTGCCGGGGCGCACGCCCCTGCGCGAGCTGGCGAGGGCGGTGGACGCGGCGCTGCTGCGCGGCAAGGGCTTGCTGCACGCGGTGCGACCGGATGGCAGCGTCCGCGCGCTGAGCGTGACGCGCACCTGCCCGGCCGACGGGCAGACCGTGCCCGAGCCGGACCCGCGCCTCTTCTCGCACAACAGCCGCCGGGGCTGGTGCCCGGACTGCCAGGGCCTGGGCACGCAGCCGCGCGTGGACCCTGCGCGCATGCCCATCGAGCCCGGTCGCACGCTGCGCCAGGGGCCGATCACCCCGCTGAACGTGGACGCCGCGCTGGCGCGCACCTTCGTGCGCGAGGCCACGTCGTACCTGGGCATCACGCCCTCGACGCGCTGGCAGTCCCTCGACGCCGTGGCGCGCCGCCGGCTGCTGAAGGGCGCCGACACGCCGCGCGGGCGCTTCGTGGGGGCAGCCGAGCGCCTCGAGCGATTCCTCGCCGAGTGCCCTGACGTGGCCATCGACTGGTTCGGCGCCTACGCCACGCGCCAGCCCTGCAGCGGCTGCGGCGGCGAGCGCCTGCGTCCCGAGGCGCGTGCGGTGCGCGTGGGCGGGCGCACGCTGCCCAGCCTGCTGGCCGAGCCCGCGGCGGGGCTGGTGGCGGCGCTCGCGGGCCTGCGCCTCACGGGGCGGGATGCCGCGGTGGCCGTGCCCATCCTGCGCGAGGTGGAGGAACGCGTGGGGTTCCTGGGCCGCGTGGGCCTCGACTACCTCACGCTGGACCGCGACGCCACCACGCTCTCGGGCGGCGAGTCGCAGCGCATCCGGCTGGCCGCCTCGCTGGGCTCGCACCTGCGCGGCGTGTGCTACGGCCTCGCCGAGCCCACCATCGGCCTGCACCCGCGCGACAACGGGCGGCTGCTGGAGGCGCTGGGCGAGCTGCGCTGGCGCGGCAACTCGCTGCTGGTCGTCGAGCACGACGTGGAGACCATCCGCCGCGCCGATCACGTCATCGACCTGGGCCCCGGCGGCGGGCGCGAGGGTGGGCGCGTGGTGGCCACGGGCTCGCCGGCAGCGCTGGCGCGCGACCCGCAATCGCCCACCGGGCGCGTGCTGGCGCGCGGCGCCCCGCCGCCGCCGCCCGAGCCGGGCGCGCCGGCGGGCTGGCTGGAGCTCCATGGCGCGCGCCTGCACAACCTGCGCGGCGTGGACGTGCGCGTGCCGCTGGGGCGCCTCGTGGCCGTCACGGGCGTGTCCGGCTCAGGCAAGAGCACGCTGGTGCGCGAGGTGCTGCTGGAGGGCGTGCAGGCGCGCCTTGCGGGCCGCGACCCCGTGGCCTGCCAGGGCCTGCGGGGCGTGGAGGCGCTGGCGCGCGTGCTGGAGGTGGACGCCACGCCCGTGGGCAAGACGCCGCGCTCCGTGCCGGCGACCTACCTGGGCATCTGGGACCTCGTGCGCGAGGCGCTGGCGCGCACGCTGGAGGCGCGCCAGCGCGGCTACGGGCCGGGCCGGTTCTCCTTCAACGTTCCTGCGGCGCGCGGCGGTGGCCGCTGCGAGGCCTGCGAGGGCCGCGGCCACATCACCGTGGAGATGTCGTTCCTGCCCGACGTCGAGACGCCCTGCGAGGCCTGCCGCGGCGCGCGCTTCACCGAGGAGACCAACGAGGTGCGCTGGCACGGGCTGTCGGCCGCACAGCTGCTGGCGCTCACCTTCGCGGAGGCGGCCACCGTGTTCCGTGACGTGCCGCGCATCGCCCCGCTGGTGCAGATGATGGTGGACGTGGGGCTGGGCTACCTCGCGCTGGGGCAGGGCAGCACGACGCTCTCCGGCGGCGAGTCGCAGCGCATGAAGCTCGTCACCGAGCTGGGCCGTCCGCAGGCCGAGGGGCACACCCTGTACGTGCTCGACGAGCCGACCACCGGCCTGCACGGCGAGGACGTGGATCGCCTGCTGGCCCTGTTCCGCCGCCTCGTGGAACGGGGCGACACGGTGCTGGTGATCGAGCACCACCTCGAGCTGGTCGCGCGCGCCGACCACGTGATCGACCTGGGCCCGGAGGGCGGCGCGGGTGGCGGGCGCGTGGTGGCGGCGGGGACGGTGCGGCAGGTGGCCGAGGCCAAGGGCAGTCACACCGGCGCGGCGCTGAGGGACCTGTGGGGAGGTCGCGTGCCGCCGGCCCCGGGGGGCAGCCCGCCGGCCCCGGCGGCCGCTGCGGCGCGGGCTCGCGGCGCGACCCCGTCCCGCGCGTCCACGGCCGGGCGCAAGCAGCGTCCCGGGCCGCGGCTCGGGTAGGACAGGGGCCTGATGGGCGTGCCCACCTCCGATCCTGCGCTGCGCGAGGCCCTGCGGCGGCTGCCCAAGACGGAGCTGCACCTGCATGCGCTGGGCGCGCTGCGGCCGGCCACGGTGGTGGAGCTGGCCCGCGCCAAGGGGGCGCGCATCCTGCCCGTGGCCGAGCGCGGCCTGGCCGAGGGCTACCGCTTCCCCGACCTGTCGCGCTTCGTGGCCTTCTTCATCGGCCTCTTCGAGCTGGTGACGACGCGCGAGGAGTTCGCGCGCATCACCTTCGAGATCCTCGAGGACGCCGCCCAGCAGGGCGTGCGCTACGCCGAGCTGCGCTGGACGCCCGTCAGCCACATCGTGCGCGGGGCCGACGAGCAGGCGATGTTCGAGGGCATCGAGGCCGGCCGCGCAGCCGCCGAGCAGGCGCACGGCATCCTCTCGCGCAGCATCGTGGACTTCCCGCGCAGCCTGTCGCTGGCCACGGCCACGCAGGCGCTGGGCATCGCCGTGCGCCAGCGCGTGCGCGGCGTGACGGCGCTGGACATCTCGGGCGACGAGCGCGCGGTGGCTGCCGACCCGCGCTTCGCGCCGATCTTCGCCGAGGCGCTGCGCAACGGCCTGCACGCCACCGCCCACGCGGGCGAGGGTGCGGGCGCCACCAGCATCCGCGGCGCGCTGGACCTCTACGGGGCCGAGCGCATCGGCCACGGCACGCGCCTCTACGAGGACGACGAACTCATGGCGCGCCTCGTGCACGAGCAGGTGCCCCTGGAGGTGTGCCCCACCAGCAACGAGGCGCTGCACGTCGTGCGCAGCGTGGCCGACCACCCGGTGCACGACTACATCGCGCGCGGCGTGGCCTGCGTGATCTCCTCCGACGATCCCTCGCTGTTCGGGACCGACCTCGTGCGCGAGTACGAGCGGCTGCACCTCGAGGCGCGCCTGCCCCTGGCCACCTTGCGCACGCTGGCGGCCGCGGGCTTCGACCACCCCTTCCTCGAGGACGGGCCCACCGGTCGCGAGGCGCGCGCGCGGCTCAAGGCCTTCCAGGCCGAGGCGCTGGCGTGGGACCCGGGCATGGCCGATCGCGTGCCCGTGGAGGCCCTGCCCACGCCGAGCCAGCCCGGGGACGCCTAGCGCCGCGCGACGGCGTAGGCTGGCGCCATGCGCTGCCTCCTTGCCTTGCGAGCCGGCCTGCTGGCGTGCGGGGTGCTGCTGGCAGCCTCCTGCGGCCAGCCCGCTCCCTCGCTGGAGGTGGAGGTGCGCACCTTCGGTGCGGATGGCGCCGCCCCCGCCGGCTTGCGCCTGCAGCGCGTGCAGGGTGGTCGTGCGGTGGGGGAGCCGCTGCCCGTGGAGCCCATCGCGGGCACGGCCGGCCGCTACCGCGTGCCGCCCACCGAGCCGGGCTCCTACGAGCTGCTCACGCCGCCGGGCTGGGGCAGCCTGGCCGGCGGTGCGCTGCCCCAACTGGTGCCGGGCGCGTCGCCGGCGCAGTACGTGATCGCGCGCCACCACGCGCTGGTGGCGCTCTCGATGGACCCGCGTCACGTGCTGGGCGAGGAGTGGGCGCTGGAGGTGGCCTCGACGGCCATGGGAGTCGCCCAGCGCGTGGCGCTGGGCGTGGAGCGGGACGCCAGTGGTGCCGTGCTGCTGCGCGTGCCCGAGGCGGCGTGGGGCAAGGACGTCGCCTTGCAGGCGCGCTACGAGGACGGCAGTGTCTCGGAGTGCTGGCGGGCCACGCTGCCCGCCAGCGGAGTGCCAGGCTATGTGCCGCTCAAGCCGCCCGAGCGTCGCTCGCTCGCCCTGAGGGTCGCAGGCGCGCCCGCGGAACACGGCCCCGTAGAGGTGCTGGCGCAGCTGGAGGGCTGGCCGCTGTCGATGCATGCGCGTGCCACGCTCGCCGCGGGCCGCGCCGTGCTGGAGGGGCTGCCGCTGGGCGCTCGCGCGCTGCGTGCCTGCCTGCAACCCGTGGCCGGGCCCGCGGCGGCCTGCATCACGCTGCCGGCTGCGCAGTGGGAGGTCTTGCAGGAGGCCTGCCTGCTGCATCCCGCCTGGCAAGGCGAGGGTGCGCGCATGCTGCGCCTGCGCGGGGTCTCCGCGCAGGCGGGCCTGCGCGTGCAGGTGGCGCCGTGGGCAAGCGACGCCTACGGCCTGGCCGTGCTCGAGGCGGATGACGGGGGCGAGGTGCGCCTGCGGCTCAGGCCGGGGCGCCATGCCCTGCTGGTGGAGGGCGCAGCGCTCGCAGGCGGGCCCGCGGGCGTGCGGGCCGCGCCGGTGGAGGTGCTGGCGGGCGAGGGCGAGCAGGTCGTGGACCTGCCTCCCGCGCAGGAGCCCGCGCGCGTGGCGGGGCAGGCCTACGTGCCGGCAGGCAGCACCGTGCTGTGGCAGCGCGTGGAGGAGGGGCGCGTGCGTGCGCTGCACGGGGGTGCCCTGCGCACGGCGCATGGCGGGCGCTACGAGGCCACGCTGCCCCCTGGCCAGTGGCAGGTCGAGGTGCACGTGGCGGACGGGCCCTCGCTGCCGCCCCGCCGCATGGAGCTCACGCCCGGGTTGCGGCTGTCCCTCTCGCTCCAGCGCTGAGGTGCCGGGTAGAGTCTGGCGCGGCACCGCTCGCGGGCTTGCCCGGAGGCTCCATGGACCTGCTCAAGCGCGACCTGCCGTACACCGTGGCGCTGGCCATCGCCCTGCTGGGCTCGCTGGGCAGCGTGTGGCTCTCGGTGGGCATGGGCCTCAAGGCCTGCCCGCTGTGCTTCTACCAGCGCTCGGCGGCCTTCCTGGCGCTGGGCGTGCTGGTGCTGGGCCTCGTGAGCGAGTCGCTGCTCACGCGTGGCACGGCGGCATGGCTGGCGCTGCCCGCCTGCGTGCTGGGCTTGCTCGTCGCGGGCTGGCACGTCTACCTCGAGAGCAGCGGTGCGCTCGAGTGCCCCAAGGGGATGCTGGGCCTGGGCACGGCGCCGATCCAGAGCCTCGTGCTGTTCCTGCTGCTCACCTCGGCCGTGGGCCTGTCGGCCCTGCGCGCCACGGAGGTGGGCACGCCGCGCCTCGCCATGGCCGCCGTGCTGGGCCTGCTGTTCGGCTTCGCCTCGGTGAAGAGCTCGCCGGCCATGCCCGCCGCGCCCAAGCAGCCCTACCCCGACCCGCTGCTCACCTGCCGTCCGCCCTTCCCCGGGGCCTGAGCGGCCTGCCCATGCAGACGGGCGGCTGCCTGCTGGCAGCCGCCCGTGCAGCGAGTCCGTGCGCAGCCCTGCGGCCGCGCGGCGGGCCTACATGTAGTTGATGAACCAGCGCTTCTGCGCCGTCTCGCCCTCGGGCTCGCGGCGCCACGGAGGCACCACGCCCTCGAACATGGCGGCCACCCACGGCACCTCCACCGGCGCCAGCTTGCGGCCGGGGGTCAGGTGCATCGGGCGCTCGCGGATGTCGGCCAGCAGGTGGCCGAGGATGTCCAGGTGGAAGGAGTGGTCGCCCGCCAGCACGTCCATGAACTTCTTGAGGAAGCGGTCGTCCACCTGCGTGGTGGCGCGACGGTGGAACACGATCGCGCGCTCGGCCGCGCGGAAGGCCTCGTCGAAGCTCTGGTAGAGCGAGACGGGGTTGAGGATGGGCGGGCCGTCGGCGGCACGCGGCCGGCGGCGACGGCCGCTCTGGCGCACCAGCGTGCGGCCACCCTCGCGGTCGCGCAGGTGGCGCGACAGGATGCGGGCGTGGTCACGCACCTCGGCGGCGTACTCCTCGAACAGGCGGCGGATGGGCCCGTAGGTGAAGGCGCGCCCGACGCGCAGGTAGCGCGCCTCGACGTTCTGCTCGATCAGGATGCCCGTCTGCACGATGCGGCTGGTGCGGTCCTGGGTCGCGTGCGGGTTGGGGGTGGCGCTCATCGGGTCGTTCCTCCGGCTGGCGCGGGGCCAGCCTTGCGGTGCGGGTCAGGGCGGAGCAGCCAGGGCCGTAGCCCATGCCGCTCCCCGTTGCGGATCGGACCGCCGGGGCCTGACCTTGCGGACAGGCGGGCCGGGCGGCCTCACGCGCAGGTCGCTCGACCCGCGGGTGAAAGGGCCAATGTGGGCGGCGAGGCAGGGCCGCGCAAGGGGGTAGAAGCGAAAACGGACACCCCCCCCTGCTCAGGTGACTGCGCCGGTTGCCGACCTAAGTCCATTGCAGGGAACATCTTGCGCCGTCCTGTCTGGTCCTTGTCGGGTTCGTCATGCGCCCGTCTCCGGAGGCCGGGGGCCGTCGCCCAGCCGCCTGCGAGCGCGCGCCCACCGCCCCGGGCGTCGCGGCTCGCGGGCGTACAGTGACGCGCCGATGTGGGCCCTCCACGCGCAGCTGCTGGCCTGCCCTGACTGCCGCGCGCCCCTGGCAGCGCCGGCGCGCGAGGGTCCCTGCGCGGGCTGTGGCCGCGTGCTGGACCTGCGCGGCCCGGTCCCGCGCCTGCTGCCCCAGCGCGAGGTGCGCCCTGCGGAGGCGCGCACGCTGGCCACCTTCGAGCGGCAGTGGCGCTCCTACGGGCGCCTGCGCCGCATCTTCGGCAAGGACCCGCTGGCCATGGCGGCCAACCTGGTGGGCGCGCGCATGGGAGCGCACATCGACCGCGACTGGTACGCGGGGCGGCGCGTGCTGGACGCCGGCTGCGGCCATGGCCGTTACCTGCGTGCCTTCGCGGCGCTGGGGGCCGAGGTGGTGGGGCTGGATGCCGGGCGCGGGCCCGAGCTGGCCGGCGTGCCGCTGGACCACCCGCGCATCAGCGTGCTGCAGGGCAGCGTGCTCTCCACGCCGCTGCGCGACGCCTCCTTCGACCTCGTGTTCTGCGACGGCGTGATCCACCACACCCCCGACCCGCACGCGGCCTACCTCGAGCTGGCGCGGCTGGTGAAGCCCGGCGGCGCCCTCTACGTGTGGGTCTACCCGCGCGAGGGCGCGTTGCGCGAGGGCGTGTTCGGCGCGGCGCGCGCGCTGAGCACGCGGCTGCCGGGCGGTGCCATGCGCACCCTGGCCTTCATGCTGGCGCCGCTCACGCTGGGGGTGCGTTCCTACAGCCGCACGACGCTGGCGCGCGCCACCTGGCAGGAGTGCGCGCAGGTGGTGCACGACTGGCTGGCGCCCCCGCTGCAGAGCCACCACGACTTCGAGGAACTGGCCGGCTGGGCCCGCGAGGCAGGGCTCTGCGAGGTCGAGTGCCTGCCCGTGGCCACGGGTGCCACGGCCTGGCGGCCCGCGCCTGCCGCGCGCGCTCCCGAGCGCCTGCGTCCCGTGGCCCGCGTGGGCTAGTCTGTCGCCATGGGACCCCTCTCCAACGCCGTCCTGCTGCCGCGCCTGGCCCGCCAGACGCCCTCGCGCATCCTGTTCGTGGTGCTCGACGGGCTGGGGGGTGCTGTGGGGCGCGAGCCCACCGCGCTGGAGCGCTCGCACCACCCGAACCTGGACGGGCTGGCGCGCCGCTCGGCGCTGGGGCGCTACGTGCCCGTGGCCGAGGGCGTCACGCCCGGCAGCGGGCCGGGCCACCTGGCGCTGTTCGGCCACGACCCGCTCGAGGTGGAGGTGGGCCGCGGCCTGCTGGAGACGCTGGGCGTGGGCGTGGACGTGGGCGCCGGCGACGTGTGCGCGCGTGGCAACTTCTGCACGCTGGACGCCAAGGGCCTGCTGGCCGACCGGCGCGCGGGCCGCATCCCCACCGAGCAGTCGCGCCCGCTGGCCGACATGCTGCGCGAGCGCATCGCGCGCATCGAGGACGTGCAGGTGGAGGTGAACCCCGGCCTGCAGTACCGCTTCTCGGTGGTTCTGCGTGGCCCGGGGCTGGGCGACCGCGTCAGCGACACCGACCCGCAGGTGGCCGGCGTGGCGCCCTTGCCCGCGCAGGCGGCCGACCCGGCCTCGCAGAAGACGGCGCGCGTGGCCAACCGCTTCGTGGCGCTGGCGCGCGAGATCCTCGGCAGCCGCGCGCAGGCCAACGGCGTGATGCTGCGCGGCTTCTCGGGCCGCCCGCCGCTGGCCACGCTGCGCTCGATGGCCGCGCTCACGGGCTGCGCCGTGGCCGCCTACCCGGCCTACCGCGGCGTGGCGCGCCTGCTGGGCATGGACCTCGCCCCCGGCGTGGGGCCCAGCAGCAGCATCGCCGACGAGGTGACGGCCCTCGAGCAGGCCTGGCGCAGCACGCAGCCGGCCTACGACTTCTTCTTCCTGCACGTCAAGGGCACCGACTCGGCCGGCGAGGACGGCGACGAGGCGCGCAAGGGGCAGGTGATCGAGGCCTTCGATGCCGAGGTGCCGCGCCTGCTGGCGCTGCAGCCCGACGTGATCGTCATCACGGGCGACCACAGCACGCCCGGCCCGATGGCCGGCCACTCGTGGCACCCGGTGCCCTTCCTGCTCTACGGGCCGTGGTGCGAGCCCGACGGCCTGCCGCGCTTCGACGAGCCCTCGTGCCGGCGCGGCGCGCTGGGCAACGCCGTCCCCGGCACCTCGCTGCTGCGGCTGGCGCTGGCCAACGCCGGCAAGCTGGCCAAGTTCGGCGCCTAGCACGTGCCCGCCGGCCCCGCGGCCCCGCCCCGCGTCCCGCCGCCGGCCCCCGGCGCCGCGCGCCTGCCGGCGTGGACGCGCACGCTGGGCGTGGCCTCGCTGCTGCTGCTGTGGGTGGTGTCGTTCGCGCCCGAGCCGCTGTGGTGGGGCGTGCTGCCGGGCTTCGTGGGCCTGCTGTGGCTGGTGGAGATGACGCGCAGCACGCGCGCCTTCCTCGGCTGGTCGCTGCTGTTCGGCGCGCTGGGCATCGGCTTCGGCTACCGCTGGCTGGCGCCCACGATCCAGCTCTTCGGCGGCCTGCCGGCGCCGGCGGCCTACGGGGCCACCGCGCTGTTCGGCATCCTGGGCGTGGTGCACGGCTGGGCCTTCGCGCTGGTGCTGCGCTGGTTCCTCGTGCGCGGCACGCGCCTGCACCCGCTGGCCGTCGTGTCGCTGTGGGTGGCCTGCGAGTCGTTCGTGCCGCGCCTGTTCCCGTGGATGGCCGGCCACGGCATGGTGGACGTGGCGCCCCTGCGCCAGCTGGCCGAGTGGGGCGGCGTGCCGCTGGTGTCCTTCGCCACGCTGTGCCTCGTGGCGCCCGTGCACGAGCTGCTGCGCTGGGCCTACCCGCTGCCCGGCCGCCCGCCGGCCCGGCCCGTGGCGGCGCTGGCCACCTTCGCGGTGGGCGTGGCGCTGGGCGTGGCCGGCATGCTGCGCCACGCCGAGGTGCGCGAGGCCGAGGCGCATGCGCCCGAGCGCCTGGCCGTGGGCATCGTGCAGCCCGCCATCGGCAGCCTGGCCAAGCGCGCGGCCGAGCAGGGCCAGGGCCGTGCGGTGCGCAGCAGCGCCGAGGGCTACACGCAGGGCTCGCGCAACGCGGCCCGGCAGGGCGCCGAGCTCATCGTGTGGCCCGAGACCGCCATCACCGACAGCGTGGGCTACACCAGCGAGGCGCCGCCCGTGGTGGCCAACCACCTGCGGCGCGCGGGCTTCGAGGTGCTGGAGGAGCTGGGCCTGGACCACGACTTCCTCGTGGGCGCCTACGAGCGCAAGCCCGCCTCCGTGGGCATCACGCACGAGGGGCCGCTGCCCGACGAGCGCTGGAACGCCGCCGTGCTGCGCCGCCGCGGCGGGCGCGACGCGGCCTGGTCCTCGTTCCGCAAGGTGTACCTGATCCCCTTCGGCGAGTTCATGCCGCTGGGCCTGCCGCGCAGCATGCTGCCGCAGCGCTTCACGATGGTGCCCGGCGAGCCGCCGCAGGCGCTGCTCGAGCTGGGCAAGAAGCGCCTGCTGCCCTTCCTGTGCTACGAGGGCATCCTCGACGGCTACGTGCGCGAGGCCGCCGGCGACGAGCGGCCCGACCTGCTCGTGAGCATGGCCAACGACTCGTGGTTCGGCGACTCGTGGGAGCCGTGGCAGCACCTGAACTTCACGCGCTTCCGCGCCGTGGAGCACGGCGTGCCGCTGGTGCGCGCCACGAACACCGGCGTGAGCGCCTTCGTCAGCGCCAGCGGCGAGGTCGAGGCCACGCTGGGCGTGGGCGTGGACGACGTGCTGGTGCGCGACGTGCCGCTGGTCCCGGGCGGCCGCACCCTCTACGTGCGCCTGGGCCACCACCTGCCGTGGGCCTTCCTGCTGGGCTTCGGTGCCTACGTCCTCTGGCTGCGCCGCCGCCCCGCCTCGCCGTCGCCGGCCCCGCGCCCGGCCGCCCGCCCGCCGGGGCGCTGAGCCGCTCGGGGCCCACGACGGGCCGGGCGGGGCGAGCGCGTGGTGGGCAAGGGCTGCGAGCGGGGCGCGGGCGGGCTCAGAGCGGCTCGACGGCCACCGTGAGGTCGCGCAGCTCGCCCTCGCGCAGGGAGACGCGCGTGCGCGTGGGGCGCAGGTCGTCGCTGGTCACCTCGACGTCGTAGTCGCCGGTGGCGAGGCCGCCCAGCAGGATGCCCTCGCCGCTGGCGGCCAGGTCGGGGGTGTCGCCGGCGCCGTCGGGGGTGGCGTCGTGGGGCAGGGCGGGCACCACCTCGCCGGCCTGCAGCAGGCGGAAGCGCACGACGCGGGCCTGGGCGGCCGTGAAGCGCACGCGCAGGAGGGCGGAGGGACGCAGCCGCACGCGCTGCTCGGACTCGGTGCCGCCGGCCACGCGGGCCTCCAGGCGCAGCGGGGCGTGGGCGTGGGTGCGCAGCAGCAGCTCGTAGCGCCCGGGCGGCAGGCCCAGCAGGCGCAGGTCCTTGCCGTGCTCGACCAGCGTGCCGCCGCCCAGCGCCTGGCCGTCCAGCGCGCGCAGGGCGGGCGCGGCCGCGGACTGCTGGTCCCAGGGCAGGGGCTGGCCGGCCTCGTCCTCGAAGGCGATGCGCAGGCTGCCCTGCTGGGCGTCGCGCAGCAGGGTGACCGGCAGCACGAGGTCGCCGCTGGAGGGGATGGCCTGCGCGCTGCGCCGCCAGGGCGCGTAGCCCGGGGCCTTCACCTCGACGTCCACCGTGCCGGCATCCTCCGGCACGAGGAAGGGCTGCGTGAGCACGCCGTCGCTGGTCTCGCTGCCCTGCACCTGCAGCAGGCCGATGCGCTCCTCGCGCTCCGCGCCGTAGGCCACGCGGAAGGTGGGATGCTCGACGGGCCGGCCGTCGTCGGTGCGCAGGCGGAAGGCCACGCGGCAGGCGCGCACCAGCTCGTAGCGGCGCTCGCCCGGGCGCGAGGGGTCCTCGTCCACCTCGCGCGGCATGTGGTCCTCGGCGCCGATGCGCAGCACCAGCAGTCCGGGCAGCAGGCCGTCCACCACGAAGCGGCCCTGCTCGTCGGTCCACGCCTCGCCGGCGTGGCCCGGCTCGACGGGCACGCCCTTGGCCGCGAGCTGGCGTGCCTCCAGCGAGGCATCGGCCAGCGGCTTGCCGCTGCGGTCCACCACGGTGCCGCGCAGCTGCAGCGCGGGGCGCAGGCGCAGCAGCACCTCGTCCGTCCCGCGCACGCCGCAGGCGAGGCCCACCACGTGCCCGGCCGCGCGTGCGAAGACGTCCAGGCCGGCGGCGCTGGGCGCGGGCACCTGCCCCTCGCGCAGCTGGGCCAGGCCGCTGGCGTCGGTGGGCGTGCCCCACACCACGCGCGAGGAGAGCACCGAGGTGGGCCGGCCGGGGTCGTCCTCGGCGCGCGGCAGGCGCGGGCAGGGCTGCCGCGCCGGCTCGCACCACACCACGGCACCGGCCAGCGGCTGGCCACGCACCTCGTCGAGCACGCGCACGCGCAGCACGACGGCGGCCGGGGCGGCGGGGGGGCCCTCCGCGGGCGTGCGCCCGGGCGGCGCGCTGCCGGCGGGGCCGCTGCCGGGCGCGCGGCGCGGTGCGCTGCCGGCCGTGCCGGGCTGCGCCTCCAGCACGGGGCCCGCCGTGGGCGTGGCCTCGGGCCGCTCGCCCTCGTCCACCACGGCGTCGCCGGGTCCGGGGCCGGCGCCCAGCCACAGCCAGGCGCCGGCCGCGAGGCCGGCCAGCACCAGCAGCAGCAACGCGAGGCGCGCCATGGCGCCACCCTACCGCAGGGCCGGCGGCGGCGCGCCGGCTCAGCCCAGCAGCAGCGCGGCCAGCCGCTCGGCCACGCGGCTGCCCAGCGCCACGCCCATGCCCGACATGCGCACGCCCACCACGAGGTGGGGCGCGCGGCGCTCGACGATGGGGGCGCGCTGGCTGCCGAAGGCCATGATGCCCGCCCAGCGCCGCTCGATGGCCACGGGGCGGCCCGGCAGCACCACCTCGGCGAGGAAGCGCTCCAGCAGGCCCTGGATGGCGGGCGTGGTGGCCATCTCCAGCTGCGTCTCGCCGGCCACGTCGCTGTGGCGCCCGCCGCCCAGCAGCACGCGGTCGCCCACGCCGCGGAAGTAGAGGTCGCCGCCGTCGTGGTGGAAGGTGCCCTGGAGCGGGTGCCCGCCGGGCAGCGCCGCGGTGAGCAGCACCTGCCCGCGGCCCGGCACCACGTCCAGCCCGGGCACCAGCGCGGGGGCGAAGGCGTTGGTGGTGACGGCCACCTGCGGCGCGCGCAAGCAGAGGCGCCCGGCAGGGTGCGCGCGGCGCACCCACAGGCGCGCGCCGCCGGGATGGGCTTCCAGCTGCTCGACCTCCACGCCCGAGAGCAGCGTGGCCCCCAGCCGCTGGGCGCGCGCCTGCAGCGCGCGCAGCATGCGCCCGGGGTGCAGCGCGCCCTCGCCGCGGCTGCGCACCAGCCACGGCACGCGCGCGCGCGGGAAGCCCATGCGCGCGAGGCCCTCGGGGTCGGGTGCGTAGGCGTCGAAGCCCAGCACCGGCCTGAGCCAGGCGTTGAGCTCGGGCAGGCGCTCGGCCACCTCGCCCTGCGCGGGGCCCAGCAGGTCGTAGCCCGGCAGCTCCTCGTAGCCCAGCGCCTCGTCGCCCACGCGCTCGCGCAGGCGCTGGAGGCCGCGCCAGCGCTCGCCCACCAGTTCCTGCGCGCGGGCCACGCCCTCGCCCTGCCCGTCGGCGAGGATCTCGCTGGCGCTGCCGTAGCAGGCGAAGCCCGCGTTGCGCCCGCTGGCGCCGCTGGGCAGCGGCCCGCGCTCGAGCACCAGCACGCGCAGCGCGGGGCGCCGCTCCAGCAGCTCGCAGGCGGTGGAGAGGCCCACGATGCCGCCGCCCACGACGGCCACGTCGTAGTCCAGCAGGGCCGTCTCCTCCCACCAGCTCAGCACGCGGCGGCCTCCGCCACGATGCGCTCCAGCGCGTCGAGCCCGTCGGTGAGGGCCGCCGGCCCCGGCTGCAGGATGATGGCGCTGGGCAGCTCGTGGATGCGCCCGGCGCGCACGGCGGGCAGGCCGGACCAGCCGGGCCGCGTGGCGAAGGAGGCGAGGTCCACCGGCTTGCCGCACCACGAGGCCACGATCACCTCGGGGTCGCGGGCACGCACCTCGTCGTGCGTCACGAAGCGCTCGCGCGCCAGCCGGCCCGTGCTGCGCTCGGCGAAGATGTCCTCGCCGCCGGCGACGGCCACCAGCTCGCTCACCCAGCGGATGGCGCTGATGCCGGGGTCGGGCCACTCCTCGAAGTAGACGCGCGGCCGGCGGGGCAGGCGCGCGGCGCGTGCGCGCACGGCCTCCAGCCGCGCGCGCCAGCCCGCCACCAGCGCCGCGGCGCGCGCCTCCGGGCCGACGATGCGGCCCAGCAGCAGCATGGTGTCGAGGATCTCCTCGAGGCTGCGCTGGTTGGTGATGAGCACGTTGAGGTTGGCGCGCACCAGCTGCGCGGCCAGGTCGGCCTGGATGTCGCTGAAGCCGATCACGAGGTCGGGGGCCAGCTCGACGATCTTGCGCACGTTGCCGCCGGTGAAGCCCGAGACCACCGGCGCCTGCTCGCGCGCGCCCGGCGGGCGGCAGGTCCAGGCGCTCAGGCCCACGATGCGCCCGCCCTCGCCCAGCAGGTGGAGCAGCTCCGTGGGCTCCTCCGTCAGGCACACGATGCGGCGCGGGTGCGAGGCCATGGCCGGGAGCCTAGCCGGGGCGGGCGCACGGGCGGAACGCCAGCGGGTGCGGCCTCGCGGGGCGCCCTGCGCTACCTTGCGCGCGGAGGTCCCATGCCGCGCATCCTGTCCTGCCTCGTGCTCGCCTGTGCCTGCCTGCTGTTGCCCGCCGGGGCGGGATCGGCCGGCGAGGTGCCTGCGGGTGCCCCTGCGGCTGCGCCCGGCGCCGACCTGCTGGACGAGGCGCTGGCAGTGGCCGGGCTGGAGCGCGCCACGCTGGGCTGGCGCGCGCGCGGCTGGTGGGCGGGCTACCCCGAGGCCAGCCACAAGCTGCGCCACGTGGACGACCTCTTCGACCGCCCGCTGGCGACCGTGCCCTTCGCGCGCACGCTGGGGGCGGGCGCGCGCGACCTGCTGGACCCGGCGCGCGCCGGCGAGCGCGGCTCGCGCGGCGCCGGCTGGCTGCACCGCGCGGCGCACCTGCTGGGCGTGGACCGGCGCATGGGCGCCTTCCGGTCCTACGCGGTCAACCTCGTGGCCGAGCCCACGCCGCTGGCCGAGGCGGTGCTGGCCGCGCACCGCCACGCGGGGCGGCCCACGCGCTACGTCACCTTCGGCGAAGAGTCGCCCTACCCGCTGCTGGAGAAGGACCTGCGCGCACGCTGCGCCGTGCTGCCCGAGGCCGTGAGCGGGCTGCTGGGCCGGCTGGTGCTGGACCTGCTGGACGCGCAGGGCTGGGCCGGGCGCGCGTGGCGCAACGTGCCCATGGAGCTGCGCGCGGCCGTGGCGCGGCGGCTGGACCTGGGCGTGGAGGAGGTGGATGCGCTCGACCACGAGCCCGCCCTCGACGACGTGCTGGCACGCTGGGACGAGGCCAGCCTGTGGTACGCGGGCCTCAAGGCGGTGGAGGCGCTGGACCGCGCGCGCACGGGCCTCACGGCCGCGCTGGCGGCGCTGCCCGACAGCGCGGCGCTGGTGGGGCTGTCGCTGGCGCTGGACACGCCGCTGGGGCGCCTGCGCGTGCGTGGCACGGGCGACGACGTGCACGAGGCCGGCGAGGCCTTCGACTGGATCGTGGTGGACCTGGGCGGCAATGACGCCTACCGCGGGCGCGTGGCCTGCAGCGACCCGGCGCACCCCGTGAGCGTGCTGCTGGACCTCGAGGGCGACGACACCTACGGCACCACGCCCGGCTTCGAGGGCGGCACGCAGGGCGTGGGGCTGGTGGGCGTGGGCCTGCTGCTGGACGCCGCCGGCAACGATCGCTACGAGGCGCACGGCACGCTGGCGCAGGGTGCCGGGCAGCTTGGCCTCGGCGCGCTCATCGACCTCGCGGGCGACGACGCCTACGAGGCCTGGTACGGCGCGCAGGGCGCGGCGTGGTTCGGCGTGGGGCTGCTGTTCGACACGGCGGGCCAGGATCGCTACCGCGTGCGCAGCGACGGGCAGGGCTTCGGCGGCGCCGGCGGCGTGGGCACGCTGGCCGACCGCGCAGGCGACGACGCCTACGAGGCGGTGGTGGACGGCGCCGCCGCGGGCCGGCCCTCGTACCACACGCAGGGCAAGGTGGCCGTGAGCAACGCGCAGGGCTGCTCGATGGGCCGGCGCGGCGACGGCGCCGACGGCCACTCGTGGGCCGGCGGGCTGGGCAGCCTGCTGGACGTGGAGGGCAAGGACACCTACGTGGCGGGCAACTGGGCGCAGGGCTGCGGCTACTGGTTCGGCACCGGCCTGCTGTGGGACGGCGCCGGCGACGACGTGCTGCGCGCCCACGGCTGGGCGCAGGGCTCGGGGGCGCACTTCTGCGTGGGCATCTGCGTGGACGAGGCCGGCGACGACGTGCACGAGGTGGCGCAGGACTGGGGCCCGGGCTACGGGCACGACTTCACGGTGGGGGTGCTCTACGACGGCGGCGGCAACGACCGCCACGCGGCCGGCAGCTCGGGGCTGGGCTGGTCCATCAACCGCAGCGTGGGCCTGCTGCTGGACGCCGGCGGCGACGACACCTACGCCTTCGCCAAGGCAGGCCTGCAGGTGGGCACGGCGGTCTTCGACGCACGCCTGCTGGACCGCGGCGGCCCCTCGCGCTACTGGACCGAGAGCAGCTCGCTGGGCCTGCTGGTGGACGCGGGCGGCCGCGACACCTACCCCGAGGGCTTCGCCGACGGCGGCACGCGCAGCGACGCGCCCGGCAGCGACAACGTGCGCGCGCGCAACCGCGGCGTGGCGCTGGACCGGGCCGCGGGCACGCTGGACGTGGAGCGACCGCAGCTGCGCTAGGGCCGGAGCGCCCTGCGCCTCAGATGCGCTCGAAGGGCTCGAAGAGGCGCCGGTACTCCTCCTGCGCCTCGCGGTCGGTCATGCTGGCGATCTTGTCGCAGATGGCGCGCTCGAGGCCCACCTCGTCGGCCCAGGCGCGCTCCTCGGCCTCCATCAGGCGCGGGTTCTCGCGGTAGGCCTCGAAGAGCCCGGTGAGGAAGCGGCGGGCGCGGTGGCCCATCTTCATCAGCGGCGGCGAGTTGTAGAAATGCTCGTAGAGGTAGTGCGACAGCCGCCGGTGCATGCGGTGCATGTCGTCGTGGAAGGCCACGATGAGGTGCGGGTGGGCCTGCACCTGCGCGGGCGTGGTGGGCTGCACGGCCGCGATGCGCTCCGCGGTGGCCGTGATGAGGTCGCCCACGCTGGCGTCGATGATGCGCTTGACGGTGAGCAGCGCCTGCTGGCGCCGGGCCAGCGTGGGCTCGTCGGCCTGCACGCGCTCCCAGTGCTGGCGCCACAGCTCGACCTCGCGCAGCGCCTCGGGCTCGACGAAGCCGGCCGTGATGCCGTCGTCGAGGTCGTGGGCGAGGTAGGCCAGCGAGTCGCAGGTGTCCACCAGCTGGGCTTCCAGCAGCGGGCGGATGCCCTCGCGGAAGCCCAGCGGGCCCTTCGGCGAGGGGCTGTGGAGCGCGAAGGCCTCGCGCACCTCGTAGGAGAGGTTGATGCCGCGCCAGCGCGGGTAGCGGCGCTCCAGCAGGTCCACCACGCGCAGGCCGTGCGCGTTGTGCTCGAAGCCGCCGTGCGCCTGCATCAGCTCGCGCAGCACGTACTCGCCCTTGTGGCCGAAGGGACCGTGGCCCAGGTCGTGCGAGAGCGCGATGGACTCGGTGAGGTCCTCGTTGAGGCGCAGCGCGCGCGCGGCCGTGCGCGCCACCTGGGCCACCTCCATGGTGTGCGTGAGGCGCGTGCGGTAGTAGTCGCCCTCGTGGTTGACGAAGACCTGCGTCTTGTACTCGAGGCTGCGGAACGCGCGCGTGTGCACGATGCGGTCGCGGTCGCGCATGTAGGCGCTGCGGTAGGGGTGCGGCGGCTCCGCGTGCGCACGGCCCTGGCTGTGCGCCGAGCGCATGGCCCAGGGCCCGAGCACGGCGTCCTCGCGCGCCTCGATCTCCTCGCGCGTGACGGCGATGCGCCCGGAGGACGGCGGCAGGCTGTAGCGGAAGGTCTCCTGGCCCATGGCCTCACTCTCGCAGGCAGGCCGGTGCTGTCCACGACCTCGCCCTGCGCGCCCTCACGCCGTACCTTACGCGCATGCGAACAGTCGTGCAGCGCGTGCAGCGGGCCGAGGTGCGCGTGGACGGGCAGCCGGTGGGACGTTGCGCCCGTGGCCTGCTGCTGCTGGTGGGCGTCGCACAGGGCGACACGGAGGCCGACGCCGAGGCCACGGCGCGCAAGGTGGCGGCGTTGCGCTGCTTCCCCGGGCGCACGCCGATGGACCTCACCCTGGCGCAGGCCGGGGGCGGCTGCCTGGTGGTGAGCCAGTTCACCCTGCTGGCCAGCCTGGCCGGGGGCAACCGGCCGGGATTCGGCGGCGCGGAGGCGCCGGCGCGGGCCGAGGCGCTGGTGCTGCGCGTGGTCGAGGCCCTGCGCGCGGCGGGCCTGCCGGTGGAGACGGGCCGCTTCGGGGCGGACATGCAGGTGGACCTCGTCAACGACGGGCCCGTGACCTTCGTGCTCGACGTGCGCGAAGGGCGCCTGCAGGGGGGATGACCGTGGTGCGCACGGGCCCGCGGTAGGGTGGCGGCGTGCTGCCCGCCGTCCCCGTGCTGCTTGCCTGCCTCGCCGGCTGGGTGGAGTCGCTCGACCGCCTCGAGCGATCGATCGTGCACCTGGTGTGCTGCCGCTGGCACGGCGAGTTCACGGCCTGGCTGTTCCCCGCCGCGCAGGACAAGGTGGTGCCTGTGGTGCTGCTGGTGGCGGTGGTCGGCGTGGTGGGCTGGCGCGAGCGCGCGCGTGCGCTGCGTGCGCTGGTCGTGGCGCTGGCCGGCTGGGGGCTGGCGATGCTGGTGGGTGACGTGCTGTGGGGCACCATCGCCGCCCCGCGCCCGCCGCATGCCTACGAGACCGTGCTGGTGACGCCCGAGGAGCTGGCCACGTGCGCCAGCCAGCCCGAGGCGTTGCCGCTGCGCGGCGTGGCCAGCCGCAGCCCCAGCTTCCCCAGCCGGCATGCGCTGACGATGGGCGTGTTCGTGGTCTCGCTCTGGTGCCTGCGGCGCTGGGCGGGCCTGCTGGCGACCTCCTACGGGCTGGTGATGCTGGTGGGCCGCATCTACGTGGGCAAGCACTGGCCGGGCGACCTGCTCGCTGGCGTGCTGCTGGGCGGGCTGGTGGCCTTCGCGCTGTGGCGCCTGTCGGCGCGCCTGCCGTGGTGGCGCGACCCGGCGGCACCCGCCGGCGGCGCGGGGCCTGCAGCGGGCTAGCCCACGCGGCGCGTGGCGACGCGCACCACGAGCACGCGGCCGGGATCGCTGGGATGCTCGAGGCGCAGCCACAGGGGCTCGCTGTCGGCCAGCGGCGCGGTGGCCGCCCGCTCGCGCAACGGGTGCCAGCGGGGCACGTCCACGGCCACGCCTTGCGCCTCCAGGCCGCCCACGGGCACGGCCTCGACGCCACGCAGCCGCGCGGCGCGCACGCGCACCACGGTCACGCGCCGGCCCTCCTCGTCGGGGCCGGGGCGCACCTGCACCACGAGTCCCTCTTCCGCCAGGCCGGGCAGGGACAGCACGCGCTGCGCCTCCCCGGGCTGGCCGCGCAGCACGCGCACCTGCCGGGTGATGCTGCGGCTGGCCAGCTGGCGCGCCACCACCTGCTGCGTGGAGCGTGCCACCTGCAGGCTGCGCAGCGCGAAGAGGCTGGTGGCATCGCCCGCCCGGGCCAGCTCGGCATCGGCCGCCGGAAGCATCGCGGGCAGCATCAGCCACGCCTCGCCGCCCGGCAGGGCCGTGACGCCTTCGCGGCCCAGCACGGCCTCCGCCGCGGCGCGCGGCACGTCGTACGCGCGCGCCTCCACCTCCAGCAGCGTGCCGGCCTGCGACCCCAGCCATGCCGCCGCCTCGCCCAGCCGCACGTGCTCCGCAGCCGGCAGGCGCGCCTCGGCACGGCCCTCGCGCACGCGCACGGGATTGGCCGCGCCCGCCACCAGCAGCCGTGCGCGCGTCGCCAGCAGCGAGGCCAGCGCCGTCTCGCGCGCCTCGCGTGCCAGGGCCTCGGGCGGGGGCGAGCCGGCGGCCTGCTCGGCAGGCCAGCCGTCCAGCACGAGGTCGTCCTGCACCTCGGTGCCCAGCGGGCCCAGCGGATGCTGCTGCAGCTCCTCGCGGCCCCCGGGCTGCCACGCCGGCACGTCGGGGACGGGGGCCGGCTGGCCCTGCTTGCCGGCCGGCCTCACGCCCACCAGCAGCACGAGGTCGGGGGCGCTGCCCGCGCTGTCCACGAAGGGATTGGGCAGGCCGAACAGCACCAGCGTGTCGGCGTGCGGCAGGCGGCGGTCGGCCTCCACCTGGGTCTCGGCGAACTTGGGCAGGCGCAGCCACGGGCCCGTGGGGCCGTCCTTGCGCACCACCACGCTGGGCAGCACCTGCCGCGCGCGCGCCACCACCGACACGGCCGCGGCCCGCGCCCCGGCCCGCACGCCGGCAAGGTCCTCTGCGTAGAGGTCCAGCGACACGCCGTAGCGCGCCGCCTCCAGCCCCAGCACCGCGAGGCGCGGCTCGCCGGCCGAGGCGTGCAGTGGATGCGCCTCGGTGCGCTCATGCAGGTCCAGCCGCGCGCCGACCTCGCCGTCGAGGCGCAGCTGCGCCGTGCCCAGCAGCGTCACGCCCTGCAGGCCCTCGAGGTCGGCGCGGCACTCCTCCAGCAGGCGCCCGGACACCTGCGCATCGAGGGCGTCCTCGCGCGCCGCCGGGCTGGGCAGGCGCAGCGCGGTGGCAAGGCGCACCGTACCGCCGCTGCCCGTGGCGTAGAGCGCCACGTCCACCTGCACGGCAGGGGGCTGGGCCGCGAAGGCTGCGCGCAGTGCCTGCACCTCACGCTGCACGGGCTCCCCGTGCTGCACCAGCAGCACGTCGTCGAGCCGCTCCAGCAACCGGACGGGACCGCCCGCGGCCGGCTTGCGGCTGCCCGCGGCGGGGCGGCTGCGCTCGAGGCTCGCCACCGGCCAGTCGGTGGCCAGCGTGCTGCGCACCCAGCGCTCGGCGAAGCGGGCGCGCGAGAGCGAGGTGGGCCCCTGCTCGAGGGCGATGCGGGGCGAGGCGAAGGCGCTGGGACCGAGCGAGCGGGAGGGCGGCGCGTCCGCGGAGGGCTGGGGCGCGAACTCGTGGAAGCGCAGCGGGTCGCCGCCAGCCTCCGCGCGCTCGCCGAAGGTCTCGCCCAGCAGCGCGACGAAGCGTCCGCGCACGCCGGCGTCGGCGGGCGGGCCGCTGGGCCGCGCGGGCTCGGGGGCCAGCTCGAGCCGCTGCGCGCGCGCCTCGGCGGCCACCTGCCGCAGCCAGAACAGCAGGTTCCAGCGCTCCGCCTCCAGCTGGCCGCCGAACTCGCTGCGGTCCACGAGCGCGATGCCCTCGCGCAGGGCCAGGTCAGCGGCAGCCAGGTCGCCCTCGTTGCGGCGGCGCTGGGCCTGCTCCTCGGCCTGCCGCAGGCGCGTGCGCAGGCGCTGGAAGGACTCGCTGCGCACGGTCTCGTAGAACTGGAGCAGCGTGCGCAGCATGGCGCCGCGGTCGGGCTGCTCGCTCTCCACCAGCCCCAGCACGTGCAGGGCCTCGCTGCTCTCGGGGTCGGTGGCCAGCGCCAGCGCCACCTCGCGGCGGGCGTCGTCGAACTGGCGTCGCGCCAGCGCCGCGCGCGCACGGTCCAGGGCCTGCGCCACCTGCTGGCGCCGCTGCGCGGCGCGCTCGGCCTGCTCCTGTGCCTCGCGGCCTTCCAGTCCCGGCAGGCGCCCGGGCGCCACCTTGCTGGCGTGCTCGCCGAGGGCCTGCTCGGCGCGCGCGCGCAGGTCGGCCGGCAGGGCCGGGTCCTGCTGCAGCGTGCTCCAGGCGGAGAGCGCTTGCTCCCAGCGTCCCCGGGCGGCATGGCACTCGGCTGCGCCCCACAGCGCCTCGGCGCGGGCGCGCGGCTCGAGGTCGGTGCGGGCCAGGAGCGCGTCGAACAGCTCCAGCGCGGCGTCGGGCTCGTGGCGCACGCGCAGCAGGTGGCGCGCCTCGAAGAGCTGCTGCTCGGGCGAGTCCTCGGCCTGCGCAGGGCGGCACACAGCCAGCGGCGCCAGCAGCAGCAGCAGCGCCAGCAGCCGCAGCGGGGCGGGGGTGCGCAAGGGCATCGCCCCATCGTGCCACCGCGGCGCCGAGGCGGCGCGGATCGGGCCGTCGGCGGCCTACCCGGGCAGGGCGGGCAGGAGGGCGGCCAGCGCGCGTGCGGCCTTGCCCGGGTCGGGTGCGCGCAGCACGGCCTGGCCCACCGCCACGCGCCGCACGCCCGCGTCCACGAGGGCGGGCAGGCGCGAGGCCTCGATGCCGCCGATGGCGAACACGGGCCGGGCGCCCGCCCCAGCGAGGCTGGCCTGCGCCAGCGTGGCGCCGCCCGGCGTGCGCTCCAGCGCCTTGCTGCCGGTGGGGAAGAAGGGGCCCAGGCCGAGGTAGTCCACCGGCAGGCTGCCTGCTGCGCGTACCTCGTCGGGCCCATGCGTGGAGAGGCCCAGCAAGCGGTCGGGCCCCAGCAGCAGGCGCGCCAGCGCAGGCGTGAGGTCGTGCTCGCCCACGTGGGCCCCGTCGGCACCCGCGGCGGCGGCCAGCGCCACGCGGTCGTCCACCACGAGCAGCGCCCCGACGGCGTCGCACCACGCGCGCGCCTCCCGCACGACGGCGATGCAGGCCTTGTCGTCGGCCTGCTTCATGCGCACCTGCAGCACGTCCACGGCTCCGGAGGCCAGCGCCGCCTGCGTGGCGCGCACCCAGCCCTCGCCGCCGGTCTCGGGGCCTGCGACCAGGTGCAGGCGGGCGCTGGAGAGGCGCGCGCGTCGGGCGGCGCCCGTGCCCTGCAGCGCAGGCATGGCGTTCACCGCGCGCCCCCGGGCCCTGCCGCAGGGCGCGCCCGCAGCGCCTCCCAGCCGCCGCCGCCCAGCTTGCGTCGCATGTCCACGTGCGTGGCCACGGGGAACGAGAGCGCGAGCCCCCCGTCGGGCTCGGCCACCAGCGCGAAGGCCGGAGGCGCCAGCCAGCCCATGCGCGTGGACGGCGCGTCGGGCGCGATGGCCTCCAGCGACGCCGGGGCCGCGCCGGGGTGCGCCGTGCGCCAGGCCTGCACGCGCTCCAGCAGCGCATCGCCGCGGGCCTGGCTCTCGCGCACGTCGGCCGCGCGCCACTGCGAGCCGGCCATCACGCCCAGCAGCAGGCTCAGGCACCACAGTCCCAGCCGCGAGGGGTGCGGCCCCAGGTCCGGCCAGCCGTAGAAGCGTCGCGTGCCCCACGACGCCCCGCCGAAGATGGCGCCCAGCGGCGCACCCACCGTGCCCACGAGGAACAGCAGCTGGCCGCGGCCCTGGTCGTAGCGCGTCAGCTCGCACAGCGCGGCCAGCGACACCGCGCAGAGCAGGGCCAGCGGGAGCGCGCGCCAGCGTGCCGGCAGCCGGTCGGTGGCCAGCGTGGCCGCGTAGAACGGCAGCAGCAGCAGGGCGGCCAGCAGGGCGTCGGGCATGGCAGGCAGCGTAGCCGCTCGCGGGCGGCCGGCGCGCTTCAGCTGCGGCGCTTGCGAGAGCCGGCGGCGCGCTGCCGGTGGCCGGCCACGTAGGCCTCCAGCAAGGCCAGCTGCTTGACGAAGGACTGCTCCTCCACGCCCGCGGGCGACTTGAAGTAGCCCGCCAGGTGCCGCATGAGGCCGGCCTCGCCCTGCGCGTGCGCGAAGGCAGCCAGCCGGGCGAGGTCGAGCACCAGCGGGGCCGCCAGCGCCGAGTCGTTGCCTTGCCACGTGAACTGCATGGTCATGCGAGCCCCGAGGAAGCCCTCGAAGTGGATGAAGTCCCACGCCACCTTCCAGTCGTCGAGGCTGGGCACGTAATCGATGGTGACGCGCGAGTGCAGGTCGCCGTCGCCCAGGATCTTGCGCAGCGCCGCGTCCTTCGAGCGGGTCTTGCTCAGGCGCGCGTGCGGGTCGTTGAGCACGAACCCGTCGCGGTTGCCCAGCATGTTGTAGCCTTCCCACGACAGCACGCGCAGCGCGCGGCCGGCGAAGAGCGGGGCCAGCGCGGTCTTGACCAGCGTCTCGCCCGTCTTGCCGTCGCTGCCCATGTGCGGCACGCCACGCTCCAGCGCCAGCTGCTGCAGCGCAGGCAGGTGGCTGCCGGGCGAGGGCGTGAAGTTCACGCACGCATGGCCGGCGTCGATGGCGGCGAAGGCGGTGAGCAGGCTGGTGGTCAGGCCCTTGCTGGCGCGCGGCTGCTCGATGAGGCGCCGCAGCGCCTTGAGGTCGGCGGCCTCGATGGGCAGCTCGCGCGGCGGCTCGGTGCTGGCGAGGTTCACGACCACGACGCGGGCGAGGTCGTGGCGCTCGCGGAACTCGGCGAGGTCGCGCTGGATGCCCGCCACCACCTCGGAGGGCCGGCGGGCGCGTGCCACGCGGCCGCCGCGTGCCAGCTCCTTCACGGCGCTGCCGGGGTTGACCAGGTAGCCCGGGCGCAGGTCGGCCTGCACGGCCTGCAGGTCGTCGCGCAGCGCCTCCAGCAGCGCGGCGTCGAGGATGCCGGCGCGCTGGGCGAACTCCTGCGCCGCGCAGCAGGGGTCGGTGGCCCGGATCTCGTGGCCGCCGAAGACGAGGTCGTCCACGCGCGGCAGGTCCAGCCCGTCGAACAGCGGCGTGCTGGTGAGCAGGCCCACCGGCGGGCGCAGCCGGCGCGCCACGGCGCGTGCGCCCACGATGCTCAGCGTGGCCACGCCGCCGCAGGCACCCACCAGCCACACGCCTGTCTTCTGCGTGCTCATCAGCGTCCTTCCCCGCCCGCGCGGGCGTCCAGGTAGCGGGCCACCAGCGCGCGTCGCGTGGGCGGCACGAAGGGGGTGGCTTGCGGTGCGGCGGCCTCCTGCCGGCGCAGCGCCTCCAGTGCGCGGCGGGCCTGCAGGCCCTCGTCCAGCACGCCTGCCAGCGCGCTGGCCGCCGCGGCGGCGTCGGGCTGGTCGAGCGCGGTGGCGAGCGCCGAGCCCGTGCCGGCGCGCTCGCGCAGCTGGTTGCGTAGCGCGGGGTCGCGCAGGGCCTGCTCCAGCGCCGGGGCCTCGGCCTTGCGCTCGGGCGAGAGGCCGAGGGCGGCGCGCAGGCGCGCGTCCTCGGCGGCCTTGGCCGCGATGGCGTCGGCGCCGGCGGCGTCGAGCGTGCCCACCACGCGCAGGTCGCGGTCCTCGCCCGCCTCGCGGGCGCTCGAGCCGTCGCCACGCGGGGCCGGCAGCGCCATGCACAGGCCGGCCAGCAGCACGCCCGCCACGCACGCCGGCACGCCGGCCAGGGGCGCGAGGCGCACGCGCGGGACCGGCGGCGCGTCGGTGCCGGCCAGCGTGCCCCGCTCGGCGGCGGCCAGCCCGGCTTCGTGCGCGCCGGCCACGCGGTCCAGGGCCCACGCCGCCGAGCCGCCATCCACGGCGCTCACGCGCCGGGCGCGCCGCAGGCCCAGCACGAGGCCGGCGAGCAGGCCGCAGGCCGGGGCCAGCGCAGCCGGCAGGCCCGCACCCAGTGCGCGCAGGCAGAGGCCCAGCGCGCCGCCCGCGCACAGCGCGAGGCCCAGCGCCTGCAGCAGTGCCCCGGCGCGCTCGCGGCGCTCCACGCGCCGGGCGAGCAGGCTCGCGGCACGGGCCCAGCCAGCGTTCATCGCGCTCCAGGTGCCGGGGCGCCCGCGGGCGGCTTGGGCGCCTCCAGCGGTCGTGCGCCGTCGCCCTGCAGCGGCAAGGGCGTGGACGAGAAGATCAGGTCCAGCGCCAGCGGCGCGATGGGCTGCTCGGCGGGCGCGCCCTCGGGCCGTCGGGGCCGGGGGATGCGCGCGTGGTGGTAGCGGTAGTCGTTGTTCACGGCCGAGGCGAGGGCTACCTCGAGCAGGGCGCTGGCGTTGGGCCACACGGACACGAGCAGGCCGCCCATCTCCGCGGCCAGCATCTCCTCGCCGGTCTCCGGGTCGGGGACGCGGCGCGAGCCGGTGAAGCGCCAGCAGTCCTCGGGCAGCACGGCGCCCGTGCTGGGGTCGAGCACCCAGTCGGTGGCGCGCGCGAGGTGCACCTGGCCGTCCAGCGTGTAGCGCACGTAGAGGTAGACCGTGTCGCCCGTGGCCAGCACCAGCACGGGCGGCGCAGGCTCGACGGGCTCGCCCGCGCCCTCCGTGCCCGCGCCCTCCTGGCCCTCGCCCGCCGGCGCGCCGCCGGGGACCGGCCGCGCGGGCTCCTCCACGCGGCTGCCCTCGCCCTCGCGGAAGCCTGCGGCCACCAGCGCCTTGTAGAGCGCCGTGGAGAGCCCGCGCAGGTCCTTGAGCGGGTCCTGCTGCGCGTCGCCCAGCGTGCCGGCGCCCACCAGGTGCACCAGCGTCTCGTGGCCCGACTCCGGGAATCGCGTGATGAAGTACTCGATGGGCATCGCCTCGTTGGGCGACATGTTGAGCATCGCGCGCGCGGTCACGCGACCCGGCTCGACCTCGATGCCGAACCGCTTGGCGTCCTCGACATAGGCCTTGGCCACGTCGGCACCCAGCGGCTGGCGGGCAGGTGCCAGGCCCCATCCGAGCGACAGGCCCCCGGGACGGCCCGCTGCCAGCGCCTGCGACACGTTGCGCAGGCTCGCCTTGAGCTGGCGGATCTCGCGCTTGATGGCGACGAGGTCGCCCAGCATGTCGCTGTAGTACTCGTAGAGGCTGTCGCTGGCCTCCTGCTGCGCCTTCAGCAACGCGTCGAGCTTGACCAGCGGGTCGGTGGAAGCGAGCGGATCGGGCTGCTCGCCCTCCGGCGCGGGCTTGGGAGGCGGGAAGCCTTCCGGCGGGCGCTCGCTGCGCGGGCTGGCGGCGGGCGCGGTGGCTCGGGCCGGCCGCTGCGGCGCGCCCGCCTGCGCCTGCTCCAGGGACTGGACACGCTGGCGCAGGTCGCCCAGCACCCACACCGAGGCCAGGGCCGCGATGAAGGTGGCCACCGTGAAGGACAGCAGCAGCCGGGAGGAGGGTGCGGGCGCGGGGTCCATCGCAGGGTCTGGCGCAGGCGCCGGCTGCCGGGCCTGCTGGCGGTCCTCAGAGGCCCGTCCGGGGGCCAAGGGGGCGGAGGGTAGCACTCGCACCCAGGCCGCAGGGGGAACGCGCGGCCTGCGGCGCGGGTTCATGCGAACAAGACACGAACACGATGTCCGAACCCGGGCGGAAGGCCTGGCTGGCCGCGACGGGACGGGGAGCACCGGGTTGAAGATCGCAGATCGCACCCCGGAGCCCGCCGATGGCCGCATGTTCCCTCTCGCGGCCCGCCGCCCTCGTGGCGTTGCTGGCCCTCGCCTGCCTGTGCGAGGGAGCCCGGGCCGAGGACCCGCCCGCAGGCGGGGGTGCCGGAGCGGGTGGCCGTGGCGGGGGCCGCCCGGGCGGCGGGCGGGTGGTGGCGCAGGGACCGCACGCGTCGCTGTCCGTGGCGCTGGGCCGTCCCACCGACCGCAGCGTGACGATCAACGTGCTGTCGGCCCAGGACCTCGAGGTGCAGGTGGCGGTCACGAGCCTCGCGGGCGAGGCGCCGCGCATGCTGCCGGTGTCGCGCGTCGCCTCCGGCCGGCCGGCCGAGATCGAGCTCGCTGGCCTGGCCCCGTCCACGCGGCATGCCTACCGCGTGCGCGTGCGCACGCCGGGCGAGACCGCCTGGCGCGAGGGACCCGGCGGCGCCTTCCACACGCAGCGCCCCGCAGGAGAGGCCTTCACCTTCACGGTGCAGGGCGACTCGCACCCCGAGCGGCAGGGCCGCATGTTCGAGCCTGACCTCTACGAGCAGGCGCTGGCCAACGTGGCCGCCGATGCGCCGGACTTCCACGTCCTGATGGGCGACGACTTCAGCATCGACCCGCTGATCAGCCGTGGCGCCCTCGATGCGGCCGGCGTCAACGCCGTCTACGCGCGCCAGCGCGGCTGGCTGGGCATCGCCTCGGCCAGCGCCCCGCTGTTCCTCGTGAACGGCAACCATGAGTGCGTGGGGACGTGGCTGCTGGACGGCACGGAGGCCAATGCGGCGGTGCTGGCGGGGCGCGCGCGCAACGCGTACTTCTCGCTGCCGGCCACGGACGGCTTCTACTCGGCCGACGAGCGCAGGGTGGAGCACATCGGCCTGCTGCGCGACTACTACGCGTGGACCTGGGGCGACGCATTGTTCGTGGTGCTGGACGCGTACTGGCACTCGCCCGTGCCGGTGGACCACGAGAGCGGCCAGGGCGGCGGGCCGGGGGACCGGCGTGCCGCGGGGGAGGCGCCGGAGCCTGCAGCCGGCGGCGAGGCACCCGAGGGCGGGACGCGGGGCGCCCGCGGCGAGAAGGGCGCCAAGGGCGGTCGCGGGGGCGGCAAGGGTGGAGCCGGGCGGGACCTGTGGAAGGTCTCCCTCGGGGATGCCCAGTACCGCTGGCTGGCCGCCACGCTGGCGAACAGCAAGGCACGCTGGAAGTTCGTCTTCTCGCACCACGTGATGGGCACGGGACGCGGCGGCGTGGAGGTCGCGCCCTTCTACGAGTGGGGCGGTCGCGACCCGCGCGGCGACGACACGCGCTTTGCGCGCGAGCGGCCGGGCTGGGACCTGCCCATCCACCAGCTGATGGCACGGCACGGGGTGGCCATCTTCTTCCAGGGCCATGACCACCTCTACGCGCGCCAGCAGCTGGACGGCATCACCTACCAGGAGGTGCCGTGCCCGGCAGACGCCACGTACACCACGTTCAATCGCGATGCCTACCGCTCGGGGGACATCCTGCCCAACAGCGGGCACCTGCGCGTGCGCGTGCAGGCGTCGCAGGTCGAGGTCGCCTACGTGCGGGCGGTGCGGCCCGGCGAGGAAGGCAAGGCAGGCGCGCGCAACGGCGAGGTCTCGCTGGCCTACCGCCTGCCGCTGGCCGCCCCGGCCGCGGCCGTGACACCACCCGCCAGCCCCCCGCAGGAGCCGCGCTAGCCATGGCATGCACCCTGTCCCGGGCCTCCCGTCGGGTGCGCGCGCTGGGCGCGCTGCTGGCCGTGCTGTGCTGCGTGCTGGGACCGTCGGCGGCCGTCTCGCGCGCCGAGGACCCGCCCGGCGGCGGCCCTGGCGGCGCGGGGGGTGGGGGCGGTCGCGGCGGCGGTCGCGAGGGGGGCGCGCGCGAGGGCGGAGGACGGGGTGGCGGCGGTGGCGGCGCACGCGGAGCGCAGGGCGAGTTCCAGTTCTGGAGCGAGGTGCCCGCGCACGACCTCGATGTCGTGCTGGGCGTTCCCACGCGCGAGGGCGTGATCGTCAGCGTGCGCGCCCTGGTGGACCTCGAGGGCTGCGTGGCCTACGGGCCGGTGGGCGGTCCGTCGCGGCGTACCGACATGCAGTCCTTCCCGGCGGGCAAGGCGGTCGAGCTGCGCCTGTCGGGGCTGGCGCCCGGCACGCCCCATGTGCTGGTGCCGCTCACGCGGCGCACGCCGTCCGACGGGCTCGAGCCCGGGGCCAGCATGCGCTTCGTCACCGGCCGTCCGCGCGGCACGCCCTTCACCTTCACGGTGCAGGCCGACTCGCACCTCGACCACCCGATGGCGCCCGTGCTCTACGACCGCAGCCTGCGTGCGGCGTCCACCAGCCGTCCTGACTTCCACGTGGACCTGGGCGACACCTTCATGGTGGACAAGCACGGCAAGGACTTCCGTGCCTCGCGGGCCCTGTTCGAGGCGCAGCGCTGGTGGTTCTCGCGGGTGGGCGTTCCCGTGTTCCTGGTGCAGGGCAACCACGACGGGGAGGCAGGCTCGCGCGACCGCGGCCAGCCCGGCGACATGCCGCGCTGGTCACGGGCCCTGCGCGAGGAGCTGTTCCCGCAGCCGCCGCCCGATCCCTCGCTGGTGGTGCCGCTGGGCGACCTGCCTCCCTTCCCTGCGCAGGCCTATGCCTTCGAGTGGGGCGATGCGCAGGTGATCGTGCTCGACCCCTTTGCGCCCACGCGTCCCGCGCGCGGCCGCGTGCAAGATGGCTGGGACTGGACGCTGGGCCCGGAGCAGCATGCGTGGCTGGCGCGCACGCTGGCCTCCAGCGAGGCGCGCATCCGCTTCGTGTTCATCCACCACCTCGTGGGCGGCCTCACGCGCGAGGGCCGCGGTGGCGCCGAGGCAGCGCGTCTCTACGAGTGGGGCGGTCACGACCCCGACGGCACGCGTTCCTTCGAGCAGCGCCGGCCGGGCTGGGGCACTCCCGTGCACGAGCTGCTGCAGCGCCACGGCCCCGCCGTGGTGCTCCATGGCCACGACCACTTCTACGCGCACCAGCAGGCCGATGGGGTCACCTACCAGATGCCGCCCCAGCCCAGCAACCCCGGGGGCAACGCGCAGCGCAATGCGCAGGAGTACGGCTACCGGCAGGGCACCTTCCTCGACGGCCCGGGCTTCATGCGCGTCCAGGTCGGCGCGTCCGCGGCCCGGCTGGAGTACGTGCGCGTGCCCACCCGCGAGGCCGAGGGCGCTGCGCCGGAGGTCGTGCACGCCTACGACGTGCCCCTGGGTCCCGTGCGCACCCCGGCTGCCCGCTAGCCCGCCGCGCTAGCTGCGCGCGTTCACCACCGCGGCCAGGGCCTCGAGGTCGCGGGCGTCCAGCACCTGCTTGAGCTCGTCGGCGGGCATGCCGGTGGCTGCCAGCAGCTCGCCGGCCTTGGCCCACAGGCTGGCGCGCCGCTTCTCGGTGGTGGCGAGGAAGATGTCGCCCACCAGCTGCTCGAGGCGCTGCGCCCGCAACGTGTCGAGGTTGCGGTAGTAGCGACGGATGATCGCTTCCTGGTAGCGGGTGCGCTCGCCGGCCATGGGGCTGCTCCAGGGTGCCGGCGGCTCAGGCCAGCCGCGCGCGCAGCAGCGCGGCGCGGCGCTCGTCGCGCTCGGCCATGTCCAGCAGGCGACCCTCGGCCTTCTGCACGTGCGCCGCCTGCACCAGCACGAACAGCTCGGTGACGCGCCGCAGGTCCACGCCCTGCAGCAGGCCCAGCACGATGCCCAGCCGCACCGACGAGAGGTGGCCCATCGCCTCCTCGGTGGTGATCGCGCGCGCGGCGCGCAGCGTGGCCAGCGCCCGGTGGCAGCGGTCCTCGAGGCGCGTGCGCCCGGTCGTCACCAGGTGCTGGCGCATGCGCTGCTCGTACTCGATGATGCGCGGCACCAGGTCGCACACGTCGGAGAGGATCTCCTCCTCGCTGCGGCCCAGCGTGACGTGGTTGCTGATCTGGTAGAGGTCGCCCATCGCCGGCGAGCCCTCGCCGTTGAAGCCGCGCACCGTCAGGCCCGAGCGGCTGGCCGACTGGAACACCTTGTCCATGTCCTGCCGCGCCACCAGCGCAGGCAGGTGCATCATCACGCTGGCGCGCAGGCCCGTGCCCGCGTTGGTGGGGCAGGCGGTGAGGTAGCCGTGCTGGGCCGAGACGGCGTAGGGCAGGCGCTGCTCGAGCGCCTCGTCCACCTTGCGCGCGACCTCCATGCACTGCTCGAGCGCCAGCGAGGCCGCGATGGCCTGGATGCGCAAGTGGTCCTCCTCGTTGACCATCACGCTCACCACCTCGTCGCTGCCGAAGTACACGCCGCGCGGGCCCTTGCCGCCCTGCAGCTCGCGGCTGATCAGGTGGCGCTCCACCAGCAGCGCGGTGGTCTGCTTGTCGGACTCGTCGAGGTCCAGCCAGAAGGTGCGCGGGGCCACGTGCAGCGCCTGCAGCACCGGCTTGGCGCGCTGCACCACCTCCGCCCGCTGCCCTGCGGGCGCGCGCTGCCCGAAGCACAGGCCCGCGAGGTTGCGCGCGAGGCGCACGCGCGAGGAGAGCACGAACTCGTCCTGCACGCCGCCGCCGCGCAGCCACTCGCCGCCCTTGCGATCGAGGTCGCCCAGCTCCATGGCCTAGGCCTCCGTGCCGGGCGCCGGCCCCGGGCCGCCGCCGGCCTTGCGGCGGCGCGGGGCCGGCTTGGGCGGCGGGCTGCTGGCGGGCGTGGACGCGCGAGGCGAGGGGGCGACCGGCGCAGGCTCCGGCAGGGCCTCCATCTGCCGGATGCGGTCGCGCAGGCGCGCGGCCGTCTCGTACTGCTCGGCACGCACGGCCTGCTGAAGGTCGCGGCGCAGGCGCACCAGCTCGTCGGTGCGGCGCGTGGCCTCGGCGTCGGTGCCGCGCGGCAGGCGGCCCACGTGGCGGTTCTTGCCGTGGATCTTCTCCAGCAGCGGGTCCACCTGCTCGCGGAAGAACTCGTAGTCCTGCGGGCAGCCCAGCCGTCCCTTCTGCAGGTACTCGGCGAAGGTGATGCCGCAGGCGGGGCAGCGCGGCGCGGGCGCGCCGGGCGTCGAGGCGGGCCGGGCCAGCTGGGCCAGCATGGCGGGCATCCCGGCCTGCGCGGGGCCCGAGGTCAGGCCCTGGGCCTGCGCGCAGGCCTCGCACAGGTGCAGCTCGCTCTTGGCCCCATCGTGGATCTCGGTGTAGTGGATCGTCGAGGGGTTCTGCTGGCAGGACTGGCAGACGGTGGGCTGCACGCGGGAGGAGCGTACCACTCGCGCGGGCAGGCCGGGCAGGGACGCGGCCCGGCGGGCCCGGCCCTGCAGGCTGCGTGGCGCGAGGGTGCGGCTAGGAGGTGGCCGGGGGCGTGGTCGGCGCGGCGGGCGCCGGCGGCGTCGCGGCCGCGCCGGCGGCCGCGTCGCTGCGCTCCACCTTGAACGTGACGTGGCCCTCGGAGAGGCCCACGTGGATGCGGGTGCCGTCCGGGAAGGCCCCGCGCAGCACCTCCTCCGCCAGCGGGTCCTCCAGCAGGCGCTGGATGGCGCGGCGCAGGGGACGGGCGCCGTACTCGGGGTTGTAGCCCTGCTCGATGATGTGCTGGCGCGCCTCGGGCGAGAGCGTGATGGTGAGGTTGCGCTGTGCCAGGCGGTCGCCCAGCCCGCGCAGCTCGATGTCGATGATCTGCTCGAGGTCCTCGCGGCCCAGCGGCTTGAAGACGATGATCTCGTCGACGCGGTTGAGGAACTCGGGCCGGAAGTGGCGCTCCACCTCCTTCATGAGCTCGTCGCGCATGCGGCCGTAGGAGGTCTCGGAGCCCGAGCGGGCGAAGCCCAGCCCGCCCTGGCCCTTGATGGCCTCGGCGCCGATGTTCGACGTCATGATCACGACCGTGTTCTTGAAGTCGACCTGCCGGCCGAAGGAGTCGGTCAGGCGGCCCTCCTCCATGATCTGCAGCAGCATGTTGAAGGCGTCCTGGTGGGCCTTCTCGATCTCGTCGAAGAGCACCACGCAGTAGGGGCGCCGGCGCACGCGCTCGGTGAGCTGGCCGCCCTCCTCGTAGCCCACGTAGCCGGGGGGCGCGCCCACGAGGCGGCTCACCGTGTGCTTCTCCATGTACTCCGACATGTCGATCTGGATCAGCGCCTCGGGGTCGCCGAACATGAACTTGGCCAGCGCCTTGGACAGGTGCGTCTTGCCCACGCCCGTGGGGCCCAGGAAGATGAACGAGCCCATCGGGCGGCGCGGGTCCTTGAGGCCCGAGCGGCTGCGGCGCAGCGCCTTGGCGATGGCCGTGATGGCGTCGTGCTGGCTGACCACCGTGCGGTGCAGCTCGTCCTCCATCTGCAGCAGGCGCTGGGCCTCGGCCTTCTCCAGGCGCGTGAGCGGCACGCCGGTCATGCGCGAGACGGTCTCGCGGATCAGCTCCTCGTCCACCGTGCCCTCGGCCTTGGCGCTCTGCTCGCGCCACTCGCGCAGCATCTGCTCCTTCTTGCGGCGCACCTTCTGGGCGCGGTCGCGCAGGTCGGCGGCGCGCTCGAAGTCCTGCGCCGTCACGGCGTCGTCCTTCTCCTTCTCGAGCTGGACGACCTCGGCCTCCATCTCCTTGAGGTCCGGCGGGTGGGTCATGCACTTCAGGCGCAGCCGGGCGCCGGCCTCGTCCATGACGTCGATGGCCTTGTCCGGCAGGAACCGGCCGTTGATGTAGCGGCTGCTGAGGTCGACGGCCGCGCGCAGTGCGTCGTCCGTGTACTTGATCTTGTGGTGCGCCTCGTACTTGTCGCGCAGCCCCAGCAGGATCTGGTAGGCCTCGTCCTTGGTGGGGGGGTTGACCATCACGGTCTGGAAGCGGCGCTCGAGCGCGCCGTCCTTCTCGATGTACTTGCGGTACTCGTCCAGCGTGGTGGCGCCGATGCACTGCACCTCGCCGCGCGAGAGGGCCGGCTTGAGCACGTTGCTGGCGTCGATGGCGCCCTCGGCGCCGCCCGCACCCACCAGCGTGTGCAGCTCGTCGATGAACAGGATGATGTTCTTGGAGCGGCGCACCTCGGTCATCACGGCCTTGATGCGCTCCTCGAACTGGCCGCGGTACTTCGTGCCCGCCACCATCATCGCGAGGTCCAGCACGACGATGCGCTTGCTGCGCAGGACCTCGGGCACGTCGCCCGCCACCACCGACTGGGCCAGGCCCTCGACGATGGCGGTCTTGCCCACGCCGGCCTCGCCCAGCAGCACCGGGTTGTTCTTCGTGCGGCGCGAGAGCACCTGGATCACGCGCTCGATCTCGCCCTTGCGGCCGATCACCGGGTCGAGCTTGTTCTCCTTGGCGTACTCGGTGAGGTCGCGGCCGAAGGCGTCCAGCGCCGGCGTCTTGCTCTTGGCCTGCGCCTTCTCGCCCTGCGGGCCGCCGCTGCCACCGGCCTGCGCCCCGCCGTTGCCGGACTGCGGGCTGCTGCCGCTGCCGCCGCCGGACTCGCCCTCTTCCTGGGGCTGGTCCGGCTCGGAGGGGTCCGCGCCCAGCAGCTCGAGCACCTCGTCGCGCACGTCCTCGAGCTTCACCTTCAGGTTGCGCAGCACCTGCGCGGCGATGCCCTCGTTCTCGCGGATCAGGCCCAGCAGCAGGTGCTCGGTGCCGATGTAGGTGTGGCCCAGGTTGCTGGCCTCCTCGAGCGAGAGCTCGAGCACCTTCTTGGCGCGCGGGGTGAAGGGCAGCTGGCCCATCGTCACCATGGTGGTGCCGCTGCTGACCAGCTTCTCCACCTCGTGACGGATCTTCTTCAGGTCGATGTCGAGGTTCTTGAGCACCGACGCGGCCACGCCGCTGCCTTCCTGCAGCAGGCCCAGCAGCACGTGCTCGGTGCCGATGTAGTCGTGGTTGAAGCGCTGCGCCTCCTGGCGGGCCATGGCCATGACCTTGCGGGCGCGGTCGGTGAAGCGGTCGAACATGTCGCCTCCGTGCCGGGTCGCCCCGGCGGGTGGATTGTCCCCCGTGCGGACCCCGGCGCTAGGGATGCGCCGGGGGCCGGCCACGCGCCCCGCGCGCGTGCGGGCGGGGCTCGGGCGGGGGTGGGTGGTGGGTCGTGGGTCGTGAGCGGGGTGGGTGGCCGTGCGGGCCGCAGCATGCCACGGCGGCCGGGATCCCGGGGGATCCGTGCCACCTTGGCAGGCTTGCGGCGTCGTCACCTCCCCTGACGCATCCCGCGTGCCAAGCGTTGCGTGCGGGCAGGCTGCCCCGTCATCGCGGCGCGCCTCGGCTAGGGGCGACGGGGCCCGGGCAGTGCGGCGACGGCGGCGCGGAATCGGTCGCCACGCACCGCGAAGGATGCGTACTGGTCCAGGCTGCTGTAGCCGGGCGAGAGCACCACGGCATCGCCGGGCTGCGCGAGCGCCGTGGCCGCAGCCACGGCCGAGGCCATGTCCGGGCCGCCGTCCACGGTGCGGACGCGGCCCGCCACGAGGCGCGCGACCTCGGGGCCCGAGGTGCCGATCGTGACGAGCGCCTTGGCCTTGCGCACGAGGGCGTCCACCAGCGGCGTCACGTCCACGCCCTTGGGCTTGCCGCCCACCAGCACGATGGCTGGGCGCGGCACGGCCTCCAGCGCCTCGCGCGCGCTCTGCGGCGTCGTGGCGTTGCTGTCGTCCACGTACAGCACGCCCGCCACCTCGCCCACGGGCTGCAGGCGATGAGGCAGCGGATCGGTGGACTCGGCGCCTGCCTGCACGTGCGCCGGCGTCACGCCCGGCACCTGCAGCGCGGCGCAGGCGGCCGCGAGCGCGTTGCGCCGGTTGTGCGCACCCCACAGGCGCATCCTGCCCAGCGGCACGTGCGCGCCGCCGGGCAGCCTCAGGCCCTCGCCCTCCACGCGCGCGTCGGTGCCCGCGCCGTAGGCCACGCGACGCGCCGGCCCGGCCCCGTGGAAGCCGTGCTGGGCCACCGTGGCATCGTCGGCCGGCAGCACCGCCACGTCCCCGGGCCGCTGCAGGTCGAGCATCGCGCGCTTGGCGGCGGCGTACTCCTCCATCGTGCCGTGGCGGTCGAGGTGGTCGGGGAACAGGTTGGTCACGAGCGCCACGTGCGGAGCCCGGCCCTCGCTGCGTGTCCACCACAGCTGGAAGGAGGACAGCTCCAGCACCACGAGGTCGTCGGGTGCGATGGCCGCCAGCTCGTTGAGCAGCGAGCGGCCCACGTTGCCGCCCAGGTGCACGCGGCGCGAGGTGCCCGCCACGCGCGCCGCGAGCATGGAGGCCAGCAGCGACGAGGTGGTGCTCTTGCCCTTCGTGCCCGTCACGCCCAGCACGGGTGCGCGCACGCGCGCGAGGAAGAGGTTGATCTCGGTGGTGACGGCCACGTCGCGCTGGCGTGCCGCCTGCAGCACGGGGTGCTCGAAGGGGATGGCCGGCGAGGCCACGACGAGGTCGCGCCCCTCCAGCAGGCGCGCGTCCTGCGCGCCGAACACCAGCCGCGCCCCGGCCTGCTCGGCCTGCGCGGCGCTCTCCTGCAGGGCCTCGCGCGGGGAGGCATCGCTCACCAGCACCTCGGCCCCCTCGCGCACGAGGAAGCGCGCCGTCTCGACGCCGCCGGAGAAGCGGCCCAGGCCCAGCACCAGCGCGCGCCGGCCGCGCAGCCCGGCGGCCCCGCTCATCGCGCGCCGCCCCGCGGCTGGGGCGTGCCCGGCTCGGCCACCTCGCGCCGCGCGCGCTCGCGGAACTCCAGCGCGCGCTGGCGCACGGCCTCCACCGCGGCGGCGTCGGGCGTGCTGCCCAGCGGGGGGAGGCGCAGCAGGCGCCGCTCGGTGCGCTGGCCGCCCACCACCTCGCTGGGCAGGTCCAGCACGGGCAGGTCGCTGGTGCGGGTGGCCACGCGCACGTCCTCGGCCACCGAGAGGAAGCCGGGCTTCTCCATGCGCACGTGCCAGCGGCCGGGGTGCACGAAGGGCACGCTCACCGGCGCGGTGCCGCGGTCCACGCCATCCACCCACACGCGCGCGCCGGCCGGGTCGCTGTCCAGCACCAGCGTGCGTTGCATCCCGCAGCCCGCCAGCAGCAGGGCCGCCGCCAGGGCGGCCAGCGCGCAGGCTGCGCGCGGGAGGCGGCACGGTGCGGCTCGCCGCGTCATGGCCTCAGGGCTGCTCCTTGCCGCTGGCCGAGGTGCGCGGGCGCGAGAAGGGCGTGAGCGGAGCCAGCGTCACGAGGCCCGAGGGGGCCGCCGGGCGCTTCACCGGCGACTGCGCGCGCCGCCTCGCCGCGGAGCGGATGGACGCGGCCACGCCACGCCCGCGCACGAGGCGCTTGCGCTCCAGGTAGTCGGCGAGGTCCTCCTCGCACTCCAGCTTCACGTCGAAGGGCACCTCGCCCGTGAACTCGCAGTCCGTGGGGTCGTACTCCTTGCAGGCCAGCATGTGGTCGGGGTAGATGCCGCAGGCGTTGTCGGCGCCCAGGTTCTGGCAGCGCACCATCACGCTCAGCATCCAGCCGTCGGCGTCATGCGTGACGATCACGCCCTCGTGGGCCAGCCACCAGCGCACCTCGTCCCAGTCCGGCTCGCTGCGCGGGGGAGGCACCATCACGGTGATGTAGCGGCAGCAGCGCGCCTCGCAGTGGCGCGTGCACACGGTGAACTGGTCCGGCGGTGCCTGCGCGCTGCCGGCGTCGCGCGCGAGCAGCTGCGCGGCGCGGCGCGCGGCGCTGCTGGGCGTGCCTGCGGCCGGGCGCGCAGGACGCTGGGGAGAGGGGCGCGTGCGCTTGGCCATGGTGCGGGCGCAGAGCGTACAATGCGCGTCCCCGTCCGGGGCGAGGCGCCTGCCCCCGCGGGCCACGGCCCGGCGTCGCCCCTCCCGCCCATGCGCGATCCCACTCCTCCCGGCCCGGCCGCCCCGACGGACGCCTGCGTGCGGCTGGATGCGCCCATCGTGCCGCAGGTGCGTGCGCTGGGGGCGGGCTACGACGCCTGGGTGCACCGCTCGATCCGGCCCAAGGGCTCGCTGCGCATGTTCGAGAGCGACCTGCTGGAGGCCTTCTCGCACATCCCGTGGTGGCTGGTGCTGGTCGTGTGGGTGCCGGTGGTGCTGGCGCTGGGCCTGCTCGCGGTGCTGTGGCAGGGGCTCTCGCCCGGGCTGGCGCTGGCGTGGGCTGCGGGCGGCCTGCTGCTCTGGACGCTGCTGGAGTACGTGCTGCACCGCTGGCTGTTCCACTGGGTGCCCGCCGGGGCCACCGGCCGGCAGCTGCACTTCCTGATGCACGGCATCCACCACCTCGACCCCTGGGATGGCACGCGCCTCGTCTTCCCGCCGCTGGCCGGCGTGATCGTGGCGCTGCCCATCTTCGGCCTGCTGTGGCTGGCGCTGCCGCTGGCCGCGGCGATGGCGGCGATGGCGGGCCTGCTGGTGGGCTACATCGCCTACGACATGACGCACTACCACGTGCACCACCGGGCCTGCCGCACGCGCTGGGGCAAGTTCCTGAAGGCCTGGCACCTCGCGCACCACCACAAGCACTGGGACGCGATGTTTGGCGTCTCCACGCCGCTCTGGGACCTCGTGTTCCGCACGGGGCGCCCGGTGGGCACGGCGCGCGCCGAGGGCGGGCCGCCCGGCGCCGCGGGCACGCCGTGATGCGGGCGCTGGCGCTGGCCGTCTCGCTGCTGCTGGCCGCCTGCGGTGGCGAGGCCCCCCCCGGCCCGCAGGCGAGTGCCGCCGCCGGCCGCGCCTCCCCGGCCGCACCGGCGCCGCCGGCCGCCGCGCTGCCCGCGCCGCGACCCGACGAGCCGAGGCTGGGGCCTTGGCCTCGCTCGCAGTTCTGGATCGAGCGCGACCTGGTCCTCGCCGCCGACGACCCGCACACGGTGCCGGCGCCCGAGGCGCGCTTCCTGCGGCCGGAGGACGAGGTGCTGGGGCTGGTGGTGGGTGGCCAGGCCCGCGCCTATCCCGTGACGATGCTCGCCTACCACCACGTCGTGAACGACGTGATCGAGGGCATCCCCGTGGCCGTCACCTACTGAGTGATCTGCTCCTCCGGGATCGGCTTCGATCCCATGCTCGACGGCGTGCGCGGGCTCTTCGGCTTCGAGGGGATCTGGCAGGGCACCGCGGTGCTCTACGACCGTGGCACGCGCTCGCTGTGGATGCACTTCACGGGCACCTGCTTCCACGGCCCGCTGGAGGGCCGTCGCCTGCCCGCGCTGGCCACCGGACGCCACACCACGTGGGAGGCCTGGCGCATGGCCCATCCGTCCACCGACGTGATGGCCCCGGACCCGCGCTTCGAGCGCAGCTACTTCAAGCGTGCGCAGTGCCGCAGCGGGGACACCTTCCTGCCGCCGGACTTCCCCGGCACCATCCAGTGGCGCGACCCGCGCCTGCCGCTGGCCGAGCTGCTGCTGGGGGTTCGCATGGGCGAGGAGGCGCGCGCCTACCCGCTGTCGCGCCTGCAGCAGGCGCTGGGCGTGGTGGAGGAGGAGGTGGGCGGCGTGCCGCTGACGGTGTGGATGGCGGCGGGCGAGCGCAGCGCGGCCGCCTTCGACCGGCGCCTGGACGGCAGCACGCCCTCGTTCGAGCGCGTGGGCGAGGCGCGCTGGCGTGCGCGCGATGACGGCAGCCTCTTCGACCTGGAGGGGCGCTGCGTGGACGGCCCGCGGCGCGGGCGCTCGCTGGCCCGGGTCGAGCAGCTGCTGTGCGAGTGGTACGGGTGGTTCGCCCACCACCGCAGCACGACCGTGTGGGAGGCGCCCGCCTCGCGCTAGTCCTTGCGGCGCTTCTTCTTGCGCCGGCCGCCCTCGTCCTCGCCCGCGCTCGCCGCGGCGGCGCGCCAGGCCTCCATGGTCTTGACCAGCATGTCCACGCGCTCGCGCAGGTTGGCGTGCTCCTGCACGGCCTTCTCCACCTGCACGAGGAAGCGCGGGTTGGCCTCGCGGATGCGCGCCATCCACGGCGCGAAGCCCGCGTAGGTGAACAGCGCCTCGCCGCAGGTGTCCTGGAACACGAGCGGGTGGAAGATGCCGCGGTTGACGAACGAGGCGCACATCTCCCAGTAGGAGGTGGCCTGCCGCCAGTGCGCGTTGCGCTTGTGCTCGTACTGCATGACGGCCTCGATGGCCTCCCACGGGCCGCGCACCAGCTCGCCCACGAGCTTGCGCGCCTTGCGCATCTCGCGCTCGCGGCGCAGGTCGTAGAGCTCGAGGGCGAGGCGGGCGTCGTCGATGCTGGGGTCGCGCATGGGCGGGCTCCGGGGCCGTTGAGGCCCGCAGCATAGCCCCCGTGGCCCCGGGCGGCAGCCGCAGGGCCGGCGGGCTAGCATGGCGGCACGGCCCGTCCCGGGCCGCCCGGCGCCGGGGAGGGCGCATCGCGCGCATGAAGGCCTGCGTCACCGGCGGCGCCGGGTTCATCGGCAGCCATCTCGTCGACCGCCTGCTGGCGGCCGGCCACGAGGTCGTCGTGCTCGACAACCTGTCGACGGGCACGCGCGAGAGCCTGGGCCTGCCGCGACCGCGCCTGTCCCTGGTGGAGGGCGACGTGCGCGACCCGGCGGCCGTGGCCGCCGCGGTGGCGGGCTGCGAGGTGGTGTTCCACCAGGCCGCGCTGGCCGCGGTGGCGCGCAGCGTGGAGAGCCCCGCGGAGGTGCACGACGTCAACGTGCTGGGCACCTTCCACGTGCTGGAAGCCTGCCGCCGTGCCGGCGTCCGCCGCGTCGTCTTCGCCTCCTCGTCCAGCGTGTACGGCGACACGCCGATGCTGCCCAAGCGCGAGGACGCGCCGCTGCGGCCGCGCTCGCCCTACGCAGCCACCAAGGCCGCTGCCGAGGGCCTGATGCTGGCGTGGCAGGCCACCTACGGCCTCGAGACCGTGGTGCTGCGCTACTTCAACGTGTACGGGCCGCGGCAGTCGCCCCTGTCGCGCTACGCAGCCGTGGTGCCGCGCTTCGTCGCCGCCGTGCGCGCCGGGCAGGCGCCGGTGATCTATGGCGACGGGCAGCAGGCGCGCGACTTCACGTGGGTGGGCGACGTGGTGCACGCGCTGGAGCTGGCAGCCACCGCGCCGGGCGCGGTGGGCGCGGGGCCGATCAACATCGGCGGCGGCGAGCGCGTCAGCATCCTCGCCCTGGCGCAGCGGGTGGCACGCGCGGCGCGCCGCGAGGTGGCGCCGCGCCACGAGCCCGAGCGCCCGGGCGACGTGCGCGACTCGCTGGCCGACACCACGCGCGCGCGCGCGACGCTGGGCTGGCAGCCCAGCACCTCGCTGGACGAGGGCCTCGCGCGCCTGATGGCGCTGCCCGCGGGCGGCCTCGCCCCGTCGGCAGGGCGCGAGGACGTGGGGCGGTCCATCCCGGGCACGCCCGTGGAGGCGCTGGAGCGGCGCATCGCGGCGCGCCAGTGCACCTACGGCGTGGTGGGCCTGGGCTACGTGGGCCTGCCGCTGGCCGTGGCCTTCGCGCAGCGCGGGGTGCGCGTGCTGGGCTTCGAGGTGGACGAGGCCAAGGTGGCCGACGTCAATGCCTGCCGCAGCTACGTCGGCGACGTCTCGTCGGAGGCGCTGGCCCGGTGCGTGCGCGAGGGCACGTTGTCGGCCACCACGGACATGTCGCGCCTCGCCGACGTGGACGTGATCAGCATCTGCGTGCCGACGCCGCTGTCGAAGAGCCACGACCCCGACGTGTCCTACGTGGAGGCGGCCACGCGCAGCGTGGAGCGCGTGCTGCGGCCGGGGCAGCTGGTGCTGCTGGAGAGCACCACCTACCCGGGGATGACCGAGGAGTTCCTGCTGCCGCGGCTGGAGGGGAGGGGGCTGGTGCTGGGCCGCGACTTCGCGCTGGCCTTCTCGCCCGAGCGCGTGGACCCCGGCAATCCCGCCTGGGGCGTGGTCAACACGCCCAAGGTGGTCGGTGGCGTGGACGCGGGCTCCACGCGGCTGGCGCAGGCCTTCTACGGCATCGCCCTCGAGCGCGTGCACTCCGTCTCCAGCGCGCGTGCGGCCGAGATGGCCAAGCTGCTGGAGAACACCTTCCGGAGCGTGAACATCGCGCTCGTGAACGAGGTGGCGCTGATGTGCGACCGGCTGCAGCTGGACGTGGGCGAGGTGATCGATGCGGCGGCCACCAAGCCCTTCGGGTTCACGCGCTTCACGCCGGGGCCCGGCATCGGCGGCCACTGCATCCCGCTGGACCCCATGTACCTGTCATGGAAGCTGCGCACGCTGGACTACCGCGCGCGCTTCATCGAGCTGGCGCAGGACGTCAACATGGCCATGCCGCGCTACGTCGTCGAGCGCGTGGCCGCCGCGCTCAACGGGCAGCTGCGCAGCCTCAAGGGCAGCCGCGTGCTGGTGCTGGGCGTGGCCTACAAGCCCGACGTGGACGACACGCGCGAGTCGCCCTCGCTGGACGTGATCCGGCTGCTGCGCGAGGCGGGCGCCGAGGTGTCCTACGCCGACCCCTACGTGCCCAGCGTCCTCGTGCGCGATGCCGTGCTGCGCGCCCAGCCCGCCACGGCCGAGCGGCTGGCGGCCGCCGATGCGGTCGTGGTGTGCACGCACCACCACGCCTTCGACTGGGGCGAGGTGGCCGAGCATGCGCGCCTCGTGGTGGACACGCGCGGGGTGGTGCCGCGCGAGCGCGTGCGGGGCGTGCTGGTGCCGCTCTCGGGCCCGCCGCTGCGCGGCGTGCCGGCCGGCACGCCCGAGGCACTGCGGCCCGCCTAGCGCGCCCCGGGAGGGGCGGGCGCGCGCGGCGGCGGCAGGTCGTCGGGCGACACGCCCTCGCCGAAGGTGATGGGGCCCTCGTCGAGCAGCGCCTGCGGGTCGTGCCGCTCGGAGGAGGGCTCGCCCACGGCCTCGAGCCGCACCACGCGCCGCTCGGCCAGCGAGAGCAGGAAGGCCTCCGTGCCCGAGGTGGCGATGCCGGGCACGCCCATCTGGTCGGCCAGGCGCTGGGCGATGCCCTCCATGTAGGCCCGCCGGTCGCCCGCCGGAGCGCCCTGCGCGCGCATCATGAAGCCGACGACGTCGTCGGCGGTGCCGAGGTAGTCGTCCCGGCCGATGCGTACGCGGTAGAGCAACTCGTCCTCCGTGGGGCCCGCAGGTGCCGCGCCGTAGGATACCCGCGTGCACGCGCCCCCTGCGATCCAGCGCCTGTCGGCCTGGCCCGGCTACCTGCTCTTCTCGCTGGCCACCTTGCTGTGGGTGGCCGCCGCGCTGCCTGCCGGGCCGCTGGCGGGTGCGGGGCGCGCCGACGACGCCAGCACCCCGCTGGCCCTGCAAGCCTGGCTGCTGGTGCCGGCGCTGCTGCTGCTGATCGTGGCGCCGGTGGGCATGACGCTCACCGCCCAGCGGCAGGGCCAGCTCATGCTGCTGGCGGCCACGGACGCCTTCCTCGCCATCTACGCGGGCCTCGTGCTGCTGCTGCGCCGCGTGCCGGAGGCCGAGCCCGTCCCGGAGGGTGCCGTGGCGTGGGTGCTGGGCGGCGGGCTCCTGCTGCTGGGCGCGCTGTCCGTGGCCGAGTGCCGGCGCATCGCGCGCAGCGAGCCCCTGCCGCCGCTGCTGGGGCTGGGCGGGCTGCGGCTGGCGCTGTGCCTGCTGGTGCTGCTGACGCCCTCGTGGGCGCTGCTGTGGCCGGGGCCCGAGCCCGCCGGGCTGCTGTCGGCCTACCTCTACCTGCTGCTGAGCGCGGCGGGCGCGCGGCTCGCACGCACCGGGCCGGGGCTGGCCTTCGCCAGCTCGCTGCTGCAGCTGGGCCTGGCGGCCCACGTGCTGGCCACCCTGCAGCACGCGATCCACGGCCCGGAGCCCGAGGCGGCCACGCTGGGCCTCTCGGGCCTGCTCACGCTGGCGCTGGCGTGGACCGTGTTCGCGATGGCCGGCCTGCAGGTGCTGGTTCGCGTGCCCCGTCGCCGCGCGAGCGGCGTGCCGGCCTCCGCGGCAGGATCGCAGGCGTGAGCACGCGCGCGCCCGGCCGGCAGGCCCTCGTGCGGCTGGGCCTGCTGCTGGTGCTGGCCGGCCTGTGGTTGCTGCCCTGGGCCGAGGTTCAGGACCGTGCCACGGGCGTGGTGCGCACGCAGGTGGGCGCCGAGCGCACGGGACTGCCGGCACTGGCCGCGCTGGTGCTGCTGTGGTCGTGGGCGCTGGCCGGGTGCGTCGCACGTTCGCGCCCGGCCCTGCGCGCGGGCGAGGCGCTGGCCTCGGGCGCGCTGGGGTGCGTCGTGACGGTGCTGCTGCTGCTGGGCCACCCGTGGCTGCCGGGTGCCGCTCGTGCCCAGGCCTTGCTGCCCGTGTTCGTGCCGCTGGCCGCGCTGGGCATGCTGGAGGGCCTGCTGCGCGTCGCGGAGGCGCGCGGCGCACGCACCGGGGCGGGCACGGTGGCCACGCTGCGCTGCGCGGCGGGCGTGTTCTGTGCGTCGGCCCTGCTGGCCAACGAGGCGCTGGCGCCGGCCCTGCTGGCCTGCCTGCTGGGCGTGGGCCCGCTGGCCTTCGTGGCGGGCCGGGACCCCGAGGCCGCGCGCCGCTCGCTGGATGGCCTCATCACGCTCGGGGGCCTGCTGGCGGGCTTCGCGCCGACGCTGCAGCGCGTGCTCGCCAGCGTGCCCGACCCGGTGGCCGGGCTGATGCCCAGTGCCGTGGGCTGGAGCGTGCTGTCGGCGCTGGTGGTCCTCACGGGGGCCACGGGCCTGTTCGCCCCGCGCGAGGGATCGGCAGCGCCCACCCCCGCGGCGCCGGCGTCGTGAGCGAGGCCCGCCCGGCCGAGGACCGCGCGACGCGCCGGGCCCGCACGCGCGAGATCCTGGCGCTGGCGCTGCCGGCGGCCGGGAGCGCGACGCTGCTGCTGCTCCATCGCGTGGTGGACATGGCCTGGGTCAAGCCACTGGGCGTGGAGGCCACCGCCGCGCTCTCGATGGGCACGATCAGCGTGTGGCTGTTCGCCGGGCTGGCCGCCCTCGTGGGCACGGGCCTGACCGCGATGGTGGCCCGCTACGTGGGGGCCGGCCGCATGGCTGGCGCGGCCTACGTGGGCATGCAGGGCCTGCGCTGGGGGCCGGTGCTGGGCCTGCTGGCGGGCGTGCTGGGCTTCGTGCTGGCGCCCCTGCTGTACGACGCGGCGGGAGCCAGCCCGCAGGCCTACGCCTACGGCGTGGCCTACACGCGCATCTACTGGTTCGGCGGCGTCGCCATCCTGCTGCAGCTGGCCTGCGACGCGGTGTTCCGGGCGCACGGCAACACGCGCACGCCCTTCGTGCTGGGCGTGCTGGGGCTGCTGCTCAACGTGGTGCTGGCGCCGCTGTTCATCCACGGGTGGGGGCCCGTGCCTGCGATGGGCGTGGGCGGCGCGGCCCTGGCGCACGTGCTCTCGTATGCGGTGGGCGGCGGCATCTCGGCGTGGCTGCTGGTGCGCCGCGGCTGGGTGTCGCGCGTGCGCCCGCCCGACGAGCACCTGCGCCTCGCCTCCGACACGCGGCTGGGCGAGCCGGGCCGGCTGGGCCTCGACCGCGCGGTGTTCGTGCGCATGGCGCGCGTGGGCCTGCCGCTGTTCGTGAGCAACGCCCTGTTCAACTCCATCTACCTCGTGCTGCATGCGCTGGCGGCCCGCGCCGGGGGCAGCGCGGCGCAGGCCGGGCTGGGCATCGGCCATGCCGGCGAGGGGCTGGCCTTCGTGCTGGGCATCGGCTGGTCCACGGCCGCCGCCACCCTCGTGGGCCGCTCGCTGGGGGCCGGGCGGCCCGAGGAGGCCGAGCGCTGTGCCTGGGCGGCGGCCTGGCAGTGCGCCGCCCTCTGCACGCTCTGGGGCGTCGTGCTGTGGGTGGGCGACGCCGCCATCGCGGGCCTGTGGGCCGACGACGCCGCCGCGGCCGCGCACGGCGCTTCCTACCTGCGCATCGTGGCCCTGTGCCTGGGAGCGCAGGCGCTGGAGATCGTGCTGGACGGCGCCTTCGGCGGCGCGGGCATGACCGTCCCGCCGCTGGTGATCAGCGGCACGCTCTCCCTGCTGCGCATCCCGCTGGCCGCCGTCCCCGTGCTGCACTTCGGCGCGGGTCCCGAGGCCATCTGGATCGTGATCTCGGGCACGGCCGCCGTGCGTGGCCTGCTGTGTGCGTGGTGGTTCTCGCGCGGCACGTGGAAGAGCCGCACCGTGTAGGAGCCCGTGCGCGGGGCTGGTAGCGTGCGCCCATGCCCGCCGACCAGCCCGTCCCGCCGGCTGCGCCTGCGCCGGGGGCCCCGCGCATCTCGCCGTGGTGGTGGGTGCTGGGCGTGGCCTTGCTGCCGCTGGCGGTGGTGCTGGCGCCCAGCGTGTACGGCCTGCTGGTGGGCCTCGGCTGGATCGAGGCCGATGCGCTGGCCTTCGCCAAGGTGCTGCGCCGCTGCCTGCTGGTGCCGGTGGCGGTGATGGTGCTGGGCGGGCTGCGACCGTGGCGCGACGTGGGCCTGCAGGGCATGGGCTTGCAGGGGCGGCGCATCGACGCCGGGCTGCGCGCCTTCCTGCTGTGCGTGCTGTCGGTGGTGGTGCTGCTGGCCGTGCAGGTGCAGCTGGGCTGGCTGCAGCTGGAGGTCAACGAGCCGCCCGGCAAGGTGGCCTGGCGCATCGTCAAGACGCTGGGCACCGGCGTGGTCGTGGGCTTGCTGGAAGAGTGGCTGTTCCGGGGCTGGCTGCCGCGCAGGCTGGCCCGCCGCATGCGCCCGGCGCTGGCCACGGGCGTGGCGTTGGTGGCGTTCGCGGCGCTGCACGCCTTCCGTCCCTCGCACCTGCGGGACGCCGTGGAGCCCACCGTGGCGGGCGCATGGGAGGCCCTGGGCCTGTGGCTGGGCACGCTCGCAGACCTGGGCACCTTCGGGCCCTCGTTCCTCGGCCTGCTGCTGTTCGGCGGCCTGCTGCAAGGGCTCTACCGCCGCACCGGCACGCTGTGGGCGCCCGTGGGCGTGCACGCCGCTGCCGCGTGGCTGGTGTTCGCCTACGGGGGCGTCACCGAGCGGCAGGCCACGCCCGCATGGGCCGGCTCCAAGGCGCTTTACGACGGTCCGCTGGGCTGGGCCTTGCTGGCGCTCGCCCTGCTGCTGGTGTGGGCCTGGCCGCGTCGCAGGCCCGAGGCGGCTCAGCGCGCGTAGCCCGCCCAGGTGGCGGCCTCGCCCAGCTGCGCGTGAACCCAGCGCAGCAGGGCCAGCGCATCGGCATCCCGCGCGTCGGCCTTGAGCGCTTCCTGGGCGCGGGCCTCGGCGGCCAGCCACCAGCCCAGCCTTGCGCACGCGTGCGCGCCGGCCAGCGCCTGGAGTCGCGCGGGCACGTGCGTCCTGACAGCCTCCAGCACGGACTGCAGCCGCGCGCGCGCCTCGGGCCGCGCCAGCTCGAAGCGCGCGCTGGTGGACTGTCCGCCCGCGGCCAGCACCAGCTCGTACGCTCCGGGCTGCTCCAGCGGCAGCTCGCGCGGCCAGTCCAGCATGCCGCCCACGGCGCCGCGCCGCCAGCGCACCTCGCCCTCGGCGCTGCGCAGCTCGAGCAGCACGGTCTCGGTGGGGGGCACGCCACCCCAGCGGATGCGTGGCCGCGCATCGCCCACCACCCCGCGCGGTGCCACGAGGGAGAGCGTCTCGCGCGAGGGGGGCTGTGCGCTCGCGAGCTCGGCAGGGGACAGCGGCTCGAGGCCCGCCAGCGCAGCGCCACCCTGCCGGGCGAGCACGGGCCACGCCTCGGCCAGCGTGGCCGCCTCGTGCGGGCTGCCGCAGCGCACGAGGGCACCCACGCCGCCCACGCCCAGCAGCAGCGCCATCAGCCCCGCGGGCAGCAGGCGGCGCCGCAGCGACACCTCGGTGGGTGCGGTCGCGCGCTCGGGAACGGGGTCAGGCGGTGCGGCCGCAGGGTCCATGGGCGCGCAAGGCTACCGGCACGCCGCGTAGGCGGCAGGCCCTGCCGACAGGCCCCGCGGGAGCGTGCCTCCCTAGCCCTTGGCCTTCGTCTCGATGTAGGCGATCCACGCATCGAGGTCGGGGTGCGTGCCACCCTTGCTCTCGAAGAGCTGCAGGTGGTCGAGCGCCTTGGCCCAGTCCTCCAGCGCGTCGGCGTAGAGCGTGGCCGCCACGAGGTGCGGGTACGGCTTCGACCCTTCCAGCTGGATCGCTTCCTCGACCATCGCCACGGCATCCGCCGAGCGCTTGAGCCCGTACAGCGCCAGGGCACGGCCCAGGCGGGCCGCACCGCTCTTGGGGAGCAGTTCCATCGCCTTCCCGTAGGCCTCGTCGGCTGCCTTCCAGTCCTTCATGCGCTCGAGCACGCGGCCGAGGCCGATGTGGGTGATGCCGCAGCCGGGCATCAGGGCCGTGGCCCGGCCATAGGCCGCCTTGGCCGGCTCCAGCGTGCCGCGCGCCTCGAGCACCAGGCCGTGGCAGGCGTGCGCCATGCCGTCGCCCGGGGCCGCCTTGATGGCCAGCCCGATGGACTTCTCGCTGTGCTGCACGCGGCCCGAGGCCAGGTGCAGGAGGCCCTGCGCCAGCAACGAGGTCACGTGGCGCGCCTCGATGCCCAGCGCGCGGTCCAGTCCCTGCATGGCCTGGTCGGCGCGCTGCAGCTTGAGAAGCCACAGGCTGATCACGTCCAGCATGGACACCTGGTCGTGGACCTCCGGCAGCAAGGCCTGCAAGGCGGCCAGCGCCTCGGCATCCTCGCCGCGCGTGGCGCGCACCACGGCCACCACGAGCTTGAGCACTTGCGAGGCGGGAACCTGCTGGCTGCCTGCCTCGGCGAAGGCCCACGCCTCCTCGAGGGTGCGTGCCCGTGCGCTGAGCAGGGCGCGGTGGGCATGGGCGCCCTCGAAGGTGGGCACGAGGCGCAGCGCCAGTTCATAGGCCGCCAGCGCAGGCTCGTCCTGCCCGCGGGCCTCCTCCAGCCAGCCCACGTGACACCAGTCGGCCGGACGGTTGCGCGACTCGGCCAGCACGCGCGCGGCCGCCACGGCGTCGTCGGCGCGGCCCAGCGCAGCCAGCAGCTCGACCTGCACCTCGAGGGCCTGGGTGTGCTTGGGGTCCTTGGCCAGCAGCTGCTGCACCATGCCCAGCCCCTCCACGCCGCCCAGCAGGCGCGCGTGGAGCAGCGTGGCCACGAGGCTCTCCGGCTGCGCGGCGAAGCGCTCGGCAGCCTTCTTCTTGAGGGCGTTGGCCTGCGCGCCTTGCCGCGCCAGGTCCTGCCAGCGCATCTGCAGCGGCAGGTCGTCGGGTGCGGCTGCCGCCGCACCCTCCAGCTCGCCCGGCAGCACCGGGGCCTGCGTGTCCTGCGCGCCTGCCGAGGCGTGCATCAGGCGCCCGAGGTCGTCCCGCACCACCTGCTCGCGCAACTCGCTCACCGCGCGGGACAGCAGTGCGTCCAGACGGCTGGCCAGCAGGCCGGGGACATCCTGCAGGTCCTTCAGGCGCTCGGCCTCCACGGCAGCCGCACGCGCAGCCATCATCGCCTTGGGCGTGAGCTTGTTGCTCTTCGACGAGGACGTCGTGTCTGCCTTGGCGTTGGGCTTGGTGCCCGTGGGAGCCGTGGGGCTCTTGGGAGCGTTCGTGGTGGCCGGCGTCGTGGCCTTGCCACTGCCCAACCCGCCACTGCTGCCCGTGCTGTTGCCGCCCGACGACCCGCCGCTCGAACCGCTGGAGGAACCGCCGCCACTCGTGCCGCCGCCCGAGGAGCCACCGCCGCTCGAGCCACCGCCTCCCGGCCGGCCGCCGCCACCCCCCGAGGAGCCGCCGCCGCCCGGCCGGCCGCCGCCACCGCCACCCGGGCGGCCGCCGCCGCCACCGCCGCGTGCCTCGGCCTTCGAGCCCGATGCCTCGAACGTGGGGAGGTGGCCGACCGTGTAGAAGGCCGTCGCGAGAAGTGCCACCAAGGTGCCTGTCTTGAGGTGCATCGGGAGTGTTTCCTAGAGGTTCCAATCGATCTACGAGCGAACCTCGTGCCACGCCTGGAGGGCCGGGACGCCCTGCCCCCGGGGTGTCCTGGCTCGGCAGGCGGCCTCGTGGGCGAGGCCCGGCTGCAGGAACCGACGAGATTGTCGAACCTCCGGCAAGAAACGGCGTGCCGGGGGCGTGCCCCGTCACGGCGGCGACACGTACAGGCACCAGCAGAGGACGGGGCGCAAGGCCCAAGCGCGGCGACGCCTCATCGGTAGAGTGCGGGCGTGCGTCGCCTGCTCCCCTTGCTGTTCGTCCTGCTGGCGATGGTAGCGGTGTTGCCACTCGCGTGGGACGCGTCGCTCGGCACCTGGACATGGAGCCGGCCTGACGCGCGGCAGGGCTCGCGCGAGGACGTGGCATCCCCCGCCGATGCGGTGCCCGAGCCGCTGGAGGCGTCGGAGGACCAAGGCGGCTTGCGCCTGCTCTCGGAGCCGCGTCGCCGCGATCCCGCACTGGAGGCCGCGCTGGACGCCCAGCAGGCCGCGGAGCGTTCCGCCGCGGAGGCCGCTGCGCGCGACGCGCAGTCCGTGGCATGGGCTGGCGTGCTGCGTGACTCGGCGGGCATGCCGGTGCCGGGCGCGCGCCTGATCCTGGCGACGGCGCGCGAGACGATCCTGCTGCTCACGCAAGACGATGGCAGCTTCAGCGCGCAGGTGCTGCCCGGGCGCTACGACCTGCTCGTGCATGCACCCGGCCGGGGCGCGCTCTACTTCGAGGACTATCTCGTGGAGGGGCTGTCGCGGCAGGACCTTGCCCTCGCGCTGGCCCCGGCCGTCGCGTTGCGCGTGCTGCTGCAGCGCGACGGGCGCGGCGTGGAGGGCGCGCGCGCCACGCTGGCGCGCACGCGCGGCGACGGGCCGGTCGCGGCGGCCAGCACCGACCTGGACGGCCGCGTGACCTTCGCGGGGCTGGCGGCGGGCAGCTACGTGCTGCGCGTGGACGTGCCCCAAGGCCCCGAGCTGGTGCAGTCCTACGAGGTGAAGCAGGACATGGAGGTCGTGGCGCGCGTGCCCGACGCGGTGGAGCTGCGCGGCACCGTCACCGACGCGGCCAGCAGGCAGCCCGTGGCCGGCGCCATGCTGCGCATCGCCACGGCAGGCAAGGACGCGCCCGGCTTCGTCACCTCGGCAGCCTCCCGAGAGGACGGCACCTTCGCGCTCTTCGTGCCCAAGGGGGCGGCGCGCGAGGTCGAGGTTCGCGCCGAGGGCTACGCGCCGTGGCCCGCGGCGCAGGACGTGGGCCGCGTGCTGGGCTCGCTCCAGGGCCTCGCCAGCGGCACGGCGCCGGTGGTGCTGGCGGTGCCGCTGGCCGCCGGCGGCGGCGTGGCCGGGCGCGTCGAGCGCGAGGGCACGCGCGAGCCGCTGGCGGGCATCGTGCTGCGCCTGCGCCCGGCGCGAGGTGCTGGGCTGGCGGAAGCCGTCACGGACGCCGACGGCGCCTACGCGGTGGCGCACCTCAACCCCGGCAGCTACACGGTGGAGGTGGCCTCGCCGGGCTGGTTCCCGCTGCAGCCGCTGGCGCTGGGCCTGCCGCACGGGCGTGCCGAGCCCCTGCGCTACGACATCCGCCTCGCCAGCGCGGGCGTGCTCACGGGCAGCGTGGTGATGGGCGAGGGCGCGCCCGTGAAGGGCGCGCGCGTGTGGCTCATGGGCGGCGGCGCCATCGTGCGCAGCGCGCGTGGCGCCGGGCGGCCGCTGGAGACCTTCACCAGCGCCGCGGGCACGTGGACGCTGGCCGACGTGCCGCCCACGCTGGCGGTGACGGTGCGCGCGCAGCTGGGCGCGCTGGAGGCCACGCCCGCCAACGTCCACATGCAGCGGCCGCCAGCCACTCCGCTGCGGCTGGTGCTGGCCGGCAGCGTCAACCTGCAGGGTCGCGTGATTGACCAGCGCGAGGGCACGCCCGTGGCGGGCGCGCGCGTGCAGGCCAGCCCGCAGGGCCCGCCCTGGGGCCGCGAGGGCCGCAACCTGGCCACCGACGCGCAGGGAGCGTTCCGCATGGAGGGCCTGATCCCCGGCGACTACGACGTGCAGGCCCGGCGCGGCGACTACCTCGTGATGCCGCCGCGCACGATCACGCTCTCGGCCGACGATCCCGAGGAGCGGCTCGAGCTGGCGCTGGACCCCGGGCTGGTGCTGGCCGGGATGCTGGTGGACGAGCGTGGTGTCCCGCTGTCCGGCCGCGTCAGCGCCGACGGCACGCCCGACGGCGCCAGCCAGCCGCTGAGCCGCGGCCAGGCCGTGGGCAGCGACGGCCGCTTCCGCCTCACCGGCTTCCAGCCCGGCACCTACCGCCTGCGCGCCAGCGCGCCGGGCACCAAGGGCGTCACGCTCACCGGCCTGCGCGGCGGCGAGGAGCGCATGCGGCTGGTGCTGGTGAGCCACGCGCCGCGGCCCAACTAGCGCGAACTGGCGCGGCTGCCGTGCGGCGTCGCGTGGCCCGGGGCGGCGGTCGCCCGTAGGCTGGAGGCATCGACGCCGGAGGCAGGCATGCGCACGTCCTCGCTCGTGGTGCTGGTGCTGGGGGCCGTGCTCGTGGCCGTGGCCTCGCTGGCGCTCACGGGCGCGCTGCCCGGGCTGGGCGGCAGCGCGCGCGAGGGCGCGGGCGGCGGCAGCGAGGCTGCGCTGGAGGCGGGCGCCGGCACGGGCGAGGGGGCCAGCGCCCCGGCACCGGCTGCGGGCGGCCCGCGCCTGGCGGCCAGCGAGTCCGCGCAGCGCCGCGGCGTGGGCTCGGTGCGCGGGCGCCTGCTGGACGTGCGCACGGGCAAGGGCGTGGCGGCCGGCACCGTGCTGCTCGCGGGCGTGGGCTTCGGCAAGGAGGAGGTGGCGCTGCGTGCCGTGACGGGCGCCGAGGGCGCCTTCGCGTGGTCGGGCGTGGCGGCGGGAGCGGGCTACACGCTGCGCGCCGAGGCCGCGGGCCTGGGCGCCGCCTCGCGCACGGGCCTGGAGCTGCGCGCCGGCGACCTGCTGGACCTGGGCGAGGTGTGGCTGGGCGAGGCCGGCCTGGTGGAGGGCCGCGTGCTGGACCCGCAGGGCGCGCCCGTGGCCGGCGCCGAGGTGGAGCTGCACGCCGGGCAGGCGCGCGTGCGCGACATGCTCGAGGGCGGCTTCTTCACGCTGCTGGCCGAGCTGGACCGCCGCCCCGAGCCGCGCGCGCGCCAGGCCACGCGCGCCGACGGGACCTTCCGCTTCGAGCAGGTGAGCCCCGGCCCGCACACGCTGCTGGTGCGCGCTGGCGGCTGGAGGCAGGCGCTGGTGGAGGTGGCCGTGATCGCGGGCGCGGCGCGCGAGCCGGTGATGGTGCGGCTGGTGCCCGGCGGCCTCGTGGCTGGCGTGGTGGTGGACGCCGCCGGCGCACCCGTTGCGGGTGCGCTGGTGGTGGCCATGAGCCAGATGGGCGGGCCGGCCTCCACGCCGCTGGGGCGCACCTTCGCCGAGTCGGGGCTGGACGGCCGCTTCCGCATGGACACGCTGGGCGCCGGCGGCCGGCTGATGCTGGCCACCTATGCGCGCGGCTACCCCACGGCGGTCTCCACGCCCGAGGTGGGCGCGTCCGACGTGCGCATCGTGCTCAAGCGCGGCGCCACGCTCGAGCTGCGCCTGCTGCAGGCCAGCGACGGCGCGCCCATCGAGGGCGCGCAGCTGCTGGCCGCGGTGGGCGAGAAGGCCGAGATGGGCGGCGACGGCCCGGGCACGCTGCTGGTGGGCGTGACCGACGGCAACGGCTGCGCCGTGCTGGAGGCGCCGCCCGGCGTGCTGCAGATGCTGTGGGCCTCGCACCCGCAGCGCGCCTCGGCCATGTGGGCGGCCACGCGCGGCTTCAAGATGCCCGGCATGCTGGAGGGGCCCGAGGACGGCACGCTGCGCGAGGGGCGCACCTCGTTCACCTTCCGCGCGCCCGACGGCGTGCAGGTGCGGGGCCGCGTGCGCGACAGCGAGGGCCGGGGCCTCCCGGGCGCGCAGGTGGCCAGCGTGGGCGTCCTGGGCGGCGGGGCCACGACGGTGAGCGACGCCGCGGGCCGCGTCCGGCTGGTGGTGGACCGCAG
>CAXQZU010000004.1:0-2289 GCA_964228555.1 Planctomycetota bacterium
TGTGGAGCCACGTGGGCTGGTTCACGGCGCGCGCCAACCTGCGCACGCGCGTGGAGAACGTGCCCGACTGGATGCGCGTGCCCGAGCTGGTGTGGCTGGACCGCTACACCTTCGTGCCGGTGCTGGCGCTGGCGGCCTCCACCTGGGCGCTGGGCGCCTGGCTCGAGGCCGCGCACCCCGCGCTGGGCACCAGCGGCCCGCAGATGCTGGTGTGGGGCTTCGTGGTCTCGACCGTGGCGCTCTACCACGGCACCTTCAGCATCAACTCGCTGGCCCACCGCATCGGCAAGGCGCGCTACGCCACGGGCGACGACAGCAAGAACCACCTGGGCCTGGCGCTCATCACGCTGGGCGAGGGCTGGCACAACAACCACCACCACTACCCCTCCAGCGCGCGCCAGGGCTTCCGCTGGTGGGAGGTGGACATCTCCTACGGCGTGCTGCGCGCGCTGTCGCTGGTGGGCCTGGTGTGGGACCTCAAGGGCGTGCCCGACGCCGTGCGCGACGCGCCGGCCCCCGCGGCAGGACGCGCGCCGCAGGCATCCGACGCGCCCGCAGCCGCGGCGCCGGAGGCCTAGGCCGTGCGCATCGTCGTGGTGGGCGGTGGCGTGGCGGGCCTCGTGGCGGCCGAGATCCTCGGCCACGAGCACGAGGTGGTGCTGCTGGAGGCCGGCGACTGCGTGGGCGGCCACGCCCACACGCTGGACCTCGAGGTGGAGGGCCGGCGCCTCGCGGTGGATGCGGGCTTCGTGGTCTTCAACGAGCCCAACTACCCGCTGTTCCAGCGCCTGCTCAAGCACCTGGGCGTCCGGGCCCGGCCCAGCGACATGTCCTTCAGCGTGCGCCACGACGCCGCCGGCATCGAGTACGCCGCCCGCGCGCGCGGCCTGCTGCCCGCGCTCTTCGCCCAGCCCACGAACCTCGTGCGGCCTGCCTTCTGGCGCATGCTGCGCGACCTGCGCCGGCTGTGGCGCGAGGCGCCGGGCTGGCTCGCCGAGGCCGGCGCCGACATCGACCTCGCGGAGCGCCTGCGGCGCGACGGCTACGGGCGCGAGCTGGCGGACTGGCACCTCTACCCCATGGTGGCGGCGCTGTGGTCGGCGCCCCATGACCGGGTGCTCAGCTTCCCCTCGCGCACGCTGGCGGCCTTCTTCCACAACCACGCCTTCTTCCAGCGCGAGCGACCCGCCTGGAGCACCGTGGAGGGCGGCTCGCGCGCCTACGTCGAGGCGCTGGCGGCGCGCATCCGCGGCAAGGTGGAGTGCCATGCCACGGTCGTGGCGGTGGAGCGCCGGCACGAGGACGTGGCCGTGCGCCTGCACGACGGCCGCACGCTGGAGGCCGACCACGTGGTGCTGGCGCTGCACCCCGACCGGGCGCTGGCGCTGCTCTCGGGGGCCAGCGCGCACGAGCGCGAGGTGCTGGGCGCGCTCCAGTACCAGGACAACGACATCGTGGTGCACACCGACACCTCGGTGCTGCCGCGCCGGCGGCGCGCGTGGGCCTCGTGGAACGCCTCGGTGCCCTCCACGCCCGGCGGCCCGGCCACGGTCACCTACTTGGCCAACTCGCTGCATGCCTTCGCCGGCCCGCCCTGGGTGATGGTGAGCCTCAACCTCACGCAGGCCATCGACCCCGCGCGGGTGCTGCGCCGCCTGTCGTGGCGCCACCCGCAGGCCACGCACGCCGCGGTGGCGGCGCGCGCACGCCACGCCGACCTCGACGGCAGGAACCGCACCTCGTTCGTGGGCGCGGGCTGGGGCTACGGCTTCCACGAGGACGGCGTGCGCAGCGCCGTGGAGGCCTGCGCGCGGCTGGGGGCGACGCCGACATGGTGAGCACCCTGCCCGAGCACGCCATCTACCGCGGCTGGGTGCGCCACCGGCGCCACGCGCCCCGCCCGCATGCCTTCACCTACCGCGTCTTCATGGCCTACCTCGCGCTGGACAGGCTCGAGCAGGCCTTCGAGGGCCGCTGGCTGTGGAGCGTGGGCCGGCCCAACGTGTGCTGGTTCCGCCGCGCCGACTACGCCGGCGACCCCACGCGCCCGCTGGACCAGGAGGTGCGGCGCATGCTGGCCGAGCGCCTCGGCCGGCGCGTGACGGGCCCCATCTTCGTGCTCACCAACCTGCGCACGCTGGGCTACGTGCAGAACCCGGTCACCTTCTACTACGCCTTCGAGCCCGCCGGCGGCGCGCTGGACGCGGTGCTGGCCGAGGTCACCAACACGCCCTGGGGCGAGCGCCACGCCTACGCGGTGGACGTGCGCGCCACGCGCCAGCAGGGCCG
>CAXQZU010000005.1:0-57159 GCA_964228555.1 Planctomycetota bacterium
CGGACCGGCGCAGAGGTCCTTGCGGCCACCTCGGCCGGCAGGGGCGGGAGGGGTTCGCGCAGCATGCGCGCAGCCACCATGATGCCGCTCTCGTCGGCGTAGGGATGGCGGCCCTGCAGCATCTCCATGAGCACGAGGCCGGCTGCGAACACGTCGCTGCGCGGGTCCACCCCCTGCCCCTGCAGCTGCTCGGGCGACATGTAGGCCAGCGTGCCCACGATGGAGCCCGACATGCTGCGGTGGGCGTTCTCGATGCCGCCCGTGCTGCCCGAGAGCTTGGAGAGGCCGAAGTCGAGGATCTGCAGCGCCTCCGTCCCGTCCTCGCGGCGCTCCACCATGAGGTTGGCCGGCTTGAGGTCGCGGTGCACGATGCCCACCGCGTGGGCGGCGGCGAGGCCCTGCAGCATCTGGCTGGCCAAGGCCACGGCGCGCGCCTCGCCCATCGGGCCCTCGCGCGCGAGCAGGGCGTCGAGCGGCTCGCCTCGCACGAAGTCCATCACGAGGAAGAGGCGCCCCTCCTCCTCGCCCACGTGGCGCAGCTGCACCACGTTGGGATGGCTGAAGCGGATCAGCGCCCGCGCCTCGTCCAGGAAGCGGTCTCGCACCTCCTGCTGGCTGCACAGCTCGGGCTTGAGCACCTTGACCGCGAAGTCCTGCCCCAGCAGGTCGTGCCGGGCCGCATGCACCTCCCCGAAGGCGCCCTCGCCCAGCTTGCGCAGCAGCACGTAGTGCCCGCCCAGCCTGTGGTTGGGCGCGTAGGGGGACGGATCGGCCACGGGCGCAGTCTAGCCACGGGCACGATCGTGGCGCGGGCCCGGCCCGGAGGCCCTGCCCCGAGGCGCGCCGGGGCCGGCCTGTTGTCGCCTGCCCGGCCGTCGCGGGCATGATGGGCCGGTCGGGCCGGGTCTGCGTCCAGCAAGGAGCCCCATGCGCATCTTCGAGCCGCACATCCACCTGGTGGCCCGCACCACCGACGACTACGAGCGCCTGGCCTTGTGCGGCGTCCGCGCGGTCGTCGAGCCCTCGTTCTGGCTGGGCCAGCCGCGCACGCAGGTGGGATCCTTCATCGACTACTGGTCCTCGATCCGCGACTACGAGCACCAGCGGGCCAAGGCCGTGTGCATCGACCAGTACCACACGATCAGCGTCAACCCGCGCGAGGCCAACGACGAGGGCCTGGCGCGCGAGGCGCTGGCGGCGATGGAGCCCTTCCTCGCGCACCCCCGCTGCGTGGCGGTGGGCGAGGTGGGCTTCGACGACATCACGGCCGCCGAGGAGCGCATCTTCCGCGCGCAGGTCGAGATGGCGCTGCGCACGCGCCTGCCCCTGCTGATCCACTCCTGCCACCGCGAGAAGCGGCGCGGCACCGAGCGCAACCTCGCCATCCTGCGCGAGATGAAGGTGGATCCCGGGCAGGTGCTCTACGACCACAACACCGAGGAGACGATGGACCTCGTGCGCGAGTACGGCTGCTGGGCCGGGCTGACCGTGTACCCGCTCACCAAGCTGAGCCCGGAGCGCGCCGCCAACATCCTCGAGACGTGGGGCCCCGAGCGGGTGATGGTCAACAGCAGTGCCGACTGGGGCATCAGCGACCCGCTGTCCGTGCCGCGCGTGGTGCTGGAGCTGGTCCGCCGAGGCTGGCCCGAGGACCGCATCCAGCGCGTCGTGTGGGACACGCCGCGCGACTTCTACGCGCAGAGCGGCCGCCTCAAGCCCCCGACGGCGGCCTAGCCTCGCGCGGGGCCGGGCCGTAGGGTGGGGGCATGAGCACCCCTCCCGGCAGCGGCTTCTCCACGCGCGCGATCCACGGCGGCCTCGAGCCCGACCCCTCGACAGGCGCGGTGATGACGCCCGTCTACCTCACCAGCACCTACGCGCAGGAGGCGCCGGGGGTGCACAAGGGCTACGACTACGCGCGCACGGCCAACCCCACGCGCACGGCCCTGCAACGCAACCTGGCGGCGCTGGAGGGTGGCACCGACGCCCTCGCATTCGCCTCGGGCCTGGCGGCCACGCACGCCGTCTTCTCGCTGCTCTCGGCCGGCGACCGCGTGCTGCTGGGCCACGACACCTACGGAGGCACCTACCGCCTGCTGGACAAGGTGCTGCGCCGCTTCGGCCTGTCGTTCGCGGTGGTGGACACCACCGACCTGGCCGCCGTGAAGGCCGCGCTGGCCACGCGCACGGCCATGGTGTGGCTGGAATCGCCGACGAACCCGCTGCTGCACGTCAGCGACCTGGCGGCCGTGTGCGCCGCAGCCCGCGCGGCCGGCGCGCTGGCGGTGGTGGACAACACCTTCGCGACGCCGTACCTGCAGTCGCCGCTGGAGCTGGGCGCCGACCTCGTGGTGCACAGCACGACCAAGTACCTCGGCGGCCACAGCGACTGCGTGGGCGGCGCCGTGGTGATGCGCGACGCCGGGCTGGCCGAGCGGCTGCGCTTCCTGCAGAACGCGGTGGGGGCGGTGCCCGGGCCGCTGGACTGCTTCCTGGTGCTGCGCGGGATCAAGACGCTGGCCGTGCGCATGGAACGCCACTGCGAGAGCGCCGGCCGCATCGCGCGCATGCTGGCCCAGCACCCGCGCGTGCGCCGCACGTGGTACCCCGGCCTGCCGGGCCACCCGGGCCATGCCGTGGCGGCGCGCCAGATGCGCCGCTTCGGCGGCATGGTCAGCTTCGACCTCGACGCCGACCTGGCCACCGCCACGCGCTTCGCGAGCAGCACCCGCCTCTTCCAGCTGGCCGAGAGCCTCGGTGGCGTGGAGAGCCTGCTGGACCACCCGGCCTCCATGACGCACGGCAGCATCCCGCGCGAGCAGCGGCTGGCCAGCGGCTTCACCGACGGGCTGCTGCGCCTGTCGGTGGGGCTGGAGGACGTGGCCGACCTGGAGGCCGACCTCGAGCAGGCCTTCCGGGCCACCTTCGGCCGCTGAGCCGTCCTCGCGGCAATCGTTCGGGCGCGCCGGGCGGGCACGCTACCCTCCGGGACTGTTCCCGGAGTCCCCGCCCATGGCGCCCAACAACCGTCTCGTGAAGAAGGCCAACCACGGCCGCCGCCCGAACAACCACCACCGCCGTCGCTCGCGCACGACGCGCACGCCGCGCTAGCCCCTAGCCGGGCTCGCCGGCTCCCGGGCCGTCGCCGGCCTCGTCGTCGGGCGGGCCGCCGCCGGCCTTGCGCGCGCGCCCTTGCGCGATGCGCATGAGCTCGAGCACGAACTTCATGTCCTTGGGCAGGGGTGCGCGCACCTCGATGCGCTGCCCGGTGCGGGGATGGGGGATCACCAGCCGTGCCGCGTGCAGCGGCGTGCGGCGCAGGCGCGCGTCCACGATGTGGCGCGGGTCCTCCACCGTGCCGCGGCTGCGCGGGCCGTAGAGCGGGTCCACCAGCAGCGGGTGCCCCAGCGCCGCGAGGTGCACGCGGATCTGGTGCGTGCGGCCCGTCACCGGCACCACCTCCAGGCGCGCGGCGTCGACAAAGGCCTCGACCACGCGGTAGCGCGTGAGCGAGGGCTTGCCCCGGGCGGCGTCCACGCGGGCCTTGCCGCGGAAGGCCGGCGGCAGCAAGGGCAGGTCCACCTCGCCCTCGCGCGGCTCGGGCACCCCGCGCACGATGGCCACGTACTCCTTCTCGATGGGGCTGTCGTCGGCGGCGAAGGCCGCCATCGTGCGGGCGCGAAGCTCCGGGTCGCGTACCAGCGCCACCACGCCGCTGGTGTCCTTGTCCAGGCGGTGGGCGAGGCCGAAGCCGGCCAGCACGTCCTCGCGCAGCACGTCGATCAGGGTGCGCGCGTGCATCTCGCCCGCCCCGCCGTGCACCGGCAGGCCCGCCGGCTTGTCCACCACCAGCAGGTCCTCGTCGCGGTAGAGCTCGCGCACGGCCTCGACCGGGGCCAGCGCCTCGCGTGCGTGCGCACGCTCCTCGCGCACCTCGCGCACGGCCTCGCTCAGCACGGGCAGGTCCAGCAGGTCGCCGGCGGCCAGCTCCTGGCCCGGCCGGGCCGCGCGCCCGTTGACCCGCACGGTGCCGGTGCGCAGCACGCGCATCACCTGCTTGCGCGAGTGCTGCGGGAAGTGCTCGGCCAGGAACTTGTCGAGCCGCTTGCCGGCGTCGCGCACCGGCACGCGGGCCTGGCGGCGCCCGGCCGTGGCGGCGGGTGCGTCCGCGGCCTCGCGGCGCGCGGGCGCCTCCTCGCGCGTGCGCCGCGCGGGTCGGGGGTCGCGGCCGGGGGTGGGCTTGCGCGGCATGCGGCCACCCTACTCGCACGCCTCGCGCCGTCGCCTCGCCGCACGGGCGCACCGCGTCCGGCGAGGCGCGAGATGGTGGGCGAAGAGGGACTCGAACCCGCGACCCCCTCGGTGTAAGCGAGGTGCTCTACCAGCTGAGCTATTCGCCCATGCCCCGGATGCTACGCCCGGCCGCGGCGCGCCCGCCACGCCAGCAGCAGCGCACCGGTGGCCAGCACCCCGCAGCCCAGCCCGGCCCAGCCCCACAGCACGCGGGCCTGCAGCGGCGCCTCGCCGCGCGCGCGTTCCACGGGCAGCAGCAGGCGTCCCGGCGCCTCCGGCGGTGCCAGCAGGCGGCTGCGCGGAACGATCACGCGCAGCGGCGAGCCCTCCGGCTGGCCGTAGATCTCGGCGGGGTCGTCCCGCGCATCGCGCAGGCGGCGCCACTCGGCCTGCTCCTCCGGGCCCTTGGTGGCGTGCAGCAGGGTCACCTCGTGGCCCAGCCACAGGTCCACCACGCCGGCCGTGCAGGCAAGCAGGGCCGCGGCGATGGCGAGGACCGCCGCGGCCCGCACGAGGGAGCGACGGGAGGCGGGCACGGCCGTGCTCCGCGCCGCGGCCGGTGCTAGGAGGCCTTCTTCATCAGGCCCAGCAGCACCACGTCGACGCGCCAGGTGTCTGCGACGGCGGGGCTGCCGACGCCCGGCGCGTTGACGCCGTGCGCGGTGAGCGACACGTCGAAGGATGCCTTGACGCGCACCACGTCCTTGCCGAGGCGGTACATCTCCTCCATGTAGCGCACGTTGGCGTGGGCGCTGATGGGCTTGGTGACGCCGTGCATCGTCCACGTGCCTTCCATGTGCCACACGGTGGGCTTGAGCTGCGTGAGGGCCGTCACCTCCAGCTTGATGTCGGGCAGCTTCTCGGCGTCCAGCCACGTGGCCGAGCGCAGGTGCTCGTCTCGGCTGGCGTTGCCGGTGATGAGGTCGGCCACCTTGACGGCGAAGGAGCCGGAGCCGCCGCCCTTGCCGTCCAGCGTGATGCTGCCCAGCGCAGGGTGCGCGTCGTTGCTGAAGTCCACCTGCGCCACCATGCGCTCGAAGGCGTCGGAGGTGGCGGTGATCGACTGCTTGCCGATCCAGGGGAACTCGATCGTGGCCGCGCCGGCCGGGATGGGATCCCCGCCCTCGAGGCCCGCGGGGGCCGGGGGCACGGCGCCTGCCTTGCTGGCCTCCTCGGCCAGGGCGAAGGGGGCGAGCGCGAGAACGAGGGCGATCAGCAGGGGCCAGGGTCGCATGGGACAGGATCTCCGTGGCATGGGGTAGGGCACAGACCCTACAACGCCGGGCGCGGCCTGCCGGTTGCTACCGGGGCCGTGGCCTGGAGGGGGCGCTAGGCCCCCGGGCCCCGGCGCCGCCGGGCCTCTCCCAGCTGCTGCAGGCGCGCGCGCTCGCGAGGCGTGAGGCCCGCGAGGCCCACCTCGCTCACGCGCGCCAGCAACGTGTCGAGGGCGGCCTGCTCGGCGGCCTCGGCCCGCTGGCGGGCGGCCCTGGCGCGACGCTGCGACCACGTGGGCGCGGGGGGCAGCACCTCCACCTCGGGCGGACCGGCGTGCTTCCACGCCTCAGCGTCCTCCTCCCACGGCGCGCGCGAGAGGCCGTAGGGCCCGTCGGCGTGCCGGGCCTCCCGGCGTGCCTGCAGGCAGGCGACGAGGTTCGTCAAGGCCACGGCGAGCAGCACGCCTCCCTGCACGCCCGGCCGCACGAGCCCCAGCACGCCCAGCACCACGGCGCCCACGAGCCCCACGTTCGCAGCCCACAGCGTGGCGCGGTTCGGGTGCATGCGCCGCGCCAGCAAGGAGCGCAGCACGCGGCCGCCGTCCAGCGGCCAGCACGGCAGCAGGTTGAAGGCCAGCAGGCTGGCGTGCAGCCACAGCGCGTGGTGCAGCAGCAGCGGGCCTGCGTGGGCTTCCCACGGCACCACGCGCGTGGCGGGCCACAGCAGGGCCAGCCACGCCACGTGCGTGGCCGGGCCGGCCAGCGCGATGCGCGTCTCGGCCTGGGGGCTGGGCGCCGGGGCGTCCATGTGCGCCATCGCGCCCAGCGGCGACAGCACGATGCGCGCCGTGCCCACGCCGTGGCGGCGCGCGACCCAGGCGTGGCCCAGCTCGTGCACCCACGTGGCGAGGCAGATCGCGAGCACGCCGCCCGCGACGTAGGCGGCGGCCTCCCAGGGGGCGAGCGCAGCCACCCAGTCCAGGGGCAGCATCACCAGCGGAAGGACCAGCAGGCCCAGCGCGTAGGCACGCAACTCGATGCCGAGCGGGCGTCCCAGCGGGAAGGACCATGTGAGCACGCGCAGCCAGCGCGGCCACGCAGGGCGGTCGTCGTAGGAGGCCGGCTCCATGGCCGCAGAGACTAGCCGCGGGAGGGCGTGGCCCGCGGGCTCCCCGGCCTTTCCTAGCCAGCCCCTGCACGGGCGGTACTCTCCCCAGTCCACACCGCCGCGGGGTGGAGAAGTGGTATCTCGTCAGGCTCATAACCTGGAGGTCGCGGGTTCGACTCCCGCCCCCGCTACCAATCAGGGCCGTCCCCATCCCGGGGGCGGCCCTTCCCTTTGGTGGCTCCGGTGCGTCGCGTGCCCCGGGGCGATGCCGTGGGGCGGGGACGCGACTCCTGCGGGCGGCACGCGCGTCCTGCGGGCGCGACACGCACTGCGTGCGTGGCCTTGTCATCCCCTCGCGTGCGGCGCGCACGCGCCGTGGCGGGTCGGCCGTAGCCTTGGCCGCCACGCCGGTGGCCGCGCGCCGCGGCGGCCCCGGAGCGCGGCATGCCCGACACCCTGCCCGCGCCGCGTGACCTGCGCCGCAACCTGCTGGCGGTCACGGTGCCTGAGCTGCTGTGGGGCTTCGCCAGCGCGCTGACCATCGAGTCGGCCATGCCCGCCTCGTTCCGCGGCTACCTGTGCGCTGACGAGGGCTTCCTCGGTGCATGGACGCTGGTCACCGCCCTGGCTGGCGCGGTCGCGATGCTGCTCACCGCATGGTGGGTCCAGCCCTTCGTGCGCCGGCGCGCCTTCGTGGTGTGGGGCCACGTGGTGACGGGCGCGCTCTACCTGCCCGTGATCCTGCTGGCGCGCGCGATGGGCGACGGGGAGGCCGCCTCGCCCGCCGGCGCGTTGCTCGGCATCGGGTTCTTCGCCTTCTCGATGGGCTTCCTCATGCCGGCGTGGCTGGCGCTCGTGGGCGCGCTGTTCCCCGAGGGGCAGCGCTCGCGCGTGCTGGGGCTGGTGTTCGTCGTCAACCGCGTGGGGGGGATCGCGGGCGGGCTGGTGGCCGAGTCGGTGCTGCGCTCGTCGCTGGAGCCCGATGCGCAGTGGCTGTGGCTGTGGGGACTGGCGGCGGTCGTGGGCGTGCTGGGCGGCGTGCCCTTCCTCTGGATCCGCGAGGTCGACGGCCCCGCGTCGCCGCGCCAGCCACTGGTGCGCTACCTCGTGGGCCTCGCCACGGCCGCGCGCGGGCAGTCCGCGCTCGTGCGCTTCCTGCTCGTGGACCTGCTGATCGTGGCGGGCTGGGTGGTGCTGGCGCACTACGGCGACATGGCCTTCGACGTGCGCGGCCTGGACCCGCAGGCGGCGGGCCGCTTCACGGCGGCGGCCGCCGCGGCGCAGCTGGCCGGCGCGCTCGTGGTGGCCGCAGCCGGTGCGCGGCTGGCCCCGCGCGCTGGGGTCGCGGCGGGCGGCATCCTGATTGCGCTGGCGGGCGTGATCGCGTGCACCGGACGCAGCGAGGCGGCCTTCCTCGCGGTGGCCGCGCTCACGGGCGCCTACCTGTCGACGCGACAGACCTGCCATGGGCCGCAGCTGCTGCGGGTCGCAGGCACGGCCGATCCCACCCTGGCGCTCTCGCTGGGCATGGCGGTGGCCTCGCTGGGCGCTGCGTTGCTGCCGTTCGGTGCGGGACTGTTGCGACCGGTCACCGGGTTTCCACCCATCTTCATCGCGGTCGCCGCGTGCGCACTGGCCGGCGGGCTGCTGGTGGCGCGCGTGCCACGCACCGCAGGCCGGTAACCACGATTCCGGTCGCGCAGTGCCTCTCGCACGGGGGTCATTGCGTGTGGTGCCGCCCCTGCTCGCGTGCGATGCTGTCCTCACGCGCGCGACCCCGCGCGTCGTCCCGTGAGCGATCCGCACGCGAAGCGCGAGCACCTGCGTGAGCCAGCGACCCTCTCCTCCCAGCGAACGCGATCTCGAGCGCCTCTTGCGCGAGGCGATCGACGGCGATCGCATGCAGGGGCTTGTCCTGCTGGGCGCCGACCGGCGCGTGCTCTATGCCAACGGCACGGCACGGGTGGTGCTGGGACTGCCTGGCTCGGGACTCGAGGGCCAGGTGCTTCCCGAGCCGATCGACACGCACCTTGCGGCGCTGATGGACCGTGCGCGCAGCACGCGTGCGGCACAGGAGCAAGAGCTGCCGTGGGACCGGGCGGGCAGCGCGGCGGCGCGCATCGTGCTCGACGTGCGCAAGCGAGGCAGCGCGTGGGTGGCCGTGCTGCGCACGCGCAGCGACGCCCGGCTCTGCGGCCCGGGCGTGCGTGACCTGCAGGCTCGCTGGCCGCTCACGCTGCGCGAGGCGCAGGTGGCCGAGGGCGTGTCGCGCGGGCTGGCCAACAGCGAGGTGGCGGGCTTGCTGGGGATCGTGGAGAAGACGGTCAAGAACGTGCTCATGTCCGTCTACGTCAAGGTGGGCGTGCGCAACCGGGTCGAGCTGGCCTTGCGCGCGCACGGTGTCGAGGTGCCGTCGCGCCAGGCCTGAGGGCGCGCGGGCGGCGCCGACGCGCGGCACCGGGCAGGCGCGCCGAGGCCGTCGCGCGTGCCGCAACGCTCGCCCCGTCGCCTCCCCTGCGGCAGGATGGGGCCATGCCCGAGCCGCTGCGCCCGCTGGAGACGATCTGGGAAGACTGGCTCGATGGCCGTGGCGTGGCCTCGGCCTTCACCGATCCCCGCCTCCCGCTGGAGGTGGAGGTGGGCCCCGGCGAGGACGACTGGCTGCTCGAGGCTGCGCGAGCGCACCCCCGCACCAACTGGCTGGGCATCGAGTACAGCAGCAAGCGCGTGCACCGCTACGTGCGCCGCACGCTCGCGCTGGCGGGCCCGCTGCCCAACCTGCGCCTCGTGTGGCGGCCGGCGGCCGACGTCATCGGGCCGTTCCTCACGCCGGCCAAGGTGGCTGGCTACCACGTGCACTTCCCCGACCCGTGGCCCAAGAAGCACCACGCGCGCTACCGGTTGATGGGGCCGGAGTTCGTGTCCGACCTCGCGGCCAGCCTCGTGCCGGGCGGCCGCCTCGAGGTGGCCACCGACAGCCGTCCCTACATGGAGCAGATGCTGGAGGTGCTGGCTGGCGAGCCGCGCCTGCGGAACTGCCTGCCCGCACCGGGCTGGCGTGAGCCTCCGCCGGGCGAGCGTGCCACCGTGTTCGAGCGACGCTGGCGCGAGGCCGGGCGCGCCATCCATGCACTGTGCTTCGAGGCGTGCGCAGCGCCTGCGGGGTAGAACCAGCGCGGCCCCGGAGGCTGTACGCATGCGCACCCTGACCCGCCCGCCCTCCTCGCGCACCCTGGCGAGGCGCCTGCAGGCCCTGCTGGCCGTGGCGCTGTGCGCCGGCCTGCTGCGTGGCGGGCCGTGCGCGGCCGGGGAGGACGACCCCTTGGCGGGCCTGTCGGGCGGTGCCGCTCGCGCGCTGGCCGCCGAGCTCTCCAGCGACGCCATGCAGGGCCGCAAGACGGGCCTGCCCTCGGCCCGGCGCCACGAGGACTGGGTGGCCCAGCAGATGGGCGACATGGGCCTGCATCCCAAGGACCCGGCCGGCACCTACCTCGATCCCTTCCGCTTCCTCGTCACGCACACCTCGGCCGCCTCGCTGTCGGTGGGAGGCAAGGCGCTGGCCTTCGGCCCCGGGTTCGTGGACCTGTCCTTCTCGGGCTCGGGCGAGGTGGAGGCCGAGGTGGTGTTCGTCGGCTACGGCATCTCGCGCCCGGACCTGGGATGGGACGACTACGCGGGCGCCGACGTGAAGGGCAAGGTGGTGCTCGCGTTGCGCGGCGCCCCCAAGGCGCGTGCGGCGCAACTGCAGCAGGAGCGCCAGATCGGCGCCAAGAGCTCGCTGGCCGCCGACCGCGGCGCGCTGGGCTTCCTGGCCGTGGAAGGCGCCAAGCCGGTGCAGGGAACCATCCAGGGCCGCTTCTTCCGGCCCGGCCTGCCCGCGCTGTGGGTGGCCAGCGAGCCGGTCGATGCGTGGCTCGCGGCCGCTCCCGGCGAGGGCCCGCGCACGGTGGAGGCGGCGCGTGCCGCGCTGGATGCCGAGGGCGCCGTGCCGGCCGCCGCGCGCCCGCTGGGCGTGAGGGTGCGCATGGCGGCCACCGTGGAGGCGCGGGCCGACGCCACGGGCCACAATGCGCTGGGCGGCATCGACGGCCGTGACCCGGCGCTGCGCGGCGAGGTGGTGATCGTGGGCGCGCACATGGACCACCTGGGCGTGGATCCGCTGGGGCGCACCTACAACGGCGCCGACGACAATGCTTCCGGCGCGGCCGTGGTGCTGCACCTGGCCCGCCTGCTCAAGGAGAACCGCTGGCGCCCCAAGCGCACGGTGCTGTTCGTGCTCTTCGGCGCCGAGGAGCAGGGCCTGGTGGGATCGCGCCACCTCGCCGAGGGCTTGCCCTTCGAGCACGAGTCGGTGGTGTGCGTGCTGAACATGGACATGGTGGGGCGGGGCACGACCGAGGTCACGCTGGCGGGCGTCAAGCGCTTCGCGCCGATGGGGCAGCGCCTGCTGGCCTCGCTGCCCGAGGGCCTGCGCAAGCAGGTGGTGGCGGAGGACGACGTGGGGCCCTGGGGTGACCACTGGCCCTTCGCCGAGAAGGGCGTGCCCGCCTTCTTCCTCGCCACCCGCGGCGAGCACCCCGACTACCACACGGTGGACGACGACGCGGAGCGACTGCAGCCCGAGTGCATGGAAGCCGCCGCGCGCGTGCTGGGCACGCTGCTGGTGCGGCTGGGCGAGGACCCCGCAGCGCTCAAGGACCTGCGCTAGGTGCACAGGGCGCTCGCCGTCGCCGGGCTGCTGCTGGCGCTGGCCGGCCTGCTGCCGGGCTGCCTGCGCTGCGAGTCACGCGTGGTGCTGCGTGCGGACGGCAGCGGCGAGGCCGTGGCCGAGGCACGCTTCGACGCGGCGGCCCTGCGCTCGCTGTGGGCCCGCGTGCGAGCAGGCGCGGCGGGCATGGGCCTGCCCGTGGCCGCCGGCCTGCCCCAGCCGCCCGAGGGGGTGGACCCCCTGGCGTTGCCGTGGCTGCGCGCGGACGCGCGCGGCGTCGAGGGCCTGTCGGCCGTGGCGGCGCGCCTGCCCGGCGAGCCGGGGGCGCGCGTCGAGGCGCGCTTTGCGACGCTGGAGGCGGCCGCGCGCGGCGGGCTGTTCCACGGCTGCGAGGTGGCGCTGGAGCGACGCAGCGAGCGCCGCCTGCGCTTCGTGCTGCGCCCGCCCTGGCAGGCCAGCGGCCCGGGCGGCGACGACGCGCTGGGCGGCCTGCCGCAGGAAGCACTGGCGGCCTTCGCGGCCGACCTCGCGGCACTGGCCTGCACCGTGACCGTCACGTTCCCTGTCGCGGTGGCCTCCACGAACGGCACGCTTGCGGCCGATGGGCGCACCGTCACGTGGGCCCTGCGCGGCACGCCCGAGGCGCCCGCCGGCGCGCTGCCCGAGGCCTGGCTCGACCTGCCTCCGGGGAGTGACGTGGAACTGCTCACCTTCCGCCACCGGCCCGACCTCGCGCGGCTGGCGCGCAGGCTGGCCGTGGCCGCGCCTGCGGACACCCCCCAGGACCTGCTCGATCCCGAGGCCGCGCCCGCGCCGCGCTAGCCCTCGCTCAGGCGCTTGAGGTCGGCGAGGCGCTGCAGCGCCTCCCGCGGGGTGAGGCGCTCGACGTCCACCGCGCGCAGGGCCTCCACGGCGGGATGGGGCGGCGGCGGCGCGAACAGGCCCAGCTGCAGGTCGCGCGGCGGCGCGGGGGCGGGCGTGGGGGCCTTGAGTGCCGCGGCCGCGCCGCCCTGCGCCTGCTCCAGCGTCGCGAGCACCTCGCGGGCACGCGCCACGACCGCGTCGGGCACGCCGGCCAGCCGTGCCACGTGGATGCCGTAGGAGCGGTCGGCGGTGCCGGGCTGGATGCGGCGCAGGAACACGATGCTGTCGCCCCACTCGCGCACGGCCACGTTGAGGTTGAACACGCTGGGCAGCTCGTCGGCCAGCTGCGTGACCTCTGCGTAGTGCGTGGCGAACAGCGTGCGCGCGCCCACCACCTCGCTGAGGTACTCGGTCACCGCCCACGCGATGGCGATGCCGTCGAAGGTGCTGGTGCCCCGCCCGATCTCGTCGAGGATGACGAGGCTGCGGGCGCTGGCCTGGCGCAGGATCAGCGCGGCCTCGCTCATCTCGACCATGAAGGTGGACTGGCCGCGCGCGAGGTCGTCCTCGGCGCCCACGCGCGTGAACACGCGGTCCACGAGGCCCACGCGTGCGCGCGCGGCCGGCACGAAGGAGCCTGCCTGCGCCAGCAGCACCAGCAGCGCTGCCTGCCGGATGTAGGTGCTCTTGCCGGCCATGTTGGGACCGGTGATGAGCGCGATGCGCTTCTCGGCGTCCAGCGCCACGTCGTTGGGCACGAAGCGCTCGCCGCCGGCCAGCAGCGCCTCCACGACGGGGTGGCGCGACTCGCGCAGCTCCAGCGTGCGGTCCTCGAGGATCTCGGGCCTCACCCAGTCGCGCGCGGCGGCCACCTCGGCCAGCGACGCCAGCACGTCCACCTCCGCGAGCACGGCTGCGGTGGCCTGCAGCGGTGCCATGCGCTCGGCCACCGCCGTGCGCAGCGCCACGAACAGGCGCCGCTCCAGCTCCCGGGCCCGCTCGTCGGCCGTCAGCACCTTCTTCTCGTGCTCGTCGAGCTCGGGCGTGACGTAGCGCTCGGCGTTGGTCAGCGTCTGCTTGCGCACGTAGCCGGCGGGCACCTTGTCGCGGTGCGCGTGCGTGACCTCGATGTAGTAGCCGAAGACCTTGTTGTAGCCGACCTTGAGCGACGCGATCCCGGTGCGGGCCGCTTCCGCAGCCTGGTAGGCCGCGATCCAGTCCTTGGCGTTGCGCGCGAGGTCGCGCAGCTGGTCCAGCTGCGCGTCCACGCCCGCGCGCACCAGCCCGCCCTCGGTGATGACGGGCGGCGGGTCGTCCACCAGCGTGGCCAGCAGGCGCTGGGCAAGGTCGTCGAAGGTCTCCAGCCGCTGGCGCAGGTCGGCCAGCGTGCGCGAGTAGGCGCCCGCCAGCGGGGCCAGCACGCGCGGCAGCGCCGAGAGGCTGTGGCCCAGCGCCAGCAGGTCACGGGGCGAGGCGCGCTGCGTGGCCACGCGCGCGAGGATGCGCTCGAGGTCACGCACCTCGCCCAGCGCGGCCCGCGCGTCGCGGCGCAGGAAGGCGTCCTGCACCAGCTCCTCCACGCCGTCGAGGCGCCGCTGGATGGCCTCGCGGCTGGTGAGCGGGGCCAGCAGCCAGTCGCGCAGCATGCGCCCGCCCATCGGGGTCTTCGTGCGGTCCACCACCGAGAGCAGGGTGGCGTCGCGCGAGCCGTCGGCGCGTTCCACGATCTCCAGGCGCCGCCGCGTGCTGCGCTCGAGCACCATGGTGCCCGCGGGGTCGTGGCGCTCGATGCGCGTGACGTGCCCCAGCGAGGTGCGCTGGGTCAGGCGCAGGTACTCCAGCGCGGCGCCGGCGGCCGCCACGCTGGGGGGCATGCGGTCCAGGCCGAAGGCCTTGAGCGTGGCGACCTTGAAGTGCTCCAGCAGGGCGCGCTCGGCGGCCTCCTCCTCCACGGTCCACGGCGGCACGAAGGTGATCGCGGCCCGCGGCAGCACGTCCTTCACGTGCGCGGCCCAGGCGCTGCCCTCCTCGCCCTCCGGCAGCAGCACCTCGGCGGGCGCCACGCGGGCCAGCTCGTCCACCACGGACTCCGGCTCCACGTCCGCGACGACGAAGCGGCCCGTGCTCAGGTCCACCCACGCCAGGCCGGCCTTGCGGCGACGCTCCTTGCGGCCCGGCGCACGCAGCGCCAGCAGGAAGTTGGCGGCGCGCGGGTCCAGCGCCTCGTCCTCGGTGAGCGTGCCCGGCGTGAGCACGCGCACCACGTCGCGCTCGATCACGCCCTTGGCCTCGGACGGGTCGGTCAGCTGCTCGCAGATGGCCACCTTGAAGCCCTGCGCCAGCAGCCGGCGCAGGTAGGCGTCGGCGGCGCGCACCGGCACGCCGGCCATCGGCACCTTGCGCTCGCGGTCGCGCGCCGTGAGGGTGAGGCCCAGCGCCTCGGCCGCCACCTTCGCGTCGTCGTGGAACAGCTCGTAGAAGTCGCCCAGGCGGAAGAACAGCAGCGCGTCCGGGTGGCGCCGCTTGGCGGCGGCGTACTGCGCCATCGCAGGCGTCTCGGCGGCCGGCGGCGTGGGGCTCTCGCTCGCGCTCATGGGGCGAGGAGGCTAGCACCCGGCGTGGACCGCTGCGGGGCGCGGCGCACGCTCCTCCCGCGCGAGCCGGCACGACCCCGGCGGCGTGCGGTGGAGAAGCGGGGGAGAAGCGGTGGAGGCGCGGGCGCCCGGGTGGCGCCGCGGGCCTAGCGGCCGGGCCGCATGCCGCCCAGCGGCACGAAGTGCACTTGCGAGCCCCCCTCGGGCACGCCCGTGACGGGCGTGGTGCCACGGCGGTCGGCGTAGGCGTTGCGGAAGGCCACGGGCACCGGCACCAGCGTGCCGTCCGCCTCGGGGCGGAAGGCGTAGAAGAGCAGGTGCGGCTCGCTGCTGGCGCCGCTGTTGCCCACCCGCGCGATGGCCTGCCCGGCGCGGACGCGCGAGCCACGCGCGATGCGCAGGTGGCTGGCGCTGTGCTGCTTGATGTGCAGGTAGGCGGTGTGGGTGCCGTCGCCGTGACGCAGCACCACGCGGTTCACCGGCGTGAACACGCAGATGGCCGCGGGCGACTCGCCGCCGGAGCGGTCGGGCTGGTGGTCACAGAAGTCCACCACCTCGCCGTCCGCCACGGCGTACACCGACTTGTCCCACGCGAAGTAGGAGCGGTTGTCGCTCACGTCGCCCTCGTAGGTCTGCCCGTCCTTGAGCACGACGAAGTGGTAGGCGTAGCGCGAGCGCAGCTGCAGCAGGTTGGCGTGCGCGCGACCCTCGGCAGGGCCGTTGGCCAGCTGCCACTGGTCCAGCACCGGGCCCTGGCAGGTGAAGGGCTCGACGCTGGCGACCGGCAGGTCGAGCGCCGCGCTGACGGGCTGCCCGTCCAGCCGTCCCTGCAGGCGCAGGCTCACGGTGCCGGCCGTGAACCCGTCCGGCACGTCCAGCCGCTGCGCGAACGGCCACAGCGCCGGTCCCGCGCCATCCTCCACGCCCCCGGTCCACGCCTGGGCGGGGAGGGCGCCCTCGCCCGTGCCGACGACCACGCTGCCCTCCACGTGCGAGAGCGTCCCGCGCGCGAGCAGCTGGACCTGCCCCACCACGACCACCGAGCGTCGCCCGTCGGCGTAGGGCACGGCATCGAGGCGCCCGTGCACGCCCAGGCCCAGCGGCCACGGCGCCGCCGCGGCGCGGCGCGTGGTGGGCGTGCCGGGGTCGGCCAGCGCGGCGCTGGCGGCCACGAAGCCATCGCCTGCCTCCAGCACCGCGAGGGCATCCATCGCCGGCCCCAGCACGCGCAGCGCGTCCGGCATCTGCAGCACCTGCACCCCGCGCGCGGGCACCACCAGCGGCCGGGGCAGCAGGCCGGCGTCGGGCAGCAGCGTGAGCCAGCCGCCCTGCGATCGCAGCCACAGGCTGGCGCGCTCCACGCGCAGCGGCGCCTCGCCCGGGTTGGCCAGCCGCAGGCTGGCCTTCACCGAGTGCTCGCCCAGCGAGCCGCCACCGCCCTGGCGCACGGCATCCAGCGCCGCCTCCAGCGCCGAGGGCTGGGCCGGCGCCGGCAGCGCGTCGTCGCCCGCCTCGAGCGCCGGCGCGCGCAGCAGGGCCAGCGCCACGAGCAGGCCCAGCAAGGCGGCCCGGCCCGCGCGCGCGGGCGGCGCGCTGTCGGGCGGGCCGACGGGATGGAGGGCACGGGGAAGGAGGGGGGTGGTGCGCATGCCCCGGCGATGCTCGCATGCGGCGGCGCTCGCTGCATGGGCTGGCGCAGCCGGGGCCGTACCATGCGGGCATGAGCGACGACGACGCGCCCGTGCCGCCGGACACGCCCGCGGCCCTCCCGCCGCCGCGCATGCCCCCGGGCGCGGGCGACCCGCGCGAGCTGCTGCGTCGCCTGCCGCAGGTGGGGTCCGTCGCCGAGGCGCTCACGCCGGCCCACCTCGCCTTCGCGCCTCGCGAGGAGTGGGCCGAGGAGCTGCGCCAGGCGGTGGCAGAGCTGCGCGCGCGCGTGCTGGCCGGCGACGTGGGCCCGGTGGCGCTGGGCTCGGCCACGAGCGCCGAGCGGCTGCTGGCCGCCGCCCGCAAGCGCATCGAGCGGCGCCGCGACCCGGGCTGCGTGCGGGTCGTCAACGCGACGGGCGTGGTGCTGCACACCAACCTCGGCCGCGCGGCGCTGCCGCCGGCGGCCATGGAGGCGCTGGCCGAGCATGGCCGCGGCTACCAGTTGCTGGCCGCCGACCGCGCCACGGGCGAGCGCGCGCCGCGCGAGCGGCACGTGGAGCGCCTGCTGCAGCGCCTGGTGGGCTGCGAGGCCGCCACCGTGGTGAACAACAACGCTGCGGCCACGCTGCTGATGCTGGCCTCGCTGGCGGCGGGCCGCGAGGTGATCGTCTCGCGCGGCCAGCTGGTGGAGATCGGCGGCGCCTACCGCATCCCCGAGGTGATGGTGCAGGGCGGCGCGCGGCTGGTCGAGGTGGGCACCACCAACCGCACGCACCTCAAGGACTACGAGAACGCCATCACGCCGCGCACGGCGCTCATCTTGCGCGTGCACACCAGCAACTACCGCGTGGAGGGGTTCGCGGGCGAGGTGCCGCTGGCCGGGCTGGTGCAGCTGGGCCGCGCCTACGGCGTGAAGGTGGTGGACGACCTGGGCAGCGGCGCGCTGCTGTCGCTGGCCGGCCGCGGCCTCCCGGGCGACGAGCCGCTGGTGGCGCAGAGCCTCGCCGCCGGTGCCGACCTCATCACCGCCTCGGGCGACAAGCTGGTGGGCGGGCCGCAGGCGGGCCTGCTGCTGGGCACGCGCGAGTGCGTGGCCATGGCCCGCGCGCACCCGCTCTACCGCGCGATGCGGGCCGACAAGCTGCGGCTGGTCGCGCTGGAGGCCACCCTGCGCCTGTTCCTGCACCCGGACACGCTGCCCAGCACGCATCCCACGACCGGCATGCTCGTCGCCGGGACCGAGGCGCTTGCGGCCGCCGCGCAGCGCCTCGCCGCGCGCCTCGGCGCGCTGGGTGCCGTGCGCGCGGGCGCCGCCAGCGTGCGCGTGCAGCCGGCCGCCGACGCGGTGGGCGCAGGCTCGCTGCCCACGGTGGAGCTGCCCGGCTGGGCCGTGGCCCTCGTGGCGCGCGAGGTGGAGGCGGGCGAGCGGGCCCGCCGGCTGCGTGCCGCGCCCGTGCCCGTGTTCAGCACCGTGGCCGACGGCGCCGTGCACCTGCACGTGCGCACGCTGCTGCCCGGCGACGAGGAGGACGTGGCGCGCGCCGTCGAGGCCGCGCTCGCCCCGGCGCGCCCGGGCAGCGCCCCGGCCTGACCGTCTCCCCGCGTCCCGTACCCAAGGAGGTCCCCGTGTTCTCGCGCGAGCGCAGGATCCGGCTCACCGAGTACGCCTCGGCCGGCGGCTGAGCGGCGAAGGTGGACAAGGCGCGCTTGAGCGCCTTGCTCGCCTCCGTGCGCGTGCCGCACGATCCGCGGGTGCTGGTCGGGACGTCCACGTCGGACGACGCGGGCGTCGTGCGCCTGTCGGCCGACCTCGCCCTCGTGCAGACGGTCGACTTCTTCCCCCCGATGGTGGACGACCCCGAGGCCTTCGGGCGCGTGGCGGCTGCCAACAGCCTCAGCGACGTGTACGCGATGGGCGGCACGCCGGTGTCGGCCGTCTCGATCCTGGCCCTGCCCGAGGGGCTGCCGCCCGAGGCGGCCTCGGGCATCCTCAACGGCGCCATCGCCACCTGCCAGGAGGCCGGCTGCTCCTTCGTGGGCGGCCACACGGTCAACGACCGCGAGGTGAAGTTCGGCCTGTGCGTGACGGGCACGGTGCACCCGGACCACGTGGCCACCAACGCCGGCTCGCGCGTGGGCGACCGGCTCGTGCTCACCAAGCCGCTGGGCAGTGGCTACCTCAACACGGCGGCCAAGCGCGGCGCGCTCCCCGCCGCGCTGGAGCAGGAGGTCACCCGCCTGATGGCGTCGCTCAACCGGGCCGCGGCCGAGGCGATGGTCGAGGTGGGCATCGCCCCGGGCGGCGTGCACGCCGCCACCGACGTGACGGGCTTCGGGCTGCTGGGCCATGCGCTGGGGATGGCCGAGGGCTCGGGCACCACGCTGCGCATCGAGGCCGCCGCCGTGCCGTGGATCCCGGGGCTGCAGGACTGGCTGGGGCGCAAGTACGCCTGCGGGGGCCTCACGCGCACCATGGAGTACGCGCAGGAGCGCGTGCGCTGGACGGGCGGCAGCGAGGCGCAGCGCGCCGTGCTGGCCGACCCGCAGACCAGCGGCGGCCTGCTGGTGAGCGTGGCCCCGGCGCGCCTCGACGCGCTGCTGGCGGCCCTCGAGCGCCGCGGCGTGGCCACCCGTGCGGTGGTGGGCGAGGTGGTTGCGCGCGGCACGCATGCGCTGGAGGTGGCGTGAGCGGCGGCCTGCAGGCCGCCTGGTTCCGCGAGGCCACGGCCGCGCTGGCCCGCCTGGAGCGCGAGGCGCAGGGCGAGGTCGAGGCGGCGGCCCTGCTGACTGCCGAGCGCATGGCCGCAGGCGGTGCGCTGCACCACTTCGACACGGGCCACACGGCGCGCGAGCCCGTGCGCCGGGCCGGCGGGCTCGTGGCGCTGCACGCCATCGAGGTGGACTACCGGCTGCAGCACCCGCTGCCGCCGGGACGCGAGCCGGGCGGGCTCAAGCAGTCCTACTACTACGACAGCGAGGAGCTGGGCCGGATGGTGGCGCAGCGCAGCCACCTGCGCGCGGGCGACGTGCTGTGGCTGGTGTCGAACTCGGGTCGCGAGGCCTTCCCGCTGGCGCTGGCGCTGGAGGCACGCGCGCGCGGCGTGGCGGTGGTGGCGGTCACCTGCGTGGCGTTCAGCCGTGCCGCCGAGGCGCGCCACCCCAGCGGCCGGCGGCTCTACGAGGTAGCCGACCGCGTGATCGACACGCGGGGGCCCGTGGGCGATGCCTGCGTGCCCGTGCCCGCGCTGGGCACGCCCATCGCGCCGCTCTCGGGCCTGCTCAACGTGGCAGCCTGCTGGGCGCTGGTGTCGGCCACCATCGAGGCCCTCATGGCGCGCGGCGTCACGCCCAGCGTCTACCGCAGCGTCAACCTGCCCGACGGCTTCGCGTGGAACGATCGCGTCGAGGCGGCCTACCGCACGCGCGGCATCTGAGCGCGCGCCCGGCGCGCTAGGGCGGCGGCGCGTTGCGCGCGCCCAGGATGTAGGCCTTGAGGGCGGCGCGGTTCGCCGGGTTCCCGAGGTCGGCCGTCGTGAGGTTCACCACCGCGTGCACGCGACCGTAGGGATCCAGCACCACGCAGTCGCGGTTGGCCACCTGCCACAGGTCCCACACGCCGGCGAGGGCCGTGTCCTGCGTCCAGCCCAGCGTGCGGCCGGCGCAGATGGCGGCGTTGCCGGACTCGGATCCCACGGCGTTGGTGCCGCGACCGTCGAGGGGCTGCGTCGCATCCTCGGCGCGCAGCTCGCTGCACAGGTCATCGAGGTGCCCGAACTGGGCCTGGCAGTAGCTTCAGGTGGCGTGCCCGAAGTACCACACGCTGGCGTGGCCGGCCGAGAGGGCGGGCCCGACGGCTTGCTGGTAGGACGGCGATGCGGGGTTGATGTCCGTGAGCGCCCACGCACCGGGGACGCTGCCCACCACGAGGCCGGTCGCCGGCGGCTCGTCGGGCGAGGCGCTGCTGCCGCCGCCGCCCCCGCAGCCGCCCAGCCACGCCAGCAGCAGGATGCCCAGCCGCCGGCCGAGGCGAGGGAGGAGGTCGTCGGGGCCGCGCATGCCTCCAGCCTAGCCGTGCCCGTCGCGGGCGTGGGGGCGGGGCGCGGGCCCCGTGGAGGGTGACGGGGTGCGTCCGGCCCCGGGCCCACAATCCATGCATGCGCGTGATCTCCTGGAACGTCAACGGCCTGCGCGCGTGTGCCACCAAGGGCTTCGGTCGCTGGCTGGACGGCAGTGCGGCGGAGGTGGTGGGGCTGCAGGAGGTGCGGGCGCGGCCCGAGCAGGTGCCCCCGGAGGTGGCCCGCCCGCCGGGCTGGCACGTGCATCTCGTGGCGGCGCAGCGCCCGGGCTACAGCGGCGTGGGCCTCTACGCGCGGCGCGAGCCCGACGACGTGCAGGTGTCGCTGGGCGAGGAGCGCTTCGATGCCGAGGGCCGCCTCCAGGTGGCGCGCTTCGGCAGGCTCGTGGTGGCCAACGCCTACTTCCCCAACGGCAACGGCAAGGACCGCGACAACAGCCGCATCCCCTACAAGCTGGACTTCTACCGCGCGCTGTTCAGCCTGGTCGAGCGCCAGCGTCGCGCCGGGCGCCGCGTGCTGGTGATGGGCGACTTCAACACCGCGCATCGCGAGATCGACCTTGCCCGCCCACGCGAGAACGTGGAGACCAGCGGCTTCCGTCCCGAGGAGCGTGAGGAGCTCGACCGCTGGCTGCGGGCCGGGTGGGTGGACACCTTCCGGGCCTTCGAGCACGGGCCGGGCCACTACTCGTGGTGGTCGCAGCGCGGCGGCGCACGCGCCCGCAACGTGGGCTGGCGCATCGACTACGTGCTGTGCTCGCCCAGCGTGCGTCCCTTCCTGCGCGGCGCCTTCCTGCAGCCCACGGTGAAGGGCTCCGACCACTGCCCCGTGGGCGTGGACCTCGACGAGGCGGTGCTGCGGCGCTGAGGCGGCGCCGGCAGGGGCGAACGCGCGCGCCGCTAGATCACCATGCGCTCGGGGTCCTTGCGCGCCTCGCCCGCCAGCAGCGGTGCCAGCGCGAAGGCCTCGAGGTCGAAGAGTGGCGGCGCGCCCGTGAGCAGGTCGGCGATGGCGCGGCCGGCGGCGGGGGCGTGCATGATGCCGTGGCCCGAGAAGCCCGAGGCGTGGACGAGGCCGGGCAGGCGCGGGTCCGGCCCGAGGATCGCCTTGTCGTCGGGCGTGACCTCGTAGTAGCCGCAGGTGACGTGCTGCACGCCGCCCTCGTCGGCCAGCCACGGCATGAACTCGGCCAGCGCGGCGAGCACCTCCACGCCGTAGTCCTCGACGCCCCGGCCGTAGCCCGGCTCCACCGTGTCCTGCTCGCGCTCCAGGCGCTGCCCGTCCTGCGGCGGCGGCGGGTAGCCGTGGCTGCCCTCCGGCCGCTCCGGCCGCTCGTCCCAGCCCATCAGCAGGCCGTTGCTCTCGGGCCGCGCGTAGGGCCCGAGGTCGCCCACCACCAGCGGGAAGTGCTCCACGCGTCGCTCGCGGAACTGCGGCGTGACGTAGAGATAGCGCTTGACTGCCACCACCGGCACCGGGGCGCCTGCGCGCGCGGCCACGTCGCGCGCCCACCATCCGGCGCACAGCACCACCTGCGAGCAGGCAATCCGGATGCTGCCGTTGACCACCACGCCCGCCACGCGGCCGTGCTGCACGACGATGTCGGTCACCTCGGCCTGCTGGCGCACGACGGCGCCTCGGCGCTGCGCGGCCTGGGCGTAGCCCGAGGCGATCTCGCTGGGACGCAGGAAGCCGTCGCTGGGGCACCACGTGGCCCCGGCCAGGGCCTCGACCGCGAAGGCACCCTGCAGGCCGGGCAGCCGGTCCACGTCCGGCGGCGCCAGCGCCTGCACGTCCTCGAGGCCCTGCGACTGCTGGAAGCGCACCCGCTCGCGCGCGGCGGCGAACTCCTCGGCGTCCCGGTAGAGGAACAGGTAGCCGTTGGCGTGGAACACGCTCTCCACGCCGAGGTCCTGCGCGAAGCTGCGGTAGGCCGCGCCGCTGTAGCGGCTCATCTTCACGTGCTCGACGCTGCTGAACTGCTGCCGGAAGGCGGCCGCCGAGCGGCTGGTGCTGCCCGCGGCGATGGCGGTCTTCTCCAGCAGCACCACCGAGAGGCGGCTGCGCGTGGCCAGGTGCCAGGCCACCGAGGCCCCGATCACGCCGGCGCCCACCACCACGACATCCGCGCGTTCGGGATAGGGACCGGGCACGCAGGGCCTCCGCTGCCCGGGCCCCTGCGGCCCGCCAGGCGTGCGGGATCATCGGGCATCCCGCCCCCAAGCCGAGCCGGGGCCAGGGCGGCTGCCCCTGCCCGCACGCGGGGGACCTCCACCGGCCACCACGGGGCCGCGCGCGCGGCGCGCCCGACGCACCCGGATGGCGGCCACGCCTGCGAGCGTGAGGCCGCCAGCCACTGAGAGCGCGAGGGCCCATGGCCGCCACGCGTCGTCCTCGGCGTCCCCGACGGGGGCGAGCGCATGCGGGTCGCCCGGGCCGCGTGTGTGGCTGGCGGCCTCTACGGGCGCAGCGCCGCGTGCCTCCGGGCTGCGCACCTCCAGCCGTCCCGGGCGACGGCGTGCTGCCGTGCCGGCCCCGGAGGCGGCGTCCCGCCCGGACCGCAGGCGGGCGAGGCGCTCGCGCAGGCCGCCCGCCTGCGGCACCGGCTCGCCCGCCACCTGCTCGATGCGGGCCAGCAGCCGCTCGGCCTCGTCGAGCCGGCCCAAGGCCTGCGCGGCGCTGACGGCGGGCAGCAGCCCTGCCCACAGGCTCTCGTCGCGGTGGGCGCTGTGCATCAGGTGCTCGTCCTCCAGGGCGAGACGGTAGATGGCCAGCGCCTCCTCCAGCGCGCCCGAGGCCAGCGCGCAGGAGGCGGAGCAGAGCAGGAAGCCGCCCGCCTGCGTGTTGCCACGCAGGGAGGTGCACAGCTGCGCGAGGTCGTCCACGAACAGCGACCCGGGCCGCACCGTGCCAGCCGGCCGCAGCAGGCCGGTGGGCGAGAGCAGCCCGTGGGCGAGGTGGAGGTCCCAGAAGGCCAGCCGCGCCCGCGTCTCGTCGTCGTGGGCGGCCTGCCGGCCCGCGTGCGCGTGCTCGTGCGCCTGCGTGATGCGCCCGGCCCGGTAGGCGGCGCGCGCGGCTTGCTCGTGCAGCAGCGCGGGAGGGCCCCAGGCCGGCAGCGGGGCCTCGGCCATCGCCTCGGCCCACATCGAGGCCGTCAGCAGGTCGCCCTCCAGCGTCGCGTGGTGCAGCAGCGCCGGCGGCGCGTGCGCGCGGATGTGGGCTTGCGCGAACGCATGCAGCGGCGCCCCTGGATCGTCCTGCGGCGGCGCGGGCCGCTCCAGCCAGGCCCAGGCGGCGGCGCCCAGCGCGAGGGCATCGGGAGCGAGGTGCTCGCCCAGTGCGAGGTCCAGCAAGGAGAGCCGTACCAGCGCATCGAGGGGATGCGCGTCGTCGAGGTCCGCCAGCGCGGCCCGCAGGCAGGCGTCGGCCCGCACCACCCCGTGCGGCACGAGTCGCCACGCCTCGGCCGCGCTGGCGTAGATCGATGCGCGGGCGTGCCCCGGCGCGAGGCGGGCGGCGCAGGCCTCCATGGCGGTGGCCCAGGCCTCGCGTTGCGCCGCGCCCTGCACCCACCCGGGATCCGGCGCGTAGGGCGGATAGCCCTGCAGCACGGCGTGCGTGTGCTCGGGCAGTGACTCGTCGGCACGGCCGCCGGGCGCGGCCAAGCAGCCCAGCACGAGCATGAGCACCAGCGCGCCCGCTGCCGGGCCCGCCTGCGGCAGCGGGCTCACCGGCCCCATCCCGGCAGGCCCTCGTGCGGCGTCCAGCCGCCGTCGCCACGCTCGGGCCCGCGAGGCGCGTGCCGCGGCAGGGCGGCCTCCGGGATGGGCTCGCGATCCGCGGGCGGCTCCCAGGGCAGCGCTCGGCCGGGCTCGGCGTGCAGGTCGGGCTCGTCGAGCACGCGCGGCGGGTGCGCCGCAGGCGAGGCCGTGCGGGGCGCGGCCTCGCGGGCCGGGGGCGGGGCCACGGGAGCGGCGGGCGGCGTCAGCACCGGCGCGGGGCGAGGGCGGGGGAAGGTGCCGAGGTCCACGGGCGGCGTGCTGCCGTCGCAGGGCGCGTCCCACAGGCGGAAGCGCACGCCGAGGCTGGCCTGCCGCCGCAGCGTGACACGCTCGCGCCCGCAGTCCACCAGCACCTCGCCGGCGGCGTGCACGTGGTCGCCCGTGAGCGGGTTCTTGGTCCACCACGCGTAGCGGCGTGTCACGGACAGGTCGAGGTCGAGCGTCAGGTCGGCCAGCTCGAACCAGCCCTCCCAGTCGATCACGTGGCCGGGCGCGGCCTCGATGCGCTGCGTGACCTGGCGCACCTCTTGCAGCGTGCGGCCGTGGGCGACCCCGGTCTTGGCGCTGGCGGCGGTGGACAGCGCCACCGCCTTGAGCTCGACCTGCACCTCGCCCTCGACGCGCCAGTCGGTGCTGTCGCCCTCGGCGATGCTCACGCTCACGCTGGCGTCGGTGCTGCCCCAGGGGCAGGAAGCCACGGTGCCGGTGCCGCGCAGCACCATCCACGACTTGCCCAGCCGGGCGACCGGCGTGGAGGCCGGCGCGTACGCGCAGGCGCCGGCGTCGAGGTGCAGCGTGTCCTCGCGGCGCGCTCCCCAGCGGTCCTGCCGCACGAAGAGGCCGAAGCCCGGCTGCGAGCGCAGCGCTTGCGCGCTGGGCGCGGCGCAGTCCTCGCAGCCCTCCGCGCGGGCCGGGCTCGCGGGCAGGCTGGCCAGCAGCAGCCCCAGCAAGGCCTGCCATCCGAGGCGCAGGCGCGGCGCCGGCGGGGGCCGGGTCGCGTGCGGACGGGAGGTGGGGGACGTGGGGGACGAGGGCAGCCTGCGCATGGGCGGGATCTCCGGGGGAGCGGGCGCGCACCCGCGCGCCAGCCCCCCGGACCCGCGCCTGCGCGCGCCGCGGTCACGCGCTAGGCGCGGCCCCCGTCCACCGGCAGCACCAGCCCCGTGAGCCACGGGTGCGTGAGCAGGAAGCAGGTCGCCTCCACCACGTCGTCGGGCGAGCCCCAGCGCCCCAGCAGCGTGGTGGCCGCGATGCGCGCGTGCTCGGCGGCCTCCATCCCCTCGGGGGGCAGCACCGGGCCCGGGGCCACGGCGTTCACGCGCACCTCGGGCGCAAAGGCGCGCGCGAAGCCTTGCGTGATGCTGGCCACGGCGGCCTTGCTGGCGCTGTAGGGGATGGCGCTGGCGTAGGCCTTGCGCGCGGAGGCGCAGGCGATGTTCACGATGGCGCCGTGGCCGCGTGCGCGCATGCGCGGGCCCAGGTGCGTGCCCAGCAGCCACGCACTGCGCGCGTTGACCGCCATGAGCCGGTCGAAGGCCTCGGCGTCCGGCAGCGTGGGGGGCGTGCGCTCGAACAGGCCCGCGTTGTGCACCAGCACGTCCACGCCGCCGCTGGCCTGCCACGCGGCCTCGCACAGCCGCGAGGTGGCGATGGGGTCGCCGAGGTCGGCGCACAGCACCTCGGCGCGCGTGCCCTGCGCCTGCAGGGTGGCGGCCAGCGCGCGGGCCGCGGCCTCGCCCCGGTGGGCGTGCAGCAGCAGGTGCGCTCCCTCGGCGGCGAGGCGCAGCACCAGCGCACGGCCGAGCCTGCGCGAGGAGCCCGTCACCAGGGCCCAGCGCCCCGCCAGCGGGACCTTCGTCGCGTGCGGCATGAGGCCTTGCATGGGTGCAAGGGTAGCCCGGTGGGCGCGATGCTAGGCAGGGCCGCTGCTCCACGGCTAGAACCCCCGGTGTTGCACCCGCGCGGGCCCCGCCTGCGCGATCCCTCGATGCGTCCCATTCCTCGGAGCCCTTGCGATGTCTGACCCGCGTGCCCATGTCGCCGTGCTGGTGGACGTGTCGGACCTGCGCAGCGCGCTCGGGGCGGGCGAGGCGCCCACCGAGGGCTGGGGTGCCGCCAGCGCCGGCGACCTGGCGCGGGCGCTCATGCGCTACGCCGCCCAGCTGGGCCGCGTGAGCATGGCGCGGGCCTACGCCGACTGGTCCACGCTGGGCACGGCGGCGCGCGAGCTCACCGCGGCGCGGCTGCAGCCGGTGCTGGTGCCCAGCACCGTGGCCGGCGACGATCGCTCGCACGTGCAGCTGGCCGTGGACGCGCTGCAGGCCCTGTTTGCCGGCGACGAGCCGGACGCCTTCCTGCTGGTGACCAGCGACCCCACCATGCTGCCCCTGGTGCAGGCGCTGCGCGCCGACGGCAGCGAGGTGCTGGTGGTGTCGCCCCATGCCGCGGCCGACGACGAGCTGCGCGGCGAGGCGGACCGCTTCGTCACCCTCGAGGACGTGCTGGCCGGCGCGCCGGCGGAGCCGGCCGCGGCGCGCGAGCGTGGCGGCGAGGCCCCCGAGGCGCGCGGCGGCTGGGGCGGCCGCGGCGGCGAGCGCGGCGGACGGCCGGGCCGCCCGCCGCATCCCACGCCCATCGACGGGCCCGAGGTGGACTTCGCCGCCTATGACTGGGCGCCCTTCGTGCGCCTCATCGACGAGCTGGAGCAGCGCCTGCCCTTCGTGGGCGTGCGCTACCTCGTGAACAAGGTGCTGGCGCCGCACAATTGCGGCACCGACGACCCGCGCCTCAAGCGTGAGCTGATGAACCGCGCCGTGGACGAGGGCATGCTGGAGATGTTCCCGGTCTCCAACGTGGGCGAGCGCGCCGACCCGGTGACGGCCTGCCGCCTGGACCGGGCCAACGCCGCGGTGCTGGCCGTGCTGGGCAGCACGCCGCCCCCTCCGCCCATCTCCGAGGACCCGCTGCGCCGCGCCGCGGCGCCCGGCAGCAGCGGCCTGCTGGACTAGCGCCGCTCCACGCGCACGTCGCCCTCGATGCCGCCGCCCAGCGGGTTGGCCTCGACGAGGTCGAAGTCGCGTTCCAGCCGCGCGGCGCGGTCCGTGCCCAGCACGGACTCCACGGCCGCCTTCTGCTCCATCTGCACGCCGATCACCTCGCCCAGCCGGGGCAGCATGCGCGGCATGTACTTCATGATCACCGCCGGCCGGCGCTTGGGGTCGCGCGTGGCCTCCTCCATCTCGGTGCGGATGGACTCGAGCTCGGTGTCGTCCTTGGCGAGCAGCCGCAACATCTTCTCGTGCGTGCCTGCGTAGATGCCGCGCAGCATCTCTTCCTCGTCCGCCGACATCTGCAGCTCGCGCGCGGCCTCGGCCAGCCCGGTGCGACGCTTGGCCGGCGCGCTGGGCGTGCCCGCCTTCGCAGCCAGCTCGCCCGCCTCGCGCAGCGCCGTGGCGTGCGACTCCAGCGCCTTGCCCAGCTCGGCGCGCAGGGCGCTGCGGAACGACTCGCTGAGCGCGCCCCCGGGCGGCGTGCCGGCCGCCGGGGCGGGCCCGGCCGCCTCGCCAGCCGGGGCCGCGCCGCGCCCGTCCAGCCACGGGCCGCGCTGGGCCAGTGCAGCCAGCGCGGCCTCGATGCGCGCGAGGCGCGCATCCACCTGCGGGTCGGCCGTGGACTCGAGCGTGGGCGCCGTCGGCGCCACCAGGCGTGCGACCACGGCGGTGCTCGCACCGGCCAGCACGCCCACCAGCACCAGCGATGCCCAGCGGTCCATCGGTCGACCCTCCCGGAACAGGGATGTACGCCGGGGGCGGCCCGGCTGTTGGTAGCGTGCCACACGCGGCCGGGGGCTGGTGGGGCGGGTGCGTGCCCACCCCCCTCGGCCCTTGACCGCCCCGCGAGGGCGGGCATTCCTCTCCGTCTCGGGCCCGGCACGCGGCTGGGCAAGGAGGCAGGCCCCATGATCCGGGTCGAGAATCTCCAGAAGTCCTTCGTGGGCGTGCGCGCCCTCGACGGCGTCACCTTCGACATCCCGCAAGGGCAGGTCGTGGGCTTGCTGGGCCCCAACGGCGCCGGCAAGACCACGATGATGCGCATCCTCACCGGCTTCGTGGCGCCCACCGGCGGCCAGGCCTGGGTGGACGGCATCGACGTGCAGGACGATCCCGTCGCCTGCCAGCGGCGCATCGGCTACCTGCCCGAGGGCAATCCGCTCTACACCGACCTGCGCGTGCGCGAGGCCCTGGCCTTCGCCGCCGAGATGCAGGGCCTGCGCGGCGCTGCCGCGCGCGATGCCATCCGCGAGGCCGTCGAGCAGGTGGGCCTCGCCGACGTGGTGCACCGCACCATCGGGACCTTCTCGAAGGGCTACCGGCAGCGCGTGGGCCTCGCGCAGGCCCTGCTGCACCGCCCGCCGGTGCTGATCCTCGACGAGCCGACCACGGGCCTGGACCCCAACCAGCAGCAGGACATGCGCGACCTCATCCGCCGCCTGGGCCGCGAGCGCACGGTGGTGCTCAGCACGCACATCCTCCCGGAGGTGGAGGCCGTGTGCCAGCGCGCGCTGATCATCGCCAAGGGCCGCCTGGTGGCCGACGGCACGATCGACGAGGTGCGTGCGCAGGGGCGCGGCGAGGCCTGCGCGCGCATCACCGTGCGCGGCACGCTGGAGCAGGCGCGCGCCGCCTTCGCGGGCCTGCCCTTCGTGGGCAGCGTGAGTGCCGAGGCCGCGCCGGCGCCGGGCCTGAGCGCGCTGCGCGTGGCCCTCGCCGGCCACGCCGACGCCGACCGCCTCGAGGCGCTGGCGGCGGCCTGCCATGCGGCACGCCTGCCGCTGTCGCGGCTGGAGGCCCATGCCGCGCGCCTCGAGGACGTCTTCGCCGTGCTCACCGAGCAGGCGCCGGCCGCGACAGAGGAGGTGGCATGAGCCCCCAACCCGCTCCCGCCCGCCCCGGCTGCGGGGCCCAGTCGCTGGGCGTGCTGCGCAAGGAGCTGCGCGCCACGCTGGTCAGCCCCATCCCCTACATCCTCGTGGCGCTGTTCGCGCTGGCGCTGTCCTACGTCTTCTTCTACGGGCTCGACGAGCGGCGCAACCCGTCCTTCTGGCTGCTCTCGACGGCCTCCGTCAACACGCTGTTCGGCGTGATCCCCGTGGCCTTCGCCGTGCTGGTGCCGGCCCTCACCATGCGCATGTGGAGCGAGGAGATGCGGGCCGGCACGCTGGAGACGCTGCGCACGATGCCCGTCAGCGCGGGCGCGCTGGTGCTGGGCAAGTTCCTGGCCTGCTGGGTGCTGCTGGCCGCCTGCCTGCTGGCCACCCTGCCCATCGTGCTCACCGTGGACGGGCTGGGCGACCTCGACTGGGGCCCCGTGTGGGGCGGCTACCTGGGCGCGATGTTCCTGGGCGGCGCGCTGGTGGCGCTGGGCCTGTGGATCTCGGGCCTGACCCGCCACCAGGTCGTGGCCTTCCTCGTCACGCTCTTCGCCGGGCTGGTGCTGTGCCAGCTGCTCACCTCGATGGCGTCGGATGCCAACAGCGGCCTGGGCCCGGTGTTCCACGCCATCGCGCTGGACGCCCGCTACGACGCGCTCGGGCGCGGCGTGCTCGAGGTGCGCGACCTCGCCTACTTCGCATCGTTCACCGCGTTCTTCCTGTACCTGAACGCCGAGAGCATCGACAGCCGGAGGTACGCCTGATGACGACCCCGAGCGCCACGAACCCGGGCGCGGTGCCCACGGCCCGCGCGCGCAGCCAGTCGGTGGCCACCCTCTCGCTGGTGGCCAGCGGGCTGTTCCTGCTGGTGGTGATCCTGCTCAACGTGGTGGCATCGCGCACCAGCGCGCGCATGGACCTGACGGAAGAGGGCCTCTACACGCTCTCGCCCGGCACGCGCACGCTGCTGGCGCAGCTGCCCGACCCGGCCACGGTGCGGGTGTTCTGGGGCGGCCTCGAGGCCAGCAGCGAGCTGGTGCGCCGGAAGTACGCCGCGCTGCTCTCCGAGATGGAGGAGGCCTCGGGCGGCCGGCTGGGCGTGCGCTGGGTGGACGTCGGCAGCGATGCGGGCAAGGACGAGGCGCGCGACGCGGGCGTGCAGAAGTACATGTTCCGCCAGCGCGTGGGCGACAAGGTCGTGAACCAGGAGGGCTACAGCGCCCTCGTGGTGCAGTCGGGCGCGCGCCAGCCGGTGCACCTCGAGGCGCTGATCGACCCCAGCCGCGAGCGCCAGTTCGAGTACCTCGTGGCCTCGGCGCTGGTGAGCGCAGGCCGCCGCTCGCAGAAGGTGCTCGCCGTCATCGACGGCAGCGGCGGCGGCAACCCGATGGGGGGAGGCGGCCGTGGCCGCTTCGAGGCGTTCAAGAAGGACCTGCGCGGCGAGTACGGCGACATCGTCCAGACCTGGCACAGCCTCGCGCAGCCGCTGGCCGAGAACATCGAGACGCTGCTGCTGCTGGCGCCGGCGCGCCTGACCGAGGTGGAGGCCTACCACCTCGAGCAGTTCCTGCTGCGGGGCGGCCGCGTGCTGGCCTGCCTCGACCCGGTGAACTTCATCGACTACATGCAGTCGCCCTCGGGCGAGGCGCAGGCCTCGGGCCTGGAGGCGTGGCTGGAGCACGTCGGCGTGTCGGTGGGCACCAGCGTGGCGGCCGAGTCCGATGCGGCCATGCACCTCGTCTATCCCGTGTGGACGGGCTCGCAGGTGGACGTGAGCAAGTCGGGCTACTGGTTCAAGGTGTCGGAGGAGAACCTCGACACCGGGCACCCGGCGCTGGCCGGCATGCCGCCCTTCGCCATCTACTGGCCCGCAGCGCTGTCGGTGGACGCCGCACGGCAGGCGGCTGGCGGCCGCAAGGCCACGGTGCTGGCCTCCACCACGCCCTCGGGCGTGCGCGTCGGCGAGATGGACGCCATCCGCCGCGGCGAGGTGTCGCCGGGCCTCACGCCCGAGCGCATCCCGCTGGCCCTGCTGGTCGAGGGCCCGCTGGAATCCATGTGGGCGGGCAAGCCCGTGCCGGGCGAGGCCCCGCCGCCGGCCGACGAGCCGCTGCTGCCGGGCCTCGTGCCCGGGGCCGGCAGCAGCACGCCGGCGCCTCCGGCCGAGCCGGCCCCGGCCGCGCCCGCCGCGCCGGAGCAGCCCGCGCCGCCGGCCCCCGCGGAGCCCGCCCCTGCCGAGCCGCAGGGCCCCAAGGGCGAGGCGGGCGAGGACGCGCCCGTGGCGCCGCCCGCCGCACCGGCCGTGCCCGCGCCGCCCGCGCCGCCCGCCGGGCCCCAGCGCCTCGACCGCGGCACGATCCGCCTGGTGCTGCTGTCGGACGCCGACGTGCTCAGCGACTACCTCGGGCAGGACAACGGCCTCACCCTGCCGCCGCCCTTCGGCCGCGGCCTGGGCACGGGCGGCAAGGTGGTGGGCGCCAACCTGCTGGACTGGCTGATGGGCGACGACGCGCTGCTCTCGCTGCGCACGAAGGCCGCCAAGCCGCGCGTGATCGAGCGTCCCGACGACGGCACGCGCAGCCTGCTGCAGCTGCTCAACCTCTCGGTGGTGCCGCTGCTGGTGGGCTTCACGGGGCTGGTGGTGTTCCTGCGCCGCCGGTCGCAGGGCTAGGAGGAGCGACCATGAGGAAGATCGAGAGCCTGCGCCGTCGCATCACGGTGCTGTCGATCCTCGCCGTGGCGCTGGCCGCGGCGTGGGTGTTCCGTCCCGCCGAGGTGAGCACCCAGCGCACGGAGGAGCTGCCTGCGCTGGTGGAGGGCTTCACCAGCGACCAGGCCGCGCGCATCACGCTGGAGCAGGCCGGCAGCCTGATGACGGCCGGCACGGCCCGCAAGGTGACGCTGGAGCGGCGGGCCACCCGCGATGGCGGCACCGCGTGGGCTGTGAGCAGCGCCTTCGGCTATCCCGCCGGCGACGACAAGGTCGCGCGCCTGCTGAGCGAGATCAGCCAGGCCCGCGTCTCCAGCGAGGCCACGCGCCGCAGCGAGGCCTTCGAGCAGTACGTGCAGGACGGCGCCTGGGTCGAGGTCAAGGTCGAGGACGCCGCGGGCAAGGTGCTCGCGGCCTTCGGCGTGGGCAAGGCGCTGGAGGCGGAGACCGCGCTGCGCGTGGACACGCCCGCGCCGCGCGTGCTGCGCGTGCGCAACTTCGCCGCGTGGTCGGCGCGGGCCGTGCCCGAGGCGTGGCTCGAGACGCGCATGTTCCCCGACGCCGACGCACGCAGCCTCGAGCAGCTGGAGATCGTCCAGCGGGTCGAGGTGGAGGGCCAGCCCAGCACGCGCACGATCCTGCTGCGCAAGCTGGCGCAGGAGGCTGCGCCGGAGGGCCAGCCGCTGCCGGAGCGCGGCTGGGAGCTGGTGGGCGAGGGCGGCGGCCCCGCCTCGCGCGCCGAGGTCGAGGACGTGGCCCGCGCGCTCACGGGACTGATCTTCCAGGACGTGGTGGCGCGAGCCGAGGGCAAGCCCGACGCGCGCTACGGCCTCGATCGCCCCGAGGTGGTGGCCACCGGCACCTTCGCCAGCACCGAGCCCGGCAAGCCGGGGGCCCGCATCCGCCTCGCCCTCGGGGCCAAGGACGGCGACGGCAAGGCGTGGTACGCGCGCCGCGGCACCGAGGACTGGGTGTTCACGGTGCGCGACGACGACTACTCCACCGGCCGGCTGCGCGCCGATCCGTCGAAGTTCAAGGCGGCCCCGCCCGCGCCCGCTGCGCCCCCGCCGGCCGAGGTGCCGCAGGGCAGCCCCGACGGCGAGCCCGCCTCCGGCCGCTAGCCCCGCCCGGGTGGAGCCCTGCCCATGGCGGCGCCCTGCCGCCGGGTATGCTCCCGCGCCGAGTCCCACCCCACGACCCCGAGGAGCTGCCATGCCCTTCACGCTGCCCCCGCTGCCCTACGCCAAGGACGCGCTCCTGCCGCACATCACGGCCGAGACGCTGGACTTCCACCACGGCAAGCACCACCAGGCCTACGTGACCAACCTCAACAAGCTGCTCGAGGGCAAGGCCGAGGCGTCCAAGAGCCTCGAGGAGGTCATCGCGGGCGCGGGCGAGGGGGGCGTGTTCAACAACGCCGCGCAGGTGTGGAACCACACCTTCTACTGGCACTCGATGCGCCCCGCGGGCGGTGCCGGCCCCTCGGGCCGGCTGCTCGAGCTGCTCAACCGCGACTTCGGCAGCGTGGACGCCTTCAAGCAGCAGTTCAAGGAGGCCGCCACGACGCAGTTCGGCAGCGGCTGGGCCTGGCTGGTGCTCGACGGCGGCAAGCTCAAGGTGACCAAGACGGCCAACGCCGACCTGCCCAGCAAGCACGGCCAGAAGGCCCTGCTCACCTGCGACGTGTGGGAGCACGCCTACTACATCGACTTCCGCAACCGCCGTCCCGACTACGTGCAGGCCTTCCTCGACACGCTGGTCAACTGGGACTTCGCGGCCCGCAACCTCGGCTAGCCGGGCCGGCCCGGGGCCCGCAGGGGCCCTGCGCGGCCGTAGACCCTGGTGCCTGCCTAGCCTGAAGGGCATCCCACGCGAGGGTGCCCATGAGCCATTCCCGGAGCTCGGCACGCGAGCAGGCTGCGCACGACGAGCTGCCGGGCGCGTCGGCGGCCCGCCTCAACGGCCTCGAGGCGCTGGCGCCGCTCGTGCGGGACGCGCTGGCCGCGGTGGACCGTGCGGCCTTCCCGGGGGTGGTGCCTGCCCGCGCCCCCGGCCGGGCCGCCTCCTTCACGGCCAGCGAGCAGGCCTTGGGCCGCTTGCTGGACGCGGCGGCGCCGGCCGTGGGCGAGCGCATGCTGCTGGTGGGGGCGGGCTCCGGCTACGCGGCGGCCGTGGCGGCGCGCCTCTGCGGCGAGCTGCACGTGGTGGAGGCCAGCGCCGAGGCCGTGCAGGAAGCACGCCAGCGGCTGGCGCACCCGGGCTGGCCGCAGCCCACGTGGCACGCCAGCGATCCGCACGCGGGCCTGCCCAGCCTCGCGCCCTTCGACGTCGTGCTGCTGGACAGCCCCACGGAGGTGCCGCCGCCGGCGTTGCTGGCGCAGCTGGCGGTGGGGCGCGGGCGGCTCGTGTACCTCAAGGGCGGCTGGCGCTCGGCCCTGCCCATCGAGGTGGTGCGGCGGCTGGCGCCCTCCGGCTGGCAGGCCACGCAGTCCGGCAGCGTGAGCCTGGTCCACGAGCTGCGCACGCAGCTGGGCGCCTACGGGGAGGCCAGCGGCGACCTCGCGCTGGCGCTGCGGCGCGTGCTGGCCGCCGCCCGCGACCCCGTGGGCGAGGCTGAGCGCCTGCTGCAGCTGCCCGAGGGCGAGCTCTATCGCGAGCTGGCGCAGAGCCTGCGGCTGCAGACGGCCGACCTGCACCAGCTGCTGGACCGGCTGGACATGCGCCTCGTGGCGTCCTTCCCGCCGCGCTGGCTGGAGGCCGCGAACATGCTGCCGGTGTGCCGCACCGGCGACACCGTGCTGGTGGCCACGGCCAACCCGCTGGCCGACCTGCGGGAGCTGGAGCGCGCCCTGCCGGGCACGCGTGGGCAGGCCTGCCTGGTGCCGCCCGAGACGATGCGGCGCCTGTGGTCGCAGCTGCGCATGCGCCGGGCGCTGGCGGGGCAGGGCCCGGCGGTCGAGGACCTGCCGCGCGAGCGCGAGATCGACGCCGACCTCGCGGACCTCAAGCCCGATGCGCGCCTCAACACGCTCTACGACACCATGCTGGCCGACGCCGTGGCGCAGCGGGCCAGCGACGTGCACCTGGAGCGCTACGACACCACGGTGCGCGTGCGCTTCCGCATCGACGGCGACCTGGTGGACGTGCCGCGCTACGGGCTGGGGCCGCGTGACCTGCTGGGCCTCGTGAACGTGATCAAGGTGCGCGCCGACCTGGACATCGCCGAGCGGCGCCTGCCGCAGGGCGGCCGCTCGGGCGTGCGCATCGGCACGGCGCGCTACGACCTGCGCGTCCAGACCCAGCCTGCGCTGCATGGCGAGCACGTGGTGGTGCGCATCCTGCCGCAGGACACCAAGCTGCTCACCATCGAGGACCTCGGCTTCCCCGAGGAGGTCGCCACGCGCTACCGGCGCCTGCTGGACAACCCCAGCGGGCTCGTGCTGGTGGTGGGGCCCACGGGCTCGGGCAAGAGCACCACGCTGTACGCGGGCCTGCAGATCCTCGCGCGCGACCCCACGCGCAAGGTGATCACCGTCGAGGACCCGGTCGAGTACTCCATCCACGGCATCCAGCAGGTGCAGGCGCGGCCCGAGATCGGCTTCGGGTTCCACGATGCCATGCGCGCCTTCGTGCGCGAGGACCCCGACGTGATCCTCGTGGGCGAGATCCGCGACGGCGAGACGGCGCTGGAGGCGCTGCGTGCCAGCCAGACCGGGCACCTCGTGCTCTCCACGCTGCACTGCAACGATGCCGTGGACGCCGTGCAGCGCCTCGTGGACCTCGGCCAGCATCCCAACTCGATCGCCAGCGAGCTGGCCGCCGTGCTGGCGCAACGCCTCGTGAAGCGCAACTGCACGGCCTGCGTGGCCGAGGACACGCCGCCGCCCGGGCTGGTGCGCGAGGTGTTCCCGCGCGGCGTGCCCAAGGGGCTGGTGTTCCGCCGCGGCAGGGGCTGCGAGGCCTGCGATGGGCGCGGCACGCGCGGGCGCATCGCCGCCATCGAGTTCCTGCCGGCGGGCCCCGAGCTGCGCTCGGCCATCGCCCGGAGGTCCACCGTGGATGCGCTGCGCGAGCTGGCGCTGGGCTGCGGCCTGCTGAGCCTGCGGCGTGATGCCCTGCGGCTGGTGGGGCAGGGCACCATCGCGCTGGGCGAGCTGCCCATGATCCTGGCCGCCGAGCGGCTGGGCGAGGGGGGCTAGGCTGCCCTCGGGGCGGGGCGGGGCGGGGAGCCGCCGCCCGGCGGGCCCGCCAACAGCGGGCAGCCCGGCTGCGTAGGCAGGACAAGCGCGGCGGGTCGAGCCAACCTCCCTCCTGCCCAACCCTCCTGCCGGCTCCCTGTCGCGCGGCGGACCCGGGCCGGGGCCCCCAAGGCCTCGGCCCGGGTCATCTTCCCTTGCGGCCCCGCGCCCTGCCGGGGTCGCCCCCCCGGCCTACCCTCCTGCGCGCCAGCCCCCGGGAGGAGCACGCCGTGATCGCCAGCGACAAGTGGATCCGCCGCATGGCCACCGAGCAGGGGATGATCACGCCCTTCGCCGAGCGGCTGGTGACGACGGGCAAGATCTCCTACGGCCTGTCCTCGTACGGCTACGACGTGCGCGTGGGGCGCAAGTTCAAGATCTTCCACAACCTCAACAGCACGCTGATCGACCCCAAGGCCTTCGACCCGCGCTCCTTCGTGGACCACGAGGGCGACTGCATCATCCCGCCCAACAGCTTCGTGCTGGCCGAGACGGTGGAGCGCTTCCGCATCCCCCGCAACGTGCTGTGCGTGTGCCTGGGCAAGAGCACCTACGCACGCTGCGGCATCATCGTCAACGTCACGCCGCTGGAGCCCGAGTGGGAGGGCGTGATCACCATCGAGATCAGCAACACCACGCCCTTGCCGGCCAAGATCTACGCCGAGGAAGGCATCGCCCAGATCCTCTTCTTCCTGGGCAACGAGGCTTGCGAGACCTCCTACGCCGACCGCAAGGGCAAGTACCAGAACCAGCCCGGCCTGACGCTGCCGCTGATCATGCGCGAGCCGCGCTGAGCCGCGTCGGGGCCGGCGGGCCTGCGCGCTCCCGCCGCCGGCGTGCCGCCCCGCCGCACGGGGCCCCGTGTCCCGCTCGGGCAGGCTCCCGGACGGCGGTGGCGTCCGGTTGCGTGCGGCCGGCATGGCCGCCCGGCCGGTCGGGCCCGCTTGCCCCGCCGGGGACGGCCGGCGTGGGCAGCCGGCGTGCGCAGCCGGCATGGGGGCCCGGCGTGGCATGTGCGGAAGCGGGGTCGGGCCCGGGCGCCTGCGGCAGCCGGAGCGCTGGCCCCTGGCCCGAGGTCGGGGTCCCGCCGCCTGTCCCGGGCCGTCGGCTGGCGTGGGCCCGAGGGCTGGGGTGGCTGGGGCCCACCCCGCATCGGGCTGCGGGGCGCGGGCTGTCCCCCCCGGGTCCTACTGTCCCCCGCCCCTGACGCGGGACGTCAGGGGTGGCCTCGGCCGGCTCCGTTGCCGGGCAGCACGAGGTGGCCGGTGATGCCGGCCACATGGTGCTTCCCCGCAAGGGCCCCGAGGCTACGATCTGTAGTGGTGGCGTCCTGATCGACCCCAACGGGTGGGGGTGAGCCCGAGCGAGCCGACGAGGCCCGCTCGCGCCTGCCCCCGTGCGTGGTGGCCGCGCGGGCGTGCTCCTTGCAAGGCTGGGATGGCTGGCTGCGCGGCGCCTCGAGGGCGACGTGCGCCGGGAACCGCGACCGGGCAGGTCGACGCCACGCATGCGCCCCTTGGCAGGGGTGTGTGCCGTGCTGTCGGCATGCCTGGCCCTGCGCCCGGAGGCCGGCCGTCCCGTGCCGGGCGGGTGCAGGCGCGCGCAGCCGGGGACGGGCGGGCGCCACCCTGAGGGCAGGACCACGATCAGGCTGTGCGGGACGGCAGTGCCCCCAGCCACGAAGGAGCGAGACGATGAAGATCCAGCGTCGGTTCACGGTGGCGGGTCGCGATCCCTACGAGGGCATCGCCTGGTCCAGCCGCACCTCCGAGATCAAGAACCCCGACGGCAAGGTCGTCTTCCGACTCGAGGGCGTGAAGGTGCCGTCCACATGGTCGCACGTGGCCGCCGACGTGCTGGCGCAGAAGTACTTCCGCCGCAAGGGCGTGCCGCAGGTGAACGAGGACGGCAGCCCGCAGGTGGACGCGCAGGGCAAGCCGGTGCTGGGCGGCGAGCGCGACGCGCGCCAGGTGTTCCATCGCCTCGCCGGCTGCTGGACGCACTGGGGCCGCACGCACGGCTACTTCGACTCGCCCGAGGACGCGCAGGCCTTCTACGACGAGCTGTGCCGCATGCTGGCCGACCAGCGCGCCGCGCCCAACTCGCCGCAGTGGTTCAACACCGGCCTGCACTGGGCCTACGGCATCGACGGCCCGCCCCAGGGCCACAGCTACGTGGACCCCGAGACCGGCCGCCTGCGCCAGAGCAGCAGCGCCTACGAGCGCCCGCAGCCGCACGCCTGCTTCATCCAGAAGGTGGACGACGACCTGGTGGGCGAGACGGGCATCATGGACCTGTGGGTGCGCGAGGCGCGCCTGTTCAAGTACGGCTCGGGCACGGGCACCAACTTCAGCCGCCTGCGCGGCGAGGGCGAGCCGCTCTCGGGTGGCGGCCGCTCCTCGGGCCTGATGAGCTTCCTGAAGATCGGCGACCGCGCCGCGGGCGCCATCAAGTCGGGCGGCACCACGCGCCGCGCCGCCAAGATGGTGTGCCTCGACGTGGACCACCCCGACGTGGAGGCCTTCGTCGACTGGAAGGTGGTGGAGGAGCAGAAGGTGGCCGCCCTCGTGGCCGGCTCGCGCCTGCTCGAGCGCAGCGTCAACGCCGTGCTGGCCGCCTGCCGTGAGTGGCCCGACGAGGCCACGCGCTACGACGCGCGCAAGAACACGCGCCTGCGCGCGGCCGTGTCGCAGGCCAAGGCCGCGTTCGTCCCCGCCAGCTACGTGCAGCGGGCCGTGGCGCTGGCGCGCCAGGGCGTCACCTCCATCGAGGTGCCCACCTACACCACGGACTGGGACGGCGAGGGCTACCTGTCGGTCTCGGGCCAGAACAGCAACAACTCGCTGCGCATCACCAACGAGTTCATGCGTGCGGTGCAGGAGGACCGCCCGTGGAAGCTGCTGCGCCGCACGGACGGCGCGGTGGCGCGCAGCGTCCAGGCGCGTGACCTGTGGGACAAGATCGCCTACAGCGCGTGGTCGTGCGCCGACCCGGGCCTGCAGTACGACACCACGATCAACGAGTGGCACACCTGCCCGGCCGATGGCCGCATCAACGCCAGCAACCCGTGCAGCGAGTACATGTTCCTCGACGACACGGCCTGCAACCTGGCCAGCCTCAACCTCGTCACCTTCTACGACGCCGACACGGGCCGCTTCGACATCGAGGGCTACCGCCACGCCATCCGCCTCTGGACCGTGGTGCTCGAGATCAGCGTGCTGATGGCGCAGTTCCCCAGCCGCGAGATCGCGCGCCTCTCCTACGAGTTCCGCACGCTGGGCCTGGGCTACGCCAACATCGGCTCGCTGCTCATGCAGCAGGGCCTGCCCTACGACAGCAAGGAGGGCATGGCCATGACCGGCGCCCTCACGGCCATCCTCACCGGCGAGTCCTACGCGACCTCGGCCGAGATGGCGGCGGAGCTGGGCGCCTTCAACGGCTACGCGCGCAACAAGAAGAACATGCTGCGCGTGATCCGCAACCACCGCCGGGCCGCGTGGAACACGCCCGCCAGCGAGTACGAGGGCCTGACGATCACGCCGGTGCCGCTGTGCCCCGAGGACTGCCCGCAGGACCTGCTGCAGTCGGCCCGCGAGGCCTGGGACCGCGCGCTGGCGCTGGGCGAGAAGCACGGCTACCGCAACGCGCAGGTGTCGGTGATCGCGCCCACGGGCACCATCGGCCTGATCATGGACTGCGACACGACGGGCATCGAGCCCGACTTCGCCCTCGTCAAGTACAAGAAGCTGGCCGGCGGCGGCTACTTCCGCATCATCAACGGCTCGGTGCCGGTGGCCCTCAAGCGCCTGGGCTACAGCCCGGCGCAGGTGGACGCCATCGTGCGCTACGTGAACGGCTCGGGCAGCCTCAAGGGCACCCCGCACGTGCACGAGGCCGCGCTGCGCGAGAAGGGCTTCACCGGCGAGATGCTGGCGAAGGTGGAGGCGGCGCTGCCCAGCAGCTTCGACATCTCCTTCGTCATCAACCGCTTCACGCTGGGTGACGAGGCCCTGTCCACCTGCCTGGGCATCCCGCGCGAGGTGTTCGAGCAGCCCGGATTCGACCTGCTGGCCCACCTGGGCTTCACGACCCAGCAGGTGCGCGAGGCCAACGATGCCGTGTGCGGCACGATGACCATCGAGGGCGCGCCGGGGCTCAAGGACGAGCACCTGCCCGTGTTCGACTGCGCCAGCCGCTGCGGCCGCTACGGCACGCGCTACATCAGTGCGATGGGCCACATCCGCCAGATGGCTGCTGCCCAGCCCTTCGTGTCGGGCGCCATCAGCAAGACCATCAACATGCCCAACGACGCCACCGTCGAGGACGTCAAGCAGGCCTACGACGTGTCGTGGCGCATGATGCTCAAGGCCAACGCGCTCTACCGCGACGGCAGCAAGCTCAGCCAGCCGCTGAGCACCACCAGCGATGACGCCGACGAGGCGGCGCTGGGCGACGTGGCCTTGCAGGACGACGCGGGGCGGGGGGCCGCGCCTGCGGGGGGAGCCGCCCCGGCCGCGACGGCCGGGATCCCGGCTGCGGATGCGACGACGCGTGAGCGCGTGCGCCAGGTGACCGAGCGCACCATCGTGCGCTACCTGGCCAGCCGCCACCGCCTGCCGCAGCGCCGCGGCGGCTACACGCAGAAGGCCGTCATCGGCGGCCACAAGGTGTACCTGCGCACCGGCGAGTACCAGGACGGGCAGCTGGGCGAGATCTTCATCGACATGCACAAGGAGGGCGCCGCCTTCCGCAGCCTGATGAACTGCTTCGCCATCGCGGTCTCGCTGGGCCTGCAGTACGGCGTGCCGCTGGAGGAGTTCACCGAGGCCTTCGTCTTCACGCGCTTCGAGCCCAACGGCATGGTGTCGGGCAACGACCGCATCAAGATGTCCACGTCGATCATCGACTACATCTTCCGCGAGCTGGCCATCACCTACCTCGACCGGCGCGACCTGGCGCAGGTGACGGAGGAAGACCTCGCCCCCGACATCGTGCGCAACGACGACGCGCCCGAGGTGGTGCGCGAGGAGGTCGTGGAGCGCTCGGTGGAGGAGCCGGCCGAGGACGGGGGCCTGTTCTCGCGGCAGGCCATCCACCCCGCGGTGCGCGGCATGCCCTCGGGCCCGGACGGCCAGGTGGCCGAGGAGCCTGCCAAGGGCTTCACGGTGACGCCGGGCGTCACGGTCTCCCCGACGGCCTCCTCGACCACGGTCATCACCGATGCGCTGCTCAAGGTGCGCAGCAAGAGCACCACGGTGCTGTCGCAGTACGACGAGGCTCGCCTCAAGGGCTACACGGGCGACTGCTGCACCAACTGCCAGGCCTTCACGATGGTGCGCAACGGCTCCTGCCTGAAGTGCACGTCCTGCGGCCAGACCTCGGGCTGCAGCTAGGCGGCAGGCCATGACGCGCGGGCTCGCCGCCCGCGCGTCGTGGCGTGCGCGCTGCGGCCGGACGGCTGCCCGTGTCGTGTCCTGCGTGGCCCTGCCGTGAGCAGCGCATGAACCGTGCGTGAGGACGCGCGGCGGGGCGCGTCCGGCCCGTGTGCAGCCTGCGTGGCCCGCCCGCGCCGGGGTAGCATCCGCGCCATGGCGGCGCGCGTGCTCCTGCTGAGCGGCTCGGCTGGCCACGGGCACGTGAAGGCAGCCGAGGCGCTCCTGGCGGCCTTCCAGGCACGCCATCCCGGGCTGGTGGTCGAGCACTGGGACGCCCTCGAGCACATGCCGGGCTGGTTCCGGGGCGTGTACCGGCGTGGCTACGTGGCCTTGGTGGATCGATTCCCCGGCCTGTGGCGGCGCCTCTATGCATCCACGGATCGCGCCCACTCCTGGCTGGGCCACCGCATCTCGCGGCTGGCCGCGCGGCGGCTGGTGCGCGACGTGGTGGCGTGGCAACCGGACCTGGTGCTCTGCACGCACTTCCTCGCCCCCGAGGTGCTGTCGGTGGCCATCGAGCGCGGCCGCCTTGACGTCCCGGTGGAGATCGTGGTGACCGACCACGACGCCCACCGCTCGTGGCACTGGCCCAGGGTCTCGCGCGCGTTCGTGGCCAGCCAGCACGTGGCCGGTCGCTTCGAGCTCAAGTTCGGCATGCCGCCCTCCAGCCTGTGCGTCACCGGCATCCCGGTGCGCGAGGGCTTCGGCACGCCCCGCGACCTCCACGCCGTGCGGAGCCGGCTGGGCCTCTCGGAGCAGCGGCCCACCGTCCTCTTCCTGTCGGGGGGCTTCGCGGCCGCGCCCTTCGCCGAGGCCATCGACGCCCTGTGGCGCTCGCGGCCGGACGTGCAGGTGCTGGCGGTGTGCGGCAGGAACCAGCGCCAGCAGGAGCGGGTGCGGGCCGTGACGCGGCCGCCGGGCTCGGTGCTGCACGTGCTCGGATTCGTCGAGGAGATCCCCGACCTGATGGCCGTGGCCGACGTGGTGGTCTCCAAGAGCGGCGGCATCACCACCAGCGAGTGCATGGCCGCAGGCCGCCCGCTGCTGGTGTCGGCCCACATCGCTGGCCAGGAGGAGCGCAACGCGGACGCGGTGGCCGAGGCCGGCGCCGGTGCGCGCGGCCTGTCGGTGGACAGCCTCGTGAGCCGCCTGCGCGTGCTGCTGGACGACCCGGCGGCGCTCGCGGCGATGGCGCTGGCGGCGCGGCGCATGGGCCGCCCCGACGCTGCGGCCTGCGTGGTCGACGACGTGGCGGCCCGCGTGGCCGCGCGTGCCGAGGTGCCGGCCCCTCGGGAGCAGGACCGCACGCCGGCCTAGGCTGGTGGCCTGCGCCCGCGGGCCTACCCCCGCGGCGCACGTCGCGCCTGCGCCGCGGGACAGGCGAGGCGGCCTGCCCTATGGTGGGGCGGTGGCCCCTGCGGGCCGCGACGGTCCCGGTGGAGGCACGGCGCACGCGATGCTCTGCAGGTGGCTCCTCCTCGTGGCACTGGCCTGCGGCTGGGCCCTGCACGGTGCCTGGGCGCCTGCACGGGCCTCCGGCCTGGAGGCCCTGCAGCCGGCCCCCGTGCCGTGGGAGGCACCCGCTGCCCAACCGGCGCGGCCGCAAGCCCCGCCCGCGGCGCGGGTGGAGCCCGGCGCGGGCCTCGCTGCGGCGCCGGCCCCGGTGGACCGCTGGAGCACGCGCCGGGGCCCGGTGGAGGTGCGCGACGAGTGGCTGCTGGCGCAGCCGCGCCTGACCCTGCCGGCCCTCTCGCCCGATCCCGTGGGCCGCGGTCGCTGGCGCCTGCGCGTCGCGGCCAACCGCGGCAACGACTTCGGCTGGACCCAGACCGAGGCGGGCGAGCAGCCCGTGGCGGGAGACCGGCGCTTCCTCGTGGACGGCGAGCACCAGACCACCGAGGCCAGCCTGCGCTACGGCATCACCTCCACGCTGGACCTTGCCGTGCGCGTGCCCCTCCACTGGCGCGGGCCGGGCTTCCTCGACGGCTTCATCGACGCGTTCCACGAGGCCTTCGCGTGGGCGGGCTTCCTCGACAACGACCGCCCGGCCTTCGACAACGACCGGCATCGCATCGAGGGCCGCAGCGAGGACTACGAGCCCTTCTCGTGGAGCGAGGACACTGGCACCGGCCTGGGGCGCGTCGAGGTCGCTGCGCACTGGGCGTTCGCGGGCGCCTGGCCGCAGGCGCGCACCACCTGGGCGCTGGTGGGCCGCCTCACGCTGCCCACGGCGACCGGGCCCTTCGAGGTCGAGGGCCTCGAGGCGGGCGCCCAGCTGCTGTGCGCCGTGCGCCTGCGGCGCAACCTCGACCTCTACCTGGGCGCCGGTGGCACCTGGTTCGAGGAGCCCGTGCTGGGCGGCATCACCTACGAGGAGACGCGCGGCATGGGCTTCCTCGCGCTCGAGTGGCGGCCCGTGGCGTGGGGCAGCCTGCTCGTCGAGGTGAACGGCAGCACGGCGCTGGTGACGAGCATCTCCGAGTACCCCACGGTCCAGACCTACGTGAACATCGCGCTGCGCGTGGACCTCGGGCGCGGCTGGCAGTGGGAGGCCGGCTTCACCGAGAACATCGTGGACCAGCAGTCCACGACCGACTTCGGCGCCTTCACGGGGCTGGTGGCCCGCTTCTAGGCTGGCGCACCGGCGGCAGCGCCGGTCGGCTAGAGTGCGCGGCCATGCGCCTCGCGTGTGCCAACGGCGACCCGCTCTGGCTGGCCTACGGCATGAACGTGCATCCCGGCGGCTCGGCCGCCGTGCTGGAGCAGGCGCTGGACGCGGTGGTGGCGCCGCTGCGGGCGCGCCTGGGCTGGACGGGTCCCCTGGGGCTGGCCCTGCGGCTGGATGCCGCCGGCGCGCGCGAGCTGCTGGCGCAGCCCGCCCGGCTGGAGGCCCTGCGCCAGCGGCTGGCCGGCGAGGCGCTGGTGCCCTTCACGGTCAACGGCTTCGTGCTGGGCCGCTTCCATGGGGCCGGCGTGAAGGACAGCGTCTACCGGCCCTCGTGGCGCGAGGCCGGACGCGAGGAGGCCACGCTGGCGATCGCCGAGGTGCTGGCACGCCTGCGCGGCCCGGGCCATGTCGTGAGCCTGTCGAGCGCGCCGGGCACCTGGCGCGGGTGGGGCGAGCCGGCGGCCGAGGCGGGCCGCGAGGCGGCCGCGCGCCTCGCGCGCACGGCCCGGCGCCTGAGCGAGCTGGAGGCGCGCACGGGCACGCGCGTGGTGGTGGCGCTGGAGCCGGAGCCGGGCTGCAGCCTCGACACCGTGGAGGACGCGCAGTCCTTCTTCGCCGGCCCGCTGGCGGCCGCGCTGGGCGAGGACGCCGTGGCGCGCCGCCACCTGGGGCTGTGCTACGACGCGTGCCACCAGGCCGTGATGTTCGAGGACGGCCCGCACGGCCTCCAGCGGCTCGCACAGGCCGGCATCCCGGTCGCCAAGGTGCAGGCCTCGTGCGCGCTGGAGCTGCCCGACGCCTCCGACCCGGCGGGTCGCGCGGCGCTGGCGCGCTTCGTCGAGCCCACGTGGCTGCACCAGACCACCACGCGCGATGGCGCCGGCCGCGTGCACCTGCTGCCGGACCTGCCGCTGGCGCTGGCGGCGCGTGGCGCCCCGTGGGAGGGTCGCGCGTCGTGGCGCACGCACTTCCACGTGCCCGTGTTCCGCGAGCGGGCCGTGGGCCCGTTGCGCACCACGCAGTCCAGCCTCGTGCCCGTGCTGGCGCGCGTCGCCGCGGGCGGCGTCACGTCGCACCTCGAGGTGGAGACCTACACCTGGGAGGCACTGCCGCAGGACGAGCGGGACGCCGGCTCCGGCCACGACCTCGTCGAGGCGCTGGCGCGCGAGCTGGCGTGGACGCGTGCCACGCTGGAGGCTCACGGCGCGCGCGCGGCCGGGGCGGGAGGTGCGTGATGGAGGCTGCGCCCATGCTGGAGGCCGTGCTCGTGGTGGTGAGCGACCGTGCGGCTGCGGGCACGCGACCCGACACCTCGGCGGCCTTGCTGCGCCCGGCGCTGGCTGCGGCGGGCTTTGCCCTGTGCGAGGTGGTCGTGGTGGCCGACGAGCGGCCGGCCATCGCGCAGGCCATCCGCGATGGCGCGCGGCGCGCGGCGCTGGTGCTCACCACGGGCGGCACGGGCGTGGGCCCGCGCGACGTCACGCCGGAGGCCACGCGCGACGTGATCGAGCTGGAGGTGCCAGGGCTGGGCGAGGAGATGCGCCGTCGCAGCATGGCCACCCAGCCCAAGGCGCTGGGCAGCCGTGCGCTGGGCGGGGTGCTGGGCAGCAGCGTGGTGCTCAACCTGCCCGGGCGTCCCGAGGGCGCGGTGGACTGCCTCGGCTACGTGGGCGGCGTGCTGCGCCACCTGTGCGCGTTGCGAAGGGGTCCCGTGAGCGACGCCAGCCACCTGCCGCCGCCCCCGGCCGGCCCGGCCTCCGGCCCGCCACGCGCGGGGGGGTAGGATCGGGGCTCCGCCGGGAGGAGCCCCATGCCCGTCACGTCCACGCGCCGCCTGCCTGCGCTGGCCGGCCTGTGCCTGATGGCCCTGCTGGTGGCCTGTGGCACGGGCGGGTCCTCGACCACCACGACGCAGTTCTGGTACGCGCCGATGGGCATCGAGGGCGGCACGGCCACGGCCGGTCCCGCCACGCTGGTGGTCCCTCCCGGCGCGCTGGCCCAGCCCACGGCGCTGGCCATGATGCCCGAGTCGGTGCCGCTGCCGGTGCAGGACCCGGCAGGTCTCCCGTGCACCACGGCGCCGCTGCCCGGGCGCGTGTGCATCGGGCCCGTGGGCCTGGCGCTGCAGGTGCCCGCCCGGCTCGTGATGCGCTACGAGCCCGCCAGCCTGCCCTCGGGCGTGGGGCCCGGCGACCTCGTGCTGCTCGTGAGCGACCCCGGCACCGACCACACCACGCTGGTGCCGCTGCCCGCCGGGCAGGTCCAGGTGGACGCGATCGCCCACACCCTCAGCACCACGGCCTACAGCACGCTGGGCTATGTCGCGCTGGGCGTGCGCACCTGCGTGCTGCCCGACATCCTGGCCGAGGACTCGGGCCTGCTCCCGCCCAACCCCAACGTGGCCGGCGGCGCAGCCGTCACGGACCTGTGGGCGATCACGCTGGCCGATCCTTCCTCGCCGGCGCTGCTGCCGCTCTCGGGCTACGCCGCCAGCGCGTGGGCGCCATCGCCCTCGGGCAGCCGCGTCCTGCTCTACGGCACGCAGCCGCTGGGCGGTCCGCCCGTGCTGGCCACGCTGGCCATCCCGGTGACGGGCGCACCGAGCGTGGCGATCGCCGCGCCGCTGGCCTCGGGCGACATGCTGGTGGGCTCGGATGGGCTCTATGGCTGGGTGGCCGGCGCGATGACGGACACCGTGTTCGGCGTGCTGGAGCCCGGCAACGTGTTCACCAACGTGAAGCCGCAGCCGCAGGGCCTGCCCGTGCCGCAGACGCGCATCCTGCTGCAGGACACGTTGGGCGGCCCTGCGCCCACGGTGCTGTGGTCGCGCGACTCCTCCTGGCTGCTCGACGACCTGCGCCAGTCCACCGACGGCGTGCATGTCGTGGTGCGCTGGTTCCCGAACGTCGGCCTGCTGGCCGCGCCGCTGGGTCAGGTCGCCACGGGCGTGGACGTGCTCACGCTCGCGGGCGTGCCCCGCTCGCAAGACCTCGTGCCGGCCGGCTCCGGCACGGGCGACCCGCGCTTCGAGCCCGCCAGCGACCGGCTCACCGTCGTGCAGCCCGGCAACGGCCTCGTGCTGCGCTGGGATGCGCAGGGCACCTCTGCGACGCCGTTGCTGCCGGCCCTCGGTCCCAACGACGGCGCCACGCGGGTGGGCTTCGCGCTGGCCCCCGGCCAGGCCACCTACGCCGAGGTGCGCGTGGAGTCCGTGGCGCTCACCAGCCTCGTCACGCAGGCCACCATCGCCACGGGCGTTCTGCCCGGCACGCCCGTCGACGGGCTCATGCTCACGGCCAGCGGGCTCGACGAGCTGGTGTGGCATCCCTCGGGCCAGGCCGTGTTCGTGGACCTCAAGGACCGGGACGTGCTGCTGCTGCGCATCTCGCCCTCGGGGCTGATCACCGGCGTGGTGGACCTGCCGGCGGCCAGCATGAGCACCGTGGACGTGCACCGCGTGGACGGGCGCATCCTCGTGACCGTGCCGCCGGGCACGAACAGCAACACCTTCGCCGACGGCCTCTGGGTGTTCGCGGCCGATGGCTCCAGCCCGCAGGCCGTGCCCACGCCCACCCTCGCGGGCCCGCGCATGGCGCGCTGGGTGCGCACGTGGCGCACCACGCCGGGCAGCCAGTCGCCGCGCGTCCGCTGAGCGCGCGGAGGGCCGCCTCCGGCCCGCCCCGTTGAGTCCGGGGGCGCGGCGGGTACCGTGGCGCGCATGACGGCGACGCCCTACCGCCTGCGCCACCCAGTGCGGTTCGTGACCGCCGCCTCGCTGTTCGACGGCCATGACGCGGCCATCAACATCATGCGCCGCATCCTGCAGGACAGCGGCGCCGAGGTGATCCACCTCGGCCACAACCGCTCGGTGCTGGAGGTGGTGGAGGCGGCGGTGGAGGAAGACGCCCATGGCGTCGCCATCTCCTCCTACCAGGGCGGACACAACGAGTACTTCCGCTACCTCAAGGACCTGCTGCGCGAGCGCGGCGCGGGCCACGTGCGCATCTACGGCGGGGGCGGCGGCGTGATCGTCCCCGAGGAGGTCGCGGCGCTGCACGCCTACGGCATCGACCGCATCTTCACGCCCGAGGACGGGCGCAAGATGGGCTTGCAGGGCATGATCGACCTCATGCTCGAGGCCGCGGATGCGCCGGCGCCCAGCAGCGTCTCGCTGGCGGGCCCGGTCCCCGCGCTCTCGCCGGCCCAGCACCGCCTGCTGGCCCAGTGCCTCACGCGCGCCGAGCAGCCCGGCTTCGGGGACAGCGCGCTGGCACGCGACCTGCGTGCGCGCGCCGAGGCCCTGCCTGCCGCGCAGCGTGCGCCCGTGATCGGCATCACGGGCACGGGCGGTGCGGGCAAGAGCAGCCTCACCGACGAGCTGGTGCTGCGCTTCTTGGAGGCCTCGCCGACGGCCACCGTGGCCGTGCTGAGCGTCGACCCGACGCGCCCGAAGACCGGCGGCGCGCTGCTGGGCGACCGCATCCGCATGAACTCCCTGCCGCACGAGCGCGCCTTCATGCGCTCGTTTGCCACGCGCGGCAGCCGCGGCGAGCTCAGCCACGCCGTGGCGGACGCCATCCGCCTGTGCCGCCTCGCGGGCTTCGACTGGATCCTCGTGGAGACCAGCGGCATCGGGCAGGGCGACATCGGCGTGCGCGAGCTGGCCGACCTGGCGCTGTACGTGATGACGCCCGAGTTCGGCGCCGCCAGCCAGCTCGAGAAGATCGGCATGCTCGACTACGCCGACCTCGTGGCCGTCAACAAGCACGACCGCCGCGGCGGCGAGGACGCGGTGCGCGACGTCCGGAAGCAGCTGCGCCGCAACCGCAAGCAGTTCCAGGGCCCTGACGAGGCGCTGGGCGTGTTCGGCACGGTGGCCAGCCGCTTCCGCGACCCCGGCGTGGACGCGCTCTTCGAGGCGCTGTGCGCGCGCGCCGGCGCGCTGGAGCGGCGCCGGGTGGCCTTCACGCCCGCGGCCCGGCTGGGGCCCGCGGGCGGCGGCACCGCGCGCGTCGCCGTGCCGGCCGACCGGCTGGGCTACCTGGCCGAGATCGTGGCCGCCTGCCGCCGCTACCGCGGCTTCGCCGAGGAGCAGGTGCTGCGCGCGCGCGACGTGGCCTGCCTGGCCGGGGCCCTGCCGCTGGTGGACGCCGCCGCCCGTCCCGGCGTGGAGGCCGCGCTCGCACGCGCGCGCGGCCGCCTCGACCCCCGGTGCGCCCAGCTGCTGGAGGGCTGGCCCGCGCTCAAGCAGGCCTACGCGGGCGACACGCTGCGCTACACGGTGCGCGAGCGCGAGGTGGCCGCCCCGCTCACCACGACCTCGCTCTCGGGCGTGGCCATCCCCAAGGTGGTGCTGCCGGCCACCGACGAGCCCGGCGAGGTGCTGCGCTTCCTGCTGCTCGAGAACGTGCCGGGCGGCTTCCCCTTCACCGCAGGCGTGTTCCCGGTCAAGCGCACCGACGAGGACCCCAAGCGACAGTTCGCCGGCGAGGGCGGCCCCGAGCGCACGAACCGCCGCTTCCACTACCTGTCGCGCAACGACGGGGCCAAGCGCCTGTCCACGGCCTTCGACAGCGTCACCCTCTACGGCGAGGACCCCGCGCGCCGGCCTGACATCTACGGCAAGGTGGGCGAGAGCGGCGTGTCCATCTGCACGCTCGAGGACATGCGGCTGCTCTACCGCGGCTTCGACCTGTGCGACCCCAACACCTCGGTGAGCATGACCATCAACGGGCCCGCGCCCGTGATCCTGGCCATGTACCTCAACGCGGCCATCGACCAGCAGCGCGACGCCTTCACGGCGCGCGAGCGGCGGGCGCCCAGCGCGCAGGAGGACGAGGCGCTGGTGGCGCGCACGCTCAAGGCCGTGCGCGGCACGGTGCAGGCCGACATCCTCAAGGAAGACCAGGCGCAGAACACCTGCATCTTCAGCACCGACTTCGCGCTGCGCCTGATGGGCGACATCCAGGAGTCGTTCATCCGCCGCGAGGTGCGCAACTACTACAGCGTCTCGATCAGCGGCTACCACATCGCCGAGGCGGGAGCCAACCCGATCACGCAGCTGGCCTTCACGCTGGCCAACGGCTTCACGCTGGTGGAGCTCTACCTCGCGCGCGGGATGCCGGTCGACGACTTCGCGCCCAACCTGAGCTTCTTCTTCAGCAACGGCCTGGATCCCGAGTACACGGTCATCGGCCGCGTGGCCCGGCGCATCTGGTCGGTGGCCATGCGCGACCGCTACGGCGCGGCCGAGCGCAGCCAGAAGCTCAAGTACCACATCCAGACCTCCGGCCGCTCGCTGCACGCGCAAGAGATCCAGTTCAACGACATCCGCACCACCCTGCAGGCCCTGCTGGCGCTGCAGGACAACTGCAACTCGCTGCACACCAACGCCTACGACGAGGCCATCACGACGCCCACCGAGGAGAGCGTGCGGCGCGCGATGGCGGTGCAGCTGATCAACACGCGCGAGCTGGGCTGGCTCAAGAACGAGAACGCGCTGCAGGGCTCGCACTTCGTCACGTGGCTCACGGACACGGTGGAGCAGGCGGTGCTGGAGGAGTTCGGCCGGCTCTCGGACCGCGGGGGCGTGCTGGGGGCGATGGAGACCCAGTACCAGCGCTCGCGCATCCAGGAGCAGAGCCTGCACTACGAGGCGCAGAAGCACGACGGCACGCTGCCCATCGTGGGCGTCAACACCTTCCTGCCCGAGCAGGCCGAGGACCTGACGCCGCGCGTGGACGGCCTCACGCGCGCCAGCGGCGAGGAGAAGGAGGGCCGTCTCGCCAGCCTGGCGGCCTTCCAGGCGCGCCATGCCGCGCAGGCGGGCCCCGCGCTGGAGCGGCTCAAGGCCGTGGCGCGCGGTGGCGGCAACGTCTTCGAGGAACTGCTCTCCACCGTGCGCGTGGCCTCGCTGGGCCAGGTGGTGCACGCGCTCTACACGGTCGGCGGCCGCTACCGGCGCAACGTCTAGGCCGGGCGCGTCGCGGCGGGCGGTGCGGCGGCCGGCCCGTGCCGGTGGGGGCTCCCCGGGGGGCGTGGGCGCCCCTCGTTAGACGATGTAGAACCACGCCATGCCTGACAGCCACCTCCACGCCCTGCTGGCCGTGCTGGGCATCTCGGTGCTGTCCTTCTCCGGCGGCCTCGTGCTGGCGCTGGGCCCGGCCCGCGTGCGCGCGGTGCTGCCGTGGCTGGTGGCGCTCTCGGCGGGCGCGCTGCTGGGCAACGTGTTCCTGCACCTGCTGCCCGAGGCGGTCGAGCACATGGGGGGCTTCAGCACGGCGCTGGGCGCCTGGGTGCTGGGCGGCGTGCTGGGGTTCTTCGCCATCGAGGCCGGGCTGCACTGGCACCACCACGGCGAGGACGTGGAGCGGCATGCCCACGACCATGCGCACGCGCACGCCCACGGGGGCGTGCGCACCGTGGCGTGGATGAACCTGCTGGGCGACCTGCTGCACAACATCATCGATGGCATGCTGGTGGCTGGCGCGTGGCTGGTGGGTCCCGACATCGGGCTGGCCACCACCGTGGCCGTGGCCCTGCACGAGATCCCGCAGGAGTTCGGCGACCTGGGCGTGCTGCTGCACGCGGGCATGACGCCGCGCCGCGCGCTCACGCTCAACTTCCTGAGCGCGGCCGGGGCCATCGGGGGCGCCGTGGTGGTGCTCACGCTGGGCAAGGCCGTGCACGTGGAGCACCAGCTGGTGCCGCTGGCGGCGGGCGGCTTCCTCTACGTGGCCTGTGCCGACCTGGTGCCCGAGCTCAAGCGCGGCGTGGCCGGCAAGGGCCTGCCGCTCACCCTGATGGCCCTGCTGGCCGGGATTGCGCTGGTGGCGCTGGTGCCTGCCCACCCGGGCCACGGCGGCCACTAGGCCCGCGCCGCCCGCGAGGCCGCCAGGCCGCGCACGGGACGGGCGTCCGGCGGGTAGTCTCGCCCTCCCCGCCCGGGGCCTTCCCCGGGCGGCCGGAGGGCAGCCATGGCACACGCGAGCGCGGGCGGGCAGGAGCGCTTCCTCAGCTGCGGGCACCGCAACCACCACCACGGCGTGGGATCTCGTCTGCTGCGCGAACCCTTCCATCTGCCGGGCACCACGCCGCGCTACGCGCCCGACCGCACGGTGGACGTCCGGCACACGCGGCTGGAGGTGCGCGTGGACCCCGCGCGGCGCCTGCTCGCGGGCCGCGTGACCCACCGCGTGGCCGCGCTGGACGCCGGGGTCACCCTCGTGACGCTGCACGCCGAGGAGCTGGCCGTGCTTGCCGTGACGGACGCGCAGGGCCGGGCCCTGGCCTCCCGGCATGCCGAGGGCCGGCTGGTGGTGACGCTGCCCCAGCCGCTGGCGCTGGGCGAGGAGGCCTCGATCGTGGTGGCCTACGAGGGCACGCCGCGGCGCGGCCTCTACTTCATCGCGCCGGATGCCAGCCGCCCCGACAAGCCGCTGCAGGCGTGGACGCAGGGCCAGGACGAGGACAGCCGCTTCTGGTTCCCCTGCTTCGACCACCCGCAGGAGAAGGCCTCCACCGAGGTGCTGGCGCGCGTGCCGCAGGGCATGAAGGCGCTCTCCAACGGCGCGCTGGTGGGCACGCAGCCCCACGGCGACGGCACCGTGACGTGGCACTGGCGACAGTCGCTCCCGCACAGCGCCTACCTCGTCACGCTGGTGGTGGGGGAGTTCGAGGAGGTCTCGCTGCCGCACCCGCGCGTGCCGCTCTCGGTCTGGGTGCGCCGCGAGCACGCGGCGCGCGTGCCCGCCGTGTTCGGCCGCACCGCCGCGATGCTGGACACCTTCGAGCGCCGCTTCGGCACGGCCTATCCGTGGGAGAAGTACGCGCAGGTGGTGGTGGAGGACTTCATCTTCGGCGGGATGGAGAACACCAGCGCCACCACGCTGGTGGACGTGGCGCTCTACGACGAGCGCGCCGGGCTCGACTACGACGCCGATGACCTGCTGGCGCACGAGCTGGCCCACCAGTGGTGGGGCGACCTGCTCACCTGCCGCGACTGGCCGCACGCCTGGCTCAACGAGGGCTTCGCCACGTGGAGCGAGACCGTGTTCAAGGAGGACCACCTCGGCCCGGACGAGGCGGCCTACGAGCGGCACACGCAGCGGCTGGGCTACCTCGACGAGGACGGCGGCGAGTACCGCCGCGCCATCGTGGACCGCCGCTACGCCGATCCCATCGACCTCTTCGACCGCCACCTCTACGAGAAGGGCTCGTGCGTGCTGCACATGCTGCGCAAGGAACTGGGCGAGGAGCCCTTCTGGCGCGCCATCCGCACCTACGCGGCCACGCACCGCGGCGGCAGCGTGGTCACGGAAGACCTCGTGCGTGCCATCGAGCGCGCCACGGGACGCAACCTCGAGTGGTTCATGGAGCAGTGGGTGCTGCGCGGAGGCCACCCTGAGCTCACGGTGGGCTGGAGCCACGACGCGGCCAAGGGCCTGCTCACGCTCAGCGTGCGACAGGGCCAGGCCGGCGACGAGCTCACGCCCGACACCTTCCGCTTCCATGCCGAGGTGCTGGTGGCCTTCGAGGGTGGCAAGGTCGAGCGCCAGCGCGTGGAGGTGACGCGCCGCGACCAGGCGCTGCTGCTGCCCTGCCGCGCGGCGCCCGAGCGCGTGGTCTTCGATCCCGACGGCGACCTGCTGGCCACGCTCGAGGTGGAGGCGGGGGCGGATGCGCAGCGTGCCATGCTGGCGAGCGGGCCCACGGCGATCAGCCGCCTGCGCGCGGCCGCGCACCTCGCCAAGGACGCCACGGAGGCCACGGTGGCGGCGCTGGCCCGGGCGCTGCACGATCCCTTCTGGGGGGTGGGCGCCGAGGCGGCCGCCGCGCTGGGCCGCATCCGCACGCCCGCGGCCCGGGCTGCGCTGGTGGAGGGCCTCGCGGGCGTGAAGCACCCCAAGGCTCGTCGCGCGGTGGCGGCGGCGCTGGGCGCCTTCCGCGGCGACATGGAGGCCGGTGCCGCGCTCGTGCGCGTGCTGGAGCGGGGCGATGCCTCGTACTTCGTCGAGGCGGCTGCCGCTGCGGCGCTGGGCGCGGTGCGCACGCCGGGGGCGCTGGAGGCGCTCTCTGGCGCGCTGGCCACCAAGGACGCATGGATGGAAGTGGTCCGCATCGGCTGCGTCCGGGGCCTCGCCGCGCTGGGTGACGAGCGCGCGGTGCCGCTGCTGGTGGAGCGACTCGCGCCCACCCAGATGGCGCGCCTGCGCTCGGCGGCGGCCGGCGCGCTGGCCCAGCTGGGGCGGCGCATGGTGCAGCGCGAGGCCTTGCGCGAGGCGCTGGTGGAGCTGCTGCACGATGCCTCCTTCCCGGTGCTCATGGCCGGCATCGCTGCGCTGCGCGTGCTGGGCGACGAGCGCGCGCTGGGCGCGCTGGGCGAGCTGGCCGAGTCGGGTGGCGATGGGCGCGTGCGCCGCGCTGCGCGCGTCGCCGCTGCGCGCATCGGCCGCGGGGCCGAGCGCACGCGCGAGGTGGCCCGCCTCGCCGACGAGCTGGAGGCGATGCGCCGCACGCACCGCGACCTGCTGGGGCGCATGGAGCGGCTGGAGGCAGGCGCGAGGCCGGGCGGCAAGGCGGCCGGCGCAGCCAAGGGCAAGGCCAGCGCCCGCGCCAAGGCCAGGGCCGGCGGTGCGGGCCGGGCCGGCCGCCGCGGCGTGCGCAAGGGCGGGGCCTCGCGGCGCCGCCGCTAGCACGTTGCCGGCCCGCCCTGCCGCGCGCTCCCGGCGTGGCAGGGCGCCGCTATGCTCGCGCGCTTCCCGCCCCGGAGACGGCCATGCGCGCGCGCTACACGATCCGCCTCGAGCAGCCCCACCACCACGTGATCGGCGTGGAGGCCGAGTTCCGCGGCCTGCCCGCCGGGCCCGTGCACGTTGCCATGCCGCAGTGGGTGCCGGGCCACTACGCGATGCAGAACAACGCGCGCTTCGTCCAGGACCTCAAGGCCTTCGTGGGCCGCAAGGCTGTGCGCGCCACCAAGGTGGGCAATGGCGCCTGGGAGGTGGAGACGGGCGGGGCCAGCGACCTGGTGCTGCGCTACGACGTCTTCGGCCACCACCTGGGCAGCAGCGCCTGCTTCTACGACGACACGCAGTGCCAGATCCACGGCGGCGCCGCCTTCGTCTACGTGGAGGGGCACCAGGACGCGCCCTGCGAGCTGGTGGTGGCGCGCAAGCCTGCGGCGTGGAAGGTGGCCACGGGGCTCGTGCCGGCCGGGCGCGATCGCTGGCGCGCGCCCACCTACGACGACTTCATCGACTGCCCGGTCAAGGTGGGCCGCTTCCACCACGAGGCCTTCACCGTGCGCGGCAAGCAGCACCACGTCGTGGTGAGCGACCTGGGCGACACGGCGCGCAACCTGCCGCGCCTCGTGCGCGACACGAAGGCGTTCGTGACGTGGGTGGGCGACATGTTCGGCGGCTTCCCCTACAAGGACTACTGGTTCCTCTACGACCTCTCGCCCACGCGCTGCAAGGGCGGCGCCCTCGAGCACAAGAACAGCACGCACCTGGCGCTGCAGCTGCGGCTGGACTCGGCCGACCCCGAGGACTACGCCTGGATCGTGGCCGTGGGCTGCCACGAGTACTTCCACACGTGGAACGTCAAGCGCATCCGTCCCCAGCCGCTGGGCCCCTTCGACTACTCCTGCGAGCAGCACACCACCGACCTGTGGATCGCCGAGGGGCTGACGGACTACTACGCGTGGTATGCGCTGCGCCGCAGCGGCGTGCACACGGCCGGCGACTACCTCACCTACCTCGCGCGCTACATCGACCGCCTGCACGACATGCCCGGCCGCGAGCACATGACGCTGCGCGAGGCCTCGTGGGAGACGTGGAACCAGTCCTTCTGGACGGCCCGCCACAGCAGCGAGGAGACCAACGCCCTCAACCGCTTCGTGGACTACTACACCAAGGGCGCCATCGTGGGGGCGCTGCTGGACATCGAGCTGCGCGCCGCCACCGGCGCCCGCCGCGGCCTCGAGGACGTGTTCCGGCGCATGTGGAAGCAGCACGACCGCCCGCAGGGCTTCGCGCAGGGCGAGTTCGAGGACGCCGTCGAGGCGGTGGGCGGCGCCGCGCTGCGACGCCAGCTGGAGGCGTGGGTGGGCAGCACCCAGCCGCTGGACTACGCGGCCACCTTCCGCAAGGCCGGCCTCGCCTTCCGCATGGAGAAGCCCACGGCCTCCGAGGACGGCTCCACGCGCCGGCGCAAGATCCTCGGCGCCTACGGCATCGAGGTGGACGCCAGCAAGGAGTTCCCCAGCGTGACCAACGTGGTGCCCGGCACGCCCGCGGCGCGCGCGGGCGTCAACCGCGGCGACCAGCTGCTGGCGGTGGACGGCGTGCGCCTCAACGGCGCCTCGCTGCCGCGCCTGCTCAAGCAGCGCAAGGCCGGCGAGGCCCTCGAGCTGGTGCTGTTCCGCTACGAGCGGCTGCGCCGCGTGCGCATGGTGCCGGCGGAGGACCGCCGCCTCGTGGCGCGCCTCGTCACCGACACGGCCGCGCCGCGCGCGGCCGCGGCCGTGCGCAAGGCCTGGGCGGATGGCGGGCGGGCGGATGCGGCCAAGTTGCGCGTTCTCTACGGCGGTTCGGTCAAGGGTTCGAACGCGGCGGCGATCCTGGGATTGGCCGAGGTGGACGGCGCGCTCGTGGGCGGCGCCAGCCTCGACGCCGCGGATTTCTGCAAGATCATCGACGCCTGTCCATAAACGTAAGCGAGAGGGTGGCCCTGGCGCCGGCGCGCCATCCGCCCTAAATAGTCCGCACGCCCTACCCCCGAGCGAGCCCCCATGGCGACCGTCCTCCTGGTTGTGCACGTGCTTTTGTCCGTGGCCCTTATCATCGTCGTCCTCCTGCAGCGGAGCGAAGGCGGTGCTCTCGGCATC
>CAXQZU010000006.1:0-6374 GCA_964228555.1 Planctomycetota bacterium
AGATGTTCGCCAAGCCGGGCGCCTGCCACTGCTTCGTGTTCGTGGACTACAGTGTCACGCGCGAGACCATCGAGGCCTCGCTGGCCGATCCGGCCCAGAAGTTCCTGGGCTACGATGACATCGCCAGCGTGCCGGTCACGCGCCAAGAACTCACGCCCGACGGGTGGAGCCCGGTGGTGCCGCCGCCGCTCGAGATGCGCCGCATGCCACTCTCGCCGCCGGCCTCGCCCTTCGCTCTGCTCACGATCTTCCAGCGCCAGCCCTCCTTCGGCCCCGAGCACGGCGCCGAGCGCTTCGCGGTCCTCTTCCTCGCTGCCGACGGCTACGCTGCCTACGACGCGCTCTTCGGGTACGACCGCACGCAGCCGTTCGCGGTGGTGCTGCAAGACCACTCCTTCGGGGGGAATCACCCCGGCGCCACATGGGGCGGCGGCGGCCACCTCGAGTTGATCGCCAGCGCCCTCGGGACCCGGCCCCAGTACCTGTGGTGCGCCCGCAACACGCAGCCCTGGGAGGGCTACGAGCGCGTGCCGGGGGTGCCGGGAGTCCAGGGAGGAGGCGGCGGCCACGTTCGATACCTCTACGTCGATGTGCGCCAAGGCCAAACGGAAGAGGCAGGTCGCGGCACAGACGCTAGCACGGGAGGCGCATGAACGTCCGCACGCTGCAAGGCATCGGCCAAGACATCGCACGCATGGTGCGCGAGTATCACGGGGGGCCCACCCGCGAGATGCTCATTGACCTCGCGCTCTACGCGTGGCTGCGGGCCGGCGCAGCTGGCCGTCGCGTCGAGCGCCAGTTCTACGCCCACCTGCCGCACCAGCGAAAGCCGGCGCGGATCGACTTCCGCGTGAGGCACCCCAATCCCGTGCTCGTAGAGTTTGCCGTCCGGCCGCCCACGGGCGGCGGCCAGCTCTGCGGCTCGCAAAACCAGTCCGAGCTCCGCAAGCTGACGCGCTTCTCGAATCATCAGGCCAAGCTGCGTGCGCTCCTGTTGATCGACCTGGCCCGCACGCCGTATGGACGTGACTCGCTCAAGGCCACCTACGACGAGATCCACGCGGGGCGGGGCCGATTCGAGCGCTGGCCGGTGAAGGTCATCTATGCGCACGCCACGGAGGCGTTCGCCTTCAAGTGGGATCCGTACCGGGCCAGCTAGGCCGCGAGCAGGGTCGCCCACCGCGGCGGTTGGGTGCGGTGCGCTGCGGGTCACGCCGTTCCAGCCCCGGCAGGGCAACGCCTCCTGAGGTCATCGGCCGCTGGCCGCGTCATGCCCCATCGTCGCCCGCCTCACTGCAGTACGGCGGGTGCCGGCGCGGGCTCGGGCGCGGGGCCGGCCGGTGGCCCGTTCCAGCGCGCCACCATGAGGGTGACGTCGTCCTCGAAGGTGCTGCGGCCCTGGAAGGCGGCGAGGTCGTGCAGGATCTCGCCCGCCATCAGGGCGGGGGCCAGGGCGCCGAGGCTCTCGACGCGCTTGCGCAGGCCCTGCTCGCCCAGCAGCGTGCCGTCCTCGCCCGAGAGCACCTCGAAGAGGCCGTCGGTGAAGAGCACCAGCGAGTCGCCAGGCGCCAGCGTGGTGCTGTCGCTGGGGCGCGTGCTGTCGAAGACGTCGGCGTCCATGCCCAGCAGGCGGTTGGGGGTGCGCAGCACCTCCTGCGTGCCGTCGGCCCGCTGCAACACCTGCCCGGGGTGGCCGGCCGTGGCGTACTCCAGCCGGCCCGTGGCCAGCTCCAGCCGGAACACGGCCACCGTCACGAAGAAGTAGGTGTGCTGCAGGATCTGCAGCGAGGCCCGGTGGATGGCGTCGAGCATGGCCAGCGGGGGCTGCCCCTCCAGCGTGATGCGACGCATGAGGCCGTGCAGGCGTGCCACCACCAACGCGGCCGACACGCCGTGGCCCGAGACGTCGGCTACCGCGAGGTAGAGCCAGCGCTCGCCGACGATGCTGGCGTGCAGGTAGTCCCCTCCGATGTAGGCGCACGGGATGTTGCGCACGGCCACCTCGATGTCGGGTCGCCCGATGCTGGCCGGCAGCAGCGTGCGCTGCACGGCCTGCGCCAGCTTGAGCTCGTCGTGGACTGCGCGCTCGCGCGCCTCCAGCGCGCGCCGCCGTTCCACCTCGCTTCCCAGCGCCTGCTGGGCCTGCAGGGCTTCCTCGCGCATGCGCTGCTGCTCGCGCTGGGCCACGATGCCCACGCGACCCGCGGCGCCCATGATCACGGCCCACGCCAGCGGGGCGAAGAGCGAGGCGATGCGGATCCACGGCGGCGCCTGCCAGGCGAACATCAGCAGCGGGATCGGGATGGCCAGGACGAAGCCCAGCCACAAGGTGGGGTTGCGCCACAGGTCGTAGGTGCCCTCGTCGCGCAGCGCGCGCACGAAGGAGCGCAGGAACCGGCGGCTGGCCGGGGTGGCCGTGGCCGGCGCCCCCGCCACGGAGCCAAGCCGCAGCGGGGGGGCCGTGGACGCGGAGGCATCCGTGCTGCTGCCGGCGGGCGGGGGCGCGGGGACGGGCACGGGCAGCGGGGCGCGGCGCCTAGTAGCGCAGCACGCTCTCCACGCGCAGCCCGGGCAGGCGCGCACGCCCGCGCAGGCCCTCCAGCTCGATGAGCACGGCCGCGCCGGCCACCTCGGCGCCCAGCCGCCCCGCCAGCGAGCCGGCAGCCGCCAGCGTCCCGCCCGTGGCCAGCACGTCGTCCACCAACAGCACGCGCTGGCCGGGGGCCACGGCGTCGGCGTGGACCTCCAGCGCGGCCTCGCCGTACTCCAGCGTGTAGGCCTCGCGCAGCGTGGCGCAGGGAAGCTTGCCCGGCTTCCTCAGCGGCACGAAGCCTGCGCCCAGCATCAGCGCCATCGGGGCGCCGAAGAGGAAGCCGCGGCTCTCGATGGCCAGCACGCGGTCGATGCGCGCGTCGCGGAAGGGAGCCACCATGCGCTCGCAGGCCTCGCGCAAGGCTTCGGGCCGCGCCAGCAGCGGCGTCACGTCGCGGAACAGGATGCCCTTGCTGGGGAAGTCGGCGACGTTGCGGATGACCTGCGACAGATCCATGCGATCGGCTCCCCGGCGGGGCAGGCCGGAGTGTAGCCCGGTGGCCTTGCGCGGCCGCGGCCGGCCCTTCCCCTGCCGTCCGTCCCGTGCAGCCCTTGCCCGCCCCGCGCGGCGCCTATACTCCCGGCCGAGAGGCCCGTCAGGGCCCGTCGGGAGGCCTTCCATGCTGCGTCGCACCCCGGTTGTCCTGGCCCTCGTTGCCCTGCTGTTGGGCGGCGGCTGGCTGCTGCGCCCCGCCTCGGGCGGGCCCGCCGAGGACGCGCAGGCCGCGGCCGTCAAGGCGGGCGAGGCCCTCTGGAAGAAGTCGTGGGGCAGTGGCTCGAAGGCCTGCGCCGAGTGCCACACCTCCGGGCCCAACGCGCTGAAGGCCTCGCGCCTGAAGTCCTACCCCAAGTTCGACCGCGCGCTGGGCAAGGTGGTGACCGCCCAGCAGAAGATCAACCAGATGATCGTGGAGAAGAGCCGCGGCGCGGCGCTCCAGCTGGGCAGCGACGACCTCAACGCCCTCGAGGCCTTCATCAGCACGCTGCGCTAGCCGCCCGCGGCTGCGGGCGAGGCACGGCGCGCGCGGGGAGCAGGCTACATCTGCTCGGGCGCGGCGATGCCCAGCAGGGCCAGCGCGCTGGCCATGGCCTGCCGCACGGCGTCGCACAGGCCCAGGCGCGCGGCGCGCAGCGCCGGCTCGTCGCACAGCACGCGCAGCGCGCGGTCGCGCCCGCCGGCCGTGTGGTAGGCGTGGAAGGCCTCGCAGAGGTCCAGCAGGTGCTTGGCCACCAGCGAGGGGTCGTTGCCGGCGCGGGCCGCGGCCACGCGCAGCGGCAGCGAGGCCACCAGCCGCACCAGCGCATGCTCGAGGTCGTGGGCGAGCAGCACGGGATCGCCCGGCCGGCCGTCCCAGCCCTCGCCGCGCGCGCGAGCGAGGATCGAGCAGGCGCGCGCGTGGCTGTACATGGCGTAGGGGCCGGTCTTGCCCTCGAAGGACGTGATCGCGTCCAGGTCGAAGTCGATGTCGTTCTCGCGGAAGTTCTTGAGGTCGTTGAAGACCACCGCGCCGATGCCCACGGCCTGCGCGGTGGCCTCGGCGCGCGCCGGGTCCTCGGCGTAGAGGCCGGGGTTCTTGGCGGCCATGAGATCGCGCACCTTGGCGACGGCGGCGTCCAGCACGTCGGTGAGCAGCACGATGCTGCCCGTGCGCGTGGCCGTCTTCTTGCCGCCCATGCGCACCACGCCGAAGGGCACGTGCACGAGGCCCTGGGCCCAGCCGTGGCCCAGCTTCTCCAGCACGAGGCGGAACTGCTGCACGTGCACGGCCTGCCCGCGGTCGATCACGTAGAGCGTGCGCGTGCTGCCCAGCGTGTCGTGGCGGTAGAGGGCCGCGGCCAGGTCGCGCGTGGCGTAGAGCGAGGCGCCGTCCTGCTTGCGGATCAGGCAGGGGGGCAGGCCCGCCTCCTCCAGCATCACCACCTCGGCGCCCTCGCTGGTGACCAGCAGGCCCGCGCGCTGCAGCGCCGCCACCAGCGCCGGCATCTTGTCCTCGTAGTACGACTCGCCCCAGACGTGCTCGAAGCGCACGCCCAGCAGGCGGTAGACCTTCTCGAACTCGGCCAGGCTGAGCTCGACGAAGCGCGTCCACAGGCGCCGGGCCTCGCCGTCGCCGTCCTCCAGGCGCTTGAACCAGGCGCGCGCGCGACTCCAGCGCGTCGCTGCCCTGCTTCTCCTCGGCCTTGATGTCGGCATTGACGCGCACGTAGAGGCCGTTGAGGCCCTCGACGTCGAGCGTGGCGAGGTCGAGCGTGGCGCCGTAGAGCTCCCAGGCCAGCAGCAGCTTGCCGAAGCCCGTGCCCCAGTCGCCCAGGTGGTTGATGCCCTCCACCTTCCAGCCGCCGGCGCGGTAGAGGCGCACCAGGCTGTTGCCGATCATGGTCGAGCGCAGGTGGTGGAAGGCCAGCGGCTTGGCCACGTTGGGGCTGGAGTAGTCGATCACCACCGTGCCCGCGGCGGGGTCGGGCGTGGTCCCGTAGGCCGGGCCTGCGGCCTGCACGGCGGCAAGCGTGCGCACGGCCAGCGCGCGGCGGTCCACGCGCAGGTTGACGTAGGGGCCCTCGGCGCGCGCGTCGGCCAGCAGCGAGCCCGCCTCGCGCGCGGCCAGCACCTTGGCGGCCACCTCGGCGGCCACCTGCGGCGGCGCCTGCCTGCGCTCCTTGGCCAGCGGGAAGCAGGGGAAGGCAAACTCGCCCCGCTCCACGGCGGCCTCGCCCAGCAAGCCCTCGACCTGCGTCGCAGGCAGGCCCGTGGCCCTGGCCAGGAGGCGGACGGCTTCGTCGCGGGCCGGCTTCATGCTGCGGGATGCTACGGCACCCGGCCCGCCGGGAGCCCCCGGCGGCGGCGTGCCCAGGCGGCCTCCCGTGGGCGGTGCCGGACGCCGGGCCAGCCTGCCTGGCCGCTGGAGTCGTCCCCGCCAGATCACTCCTCGTCGTCGTCGTCCCACGGGCCGGGAGGCTCGCGGACGGAGAGGCGGCGCCCCATGTCGATCTCGCCAGTAGCCATGGCGTGCCTGATCACCTCATGGAACTCGTCGAGAGCGGCCATGAGGACTTGGACGAGGCGGCTCAGCTGCAAGCTCGTGACCTTGGCGTCCATCACGGGCATGTCTGCGGCCAGCTGGATCTCGCCGTCGGTCTCGTCGTGCTTCACGCGCACGTGCTTCACCAAGTAGCAACTGCGCAGCAGCGCCTCGAACATCGCGCCGCGGTGCGCCGCATGGTTGGCGTTGTACGCGCGGGGAGCAGCGACCTCGAGCCAGCAGCCGCTCCAGTCCACGCTGAAGACCAGCAGAAGGGAGTGGTTGCCGTCGGCGTCCACGTAGACTCTCGTCGGCACGCGGAGCCCGCAGTGGCTGCCCTCGTTGCGCGCACGCTGGACAGTAAGCCCGTTCGCCTCCAGCAGCTGGACGATCTCGTCGATGGTGACTGTCATGGGCCCCTCCTCGGGGAATGCACTCCCCATTCTAGGCGGTGGCCTCGGGTGCGCCATCGCTGCATGTGTCATCCCGGGCGTGCGGAACGGCGCGACCGGGGCGAGGGGGGCGGGCTGCGTACTGCTGGAGCGGGGCGGGCGCTGCAGCGCCGCGCCGGCGCAGGATCGATCGCGCTAGGATGCCGCGCATGGCCTTGACGCACCCCCGCGCACAGCGATCCAGCGCGCCGCAGGGCGCAGGCGCCCCGCGTGCGCGCGTGCGGTGGCTGTGGGGCGTGCTTGCCCTGCTCGCGGCCGCCAGCCTGCTCGCCACGCCGGGGCCGAGGCAGGCCCGCGCCGGCCTTGCGAC
>CAXQZU010000007.1:0-11070 GCA_964228555.1 Planctomycetota bacterium
GCCGCTACCTGTGGGACGCTGTCAAGGCGCAAACCATGGTCCACTCGGACGACTTGATCCGCAGCGCAACCTACGAGAAGGCCAAGTGGTGGCTCGAACAGATGCGCAAGGCCGGCGACAAGGGCAGCAACGCGGCCGGCAAATACCCGCGTGTAAACGGGTCCGGCCTGACGCCGCCGCCGGGCGAGGCCGATGGCCGATGACGTGGGACGAGTCGAAGCACCCCCGCGGTCAGCCCGGAAACGCCGGCCAGTTTGGCCCCTGTGGAGGCAACCATGAGCCCTGGTGACCCGCCCGACAATCCGCTCCCGGCCAAGAAGTCCAGCGAGGACGTGCTGCGGCAGAAGTACGCCGAGATGGCGCTGGCGCTCGGGATCCGTCCTTCCGACGTGGCGCCGACGACGCCCCCGACTTCCACGAAGCCATCTCCCGAGCCGCCCGCGACCACCCGCTAGGCATCGCGGTCACGGTCAAGGGCGGGTCGTCCTGCGCGCATCCCCGCGCCACGCTGATCCGCGAGGACGGCGCTGGCATCGCCAACGCAGGTGCCGGTGGTTGCGTATGCTGGTCGCATGATCCTCTGCGCGCGCCTGCCCGCCGTCTTGGCCGTCCTCCTGTTGCTGGCCGTGCTGCCCGTCGGGCGCGTACTGCCTGCGGCGCGCGCCGACGGCGACCCCGACCTGCGGCGCAACCAGGTGGTGCGCACGGTCGAGCGCGCCAAGCCGGCCGTGGTGAGCGTGCGCACCACGCAGGTGGTCACGCGCCAGCTGGTGGACTGGGACCTCGTCATCCGCGAGGAGCCCACCGAGGTGGAGGGCAGCCTGGGCTCGGGCGTGATCTTCCACCCCGCCGGCTTCGTGATCACCAACGCGCACGTGATCCTGCGCGGCAGCAACTTCTTCGTGCACCCGCCCGGGCAGGAGAAGGCGCAGGGCTGGTCGGCGCTGCCGCTGGCCGTCGACCTCACCAACGACCTCGCCATCCTGCGCATCCTGCCGCAGGAGGGGCGCCCCGACACCTTCCCCTGGCTGCCGCTGGGCCGCTCCAACGACCTCATGCTGGGCGAGCAGGTGATCGCGGTGGGCAACCCCTTCAAGCTGGGCCTGAGCGTGAGCACGGGCGTGGTGGCGGGCGTCAACCGCTCGCTCAAGGTGGGCCGCACCACCTTCGACGACTTCATCCAGGTGGACGCCGCCATCAACCCGGGCAACTCCGGCGGCCCGCTGCTGGACGTCACCGGCCGCTGGATCGGCGTCACCACCAGCATCTACCGGCGTGTCTACGGCGCCGAGGGCATCGCCTTCGCCATCCCCACCGACCGTGTGCGCCGGCTGGTGGGCGCGGCGCTCAAGTCGCGCGTGGCCGTCGGCGCGTGGCTGGGCCTGGAGGAGGCCGAGGCGGCCGACGGCGGCGTCGAGGTGAAGGCCGTGTTCCCGGTGGGGCCCGCGGCGGCCAGCGAGCTGCGCGAGGGCGACCGCCTCGTGGCAGTGGACGGCAAGCCCACGCCCACCACCTACGACTGGGCGCTGGCCCTGCTGGACGTGCCGGCCGGCCGCGAGGTCGAGGTGCGCGCACGGCGCACGGCCCCCGACGGCACGGCCACCGACCTGCCGCCCCAGCGCATCCGCTTCGAGCCCATCCCCACCGCCACGCTGGCCCGCGAGCGCCTGGGCCTCGAAGTGTCCGACGTGGGCGACTACGAGGCCGGCGTGCTGGTGCGCACCGCCGGCGGCCCCGCCGCCAAGGTGGGCCTGCAGCCCGGCGACGTCATCGTCGGCCTGGGCACGCGCCGCATCCGCCACACCGACGACCTGCTCGTCTTCCTCCAGTTCGTGCGCCCCGGCGACCTCGTGGACGTCCACGTGCGCCGCGCCGCCCCCGGCGGCCGCGACGTGCGCGAGCTGAGCGGCAGCCTCAAGGCGGAGTAGGCCGCGCTAGCGCAGCGTCACCCGCTTGGTGCCGAGGATGTCGGCGACTTCCTCGTCGGCCTTGCTGATGCGGAGCACGTTGTCGATGACGATGGGCTGGGGCTCGCGGGGCGTGGTGAGGACGATGCGGCCGGAGTCGGCCAGCAGGCGCTCGAGGACGTCGGGCGTCTCCTTGAACCAGCGCAGGTCCTCGGTGCTGTAGCGCTTGATGTCGGCGAAGAGGCCGCGGCGGTGGAGCACCTCGTTGTGGCGGAACTCCCAGTAGTCGAAGCGCGTCTTGATGAAGACCGCCACGTAGAAGATCGAGAAGAGGCCGAAGATGCAGAAGTAGAAGGGGCGGTTCATGTACACGCCCAGGTTGCGGAAGAAGTCGCTGATGAGCGGCAGGAAGTCGAAGTAGAGGCCGGCGAAGACCAGCAGGCCCAGGAGCGCCAGCACCAGCAGCGAGACCAGCTCGGTGAAGTCGAAGGAGATCACCAGCAGGTTGAAGGCGAACACGCACATCCACACGGTGCCGAGGTGCCCGCCGGGGGCCTCGCCCACCACCAGCGCGCCCACCAGCGACACCAGCCACAGCGGCCAGAAGAAGATCACCTTCGGGTAGCCGCGCACGATGACCGGGTCGCGGTCCTCGGGGCCGCCGGGGCCGGGCGAGGCGTTCGCCGGGGCGGGCGTGGGGGAGGGATCGGTCATGGGCGGCCTCCACGGGGCCGCGTGCGGTGCGCAGGAGCCTGCGCGGCACGCGTCACGGGGGATGCTACGACGGCGCCGCCGGGGTGCCCGTGGGCGCCGTCGCGGCGCCGGCACGATGCGACGCGCGTGGACCGGCGCCATGCCCCCCGGGCAGCGCCCGCCGCAGGCCCTGCGGGCGGCCACGCGCCGGGCCTGGACGTGGGCTTGGCCGTGGGGTGGACGCGTGCCCGCGGGCACCCCAGCCCTACCCCCCCGGACGGGGCTGCTTGCGGGTATCGTCCCCGCCGCGCGCGCGCCGCCCGACCGTCGCTCGCGCGCCACCGCCCGACCCCGCCGAGGAGGCACCACGCCCATGCCCCGCCGGAACGACATCCGACGCATCCTCCTGCTGGGCTCCGGGCCGATCGTCATCGGGCAGGCAGCCGAGTTCGACTACAGCGGCACGCAGGCCTGCAAGGCGCTGCGCGAGGAAGGCTACGAGGTGCTGCTGGTCAACAGCAACCCGGCCACGATCATGACCGACCCGGAGACGGCCGACCGCACCTACATCGAGCCGGTCACGGCCGACGTGGTGGAGCGGGTGATCGAGCGCGAGCGGCCCGATGCGCTGCTGCCCACGATGGGCGGCCAGACGGCGCTCAACGTGGCCATGCAGCTGCACGAGCGCGGCGTGCTGGCGCGCTACGGCGTCAAGCTGCTGGGCGCCAAGCCCGAGGCCATCAAGAAGGCCGAGGACCGCGAGGAGTTCAAGCAGGCCATGCTCCGCATCGGGCTGGGCCTGCCCAAGAGCCGCACCTGCAACACGTGGGAAGAGGCGCAGGCGGCGCGCGACGAGGTGGGCCTGCCGTGCGTGATCCGCCCCTCGTTCACGCTGGGCGGCACCGGCGGCGGGATCGCCTTCAACATCGACGAGTTCGCCGACATCGCCCGCCGCGGCCTGGAGCTCTCGCCCACCAGCCAGGTCCTCGTCGAGGAGAGCGTGCTGGGCTGGAAGGAGTACGAGCTGGAGGTGATGCGCGACACGGCGGACAACGTCGTGATCATCTGCAGCATCGAGAACATCGACCCGATGGGCGTGCACACGGGCGACAGCATCACCGTGGCGCCGGCGCAGACGCTGACCGACCGCGAGTACCAGGCCATGCGCGACGCGGCCATCCGCGTCATCCGCGAGATCGGCGTGGAGACGGGCGGCAGCAACATCCAGTTCGCGGTCAACCCCGAGGACGGGCGCCTGATCGTGATCGAGATGAACCCGCGCGTGTCGCGCTCGTCGGCGCTGGCCTCGAAGGCCACGGGCTTCCCGATCGCCAAGATCGCCGCCAAGCTGGCCGTGGGCTACACGCTCGACGAGATCGCCAACGACATCACGCGCAAGACCAAGGCCTGCTTCGAGCCCACGATCGACTACGTGGTGACGAAGGTGCCGCGCTTCAACTTCGAGAAGTTCCCCGAGGCCCCGCCCGTGCTGGGCACGATGATGAAGAGCGTGGGCGAGGCGATGGCCATCGGCCGCACCTTCCGCGAGAGCTTCCAGAAGGCGCTGCGCAGCCTGGAGACGGGCCGCTTCGGCTTCGGCTGCGACCGCAAGGAGCGCGCCGAGCAGCCGCTGGACAAGGCCGAGCTGCGCCGCCAGCTGCAGACGCCCGGCCCCAACCGCATCTTCCGCGTGGGCGAGGCGCTGCGCGCCGGCTGGACGGTGGAGAGCCTCCACAGCCACACGCGCATCGACCCGTGGTTCCTCGAGCAGATGAAGGCCATCGTGGACCGCGAGCGCCAGCTCGAGGCCGTGGGCTCGCTGGCCAAGGTGTCGGACGACGACCTGCGCGAGGCCAAGCGCGAGGGCTTCAGCGACCACCAGCTGGCGGTGGTCTTCAAGAGCACCGAGGAGGCCGTGCGCGCCGAGCGCAAGCGCCGCGGCATCGTGCCCGGCTACCGGCTGGTGGACACCTGCGCGGCCGAGTTCGAGGCCGCCACGCCCTACTACTACTCGTCCTACGACGACGAGGACGAGCTGCGCCCCGCCAAGAAGGAGCGCATCATGATCCTGGGCGGCGGGCCCAACCGCATCGGCCAGGGCATCGAGTTCGACTACTGCTGCGTGCAGGCGGCCATCGCGCTGCGCGCGGCCGGCTTCGAGACCGTGATGGTCAACAGCAACCCCGAGACGGTGTCCACCGACTACGACACCTCCGACGTGCTGTTCTTCGAGCCGCTCACGGCCGAGGACGTGCTCAACATCGTCGACCGCGTGGGCGCCAAGGGCGTGATCGTGCAGTTCGGCGGCCAGACGCCGCTCAACCTCGCGCGCGCGCTGGAGAAGGCGGGCGCGCCCATCATCGGCACCTCGCCCGAGTCCATCGACCTCGCGGCCGACCGCGGCCGCTTCAAGGCGCTGGTGGACCGCTGCGGCCTGCTGCAGCCGCAGAACGGCACGGCCACCACGGCCGAGGAGGCCGTGGCCGTGGCCCACCGCATCGGCTACCCGGTGCTGGTGCGCCCCTCGTACGTGCTGGGCGGCCGCGCGATGGAGATCGTCTACGACGACACCACGCTGGCCGAGTACATCGGCCGCGCGGCCGAGGCCTCGCCCGACAAGCCCATCCTGGTGGACAAGTTCCTCGAGGACGCCATCGAGGTGGACGTGGACGCGGTGGCCGACGGCACGCGCTGCGTCATCGGCGGCATCATGGAGCACATCGAGGAGGCGGGCATCCACAGCGGCGACTCGTGCTGCACGCTGCCGGCCTTCAGCCTGGGCGAGCGCGTGCTCAAGGAGCTGCGCGAGAGCACGCGCAAGCTGGCTGCGGCGCTGGACGTGCGCGGCCTGATGAACATCCAGTACGCCGTCAAGGGCGACCGCGTCTACCTCATCGAGGTCAATCCGCGCGCCAGCCGCACGGTGCCCTTCGTGAGCAAGGCCACGGGCGTGCCGCTGGCGCGCCACGCCGCGCGCATCCAGGCCGGGGCCACGCTCGAGCAGCTGCAGGTGCCCGACGAGGTCATCCCGCCCTACTTCTCGGTCAAGGAGCCGGTGTTCCCGTTCAACAAGTTCGCCGGCGTGGACGTGGTGCTGGGCCCCGAGATGCGCAGCACGGGCGAGGTGATGGGCATCGATCCCGACCTGGGCGTGGCCTTCGCCAAGGCCAAGCTGGGCTCCTTCCTGCGCCTGCCCTCCGACGGGGCGATCTTCCTCTCGGTGAAGGACGCCGACAAGCGCAGCGCCATCGACATCGCGCGGCGCCTGGACGCGCTGGGCTACGACATCATCTCCACCTCGGGCACGTGGAAGCTGCTCGAGCGCTCGGGCGTGCGCTGCCGCAAGGTGTTCAAGATCGCCGACGGCGCCCGGCCCAACGTGCTGGACATCGTGAAGAACCGCGAGGTCAAGCTGATCATCAACACGCCCAGCGGCCAGGGCCCGCGCACCGACGAGGGCCGCATCCGCGGCGTGGCGGCGCAGGGCAACATCCCCTGCATCACCACCATGTCGGGTGCCAACGCGCTGGTGCGCGCGCTGGAGGCCTACCGCGCGCACGCCATCCAGCCGAGGCCCCTGCAGGAGTACCTGGCGCAGGTGCGCGCCCAGCAGGGCGCGCCGGCTGCTGCCGTGGCCAGCCGCTAGGGCGGGGCCGGCGGCCGGGCGGCCGCTAGCCCTTCGGCAGCGCCTTGCGCAGCGCCACCTTCACCGAGGAGCGCCCGATCTTGTGGAACGGGGGCTTGTCGTTGCCCTCGTTGCGCGCCTGCAGCTCCCAGGACAGCTCCATCACGCGGTAGCGCTGCGAGTTGTCGATGTTGTAGGCCAGCGTGACGAGGTTCTCCAGCGAGGCGCCGGCGGCGTACTCGAAGGTGCGCGTGAGGGTCGTGAAGCCACGGCCCTTGTTGGGGTCGTTGAGCTCGGCACCCAGCTTGAGCTCGGTCATTCCCGAGCGGGTGGCGATCTGCTTCATCTTCGACTCGCTGATGATCGAGGCCTCGGCGCCACCCGCCTCCGTGTAGGCCTGCACCAGCTGCTCCACCTCGAACGCAAGGCCGGGGATGTCGTTGGCGCGGTCGTCCACGGTGTTGCGGGCCAGCGTGGGGCTGAACCAGGTGCGCGCGGACGCGTTGGCCGCCTGCAGCGACTCCAGCTCGTCGGCGCGGCGCAGCCACAGGACGGCCAGCAGCACGACCATGACCGCGAAAAGGGCGCAGTACCACTTCAGGGGGTCGCCGCGCTGCTTGGTGCCGGCGTCGTCTGCGGCCATCAGTCAGACTCCTTGAAGGTGATCACGAAGGGCTGCTTGGCGTAGCCCTCCTTGGTGTTCTGGCGCGATTGCGGCTCCAGCATCGACTGCGGGTTCTTGGCGCGGCCGCGCAGGTAGTCGCTCTTGCCGATGAGCCCGCGCACGGTGTCGAACACCGTGCTCTCGCTGGCGGTGATGGTGAACGAGCAGCGGCGCTCGCTGATGTCCATCTTCTCGATGGCGAACCAGTCGCCCAGCTCCTCGCGCGGGACCTGGCTGAGCGCCTTGTAGATCTCGTACATCACCTTCGTGGCGCTGGGCACCTCGGGGATGTCCTTGGCCAGGCCCAGGTCGCCTTGCAGCTTGCGGTGGCGCGCGATGAGGCGGGCGCGCAGGTTGCCGACGCGCGTGTGGTCGGGCGGCTGCGAGGCGGCGAACGCCAGTGCGGCCTTGTCGGCCGTTGCGGCGTCCTTGCTCTCGATCTGCTGCAGGTACTTGCTCTCGGCGATCTGGAACATGCCGGCGGCGTTCTTGTAGATGCGCGCGTTGATGGCACGCGCAGCCTCCACCTCGCGGCCGAGGCGGTAGTTGAGGCCCAGCATCAGCAGGAACAGCAGCGTCACCAGCGTGGCCAGCGCCGTGCGCGCCACCTCGAAGGTGTTGCTGGGGGCGAACTCGTCCTGCAGCAGCTCGATGCCCAGCGGGTTGTGGCCCAGCATGCGCAGCGCGGCGCCGGTGGCGCCCACCAGCCGCGCGCCCTGCCCGGCGGGCATGCCGCTGGGCGAGCTGCCCGAGGCCGTGACGGGGTCGAGCACCTCGACGGGCAGCCCGAAGCGCTCGGCGAGCGCCTCGGGCATGCCGGGCAGCAGGGCGCCGCCGCCGCACAGGTAGACCACCGAGGGCGGCGCGTCCTGCCGCAGGCCTGCCAGCGAGCGGATCACCTCGCGGTGCAGCTTCTTGACCACCTCGGCCTGCGCCTCGCGCGGCACCATGGCCTCGGTCTCGCGCGCCTCGGCCTCGGCCGCCGGCACCAGCAGCTCGGCATCGGCGCGGCCCAGGCTGCCTGCAGGCATGGCGGGAAGGCTGGCCACGTCCAGCAGCCAGGAGCGCACCATGCGGGGCTTGCCGTCCACCACCAGCATCAGCGCGGTGGTGTGCGCGCCTACCTCCAGCAGGATGGCGTTGGGCGCCTTCGCGAAGAGGCCCAGCGCTTCCGCGCAGGTGTAGGACGCCGTGGCATCCAGGTCGATGCTGGCGGGCTCCACGCCGGCCATGCGCATCACGGCCAGCCGCTGCACCAGCTCCTGCTTGGAGGAGGCGAAGATGGTGATGCGGCTGCCTTCCTTGGTCTCGCCCGTCTTGATCCAGTTGACGACCACCTCGTCCACGGACTGGCTGTGCAGGTGGTGCTCGGCCTCGAACTTCACCACCTTGCGGATCTTCTCGGGCTCGGCAAAGGGCACGGGCTGCTCGCGGGAGAGCGTGGTGCCGCTGTCGTAGGTGGCGCAGATGTTGTCGCCGCCGAGCCGCAGGCTGGCCAGCGCCTCTTTCACGGCGTCGGCCCGCACCCGCTGCGGGTCGTGGCCCTCGGCCTCGGGGCTCCCGGGCGCCGGGGCCGGCGGCAGGTCGCGCACGGCCACGCGCACGACCTTGAAGGCGCGCGGGCTGCCCGAGAGCTCGACCACCTTGATCGAGTGGCTGCCGATGTCGAGGCCGACGGCCCGCGCCATGCTTGGGTGGTCTCCCCGGCCGGGGCCGGTTCTAGGGGAAGGAGGGGAGTATAGGGCGGCAGGCCCGGCCGCCGCCTTCCGGCGTGCCGGGGTCGTGGCCGCGAGGCCTCAGCGACCCTCGCGGGCGGCAGCGGGTCCCACGATGGCGTCGATGCGCGCCTGCACGCGCTCGCGCAGCACCTCGAAGGCGGCAGGCTGCTGCTCGCGCAGGCGGCGGTAGAGGGCCACGGTCTCGCGGTCGAACTCCTGCAGGGCCTGCCGCAGCTGGTCGCCCTGCACGGCATCCAGCGCGTAGTACTGCCGGTAGAGGGCCACCTTGGCCTCGATCGTCGCGTCCAGGCCGCTGGGCGCAGCGGGCTCGGCCAGGCCGGCGTGCAGCGCACGCGCGGCGAACACGCCCAGCGAGAGGCCGGCCAGCAGCATCAACACGGCCACGAGCCGCACGCTCAACAGGGGAAGTCGCATGCTCACCTCCGGCCCGCGGCATGCGGGAACTGCGGGAACTGCTCGAGGTGCACGCGCCGCACCACGGCGAGGCTGTCTTGCTCCAGCTCGGGCGCGACACGCGCGGGTGCCAGCGCGGCCTCTGCCGGCGGGGGCGGGGCCACGAGCAGCGAGCCGGCCACGCCCACGGCCAGCAGCACGGCGGCTGCGGCGGCGTAGCCGAAGGGCGCCCTGCGTCCCAGCACGTGCACGCCTTCGGGGTCGGCGGCGATGCGCGCGGCCACGGCGCGTGCCGTGCGCTGGGGGTCGTGGCGTGCGCCGTGCGCATGGGCGTCGTCAGCCCACAGGGCGAGCGCGTCGTCGAGAGCCTGCTCGTGGGGGTCGCGGGGAGGTCGGGAACTGTTCACGGGATCCTCGGGGGCAGGGAAGGTCAGGGAAGGTCCGGCGGCGCGTGCAGGTCCACGCCCTCGCGAGCCAGCAGGGCCACGAGGCGTTGCCGGGCGCGGAACAGGCGCGATTCCACCGTGCCCAGCGACAGGCCCAGCACGGCGGCAATCTCCTGGTAGGGCAGGCCCTCGATCTCGCGCAGGGCCAGCACGTGCCGGAAGCGCTCGGGCAGCCTCGCGATGGCGCGCTGCACGGCGGCGCGCAGCTCGCGACGCTCGAGCCCTTCCAGCGGCGGCTGCGACGGAGCCTCCAGCGAGAGCGCGGCCGCATCGCGATCGTCGTGGGGGCGCGCCTCGAGGTCGCCCAGCAGCGCGGCCGGCCTGCGCGCACGTCCCTTGGCGTGGTCCTTGCACGTGTTCACCGCCACGCGGTAGAGCCATGTGTAGAGGCTGGAGCCGCCGGCGAAGGACTCGATGCGGAACCAGGCCTTCGTGAAGGTGGCCTGCACCACGTCGTCCACCGCGGCGCGGTCACGCAGCATGCCGGTCACCACCGCGGTGATGCGCTCGCCGAAGGCCCCGATCACCTCCGCGAGCGCAGCCGGGTCACGGGCCTTGAGGCGCGCCACCCAGGCGTCCTGCAGCAGGCGGCTGGGTGCGGCGGCGCGCGCCTCGGACGGCGGCGGCGCCAGCGGCAGGGCGCGGAGGGGGGCTGCGGCCATGGGGAGGGGTGCGTCCGGGGTGCCCTTGGACGCGCCGGGCGGGGGCTCCTTCCCGGCGCGGGGGGCGCCGGGGCCCTGCGCGGTCCCCCGGGGGAAGGGGGCGCTGGGCGTCGCCGGGCGGGCCGGGCGTCCGGGCGGTCGGGGCGGCTGCGGGGTCACGAGCCTCCGGGCTGGGCCTAGCGGGCGGCGAAGGCCTGCCCCAGATGATCGACCACCCAGTCGATGGTCTTGGGCACCTGCACGAGGATGCCGTAGTGGTCGCCCTCGAGCCACTCGAGCCGGGCGCCGTAGGCCTCGGCCAGCGCCCGCACGTTGGCCGGCGGCACCACGTCGTCGGCCTTGGCACCCACCACCAGCGCGCCCCTCGCGCGCGCGGGGTCGGCCCAGGTCACGCCGTCGATCAGCCGCATGAGGGGTCGGGCCTCCTCGGGCGTGACGCCGCGCGCGAGCAACGCCTCGCGCATGCGGCCCGTCGTGCGGTTGGGCTGCATGAGCGCCGTGCCCAGGCTGCCACCCGCCAGCAGGAAGCAGCCGGCCGCGAGGTGCTCGGGGTAGGCGCCGTAGGCCAGTGCCGCGATGTGGCCACCGAGGCTCACGCCCATCACGCCCACGCGCTCGCGCGGGATGCCCTGCGTCACGATCCACTGCGCGGCGCGCGCCACGTCGGCGGCACCTTGCACGAAGGCCTGCCGCATGCGCGCAAGGTCGGGCGAGAGCGTCATCTCGCCCGACGAGAAACCCTCCAGCGCGCGATCCACCTGGTAGGGGCCGGGCATCACCAGCACGGCGTAGCCCTTGCGCGCGAGCGCCAGCGCCAGCACGCCCTGCCCGACGAGGTTGCTCTCCTTCCACGCCGGCAGCGCGATGAGCGCGCCCTTGGGCTCGGGCGGCAGGTACCACACCCCGCGGAGGGTGTCGTTGCGCGCGAAGCCCGAGGGTGC
>CAXQZU010000008.1:0-68200 GCA_964228555.1 Planctomycetota bacterium
CGCGCAGGCCGCGGTGGGGTTGGCTGCAGGCCGACGGCCGCAGCGTGGTTCGCATGCATCGCCAGGTCATCGCAGGGCTCCCATCAGGGCCTGCGGCGGCAACCACGCGCAGGCCCCTCGGACGAGGGTGGGACACGCGCGCCGCAGCGTCCCCGGGCCACGGGGAGGCCACAGCGTGCGTGGCAGCCGCGGTCCCTGCGAAGGCCAGCGGCTGCACAGGGGACCGTACCCCAGCGCCGCAGGGTGGCAACCGTGCAGCCTCGATCGCGCGCAACCCGCATCGCAGGCGGGCTGGACGGGCTTCGGCAGGCAGGCAGGGGAGGCTAGGCTGCGCCCATGGACGGGCACGCCTGGGTCACGCTGGCCACGCTGCTGGGAGCCACCGTGCTGCTGCTGGGCGGCTGGATCCCGATGGCCGCCACGGCCCTGCTCGTGCCGGTCGTGCTCGCGCTCACGGGCACCGTGACGCCCGAGGTGGCGCTGGCGGGCTTCGGCAACCACGCCGCCATCTCGATCGGGGCCACCTTCGTGGTGGGGGCGGGACTCAAGGAGAGCGGCCTGGCCACCCTGCTGGCCCGCGCGCTGCAGCGCGTCGGCGGCCGGCGCGAGACCGTGCTGCTGGCCCTGGTGTTGCTGTCCGGTGCTGCGCTGTCGGCGTGGATGAGCAACGCGGCCACGGTGGCGATGCTGCTGCCCGTGTGCGTGGCGGTCAGCCGTCGCGCGCTCATCGAGCCCTCGCGGCTGCTGATGCCCATGGCCTTCGCGGTGGCGCTGGGCGGCACCGTGACCCTGATGGGAACGCAGCCCAACTTCCTCGTGGCCGAGTACGCCAAGCGATTGCCCGGCGAGCAGTTCGGATTCTTCGACTTCACGCCGGTGGGACTTGCCATCGTGGCCGTGGGGGTGCTCACGCTCTTGCTGGTGGGCCGGCGGCTGGTGCGTCCCACCAGCACGGCCGAGCGCCTCGCGCAGGCGCGCGTGCCCGAGGAGGTGGCCGCCTCCTACGGCCTGGCGCAGGACATGTTCCTGATGCGCATCAGCGAGGGCTCGCCGCTGGCGGGGCGCACCATCGCCGAGGCCGGCATCCGCGCACGCTACGACCTCACCGTGATGGTGGTGCGGCGCGACTCGCTGTTCGGGGACCGCTGGCTGGGGCCCAAGGCGGGGCTCCTGCTGGAAGCGGGCGACCTGCTGTACGTGGAAGGCGACGACCGCGACGCATGGGCCTTCGCGGAGGCGGAGCTGTGCCTGATGGGCCTGGCGGGCCCCAACGCGCTGGAGAGCGTGCTGGGCCGCGGCATCACGCTGGTCGAGGTGACGGTGGCGCCCGGCAGCGACGCGCTGGGCCTGTCGTTCAAGGAGCTCGACCTGGGCCGCCGCTACGGCGTGAACGTGCTCTCGGCCTGGCGAGGCAACGCACGCGTCACGCGCGACCTCGCCACGCTGCGCCTCGCGGTGGGCGACACCTTCATGGTCAGCGGCACCGGCGAGCAGGTGCGCGCGCTCGCGCGCAACCCGGACTTCATCGTGCTCAGCGACGCCAGCCAGGTCGAGGACCTCGGGCACGGACCGCGCGCGTTGCTGGGCTTCCTGCTGGCCGTGGTGCCCCCGGCGATGGGCTGGTTCCCGCTGGCGGCCAGCGCGCTGGCCAGCGCGCTGTTCATGGTCGTCACGGGCTGCGTCTCGCGCACCACGCTGGTGCGCTGCGTGGACTGGAAGGTGCTGGCGCTCATCGTCGGCACGGTGCCGCTGGGCGTGGCCATCGAGCAGACGGGCCTCGCGTCGGCCGTGGCCGGGCCGCTGGCCTCGGCAGGCAGCCTGCTGGGCATGCCGGCCGTGCTGGCCGCACTCTTCGTGCTGGCAGCCACCCTCTCCGTGCTGACCTCCAACGCGGCGGCTGCGGTGGTGGTGGCCCCGGTGGCCGTGCAGGTGGCGGCAGCCGCCGGCCTCTCCACGCACACCGCCCTGCTGTGCGCCGCCTTCGGCTGCTCGTGCAACTTCCTGCTGCCCTTCTCGGCGGCCAACCTGCTGGTGATGGCGCCGGGTGGCTACGGCACGCGCGACTTCGTGCGGCTGGGCCTGCCGATGAGCCTCGTGATGCTCGTGGTCACGGTGGCCATGCTGTGCCTGCTGGGCTGAGCCGGTGCCGCGTCGCTAGGTGCGCTCCACGAGGGCTGCCAGGCCCAGCCCGCCGCTGATGCAGAGCGTGGCCACGCCGCGCTTGAGGTTGCGCTCCCGGAGGCTGTGCAGCAGCGTGACGAGGATGCGGCAGCCCGTCGCGCCGATCGGGTGGCCCAGGGCGATGGAGCCGCCGTCCACGTTGAGCCGCTCCTCGTCGATCTTGAGCTCGCGGTTGCAGGCGATCACCTGTGCGGCGAAGGCCTCGTTGAGCTCCCACAGGTCGATGTCGGCCATGCGCAACCCGGTCTCCCGCAGCAGGCGCTGCACGGCGGGCACGGGGCCCAGGCCCATCTCGCGCGGCTCCACGCCAGCCTCCGTGTACGCCACGAGCCGGGCCATCGGCGTCACGCCCGCCTTGCGCGCCGCCGCCTCGGACATCACGACCACGGCGGCGCCGCCGTCGGTGATGCCGCTGCTGTTGCCGGCATGCACGCTGCCGGTCTTGCGGAACACGGGGGGCAGCTTGGCCATGTCGGCCACGGTGACGCCATCGCGCGGGTGCTCGTCGGTCGTGAAGGGGGTGACCACCTTCTTGCGGTCCATCATCGGGATGGCCACCTTCTCGGCCTCGAAGCGGTTGCGCTTGCGAGCCGCCTCGCAGCGCTGCTGGCTGCGCACGGCGTAGGCGTCCTGCTCCTCGCGCGAGATGCCGTACTTCTCGACGAGGTTCTCGGCCGTGTCCCCCATGAGCTGGTCGGCCAGCCGGCAGTGGAAGCCGTCGTGGTACATGCCGTCCACGATCGCGTCATGGCCCAGCCGCTCGCCCCAGCGGGCCTTCAGCAGGTAGTAGGGCGTGTTGCTCATGCTCTCGATGCCGCCGGCCCGCACGGCCTGCGCCCGGCCCAGCCGGATGGCGTCAGCGCCCAGCAGGACGCTCTTGAGGCCCGAGCCGCAGGCCATGTTGACCGTGAAGGCCGGCCGGTCCACCGGCACGCCCGTGCGCACGGCCACCTGGCGGCCCGTGCTGGGGCCCTGGCCGGCCTGCCGGCCATGGCCGACGATGCACTGGTCGATGGCGGTGGGGGCGAGGCCTGCGCGGGCCAGCGCTTCCTTGGCGGCATGCATGCCCAGCTCGGGCGCCGTCAGCGGCATCAGGCTGCCGCCGAACTTGCCGATGGGCGTGCGCACGGCACCAGCCAGCACGATGGAGTCAGCCATGGGGGGCTCCAGCAGGAGGAGGCGACACCCTACCGGCCCCGCCCTGCCGCGGCGCGGCCCGTGCGGGCGCGAGCGGCCCGGGGTCCCCTTGGCGGCGGCGCGGGGGAGGCTAGCCTTGGGCCGTCCCGGAGAGGCGCCATGCCGTCGAAGAAGAAGGCCGCCAAGGATGCCACGCCTCCCACGCCGGTGCCGGCACCGGCCGAGCCCGCGCCGGCGGCTCCGTCAAGGGCCCGCAAGGCCAAGGACGCTACGGCCCAGGAGGCCGCGGCCGCGAGCGTGCCGGCGGCGGGCAAGCAGAAGGCCGCCAGGCCCGCGAAGGCCGAGGCGCCGGCGGCGCCCGCGAAGGGCCCGGCCAAGGGCCGCGGCAAGGCGGCCACGGGCAAGGCCGCGCCTGCGAAGCCCAAGCCGGGCAAGGCTGCGCCGCGCCCCGATCCCGACGATCTCGACGAGCTCGAGGGCCTCGACGACGAGGCGATGGCCGCCGACCTCGCGGGCCTGGACGAGGAACTCGACGAGGACGACGCGGCTCCCGCGCCGCCGGCCGCGCCGGCGAAGGGCGCGCCCAAGGCGCCTGCCGCGGCGCCGCCGGCGGGCAAGGGCCGGGCCACCCCGCCCGCAGCGCCGGGGGCGGGTGACGACGAGGACGCTCCGGGCATCGCGGGCCTGCTGCGCGCGCTGGCGGCCGGCCGGGGTGCGACGGCACCCAAGCGTCCTGCCGGCGGCATGGACCTGGGCGACGACGACGAGGGCGCGGCCCCGCCTCCGCCGCCCAAGCCGCAGCGCAAGGTGCCGCCCATGCCCCCGCGCAAGCCGGGCGTGATCACGCTGGCCATCAGCCCCGACGCCGACGACGCCTTCATGCTCTTCGCGCTCGAGAACGGTCTCGTGGCCACCGAGGACCGCAAGTACGAGATCGTGCGGGGCGAGGTCTCGCGCCTCAACGAGGAGGCGCAGCGCGGCACCTACGACGTGACCGCGTTCTCGTTCGGCTCGTGGCCGCAGCTGGTCGACCGCTACCTCGTGCTCCCGTCCGGCGCCTCGCTGGGCGACGGCGTGGGGCCGGTGGTGGTGAGCAAGACGCCGGTGCGCAGCAGCGAGGTCAACGGCCTCGTGGTGGGCGTGCCCGGCCTCTCCACCACGGGCGCCCTCGTGCTGCGCATGTGGCTGCACCCTGCCCGGCTCAACCTCGTGGCGCTGCCCTTCGAGGCCGTGCCGCTGGCCGTGGCGGCGGGCAAGGTGCGCGCCGGCGTGCTCATCCACGAGGCCCAGCTCACCTACCGCGCGCAGGGCCTCGTGATGGTGGAGGACCTCGGTCGCTGGTGGACCTCGCGCACCGACGGCCTGCCGCTGCCGCTGGGCGGCATGGTGGTGCGGCGCGACATCCCGCAGGAAGAGCGCGCCAAGATCAACCTCGACCTCAAGCGTTCCATCGCCTACGCGATGGGCCACCGTGCCGAGGCGCTGGCGCACGCCGCCAAGTACTGCAAGGGGCTGACGTCCACCCAGCTCGAGCGCTACATCGACAACTACGTCAACGAGCTCACGCTCGACATCGGCGAGCGGGGCCGCCAGGCCGTGCAGGCCCTGTTCGAGAAGGCCAAGTCGCTGGGCTTCGTGCGCGACGTGGTCGAGCTGGAGATGGCGTAGCCGCGCCGGGCCTGCGCGGCCGCTCAGCGGATCACGCCCAGCGCGCGGCCCACGCGGGCGAAGGCGGCCAGCGCGTGCTCGATGTCCTCGGGCGAGTGGCCGGCCGAGACCTGCACGCGGATGCGGGCCTGGCCGCGGGGCACGACGGGGAAGGAGAAGCCGATCACGTACACGCCCTCGCCCTGCATGCGCTCGGCCATCTCGGCCGCGAGGCGGGCGTCGCCCAGCATGATGGGCACGATGGGGTGCACGCCGGGGCGGATGCTGAAGCCGGCGGCCGTCATGCCCGAGCGGAAGCGCTGCGTGTTGCGCTCGAGGCGGTCGCGCAGCTCGGTGCTGGCCGAGAGCAGGTCCATGCAGGCCAGCGAGGCGGCCACGATGGCCGGCGGCACGGTGTTGCTGAACAGGTAGGGGCGCGAGCGCTGGCGCAGCAGGGCCACCAGCTCCTTGCGTGCGGCCGTGAAGCCGCCGCTGGCGCCGCCCAGCGCCTTGCCCAGCGTGGAGGTGACGATGTCGATGCGGTCCATCACCCCGCAGTGCTCGCCCGTGCCGCGCCCTGTGCGGCCCACGAAGCCGGTGGCGTGCGAGTCGTCCACCATGACCAGCGCGTCGTGGCGCTCGGCGATGTCGCACAGGCGCGCGAGGTCGGCGATGTCGCCGTCCATGCTGAACACGCCGTCGGTGGCCACCATGACGCGCCGCGCGCCGGCTGCGCGAGCCTCCTTGAGCTTGGCCTCCAGGTCGGCGAAGTCGAGGTGCTCGTAGCGGTAGCGCTGCGCCTTGCACAGGCGGATGCCGTCGATGATGGAGGCGTGGTTGAGCGCGTCGGAGACGATCGCGTCCTGCTCGCCCAGCAGCGTCTCGAACAGGCCGCCGTTGGCGTCGAAGCACGAGCCGTAGAGGATGCAGTCGTCCTGGCCGACGAAGGCCGCGAGGCGCTGCTCCAGCTCCTTGTGGCGGTCCTGCGTGCCGCAGATGAAGCGCACCGAGGCCATGCCGTAGCCGCGCGTGTCCAGCGAGGAACGCACGGCCTCCAGCAGGCGCGGGTGGTTGGCCAGCCCGAGGTAGTTGTTGGCGCAGAAGTTCAGCATCGCGCGCCCGTCGGCCAGCCGGATGTGCGAGCCCTGCGGGCTCCCGATCTGGCGCTCGCGCTTGGTCAGGCCCTGCGACTCGATGGCGTCGAGCTCGTCCTGGAAGCCCTTGCGCGTGGCGGGCGTGTACATGGGCGCGACCTCCGGGGAAGCCGCCGTCCTACCACGCCGTGACCGCCCCGGCCACCCGCCTGCTCAGCGGGTGCGACGCTGGCGCCACGCCTCGTAGAGGAACACCGCGGCGGCGCTGGAGACGTTGAGGGAGTCCACCGTGGACGGCATCGGCACCGACACGGCCCCGTCGCAGCAGGCCCTCACCGCGGCCGAGATGCCCTCTCCCTCGGCGCCCAGCACCAGGCAGGTGTCGCCCGCGAGCCCGGCCCGCTCCACGGGGCTGTCCACGGCCTCCGGCTCCGTGGCCAGCACGCGCAGGCCGGCGGCGCGCACGCGGGCGAGCGCCGCCACCAGCGGCATGTCCTCCACCACGGGCACCACGAAGGATGCGCCCATCGAGGCCCCGATGGCGCGCGTCAGGAAGGGGCTGCAGGCCGTCTCGCCCACCAGCAAGCCGTCCACCCCGAAGGCGGCGGCGTTGCGCACCACCACGCCCACGTTCTCGGCGTTGGTGATGCCGTCCAGCGCCACCAGCAGGCGGGGCCGCCCGCGCGGTGCCAGCAGCCCCTCCAGCGAGGGGCGCTGCGCGAGGCGGCCCAGGGCCTTGAGGCCGGCACGCTCGTGGAAGCCCGTCAGGCGCGTGACGGCCTCGCGGTCGGGCGCCAGCACCACGCGCGGTCGCGGCTGGCGGGCCAGCAGGACGGGCCGCAGCCGTTCCAGCCAGTCGGGCGTGAGCAGCACGGCCTCCACCGGGTGGGGGCTGGCCAGCAGGCGCTGCACCACCTTGCCGCCCTCGGCCACGAAGCGCCCGCTGCGCTCCAGCCCCTTGGCGCGGCGCAGCGAGAGGAAGGGCGCCAGGCACTCGGCGCTGGCCTGCGCCAGCGGCAGGGGGGCGAGGTCGTCCACGGGCGCGCTCAGGAGAGCATCCGGCTCCACCACGGGAAGCCCCGGGTGCGGATCCGGCGGAAGGCGTCGGCGGGGAACCCCGCCTCGGCCACGAGCACCTGCGGCTCGGCGAGCTCGGCGTCGCTGCGCTCGTCCAGCCAGGCGGCCAGCTCCTCGCGCGTGCCCGCCTTGGCAAGGGCAGCCAGCACCATCGGGGCCACGAGGGCCAGCGCCCGGCCCAGCACGGCCTCCGGGTCGTGCGTGCGCGACGCCAGCCACGCGCACAGGCGCGGGCCCTCGTCGCCCAGCAGCCCGCCCAGGCGCGGGCTGGGCGCAGGCGCCCGCGCATCCACCTCCTGCAGCAGGCGCGGGTTGGCCAGCGTGTCGGGCTTGCCGAACTTCGCCAGCACGTCCATCACGGCGTCGATGGAGCCCTCGCGCTTGCGGCGGTGGCGAGCCAGTGCCGCGGGCAGCAGGGCGGCTGCCGCCGAGATGGCCTCGGCGCTGCCCGAGCGCGAGAGGTCCCCGCGCGTGCGCAGGGCCTTGGCGGCGGCCCCGGCGGACCGCTCCACGGCCAGCAGGTAGCGGTCCACGAGGGTGGCGGCGGGTGCAGGCACGCCGTCAGGGTGGACCCGCCCGGCCGGCCTGCCAACGAATGCAGCCTAGGAGCCCTCGCCGTCCTTGCCGATGGCCTCGACCGGGCAGCCCTCCAGGGCCTCCAGGCACTCGGCCACGTCCTGCTCGGTGGCCGGCTGCGCGTGCACGTAGCTGTAGCCCTTGTCGTCGTTGCGCCGGAAGAAGCGCGGCGCCGTCTCGCGGCAGGCGTCGCAGTCGATGCACTGGTCGTCCACGTAGAAGCGCCCCGGGACGTTCTCCGGCAGCTTGCTCTTCTTGTCGGCCATGGGAAGGCTCCAGCAGGTCGTCCAGCCCACGACCGTACGCGTCGGGCGGGGCAGGTCTAGCCCGGGCCGGCCCCGTGCCCGTCCGGGGGCGCGAGCACGGCCGTGAACAGGGCCCGCTGGATGTGCAGGCGGTTCTCGGCCTGCGCCAGCATCAGGCTGCGCGGCCCGTCCACCACGTCATCGTCCACCTCCACGTTGCGCCGCACGGGCATGGCGTGCAGGAAGCGGGCGTCCCGGCTGGCGGCCATGGCCTGCCGCGTCAGGCGCCAGCCGGCGTGCTGCTGGCGCAGGGCCTGCTCCTCCTGCGGGCGCCCGTAGAGGTGCGTGGCACCCCACGAGGCGGCATAGACCACGTCGGCCCCGGCCAGCCCCTCGGCCAGCGCGTGGGCCTCGCGCAGCGACCCGCCCGAGGCCTGCGCGTTGCGCCGCGCCGTCTCGCGCAGCAGGCCGTCGAGCTCGTAGCCCTCGGGATGGCACAGCGTGACGTGCATGCCCAGCTTGGTGGCCATCTGCATCACGCCGTGGGGGACGGCCAGCGAGCGGGCCTTGGGGCTGTGGCACCACGTGAGCGCCAGCCGCCGGCCGCGCAGGTCGCCCAGCTCCTCCTCCAGCGTCAATGCGTCGCCCCACGCCTGCGTGGGGTGGTCGAGCACGCTCTCCATGTTGAAGATCGGCACCGTGGCGTGCTTCTGGAAGGAGACGATCACCTCGTCGCGCCGTGCCAGCGCCCAGTCGTCCTGCGTGCCCAGCGCGCGGATCGCGATGGCGTCGCAGTAGCGGCTGAGCACGGCCGCGGCGTCGCGCACGTGCTCGTCGGCCTCGCCGCGCATGACCGCCTTGTCTCGCAGCTCGAGGTGCCAGAGGTCGCGGCCGGCGGCCATGTCCACCACGCTGCCGCCCAGCGTGCTGAAGGCGAGGCTGAAGGAGGCGCGCGTGCGCAGCGAGGGCTGGAAGAACACCATCGCCAGCGCCGCGCCCTCGAGCGGGCGTCCGTGGCCGCGCGCCTTCATCGTGCGCGCCAGCGCCACCACGTGCCGGATCTCCTCGGGGCGGAAGGTGTCGAGCGTGACGACGTCGCGGCCGCGGATCATGGCCCCGAGGCTACGGTCCGGGGTGCCCCCGGGCCAGCCCGGGGTGGCCGGCGGGCCGTGAGGCTATCCTCCACGCGCCCGGCCTGCCGGGGCACCCCATGAGCGACACGCCCACCCCGCGCCCGCCGTCCCCGTCGAGCCTCGCCGGCCTCGAGGTGGAGGGACTGCGCCTGCTGCTGGACGTGTCGCGGCGCATCAACGCCGTGGCCGACTCCGATGCCGTGCTGGCCACGGTCGTGGACGGCCTCGTGAGCCTGGTGCGGGCTGACCGTGGCTTCCTGATGCTGCGCGAGGCCGACGGCTCGCTGCGCTTCGCCATCGCGCGCGACCGCGCGGGCAAGCCGCTCGAGGCCACCAAGTTCAAGGTGAGCGAGAGCGTCATGCACGAGGTGGCCACGCAGGGCATCACGCGCCTCGTGGACGACGCTGCCAACAATGCGGCGCTCAACGCGCGCATGAGCATCGTCTCGCTGAGCCTGCGCACCATCCTGTGCGTGCCGCTCAAGGTGGACGAGCGCATCATCGGCGTGATCTACGTGGACAGCAACGCGATCACGCGGCGCTTCACCTCGGCCGACGTGCCGCTGGTGGAGGCCTTCGCAGCGCAGGCGGCCGCCACGCTGGAGCGCTTCCGCCTGCAGCGCATCGAGCAGGACAGCGCCCGCATGCAGCAGCAGCTGCAAGTGGCCAGCGAGATCCAGTCCACCTTCCTGCCCAGCCGCTTCCCGGCGCTGCCGGGCGTGCGCGGCGCGGTGGCCTCGGTGCCGGCCTTGCAGGTGGGCGGGGACTTCTACGACGTGCTGCCCCTGCCCCGCGGCCGGGTCGGCATCATGGTGGGCGACGTGGCAGGCAAGGGCGTGCCCGGCGCGCTGTTCAGTGCGCGGCTGCTGAGCGACATCCGCTACCAGGCGCTGTTCCACGACGACGTCTCGCGCACGCTGGAGGCCGTCAACGCGGTGGTGGTCGAGCGGGCCAGCCGCGGCATGTTCGTGACGCTGCTCTACGCGGTGGTGGACCCGGCCACGGGCGAGGTCACCTACGGCAACGCCGGCCACCTGGCGCCGCTGGTGCGCAAGGCGGGCGGTGGGCTGGAGCGCTGGGAGGGGGCCGGCGGCCCGCCGCTGGGCGTGGTGGCCGGCATGACCTACCCCGCACACTTGCGCCGGCTGGCGCGGGGCGAGGTGCTGCTGCTGCTCAGCGACGGCATCGCCGATGCGGTGGGCGCGTCGGGCGAACGCTTCGGCGACGAGCGCACGCAGGCCACGATCACGGCCAGCGGCGACGACCCCGAGGTGGTGGTGCGCGCGTTGTGCGAGGCCACCGCGGCCTACACCGGCCAGCGCCCGCAGGCCGACGACCAGACGTTGCTGGCCATCGCGCTGGCCTAGGCGGCGCCCGCGCGCCGCCGCGCTCGGGCACGCACCGCCCCGCGAGGCAGGCGGGGGCGGGACGGCCTCGCCCCGGTACATTCCGGGCCACGCCTGGAGCCCGCCCGGATGGCCTTCCGCGAGGACCTGAAGCCTGACCGCCTCGTGGCGCTGGAGGAAGAGGTGCTGGCGCTATGGGAGCGCGAGCGCACCTTCGAGCGCGTGCTCGAGGCCCGGCAGGGCGCCCCGCGCTGGGTGTTCTACGAGGGGCCGCCCACCGCCAACGGCCGGCCCGGCCTGCACCACGTGCTCTCGCGCGCGGTGAAGGACCTGCGCTGCCGCCTCAAGACCATGCAGGGCCACCTCGTGGAGCGCAAGGGGGGCTGGGACACGCACGGCCTGCCGGTCGAGCTGGAGGTCGAGAAGCGGCTGGGCCTCTCGGGCAAGCGTGCCATCGAGGAGCTGGGCATCGCGCGCTTCAACGCGCTGTGCCGCGAGTCGGTCTCCACCTACCTGGAAGACTGGAAGCGCATGACCCGGCGCATGGGCTACTGGGTCGACCTCGAGCGCGCCTACATCACCTGCTCGCGCGAGTACGTCGAGAGCCTGTGGTGGATCCTCGCCACGCTGTTCCGCCGCGGGCTGCTCTACCGCGGCCACAAGATCGTGCCCTACTGCCCGTCGTGCACCACGCCGCTCTCCAGCCACGAGGTGGGGCAGGGCTACCGCGACGTGCAGGACCCGAGCGTGTTCGTGCGCTTCGCGCTCGAGGGCACGCCGGCCGGCCACCCGCCGGCATCGTTCCTCGTCTGGACCACCACGCCGTGGACGCTGCCCAGCAACGTGGCGCTGGCCGTGCATCCCGACGTCACCTACGTGGAGGTCGAGGTCACCGAGGGACCGTCGGCCGGCGAGCGCCTCTGGCTGGCCGAGGCCCGGCTGGGCGCCTTGGGCGTGGCGCACGCGGTGCGCACGCGCGTGGCGGGCCGCGAGCTGGTGGGCCGCCGCTACCGCCGCCTGCTGCCGTGGGTGCCGCTGCCCGAGGGCAGCGCCGGCCAGCCCTTCCGCGTGGTGGCGGGCAGCTTCGTCACCACCTCGGACGGCACGGGCATCGTGCACGTGGCGCCCGCCTACGGGCAGGACGACCACGAGGTGGGGCAGCGCGAGGGCCTGCCCACGCTGCACCCGGTGGACGCGCAGGGGCGCTTCGTGGCCGGCATGCCCGTGTCGGGCACCTTCGTCAAGGAGGCCGACAAGGAGATCCTGCGCCTGCTCAAGGAGCAGGGCAGCCTGTGGCGCCGCGAGACGCTGGTGCACTCCTACCCGCACTGCTGGCGCTGCGACACGCCGCTGCTCTACTACGCGCGCGACAGCTGGTACATCCGCACCACCAGCGTGCGCGAGCGCATGGTCGAGCTCAACCGCGGCATGCGCTGGTGGCCGCCGGCCGTGGGCGAGGGCCGCTTCGGCCAGTGGCTCGAGAACAACGTCGACTGGGCCATCTCGCGCGACCGCTACTGGGGCACGCCGCTGCCGCTGTGGGCCTGCGACCGCGAGGGATGCGGGCACGTCGAGGCCGTCGGCTCGGACGCGGAGCTCACCGCGCGCGCGGGGCGCCGCGTGGAGGACCTGCACCGCCCGTACGTGGACGAGGTGGCCTGGCCCTGCACGCAGCCGGGCTGCTCGGGCACGCTGCGCCGCACGCCCGAGGTGGTGGACGTGTGGTTCGACTCGGGCGCGATGCCCTTCGCGCAGTGGCACTACCCCTTCGAGAACAAGGAGCGCGTCGAGCGCGAGCACCCGGCCGAGTTCGTGGCCGAGGCCGTGGACCAGACGCGCGGCTGGTTCTACACGCTGCTGGCCGTGAGCACGCTGCTGGTGGACAAGCCCGCGATGAAGAGCGTGGCGTGCATGGACCTGATCCTGGACGCCCAGGGCAAGAAGATGAGCAAGTCCCGCGGCAACACCGTGGACCCCTTCCGGCTCATGGAGTCGCACGGGGCCGACGTGGTGCGCTGGCTGCTGCTCGTGCGCCCGCTGTGGGTGCCCCTGCGCTTCGACCCCAAGGACCTCGACGAGGTGCGCAGCCGCACCTTCGGCACGCTGCTGAACTGCTACGCCTTCCTCGCCATGTACGCCAACCCCGACGGCTGGTCGCCCTCCGGTGCGGCCCCGGCGGTGTCGCGCCGGCCCGCGCTGGATCGCTGGCTGGTGGCGCGACGCGAACGCCTGGTGGCCGAGGTCACGGCCGACCTCGAGGACATGGACACGGCGCGGGCGGGCCAGCGGCTGGCGCACTTCGTGGTGGAGGACCTGAGCAACTGGTGGCTGCGGCGCAGCCGGCGCCGCTTCTATGGCGAGGGCCTCGACGAGGGCAAGCGCCAGGCCTACGCCACGCTCCACGAGGCCCTGCTGGTGGTCTCGCGCCTGCTCGCACCCATCGCGCCCTTCACCTCCGAGGCCCTGCACCGGGCGCTGCACCCCGGCGTGGACGGCGTGGCGGCCTCGGTGCACGCGGCCTCCTGGCCCGTGGCCGACGCCGCGCTGCGTGACCCGGCGCTGGAGGCAGGCATGGAGGCCGTGCGGCGCGTGGTCTCGCTGGGCCATGCCGCCCGGCAGGAGGCCGGCATCAACGTGCGCCAGCCGCTCACGGCCGTCTCCCTGTGGGGCCTCGCAGGCGAGGCGCGCGCCTTCGTGCAGGCCAGCCTCGACGTGGTGCGCGACGAGCTCAACGTGAAGCGCGTGGACCTCGTCGAGGGCCTGGGCAGCGGCACGCGCCTGAAGGCGTCGCTGGACAAGAAGGAGGCCGCGCGCCGCCTGGGCCCGCTCACCCCCGCGGTGTCGGCCGCGCTGGAGGCGCTGGAGCCGGCGGCGGTGGCGTCGCTGCTGGCCAGCGAGGCGCCCCGCGTGGCCACGGCGCAGGGCGAGGTCGAGCTCAAGCCCGCCGACGTGCGCGTCTCGGTGGCCGTGCCCGAGGGTCGCGTGGGCCAGTTCGGCGGGGGCGTGCTCGCGGTGCTGGAGACGGCGTTGACCCCGGAGCTGGTGCGCGAGGGCCTCGCGCGCGAGGTGGTGCGGCGCATCAACGACCTGCGCAAGTCCTCGGGCCTGCGCGTGGAGCAGCGCATCCGCCTGCGCTGGCACGCCTCGGGCGAGCTGGCGCAGGCCTTGCGCGAGCACGGCGCCTGGGTGGCCGGCGAGGTGCTGGCCGTGGCGCTGGAGGCGGCCCCGTCCGCCGACGGGCTCGTGGCGCTCGAGGTGCCGGGGCACGCGCTGGCGGTCGGCCTCGAGCAGGCCTAGCCGGCGATGGCGCCGGCGCCGCTCTCGGCCCGCACCTACGTCCTGCGCAACCTGCGCCGCGTCGCGCCCGTGCTGGCGATCCAGGCGCTGGTCACCTGCCTGCTGGTGGCGGCCATCACGCCCACCAACGCCTTCCGGGCCACGACCGAGGCCTACACGGCCTCGATGCAGCACATGACCATCGTGACGCCGCGCGAGCGCCCGCTGCTGGACAGCACCCTGCGGGCCGTGCTGGACCAGAACCCGCACCAGGCCGCGCGCGAGCCGGCCAAGATGTTCTGGATCCGCACGCCCATGATCGTGGGCGAGGCGTGGGCACCCCTGCTGCTGCTCGCGCCCGCGGCACAGGCCGACCTGCTCGCGCGCACGGGATGCCGGCTCGTGGAGGGACGCATGCCCGAGCCGGGCAGCGCGGGGGTGGTGGTGCACGAGGCCGTGCTGCGGGCGCGCGGCTGGGTGCTGGGCAGCGCCTTCGGCGAGGAGGTCGACCGCCTCGACAGCACCCCGGGGCGCTTCGAGGTGGTGGGCGTGCTGGCGGGTCCGGCGCGGCTGGCGCTGGGCGACCTCCAGCGGGCCAGCCAGCAGGACTCGGTCTACGCGCGCCAGCTGCCCTTCGAGGTGGTCTACGCCCGGCCCGGGGAGGAGGAGGACAGCGATGCCTGGCTCGCGCAGGCCCGCATCCCCGCCGGGGCCGGCTCGCCGCTGGGCTTGCCGGCGGGAGGCCTCGCCTTCCGCGTGGTGGACGACGACCTCGTGCGCGCGCGCATCGAGAAGGCCTTCGTGAACCTGCCGCTGGTGCTGGGCTTCATCACGGCCGCCGTGGCGGTGGTGGTGGCGCTGGTCACGGCGCTGCTGGACCTGCTGCAGTTCCAGGCGCGGCTCGACGAGCTGGCCCTGCTGCTGGCCGTGGGGCACCCGCGCCGGCGCCTGATGCAGAAGCTGGCGGCCGAGGGCCTGCTCGTGTCGCTGCTGGGCTGGGCGCTGGGCCTCGTGCTGGGGCTGGCCGTGCTGGCTGCCTACCGCGCGCTGGTGCTCGAGCCGCGCGGCATCCTGATGCAGCTGCTGGATGCGCGGCCCCTGCTGGCCTCGCTGTCGGTGCCGCTGCTGGCCACCGTGGTGGGGGCGCTGGCCCTGCGTGCCCGCATCCGGCGCATGGACCCCGTTGCCGTGCTGCAGCGGAGGGGCGCATGAGCGCGGGCGGGCTCCCGGTGCTGGAGGCGCATGGCCTCTCGCTCACCTACGCCGACGGCCCGCGCCGCGTGGAGGCCGTGCGCGACGCCTCGCTCGTGGTGGCCCGCGGCGAGTCCGTCGGCATCGTGGGCCCGTCGGGCTCGGGCAAGTCCAGCCTGCTGTTCCTGCTGGGCGGGTTGCGCCGGCCTGATGCCGGCGAGGTACGGCTGCTCGGCAGGCCCTTGGCCCCCGAGCCGGAAGCCAACGCTGCGCTGCGTCGCCGCCACGTGGGCTTCCTGTTCCAGGAGCCCTTCCTCGTGCCCTACCTGAGCGTGCGCGAGAATGCGCTGGCGCATGTCGAGGGCGGGCAGGCCGCGGACCGCCTGGAGGCGCTGGCCGCGGCGGTCGGCATGCGGGACCTGCTCGACGAGCGTCCGTGGCGGCTCTCGGGTGGGCAGCGCCAGCGTGCCGGCTTGCTGCGCGCGCTGGCGGGCGATCCCGACCTCGTGCTGGCCGACGAGCCCACGGCCTTCCTCGACCAGCCGGCCGGCGAGGCCGTGATGGACTTGCTGGAGGCCCAGCGGGGCCGCGCCGCCCTCGTGGTGGTGACGCACGACCGGGGCATGCTGGCCCGCGCGTCGCGGGTGCTGGCGCTGGCCGACGGGCGCCTGCGGCCGGCCTAGGTGCCGCCCGCGGCCCGCGCTGTCTCGCGCTGGGCCACCTGCAGCTCCACGCGCGCGACCTGCCGGTCATGCCAGCGGCCCAGCAGCAGCAGGGCGGCCACGGCAGCCACGAGCGCGGTCAGCATGTCGTTCTGCGCGTCCCACATGTCGCCCTGCACGCCGAGGAACTCGATGGATCCGTCGCCGGCCAGCAGCGCCGTGGCGTACTCCAGCAGCTCGTAGAGCGCCGAGATGCCCAGCGCGATGGCCGTGCAGCAGGTGGTGAGCCAGCCGCCCGGCTCCAGCGGCGAGGTGCGCAGCAGCAGCTCGCGTGCGATGAGCGCCGGCACCAGCCCCTGCATCGCGTGCCCCAGGCGATCGTAGGGGTTGCGCACGGTGCCGAGCGTCTCGCGCAGCCAGTCGCCGAAGGGCACGCGCGCGTAGGTGTAGTGGCCGCCCGTGACGAGCACCACGCAGAAGGCCGCCATCAGCACGTAGAGCAGCGGCGTGAAGGGGAAGCGCCGCCAGGTGAGCGCCAGCAGCGGCACCGCCACCAGCACCGGGGACACCTCCATCCACCATGTCGGCATGTCGTAGGGCGAGATGGCCGACAGGGCCAGCGCCACGAGCACGATGCCCAGCAGCACCAGCGGCAAGAGGTGGGGGGGGCGCGCAGGCTCCATGCCGGCATGGTACGCCGTGGCCTGCCGCCTCCCGCGCGGCCCGCGCCGATGGCGGCCCGCGGGGCAGGCCGTGCGGCGGCTGCGTAGACTGCGGGCATGCCTCCTGCCACGACCCTTGCTCCGTCCTGGGACCCGTCGCGGGCGGCGCTGGGCGTGCTGGCCCTGGCCTGCGTGCTGCTGCTCGCCAGCCCGCCCCGTGCCCCGTACGCCGACACGCCAGCCGCCCCGGACGCCGGCCCGGGGGCGGAGCAGGTCGAAGTGCCCGACCTGGCCTTGCGCTCCCTGCCCGAGGCCGCGCGCCTGCTCGGCCGCGTGGGCCTCGTGCTGGAGCGCATCCACGAGCAGCGCTATGAGCAGGATTACGGGCTGGGCCTCGTGATCCAGCAGAAGCCGAGGCCGGGTGTGCGCCTGGCCCGTGGCGCTGGCGTGCGCGTCATGGTGTCGGCGCGCGAGCCGGGGCCTGCCGAGGGCCGTGCGCCGCAGGCCGCGGACCTGGGCTTGCCTGCCGCGCTGCCGCCGGCGGCGCCCGGCGAGCGCCCGCCCTTCCCGCTGCCGCCGCCCATGCCCGTGGCGCCAACCCTGCCTGCGCAGCAGGCCGCGGGTGCCGCGCCGGCGCCGGTGGCACCGCCGGTGGCAGCGCCGCCGCCGACCGTGATCTCGCGTTCGCGGCCCGCGCCCGCTCCTGTTCCCGCCCCCGGGCCTGCGCCGGGGACTGAGCCGGGGATTGCGCCGAGGGTGCCGTTGCCGCCCGTGCGCCCGGGCAGCCCCGATGCGCCGGCGCAGGCCGAGCGTGCCACGCCGGGCGTGGTGCCCGACATGCTGGGCCTGCCTTTGGTGGACGCTGAGCAGCGCGCGCGCGAGGCCGGCCTCGTGCTGTACGTGGAGCGCGTGCCGGGCCACCCGCTGGGTCGCGTGCTCGAGCAAGTGCCCGCCGCGGGCAGCACGCGTGCGGCCGGCAGCGTGGTGCGGGTGCAGGTCACGGCGGGTGGCGACCTGCCGGCCGAGGCGCGCGTGCCCGTGCCCGGGGTGGAGGTCACGCGCGTGACGGTGCCCGACCTGCTGGACCGCACCCCGCCGCAGGCCGCGCGCATCCTGCAGGACCTGGGCCTCTCGCTGCGCATCGAGGAGGTGGACCGGGGACTGCCGGGTCGCGTGGCCGACCAGCGCCCTGCGGCCGGCAGCGAGCTGCCCAAGGGGGGCGTGGTGACGCTGGGGGTGGCGCGCGGTGCGGCCCTGCCGCGCGAGGCCCCCGTGGGGCCCGCCGCGCCCGTGCCGGCTCCCGCACCCGCGACCACGGCGCCGCGCGCTGCGGGCGAGGTGCCGCTGGCGCTGGGCGCGCCGGCGGCCATCGCGCCCAGCGAGGGCACGGCCCTGCCGCGCCAGCGCACCCTGGCGCTGGGCTTCGCCTGGCAGCCGGTGGAGGGCGCCGACGCCTACCTGCTGGAGGTGGAGGAGCGCGCTGCCTCGGGTTGGCTGCCCAACGGACGCAAGATCGCGCGCAGCAGCGCCACGACCATGGACCTGGAGCGAGTCGCCCCCGAGCCGGGCGAGTTGCGCTGGCGCGTGCGCGCGCTGGGCGCAGGCCGCGAGGGCCCGCCCTGCGCGTGGGTGGTGCTGCGCTAGGCGCGCGTCGTCAGCGCGCGCCGGCGGGGATGGGCGGCAGGTCGCTGGCCTCGACGATGCGCCAGCGGCCGTCGTCCTTGCGCAGCACCAGCCCCATGCGCCCGGCGTAGAGGCCGGCCATGGCCACCACGCGCATGTCGATCTCGGCCTCGGCGCGCGGCGCGGCCACCACGATGGGGCCGCGGCGCAGGTCCAGCAGCGTGGGCTGGTAGGTGTCCAGCAGGCGCTGCGCCTCGGCCAGGGCCTCGTCGGGCCCACGGCCCTGGTGAAGGAAGTCCTCGGCGAGGTGCACGCGCACCGGGGCCAGCCGGCGTGCACGGGCAGCCTCCAGGGCCTCGTCGAGCAGGGCCTCGATGGCCTCCGTGTCGGTGACGATGAGGCGCTCGACCAGCCAGCAGAGGCCCACGGCCAGCACCAGCAGGAGCAGGGCCTTGGGGCGGTTCATGGGGCTCCAGCAGGCAGGCACCGCCGGGGTGGTGCCCGGCGCGGCAGGCCGCAAGCCTACCGGTAGCATCGCGGCCATGAACGAAGACGTGCGCACCTGGTGCGAGCGCGGCAACGAGCACCTCGAGCGGGGCGAGGCCGACGAGGCGCTCGAGTGCTTCGAGCGGGCGCTGGAGGCCGACCCCGAGGACCCCGAGGCCTGGTGCGGCCGCGGCAAGGCCCACTACGACCTGGGCCGCCTGCGCAGCGCCGACCGCGACTACCGCGAGGCCGCGCGCCATGCCCGGCGCCTGCTGGGCCCGCTGGAGGGCAACGCGCGCAAGGCCCGGCGCTGGTGGACCGACGTGCGCACGCGCCCCTACCTGCGCGCCCTCCACGGCCGCGGCCTGACGCGCTTCTGGCTGGGCGACTACGAGCACGCGGCGCGCACCTTCCGCCGCCTGCTGAGGCTGGCCCCGTCCGACCCGCTGGACGTGCGCTTCCTGATGGGCGAGATCTGCTTCCGCATGGGGCAGGACGAGGAGGCCGTGCGCGAGTTCCTGCGCGCGGGCGACGACCCGGACGTGCTGTTCAACCTCGGCCTCGTCTACTTCTACCGCAGCGACTGGCTGCGCTCGGTGAGCGCGCTGCGGCGTGCCATCTTCGAGAACCTGCACCTGGCCGCGCGCCTCTCGGATGCCGAGCCGCTGGCGGACATCCCCAGCTACCGCGGCACGCATCCCAAGGCGCTGGACACCGAGGACGCCGCCTTCGACTACGACGAGCGTTGCGGTGACCTCTGGCTCGGCCGTCCGCTGCTGCGTCGCTGGCTGCGCGCCATCTACGAGCACCCGCTGGTGCGCGCCGACGTGGAGCGGCACCTCGGCCTGCTGCGTCGCCTGGCGGACCCTTCCGTGGAGGCCGGCGAGCGGGCGAGGCTGGAGGGGGAGCACACCGCGCTGCGCAGCGAGTCGCGCCTCGCCGCCACCGACAAGCAGGTGACGGCCGAGGTGATGGCGCGCCTCTTCCAGCCGGACCCGTCCGCGGGCACCTAGGGCTGCGCGCCTGCGGCCCGTGCCGCGACACCCGCCCCGGCGTGGACGCTAGGGCGTACGCATCCAGCGCCAGATCTGCTTGAGGGTGGCCGGCTGGCCCACCATCAGGATGCCCACGCGGAACACGCGCCCGGCCATCCGCACGGCCAGCACGGTGCACGCCACCAGCAGCAGCAGGCTGGCCACCACCTGCTCGGGCGGCGGCCCCGGCACGCTGGCGATGCGCGCCATCATCAGGAAGGGCGTGAACAGCGGCACGAAGGAGAGCGCGGTGGCCGCGCTCCCGTGGGGGTCGCGCATCACGAGGAAGGAGAGCAGCAGCGGCAGGGCCAGCACCATCGAGATGGGCGACATCAGGTTCTGCGCTTCCTTGAGCGTGCTGCAGGCGCTGCCCACCATGACCATCAGGCTGGCGATCATCACGAAGCCCAGCAGGTAGTAGGCCAGGAACAGCCCGGCCTGCGTGCCGCTGACGACGCCGCCCATGCCCTGCACGCTGGCGGTGAGCAGGCCGCCGCCCGACCAGGCCAGCATCAGCGTCAGGCCCACGGCGCAGATGGCCAGCATCTTGCCGGCCATGAGCTGCAGCGGCGACACCGACGAGAGCAGCACCTCGTAGACGCGACTGGCCTTCTCCTCGATGGTGCTGCTGATCAGCATCTGGCTGATGCCCACCACCCCCAGGTACAGCATGAGCATGGTGAGGAACGGCGCCAGCGCCTGCGCCGGACCGCCCTCCTTGCCCTCCTCCGTGAGGCTGGTGTAGCGCACGGTGGGCGTGGTCAGCGCCACGGCCACGGCCGGGTCCACCTGGCTGTGGCGCACGATCCAGCCGTTGACCACCGCGTGCACGGCCTGCTCCAGCAGGCGGCCCGCCTCCAGCGCACCCACGCCGCTGGGCCCGTACAGCACCGGCGCAGGCTCGCCCTGCGCCGGGCGACGCTTGTTCTCCAGCAGCGAGCGCGTCAGCCGCAGCACGAAGGCCTCGCCCTGCCCGGCCCGGCGCTGCAGCGCGGCCGGATCCAGGGCTTCCTGCGGGTCGAGGGCCTCGAGGCGGACGCGCGCGCTGCCGTCGCCGGCCCGCAGCGGGGCCAGCTGCCCGGCCAGCGGGCCGGCCAGCTCGCCCGTGTCGTCCACGAGGAGCAGGCGCTCCGAGCGCGTGGAGTCGCGCCCGAGCGTGGGCACGAGGAACATCAGGCCCATCCACACGGGAGTCAGCACCAAGCCGATGAGGAAGGCCTTGGTGCGCACGTTCTCGAGGTACTCGCGCGCGAAGATGAGGAAGGTGCGGCTCATGCAGCCGGCGCCTCCCCCTCGTCGCCTGCGTCGGCGGCCACGACGCGCTTGAAGATCTCGTGCAGGCTCGGGTGGTAGAGCTCGTAGCGCGAGACGTGGGTGCGCTCGAGCAGCGCGCGCAGCAGCACGGCCGCGTCGGCGCCGGGCGCGAGCGTGAGCTCGGCCTCGTGGCCGCGGTCGTGCACGGCCTCCACGCCCGGCAGGCCCTCGAGGCGGGCGCCGGGCTTGAGGCGGTGCTCGAGGCGCACGGCGTCGCGCCCCTGGCTGGCGCGCACCTCGGCCACCGTGCCGCGCAACCGCACCTGCCCGCGATGCACCATCACGAGCCGGTCGCAGAGCTGCTCGGCCTGCTCCATCACGTGGGTGCAGAACACGATGGTGGTGCCACCGCGCTTGAGGCCCAGCACCGCGTCGCGCAGGGCGTCGCGGTTCACCGGGTCCAGCCCGGAGAAGGGCTCGTCCAGCACCAGCAGCTCGGGCTCGTGGGCGACGGTGACGATGAACTGCAGCTTCTGGGCCATCCCCTTGGACAGCTCCTCCACGCGCCGGTGGCGCCAGGCCGACAAGCCCATGGCCTCCAGCCACTGGGTGATGCGCGGCGCGAGGAAGGCGTCGTCACGGCCCTTGATGCGGCCGAAGAAGCGCAGCGTCTCCTCGACGCGCATCTTGCGGTAGAGGCCGCGCTCCTCGGGCAGGTAGCCCACGCGCGGCTTGGTGGCCTCGTCCACGCGCGAGCCCAGCACCTCCACCACGCCGGCATCCGGCCGGTAGATGTTCATCAGCATGCGGATGCTGGTGGTCTTGCCGGCCCCGTTGCTGCCCAGGATGCCGAAGGTGCACCCGCGCGGCACCTCGAAGGAGATGCCGTCCACGGCGGTGAAGGTGCCGAAGCGCTTCGTCACCTGCTCGAAGCGCACGACGGGGTCGGCAGGGCCCATGCGGGGCGAGGATACCGGCGTGGCGCGGGCCGGCCCTACTCCGGCAGCACGCGCCGCAGCACCCGCAGCCAGTTCCCGCCCATCACCTTCTCGATGGAGGGCTCGGGCCAGTCGTGCGCGCCCAGCGCCTCGCCGATGCGCCGGAGGTCGGCCACGCTGCCGATGCCCTGCGGGGCGCTCTTGGTGCTGAAGCCGCCGTCGAGGTCGCTGCCCAGGGCCACGTGGTCCGGGCCCACCAGGTCGGCGATGTGCCGGATGTGGGCCAGCACCGTGTCCAGCGTCGCGCCCTCGTCCCCGGCCAGGAAGGGGTTGTAGAGCACCACGCCCACCACGCCGTCGCGCTCGGCCACGCGGCGGATCTGGCTGTCGGTGAGGTTGCGCCGGTGGGCGCGCAGTGCGTGGCAGTTGCTGTGGCTGGCCACGACGCACCCGGCGTGGTGCGCCAGCACGTCATCGACGGCGCGGGGGTTGAGGTGCGAGAGGTCGGGCAGCACGTCCAGCTGGCGCATCTCGTCCAGCAGGGCCAGCCCCTCGCGCGTCACGCCCTGGTCGTCCTTGCATCCCCCGCACCAGCGGTTGGGCGTGTTCCACGCCAGGCCCACGACCCGCACCCCGCGCTCCACCCAGCGGCCCAGCTCGCGCGGCGAGCGCAGCGGGTCGGCGCCCTCCATGAGGTGCAGCATCCCGATGGGGCCGCCCCGCCGGCACAACGCCAGGTCGCCACGGCTCTCGACACGGAACAGGTCCGCCTGGTGCTTGACCAGCAGCTGGTCGTAGCAGGCCATCTGGCGCTCGGCGGCGTCCGTGGGCGTCTCGCCCTTCCAGTAGCCCTCGGTGGCGAAGATGGTGCCCAGGATCAGGCCCAGCCCGCCGCGCTTGGCGTCGGGCAGCGAGAGGGCCTGCCCCTCGGGCGCCGGCTGCCCGAAGTCGCGCGCCGGCGCCTCGAGCAGCGCCGTGGCGATGTCCTGGTGGCCGTCGACGATGAACCAGCCCATGGGGGCGATCCGCTCCTGCTGCCCGTCGCAGCCCCCGGATTGTGCGGACCCCGCGCCCGGGGTGGAAGCGGGAAAGGCGCGGACGCCCGTCCCGCCCGGCCTAGGCCTCGCCGGCCATCGCGCGCAGGCGGCGGATCCGGTCCTCGGGATCGGGGTGCGTGCTGAAGAGCCGCGCCATGGACGAGCCCGTGAAGGGGTTGGCGATCATCAGGTGGGCCGTGGTGCCGCTCTCGGTGAGGTGCGGCGCGTGGGGGATGGCGCGGTGCAGGCGCTCGAGGGCGTCGGCCAGAGCGTGGGGGTCGTGGGCCAGGCCCGCGCCCACCTCGTCGGCGCCGTACTCGCGCGATCGGCTGATGGCCATCTGCACCATCATCGCGGCCAGCGGCGCGAGGATGGCCACCAGCAGCATCACTACGGGCGGCGGGCCGCCCTCGCGGCTGCGGCCGCCCCCGAAGATGGCGCTCCACTGCGCGATGTTGGCCAGGAAGCCGATGGCCGAGACGGCGCCGGCCACGATGGTCATCACGAGCATGTCGCGGTTCTTCACGTGGGCCAGCTCGTGGCCCATCACCGCGCGCACCTGGCGGCGGTCCAGCAGGTGCAGCAGGCCCTCGGTGGCGGCCACCACGGCATGCTCGGGGTTGCGGCCCGTGGCGAAGGCGTTGGGCGCCTCCTTGGGGATGATCGCCACCTTCGGCACGGGCATGCCCGCGCGCGTGGCCATCTCGCGCACGTCGTCGAGCAGCCACTGGTACGGGGCGGCCTCGGGCGAGCCGGGCTCGAGCACCTTGGCCCCGTAGGCCATCAGGATGATCTTCGAGCTGAACCAGTAGTTGACGAGGTTGAACAGCAGGCCCACCACCAGCGCGATGGCCATGCCCGCCTGGCCGAAGCCCAGCAAGCGGGCGCCGGCCACCAGCAGCATGGTGAGCAGGGTGAGCAGGAAGACAGTGCGCAGGCCGCTCATGGGGTCTCCGGGGCGAGGGGAACCGCGGCCCTCGCCATCCATTCGCGTATAGCGGGAGCAGGAGCCCGCTTCACGTGAAACCGACCCCGCCCGGCGCCCAGCCCGACCCGGCCCCCGGTGCCGTGCCGCGCCTGCCGGGGCTGCCGCCGCTGGCCTGGCAGCCGCTGGGGCCGCCGCAGGCCCGGCTGGGCCTCTACGTGGTGGACGACCCCGACGCCCTGCTGGACGGCATGGACGACGCCTCGTTCCAGGCCAGCGACGAGCGCATGCCCTACTGGGCCCTGCTGTGGCCCAGCGGGGAGGCGCTCGCGCGCCACGTGCTGGAGGCGCGCGGCCTCTCCGGCAAGCGCGTGCTGGACCTGGGCTGCGGCGTGGCCCCCGAGGGGCTGGCGGCGGCACGGCAGGGCGCGCGCGTCACCTGCCTCGACTGGGCGCCCGAGCCCGAGCCGCTGGTGCGCCTGAGCGCCGAGCGCCTGGGCGTGTCGCTGGAGCGCTTCGTGGTGGCCGACTGGCGCACCCCGCCGGCTGGCCTGGGCACCTTCGACCTGGTGCTGGGCGCCGACGTGCTCTACGAGGCCCGCAACGCCGAGCCCGTGGCCGCCTTCCTGGCCGTGCACCTGGCGCACTCTGGCGAGGCGTGGCTGGCCGACCCCGGGCGCCTGCACGCTCGCGACTTCCCCGCCGTGGCGGCACGCGCCGGGCTGGTGCTGCGCGAGCGGCAGCCCCTGCTGTGCGCCGACCCCGAGGCGCAGGTCACGCTGTGGCGCTACGCGCGCGCGGGCGGGGCCGCCGCTCCGGCCGTGTAGGGTGGCGCGCCCATGCCCGGCCCCCTGCCCCACGAGCGTCCCGCCTGGCTGCTGCTGCCACCGGGCGCCGACGTGGGCGCTGCGCTCGCCCACGCGCTGGGCCATGCCGAGGTGCGCGTGCATGCCCTGCCGCCGCTGTGGTTCCTCGACGCCGCGCGGGTGGACCTGCCGGCGCGGCTGCCCGGCGTGGGCACGCTCTCGCGCGAGTCGTTGCCGGCCGTGGTGCGGGCGTGCGCCGAGGCGTGCACGCCGGCCGCGCTGCAGGACCTGGCCGCGCGGGCGTGGCGCGAGGCCGAGGAGCCGGTGCGGCAGCACTTCCTGCAGGCCGGCACGCTAGCGACCTTCGCGGCCATCTTCGGCCTCAAGCGCAAGAGCCGCGACCTCCCCCCGCCGCCCTCCTTCGTGCGCGAGCAGGTCTTCACCTACCGGCTGGAGTGCCAGTACCGCCTTGCGCCCGAGCCCACGCCGGGGCCCACGCCGGCCCCGCCCGAGGAGGGCTCGCTGATCGTCTACCCCTTCGACCTGTGCGGGCACCACGCCCGCGCCGACGGCGATCGCGCCGTGGGGGGGCTGGTGGAGTGTTTTGCCTACGCCTGGCAGCACGAGCGGCACGAGGCCTTCTGGCGGCGGCTGGCGAGCGAGCTGGGTGCACGGCTCGAGCTCGCGCCCAGCGGCGAGGACCTGCCCTAGGGCAGCAGCACCAGCGCCACCCGCGCGCGCCGGCCGCTGGCGTCCACGCGCAGCACGAGGTGCAGCACGCGGCCCGCGTGCGGGTCGCCGCCGAGGGCGTCGCGCGCGAGCAGCAGCCCGGCCGTGAAGCCTGGCGCGTCCTTCGCCGGCCGCAGCAGGTGCAGGCGTCCCTGTACCCACAGCGGCGCGCGCCCGTCGGGGAGCGCCGCGGCCGTGCCTTGCAGGCGCAGCGCCAGCCGCTCGCCGTCGCAGGCGGCGGCGAGTCGCACGCCCTCCACGTCCAGCGTTGCGGCCGGGTCCAGGGCCAGCGTGCCCCGCGGCACGGCCAGCACGGCCGGCGCGGCCTCCAGCGCCTCGGCGTCGCGAAGCGCCTGCGCCGCCTGGGCACGCAGGAAGGCGGGCACGGCGGCACGCCCCTCCAGCCCCGACTCCACGCGCGCAGCGGCCGTGCGCAGCCACGCGGCCAGCGTCGCGGCCTTGGAGTCCGGGCCCAGCCCTGCGTGCAGGCCCAGCGCCTCTCGCCAAGCGGCCTGCGCGGACTCGACCGTGCGCTCGGCGGCCTCGGGTGCCCACGCGCCCGCCAGCACCTCGTCGGCGCCCGGGCCGGGCAGCACGACGAGGCCGGCCAGCCCTGCGGCGGCCAGCGCCTCGCGCCCGCGGGGCAGCGAGGGCAGGGCCTGCGCGGGCTCCATCCAGCCCTCCACCAGCACCACCGGCACGCGCGCGGCGGCCCTCGCGCGGCGCAGGTCGAGGGCCGTGAGCTCGCCCGCGGCGGGCGCACGCCAGCCCAGCAGTGCCCCCGGCACGCGCGCGAGGTGGGGGCCCAGGGCCGGGTCGCGTCCGGGCGGCAGCACCACCAGCAGCTCTGCGAGCCCGCCGGGCTGCACGTGCTGGGCGAGGCGCTCCAGCAGCCAGCCTTCCCACGCGGCGCGCGCGGCCTCCTCGCCGGGCGCGTCGGCGGCCAGTTCCAGCGCCACGTGGTGCACGCCGCGAGCCTGCCAGCGCTGCACCTCGGCCACGAGGCGCTCGAGCTCGCGTGCCCAGGCCGGCAACGCCTCGGGCCCGCGCAACGGCTGCGGGGCGAGCGCGAGGCGCGCCACGGGGTCCACGCCGTACTGCAGGGCCAGCCGGGCCATCCCGGGGGCGGCCTCGCCCGTCGGCAGCCACAGGCGGTTGGCGTGCAGCGAGGCCGCCTCCAGCGCGGCCGGCCCGGCCTGCGCAGCCACCAGTGCGCGCAGCGGCAGCACCGGCCGCTGGCGGCGCACGCCCACGGCCACGCGCACGCTGCCCTCCTCGTCGGGGCGCGTCAGGTCCACCGAGCGCGGTGCGCCCTCGCGCGCGGGCGGCGTGTAGGTCTCCAGCTCGAAGCGCGCGGCCATCAGGGCCGCGCCGTCCTCCGCCAGCAGCACCACGCGCGGCTTGCCCTGCACGAGCTGCGCCTCCAGCACCCAGCCGCCACGCAGGCCCTCGCGCGGCACCAGCCGCGGCGAGAGGCGTGCCAGCTCGCGCGCCCACGGGTCGTCGGCGAGCACGCCCAGCACCAGCAGCGGGCCCGGTGGCAGCGGCAGGGCCAGCGGTTCCACGACGCGGCCCGGGGGCAAGAAGCCAGCGAGGGCCCGCGGCCAGCCCGGCGAGGCCAGCACGCGCGCCTCGCCCAGGTCCACCCATGCCTGCGCGGCCGGCCCTGCGCCCGCGCGGGCCTCTTGCGGTGCCGGCCAGGCCAGAAGCAGGCAGGCCAGCAGCACGGGGAGGCAGCGCGGCATGCGCGCGAGTCTACGGGGCGGGCCCGCGCGGCCGCGTACACTCCCGCGCGTGCGCAGTGCCAGCCTCCTGGTCGTGGGCGACGAGCTGCTCTCGGGCGAGATCCGTGACGAGAACACGCCGTGGATCATCGACCGTCTTGCCCGCGAGGGCGTGCGCGTGGTGCGCGTGGCCGTGTGCCCGGATGTCGAGGACGAGGTGGCCACCGAGGTGCGTCGCCTGCGCGCGCTCTCCGATGCGCTGCTGGTGACCGGGGGCGTGGGGCCCACGCACGACGATGTCACGCGCCCGGCCCTGGCGCGCGCGCTGGGCGTCACGCTGGTGCCGCATCCCGAGGCCGAGCGGCGCATCCGCGGCTTCTACGGCCAGGCCGTCACCGCGGCCGAGCTGGAGATGGCGATGCTGCCGGCCGGCGCCCGGGTCGTGGTGGGGCCCAGCACGGGCACGCTGGGCTTCGAGCTGGGCGGCGTCTACGGCTTCCCGGGCGTGCCGCTGCTGATGCGCGACCTCGTCGAGGGCATCGTGAGCGACTTCCGCGGCGCGCCCCTGCACCGGCAGGAAGTGATCACCGGCCTGCGCGAGGGCGAGATCGCGCCGCTGCTGACGCGCACGCAGGCCGAGCACCCGGACGTGGCCATCGGCTCCTACCCGGTGCTGGAGGCGGGCGCCTGGCACGTGCGGCTGGTGTTGCGCAGCACCGACGCCGCGCGCGTGAGCATGGTGGCCCGGCAGCTGCGCGAGGGCCTGCACCGACTCGGGCACGGGGCCCGGCGCTAGGCCGCCACGCGCCCCGGGCGCCGCCCCCGCCCCCCCCCCGTCGGCAGGTTGGTGGAGCTGAGGGGACTCGAACCCCTTACCTTCTGATTGCGAACCAGACGCTCTACCAGATGAGCTACAGCCCCACAGGAAGCGGGAAACGGACCGTACACCCCGGCGCGCCCGAGGCAAGCGAGGGCCTGCGAGGGGGCCCGCGCGCGCCCGGGTGCGGGCCCTAGGCGCTGGCCTGCGCCACCAAGGCCTCGATGAAGGGCAGCGGCTTGTCGGCCAGGCACTTGAGGATCGTGCCGCCGGCCGTGAAGGCATGGGTGACGTCGCTCAGGCGTCCGTAGCGCTCCAGCGCGGCCCGGCCCTCGCCGCCGCCCACGTACACGGCAATGCCTGCCGCCTGCAGGCGCTTGAGGGTGCCGATCATCGCCTCGGTGCCGCCGGCGAAGGTCTTGCTCTCGAACTTCCCCAGCACGCCGTTGTGGAACGCCGCGCGGCGCTTGGTGCGAGCGGCCCACGCCAGCGCCTCCTGCTCGAAGAGGGCGCGCGTGGCCGGGCCCACGTCCAGCTGCCAGGCCTTGGGCGGGATGTCACGGGCTACCGTGCCGTCCTCCAGCACGAAGTCCACCGGAAGCACCACCTTCACGTTGCGCGCGGCGGCGTCCTTCAGCATCTGGCGCGCGGCCTCGACCGCGGAGGGCGGCACGTAGGCCTTCTCGTCCTTGAAGGCCTCGTCGCCAGCGGCGCCGATGGAGACGTCCACGCCGCGCAGCTCGCCCTCGGCCTTGCGCAGCGCCATGGCCAGGCTGCCGCCGGCCAGCAGCATCTCCACGCGGCCGCGCTTGACGATGCCGTGCAGGTCCTTGAGCTTGTCGAGCTTGAGGCCCGAGAACGAGACCAGCCCGGCCTCGCGCGCGCGCACGAGGTGCTCGGCCAGCTCGCGGCGCGTGAACACGCCCAGCGCCACCTTGCCCATGGCCAGCGGCAGCGCGGCGCTGCTGAAGTCCTTGTTGGAGGCGGCGATGGCGTCGTTGACGTACACCGTGCTGCCCTGCCGGAAGGCCGTGGCCAGGCGCTCGTAGTCGTCGGCGATGCCCTCGATGTCGTCGGCCGTGGCCGTCCACATGCGGCACTCGAAGCCGTAGCGGCGCGTGTTCTCGAACACGCAGAACTGGCCGGGCTTGAGGCTCTCGATGGCCTTGATGGCCACGCCGTTGAGCGCCTCGGCGTGCTCGTCGAACCAGTCCCGCACGAAGGGGCCGCAGCCGGCCTCGGTGGCCTTGAGCTTCTGGTAGACGTACTCCAGCGTCATGTCGGGCGCGCGGCCGCGGTGGCCGATGAGGATCATGCGCCAGCCGCGACGGCGCCCGAGCTCGAGCGTGTCGTGCAGGCCCACCAGCCGCGGGTCGTCGCCGATCACGCCGTCGCGGTCGGCCACGTCGAGGTCGGCGCGTACCCACACCGGGGTGCCGGGTGGCAGGTCGGTGAGCGCGTCGACCGAGGGGATGCGGGCCAGCTTCTCCTCCAGGGTGGCTGCGCTCTTCTCGAAGCCCACCGCGCGGCGCAGCGCGGCGGCGAACGACTCGTCGTGGAGCTGCGCCATGACCGTCCTCCCGGGAAGGGGGCGCCATCCTAGCCCGTGGGCCGCGACCGCCACGCCGCGCGCACCACGCCATGCCCGGCCTTGGCCCCGTGGCCTGGGGAGGCCTCCGCGAGGCCATTTCTGGCCTTGTCCAGCCATCCGGGCGGCCTGGAAGGCCGCTGGGTAGACTCGCCCCGTGCCTGCTGTCCTCTCTCCTGCTCCCGCCCTCTCGCGGCGCGCGCCCGGCACGCCCGTGATCGAGGTCCGGGACCTCGAGGTGCGCTACGGCGCCCGCGTGACCTTGCGGGGCGTCAACCTCACCGTGCAGGCCGGCGAGGTGCTGGTGATCCTCGGCGGCAGCGGCAGCGGCAAGAGCACCCTGCTCAAGTGCCTGCTGGGCACGCTGGCGCCCAGCGCGGGCTCGGTGCGCGTGCTGGGCGTGGAGCTGGCCAGGGCTGGCGAGCGCGAGCGCGAGGAGGTGTACAAGCGCATCGGGATCGTCTACCAGTCGGGCGCGCTGTTCGGCTCGATGACGGTGGGCGACAACGTGCGCTTGCCGATGCGCGAGCACGCCTCGCGCCTCGACCCCAAGACCATCGACATCATGATGCGCATGAAGCTGGGGCAGGTGCAGCTCAGCGACAAGGAAGACAGCCTCCCCAGCGAGCTCTCGGGCGGGCAGGCCAAGCGCGCCGCGTTCGCGCGCGCCATCGCGCTGGATCCCGAGCTGCTGCTCTGCGACGAGCCCTCGGCCGGGCTCGACCCGCGCATCGGGCGCGGGCTCGACGAGCTGATCCGCAGCCTCAACAAGGCACTGCACATGAGCATCGTCGTGGTGACGCACGAGATGGAGTCGGTGCGGACCATCGCCGACCGCATCGTGATGCTGCACCCGGAGCCCACGGGCGCTGTCGTCGCCTTCACGGGCACCTACGCGGAGATGTGCGCCAGCACCGATCCGCGCGTGCGCGACTTCGTGCAGCGGGTGCCCGTGGTGGACCCGGCGCGGGATGGCCATGAGGTGCTGCGGCGCCTGGTGGGGGAGGCAACGTGAGCGGCACCCTGGTCGTGCGCATGGACGCCGAGGCGGCGGATCGCCTCTACAAGGAGCTGGGCCACGGGCTCTACCAGTTCCGCCCGATGGACCACGCGCTGTGGGCGGGCTCGGGCGAGGACGTGAGCGTCGTCTACTACAAGTCAGGCAAGCTGGTGGTGCAGGGCAAGGGCGCCTCGGCCTTCGCCGAGCGCTACCGCAGCATCCTGGGCGACACGGCGCGCGTGGAGCCGGCCGGCGCCAAGCGCCCGCCCACGACGAGCTCGGGCAAGCCCACGGTGGGCAGCGACGAGTCGGGCAAGGGCGACTACTTCGGCCCGCTGTCGGTCTCCGCCGTGCTGGTGCTGCCCGAGCAGTCCGTGCTGCTGGCCGACATGGGCGTGGTGGACAGCAAGGTGGTGAGCGACGAGCGCATCCGCCGCTCGGAGGGAGCGCTGCTCAAGGCCTGCACCAGCGCCACGCGCACGCTGATGCCCGAGGCCTACAACACGGCCTGGGACCAGGCCCAGAACGTGAACATCCTGCTGGGCCGGCTGCACGCCGAGTGCATCAACGAGGTGCTGGCCAAGGCCCCCGCGGGCGTGCCCTGCCGCGTGGTGGTGGACAAGTTCGGCGACCCGGCGCTGGTGCAGGCGCACCTGGGGCCGGCCGCACGTGCGGCCGCCTTCACCATGATCGAGGGCGCGGAGAGCGAGCCGGCGGTGGCCGCGGCCTCGTGGCTGGCGCGTGCCGCCTTCCTGCGCGGGGTGGCCCGCCTGCAGCAGGATGCGCCGGTGGACCTGCCGCTGGGCAGCAGCGACCCGCGCATCGTCCCGGCTGCGCGGGCGCTGGTGCGCGAGGGCGGCATGCTCTGGCTGGCCAAGTTCGCCAAGATGCACTTCCGGACCACGAAGGCGCTGTGAGCCGCGCATCGTGAGCCCGGCGCAGGCGCGCCTGGCGCGCTGGCTGGCGTCCCGGCCGGGCGAGCTGCGCACGGCAGCGGCCAGTGCGCTGCTGTTCTTCACCGTGCTGGCCGCCTGCTTCGTGCTGCGCCCGGTGCGCGACGAGATGGGCGTGCAGGCGGGCGTGCACCGCCTGCCCACGCTCGTCACCTGGACGCTGCTGGCCATGCTGGTGGCCAGCGTCGCCTTCGGCGCGCTCGTGGCGCGCCTGCCGCGCCGGCGCTTCCTGCCGCTGGCGCTGCGCGCCTTCGCGCTGATGCTGCTGGGCTTCGCCGCATGGGCCCTCGCCGAGGCCGGCACGCCCAGCCTGGCCTTCGCGCAGGCCTGGTTCACGTGGCTCAGCGTCTTCAACATGTTCGTGGTGGCGCTGTTCTGGGCCTTCATGGCCGACACCTGGCGCCCCGAGGCTGCTGCGCGCCTCTACGGGCCCATCGGCGTGGGGGGCACGCTGGGAGCCATCGCCGGCGGCCTGTGCGTGCCGGGCCTCAAGGCACTGCTGGGCGAGGGCGGGCTGGCGCCCCTGCTCGGGGGCGTGTTCGTGGTCGGGGCGTTGCTGCTGGAGGCCTGCGTGCACCTCGTGCGGCGCGTGACACGCGAGGCGCAGGCCGCCGGGGCGGAGGTGGCCGGCGCGGGCCCGGGCGCGGAGGCGCGCGACCAGGCCGTGCTGGGCGGCGGGGCGCTGGAGGGCCTGCGTGCGCTGGCCTCCTCGCCCTACCTCGCCGGCGCCGGCCTGGTGGTGCTGCTGGGCAGCGTGCTGGGCAGCGTGCTGTGGACGGTGCGCCTGCAGGCCGTGGCCGCCAGCCCGCTGGACGCGGCCGCGCGCACGGCGCTGTTCTCGTGGAGCGAGGTGGCTGCGCAGTCGCTCACGCTGCTGGTGCAGCTGGTGGGCACGGCGCGCCTGCTGCCGCGGCTGGGCACGGGGCTCGTGCTGGGCCTGCTGCCGCTGGCCTACGCCGGCTTCCTGCTGGCACTGGGCCTCGTCCCCGGCCTCGTGCTGGCCGTGGTTGCCGTGGCGCTCACGCGCGCCACGCAGTTCGCGCTGGCCAAGCCGGCGCAGGAGACGCTGTTCTCGGTCGTGTCGCGGCGGGACAAGTACAAGGCCAAGAGCGCACTGGACACGCTGGGCGCCCGGCTGGGCGACTGGCTGGGCTCGCAGGGGGCCGGCTGGGTGGCCACGGCCGTGGGCAGCGGCCCCGGCCCGCTGGCCCTGTGCGCAGCGCCCCTGTGCGGCCTGTGGCTGCTGCTGGCGCTAGCCATGGGGCACGCCCGGTCCCGGCGGGCCGCCGCGGCCGCGGGGAGACGGGCCCCGGCCGACGGGTAGCATCCCGCCCGTCCCCAAGGAGGCTTCCCATGCCCTACGACCCTGCCCTCGTCGAGCCCATGCGCCGCGACCTCACCTCGGCCGGCGTCGAAGAGCTGCGCACGGCCGCCGACGTGGATGCCTTCATGAAGCGCGCGGGCACCAAGCTGCTGGTGGTGAACTCGGTGTGCGGCTGCGCCGCCGGCATGGCCCGCCCTGGCGTGAAGCTGGCGCTGCAGCACGCCACCAAGCCCCAGCACGTGGCCACCGTGTTCGCGGGCCAGGACGTGGAGGCGACCCAGCGCGCGCGGTCGTACTTCGGCCAGGTGCCGCCCAGCAGCCCTTCCATGGCCCTCATCAAGGACGGCACCTTGCTGCACTTCGTGCCGCGCCACGCCATCGAGGGCCGCGACGCGCAGTCGGTGGCCTTCGAGCTGGTGACGGCCTTCGACAAGCACTGCAAGGCCTAGCGGCGGCGGCCCGCCCGCGCGATGGGCACCTTCCACCACGGCAAGGGCGACCTGCACGGCATCACCGTGGTCGTGCACGGGCGTGACGGGCGCACGTGGGTGGGCCGCTGCGACACGATCGACGACGCGGGCGTGCACCTGCACGACGCCGACCTGCACGAGCCCGCCACCGCGACGCAGCCGCGCGAGCAGTGGCTGTCCAACGCCGTGGCGTGGGGCATCTGGCCGCGCCTGCCGCACGTGCTGGTGCACTCCGCCGACGTCGAACGCGTCGAGCGGCTGGGTACGTTGCGGGCCTAGTGCTGCGGCAGCGGGCCGGGGCCAGTCCGGCCTAGGCGATGTCCTCCGGGTGCGCGCCCATGGGGCCCACGTGCACGCCGGCGGCCTTGAGCACGCGCGTGGCCTTGTGGCTGAGCACGCACAGGATGACGAAGGTGACGATGGGAACGAGGGCCAGCAGGCCGCAGAGGAGTGCCGCGAACCTCATGCCCAGGGTGCGGGCGAGGGCGTGGATGAGCACCGCCACCCAGATCCTCATCACCACGAACACGAACAACAGGATGCTGGCGAACGCCATGGTGTCCGCGCCCGGGCCCAGGCGGGACGCGGCCACACCGATGTTCAAGCCCACGATCACGAACAACGCGACTGCGTAGGTGTTCAGGAGCGTGCGGTGTGCCCGTGCGAGGGCGCGCAGCCCGGCGCGGGACTCCGTCTCCATGGGCACCTCCGTGCGGCTGCTCGCACGGGGTGCCACGGCGGCACCCCGCATGCGGCAGGCCTCAACAGCAGGTCGCTGCCTTACGGGCACCTAGCATCGGGGCGGGAACCTTACAGCGGCGGTCCCCGGTCCCTTCGCGTGGCGGTGGCGAGGGCGCCCCGGCCGGGCTGTGCTACTCGCGCGTGACCACGCTCTCGAGCAGCAGCGTCACCTCGCCCCGCATCTTCTCCAGCACCTCGGCCGAGGATGTCGCGATGCGGACCACGAAGGTGCGGCCGCTGCCACTGGCCAGCACCATGGCCGCGACGTTGCCCGCGGTGTCTGTCCCGAGGGGGATCCACTGCCCGTCGTGATTGCCCACGGCCTGCGGGCCGCTGGGCTTGGCCTCGTAGGCGGGGAACTCCTTCTTCAGCTGGCCGGCCGTCATCGTCAGCAGCTGGGCGACGGGCACCTCCTGCGTGATGAGCGTGAACACCACCTCGACGCCCTCGGCGGCGTGCGTGGCCGTCGCGAAGGACCGGGGGTTGTTCCCGCCGGCGCGCACCGTCCAGCCCTTGCTGGGCGGCGTGATGCCCACGCCGCGCTCCTTGTCCTGGAAGGTGGCGGCCAGCAGGGCGGCGTCCTCGTCGCCCGCCTGCCAGGTGTCGCGCGGGTCGCGCACGAAGCGCGTCTGCGCCACCACGGGCCACAGCGTCGCCATCACCTCCGGGGCGGCCCCATCGACGCGCAGCACGGTGAGCCCGCGCATCTCGAGCCGGCAGGGACCATGCTGGTTGTCGTACTCCACCGTCCACGAGGTGGTCACGTCGCCCTCGGCCTGCTTCTGCGAGGAGCGCTCCTTGAAGGCGTTGCCGGCGGCCTTCTTGGCCGCGTCCAGCAGGGCCTGCGTCGCCTCCAGCGTGTCGGCCGGCGTGTCGAAGGCGTAGGCCTCCACCAGCACCAGCGGGGCGCCCTTCTTCTCCAGCACCCAGGTGTAGCCCGCGTCCCAGCCCTTGGCGGCCGCCTCGGCGCGGGGGAACGGCGTCTGGCCGGTGAGGATGTTGAACTTGCCCTTCATCGGGCTGAGGAAGAAGTCCAGCGTGAGCGCGAGGTCGAGCTCGCCCGCGGGCAGCGCGTGCAGCTGCGACCAGCCCTCGCCGGCCGCCCTGGCGAGGTCGCCGGCTGCCTCGACCTTCTGCGGCCAGTCCTGCCGCGGCCCGAACCAGCGGCTGGGGTGCAGCACCTGCTCCTGCGAGACGGGGCCGGACTGGTAGAGCGCGTGGATGCGCTCGGGGTAGGTGCCGCCGCGCACCTGGCGCTGCGCGAAGGCCGGCCCCTTCTGGTAGTGCAGCAGCGTGCTGACGAAGATCCACGCCGGCACGCGGGAGAGGGCCTTCATCTGCGCCTCGGCCGCCTTGGGGTTCTCGCGGGCGCGGGCGAAGACGGCCGCCAGGTCGGGGTGCGCCGCCTCGTAGAGGGCGCGCGCGTGCTCGGCCGAGCCCTCGGTGATGCACTTCTCGGCGAACATGCGGTCGCTGTCGTCCTCGTAGGGCTTCACGCGCTTCTCGAGGTCGTAGTACTGGTCCTCGAGCGCGTGGATCAGCTCGTGCAGGATCGTGGGCTTCTGCTCGGGGCCGGCCAGGCCCTCGACGATGCGCAGGTGCTTCTTCTTCGGGTCGTAGTAGCCCGCGACGCCCGCCTCCATGAAGTCCATGAACATGCCGATCAGGTCCTGGTCGGGCCCGAGCAGGCCCGTGCGGCGCAGGATGGCGATGTCACGGTCCCGCTTGGCCGGCGGGTACTCCTCGTCCACCTGCTTCATGAAGTCCTCGCGCATCTGCTTGCGCGAGACCAGGTCGGCGGGCACCTCGAACTTCCACTCCAGCCCGCGGATGCGGGCCGCCTCGGCGCGCAGCTCGTCCACCATGGCCTTGATGGCGGCTCGCTCCTCGGCCGACGGGCCCTCGGCCGGGGCCGGGGCCGGCGCGGGCGCCGGTGCATCCTCGGCGCGCAGCGCGGACGCAGGCAGGCCACCCAGCAGCGCGGCCAGGGCCAGCCCTGCGAGGGCAGCACGGGCCGGGCGGGACGCGGACGCGGGAGCAGTCATGCAAGGCCTCCAGGGGCGTTCGTGGCGCTCGCGTGGCGCGAGGCCGCCAAGCCGCGGATCCTAGCCCTTGCCGCGGGCCTTCCCGCCGGGATCCGGGGCCGCCGCCTCGCACAGGGGCGGGGGCTGGGTGCCCGGGCCGTAGCATCGGGCCGTGCCCGGGACCGGACTCTCCACGCTCGACCTCGTCCTCGTCGCCGTGGTGGCGCTGTTCGCCCTGCGCGGCGCGCTCAAGGGCTTCGTGTGGCAGGTGATCCGCTTCGTCGCCGCCGGCCTCGCCTTCGCATGTGCCTCGCTGGCCGATGACCCGCTGGCGCCCGTGCTGCGCTCGGTGTTCCCCTCGCTGGGCGAGGCTGCCGCGCCCAGCGTGGCGTGGTCCATCGTCTTCTTCCTCGTGCTCCTGCTGGGCACGTGGGCTGCTCACCTTGCGCGCGGCCTCGTGCACAGCGTGGCCCTCGCGGGCGTGGACCGCATCGCGGGGTTCCTGCTGGGCGCGGCCACGGGCGTGCTCTTCTCGCTGCTCGTGGTCGTGATGGGCGGTGCCTGGCTGGAGGCCTCGGGCCGGCAGGAGCAGATGGCGCACTACACCAAGGGCTCGCAGCTGCTCGCGCCGCTGGGCCGCCTTGCCGACACGCTGGGTGCCTACCTGCCGCAGGGTGCACGCAGCCTGTGGCTGGAGGTCCGGCCCGCGGCCCTGCCCCCGGGGGGCACCCCGGCGTCGGCCCCGGGCGGCACCGCGGGCCCCGGCGCACGGCCTCCCGCCCGCTGACGCCGCGGGGAGCCAGCGCAGGCCGGCGCGCGGCAGAACGGCTGGCGAGCCGGCGGTAGACTGCCGCCCTGCGCCGCCATGGCGCCACGGGAGCCTCCATGGGCATCTTCCTCAGCGTCATCGAGTCCACCGACCAGCAGCCCGGCGAGCTGGCCGTGCGCATCCCGCAGGACGGATCGGCCGAGACCAACTTCGGCAGCCAGTGCGTGGTGCGCGACTTCCAGCGCGCCATCTTCCGCAAGGACGGCAAGGCCACGGACATGCTGGAGCCGGGCCGGCACACGCTCACCACCAAGAACATCCCCATCCTGACGAAGGTGCTCTCGCTGCCCTTCGGGTTCACCAGCCCGTTCCGCTGCGAGGTGGTGTTCGTCAGCATGCGCACGCTGCCGGACCTCAAGTGGGGGACGCGCGAGCCGGTGCCCTTCCGCGACAAGGAGCTGGGCCTGGTGCGCCTGCGCGCGTTCGGCACCTACGGCCTGCGCGTGATCGACCCGATGGTGTTCGCCAGCACGCTGGTGGCCAACGAGGCGCGCTACTCGGCGGCCAACGCCGAGGAGTACCTCAAGAGCACCATCGTGCAGTCGCTCAACGACTGGCTGGGCACGCACCTCACCAGCGTGTTCGACCTGCCCAGCAAGTACGACGAGGTCTCGCGCGAGCTGGGCCAGCTGCTCGACAACGACGTCAAGCGCTTCGGCCTCTCGATCGAGAACTTCCGCGTCAACGCCATCACGCCGCCCGAGGCGGTGCAGCAGGCCATCGACGAGCGCTCGCGCATGGGCGCGCTGGGCGACCTGGGCGCCTACACGCGCCTGAAGGCCGCCGAGGCGCTGGGCGATGCGGCGCGCAACCCCGGTGGCGGCGGTGCCGCCGCGGCGGGCGTGGGCCTGGGCGCCGGCCTGGGCATGGGGCAGGTCATGGCCGACGCGCTGCGCCAGTCGCAGCAGCCGGCCGCGCCCGCGCCGGGCGCCGCCGCCGGTCCCTCGGTGGCCGACCAGCTGCGCCAGCTGGCCGCCCTGCACAAGGAAGGCCTGCTCACGGAGGCGGAGTTCCAGGCCAAGCGCGCCGAGCTGATCAAGCGCCTGTGATCGTCGCGCCGGGAAGGCGGCGGCCCGCGCGGTCGTCCAAGGCGTTTCCGGTGCCCGGAGGTGGCCGCATGCGTTCCCGTGCCCTGCTGGCTGCCTTGCTGTCGCTGGTCCTCGCCGGCTGCAGCAGCAGCGCCAAGGGGCAGGCCTACGGACCCTGCGTGCCCACCGTGGCCGAGGGGCCGGCCTCCTCGTACGCCGATGCCGCATCGGCGCGTGCGGCCTTCATGCGCGTGGACGAGGCGGGCGAGGTCGAGGCCGTGCTCGAGGACGTGGCCTGGCTGCGCTACGAGGGCGACGAGGAGAGCGTGGTGCGCAAGCACCGGGCGTACTTCGAGCAGGGGTACACCACCTTCGTCGTGACCTTGCGCACGCGGGACTTCACGCAGCCCACCGCCGAGCAGTTCCTGCTCACCGACTCGCAGGGCGCCACGCTGCCCGGTCGCCCGCTCACCTACGCCGGCACGATGGGGCAGGAGGGCGAGCGCTTCGCGGCCCGCTTCAGCCTCTCGTTCCGGCACGTGATCACGCGCGAGGTGGGCTGGGTGCGCCTCAAGCGCCTCGCCAGCGGCAGCGAGATGGTGTGGACCTTCCCCTGGGGCACGCCGCCGCCGGAGGGCGCCTCCGCCGCGGTGGCCCCGCCCACCAACCTGCTGCGCCGCCCCGCGCCCAGCGAGCCGGCGCCCGCCGCGCCCGGACTGCCCGCACCGGAGCCTGTGCCCGTCGCGCCTGCGCCGGACGTGGCCCCGGCCGCAACGCCGGCTGCGGCGCCGGCCCCCTCGCCCGTGCGGGCGCCGCGCACGCAGGATGGCTGGACCACGCCGCCGCCGCCGCGCGCGCCCCTTCCGGGGCCCTCCGTGCGCCGTCGCTAGCGCGGCTCGCGGCGCCTAGGCGCCCGTCGAGCGCAACGTGCCGCGGGCCACGCGGTCGAGCACCTCAGGCACGCGACCGCCTGCCGTCACGGGCACGATGCCCACGGCCTTGAGCAGCGTCGCGGCACGCGGCGGGATGCGCGTGGCCACGAGCGTGCGGCAGCCCAGCAAGGCCTCCAGCAGCTCGCGTGCGTTGCCCACCCCGTCCTTGAGGCGCTGCGGGTCGGAGGGCAGCGCTCGGGCACCCAGCGGCGTGATGGCCGTGCCCGTCACCGCGAAGAGTCGCACCGCCGTCGCCCGCGTCAGCGGCAGGTCCACGAGGGCTCCATCCTGCGTGGCCACGGCCACGATCTGCGAGCGGCGCGGCGGCAGCAGGGGCGCGAGCCGCTCGTCCCCTTCCTCGGCGCTGCCCAGCAACCAGCGCACGTCGTCGGCGTCCAGCGCATCCAGCGGCACCGGGCGCAGTCGCTCGGGCGTGAGCCAGTCCAGCACGCCCCGCCGCGCCAGCGGCCCGCGCTCGGCAGCCACGATGCGCTCGACCTCCTCGCGGGCCTCTCGCACCTCGCCCGCCGTGGGTCCGGGTACGCGTTCCAGCGGCGTGCCCTCGCGGGGCTCGTGGGCCGCCACCTCGATGCGCGCCGCGTCGGCCGCTACGGCCCGCCGTGCCAGCTCGCCCACCTCGCTGCCGTTGAGCGTGGGGAAGAGCGTGATGCGGGCCACGGCGGGCAGCCCGGCGCGCCGCGCCCCGTGCAGGGCGCGCAGCGACTCCTCCATCAGCAACGTCGCGGCCTCGCCCCGCTCCAGCACGTCGCCCCGGTGCAGCGCGCCCGCGACCAGCATGCGTGCCGCGCGTGCCCGCTGCGTGTCCAGCCGCACCCGCACCCACGCCAGCCCGAACTCGCACAGCTCGTCCACGTACTCGTTGAGCAGCGGCCCGTCGATGGACAGGCCCGTGAGCACGTCCGGGTGGTGCTCGTGCAGCAGGGCCAGCGCCCGCAGCACCGTGTCGGCGCTGGCGAGGGCGTCGCCCGGCCCGTCGATCTCCAGGGCCATCGGGCCCTTGAGCGTGCGGCGCGCCGCGCCCACGTAGCGCAGGATGTCCGCCACGTCCATCCCCGGGGCCACGAGGTCGAGGGTTCGGTCGCGGCGCAGCAGGCCCGGCCGCGGCGCGGCGGCAAGGCGCAGGTGCCACACGCACAGCGCCAGCGCCCGGCCCGCCGGCCCCTCAGAGCCGTGTCCGCCCGCGTCGCCCCCGCGGCCCGGCATCAGCGCACGGCGGGCGCCGTGGCCGGCACGCCCAGCAGGGAAGGCGGAGCGAAGAAGCGCGCGTCACGCAGCACCGGCACCGGCTTGCCCTCGGCCAGCCTCTGCAGCGACTCGCCCAGGCCCGTCATGCTGCCGTCGCCGATCCACAGCGCGAGGTGGCCCTCGCCGGCGCGGAAGGGCAGCCGCGCCCACACCACCGAGCCCGGCCCGGGCAGCGTGGTGGCATCCGACGGCGCGTCCACTGCCACCGAGCCCACCGGGGGCACGATGAAGGGCAGCTGGCCGGCCCACACGCTGGGCAGGGTCACGGGGCCCGTCAGCGGGCCCAGCCGCTCCACGGCCTCGCGGTAGCGGGTGTCGATGCGCTCGAGCACCTCGCGTTGCGTGCTGGTGCTGGCAAGCCAGGCCTCGATGGCACGCTGCCGTTCCTCGGCAGGGCGCTCGCTGCGCAGCGTGGCCACGAACTGCGTGGTGAAGCCGCCCACCTGCTCGTGGAAGGCGCGCGTCGAGGAGTAGCCCAGCCAGCCGAAGGTGGCCGACAGGCCCACGGCCCACCACGCCAGGCCCCGCCCGCGCTGCTGCGTCCCGTCCACGCGCCACAGCGCCAGCGCGCCCAGCGCAAGCGGCAGCAGCGTGCCAGCCCACAGCGAGACCAGGCACAGCAGCGACAGCACCAGCGCGAGGATGAAGGCCGCCAGGCACAGGCCCGAGAGCGGCTTCCAGTCCTGTGCAGGCCCGGGATGGGCGTGTGCCGCCTGCGGGCCGGACGGGGGAGCCGGCGGCGTGGGGGGCCTGGGGGGCAGCGGGGGGTGCTCGCTCACGCGTTCCCTTGTACCGGGCGGCGATGGATGCGCGCGGTGTGCCCGGGCGCGGCCCGGGCGCGGGCCTGCGCCAGCCGCAGGTCCCGGCCGGCCCGTGCCCCCCGCAGGCCCCGGGACGCCTCGCTTACGATGGGGGACACCACGCTCCCGAGGCCTCCATGCGCCGCCTATCCAGCCTGCTGCTGCTCTTGGTCGCCTTGCTCGGGGTCCAGGCCCCTGCCCTGGCCAAGCTGGAGCCGGCCGAGTGGAAGGTGGTCGAGCAGGAGTTCGCCCGCCTCTACACGCCCTCGCCGGGCCTGGTGGGCTTCGAGGCCGACAAGGGCAGCCTCCTCAACCTGCTCATCCAGGACGGCGAGGCGCGCTCCTTCAAGCTGCTCGGCGATGCGCTCGTGGCGGAGTGCACCCTGTGGCTCAACGCCCAGAAGGCCGTGGCCGAGACCACCGAGGCCATCGGCGTGGTGCTGACCAAGCCCTCCAAGGCGCGCACGCCCGAGGAAGAGGCGAAGATGTTCCAGCTGCAGAAGCAGCTGCCGCGCCTCGAGGACGATGCGCGCATCGAGCGCGTGATCATGGGCAACATCGTCAAGGCCATCGGCGGGGGCCCGGCGCCCGTGAAGGCGGCCCTCTACGCGCGCGCCAAGTCCTCGCCGGACTGGACGCTGCGCTCCGCGGTGGCGCAGGTGGCCGGCGCCGAGCCCACCGAGAAGGACGCCGCCAGCTTCCTGGTCCGCTCGCTGGCGCCCAGCACGGAGAAGGACCCGCGCGTGCGGGCGGCCGCGCTGGAGGGCCTCGCGGCCAACCCGGCGGGCGCGGAAGACCACGTGATCGGCCGCCTGGCCGACCCAGACTGGCAGGTGCAGCTGCTTGCCGTGCGCCACGTACGCGCACACAAGCTGATGCAGGCGATCCCGCACATGATCACGGGCCTGGACGCGGCGGCGCCGCGCATGCGCGACGAGCTGGGCAGCGCGCTCAAGGAGCTCACCGGCCAGAACTTCGATCCCTACGCCGACGTGTGGGCCAAGTGGTGGGAGGACAACCGCGAGAAGGTGCAGGGCGCCGGGCCGGCCAAGGTGGGCTCGCGTCCTTCCAACCCGGTGGTGGACCCCGAGCTCTACGGCGTGCCCGTCAAGAGCGACCGCGTGCTCTTCGTGATCGACATCTCGGGCTCGATGAAGGAGTCCATCAAGAAGCCGCCGGTGGCCCCCGACCCGGTGGTCACGCCCGCCGAGGGGGCGCCGCCTCCGCCCGAGGAGATGGACCTCGGGGGGCCCAAGGTGAATGTCGCGGTCGACCAGGTGCGCAAGGCCATCGAGCGCCTCACGCCCAAGAGCGTGTTCGCGATGATCGCCTTCAACCACGCCGTGATCGTGTGGAAGGACGCGCCCGTGCCGGCCACGAAGGAGAACAAGGAAGACGCCTACAAGTGGCTGCGCTCCTGGCAGTGGCAGCCCGGCCCCAACTACGCGCAGAACGAGCGCCAGAACGGCACGGGCTCGCCCGGCCCCAGCGGCTCCACCTACGTCGAGGGCGCGCTGCGCACGGCCTTCACCAAGGTGGCCGGCGTGGGCACGGTGGACAAGGCCTATCCCGAGGTGCGCGTCGACACGATCGTGTTCCTCTGCGACGGCGCTCCCACCGACAACGCGGTGGACGCCTCCAAGCTGGTGCCCACGGATCCCATCCTCGCCCGCGTGCGCGAGTGGAACCCGCGCAAGGCCATCACCATCCACGCCATCGCCATCGACATGACCAACGAGGTGTCCGGCAACGCCTTCATGAAGGCGCTGGCCGCCGAGAACAACGGCACCTTCACGCCCATCCCCAAGCCCAAGGGCCGCAAGCCCGACGCCCCTCCTCCCGCTCCGGCCCCAGCTCCCGCGCCGGCTCCTGCACCCGCTCCCGCCCCTGCGCCCTCCAAGTAGCCCAGCCGCCCATCCCGCGGTCCCCTGCGCCCTGCGGCGCCGCCCTTCCCTCGCCGTCGCCGCCCATCGCCACCGACGCGCCCGAGGGGGAGCGGAAGCCCGATGAGGACGACGACGCGTAGCCTGGCTACGCGAGGAGGACGAAGCGGGCTGATCGCCCCCCTCCGGCGCGTCGCCCTCCGATCAACGCACGCGGCTCACCTGTCGATCTGGGCGCGTTGGAGGCCGCCGGAGTAGTCGACGTAGACGGTCTTCCACTCGGTGAACAGGTCCAGCCCCGCGATGCCCGCCTCGCGGTGCCCGTTGCCGGTGCCCTTGATGCCGCCGAAGGGCAGGTGCACCTCGGCGCCGATGGTGCCGTTGTGCACGTACACGATGCCGGTCTTGAAGGCGCGCATGGCCTTCATCGCGTGGGCCAGGTTGCGCGTGATGATCGCGCCCGACAGGCCGTAGGGCGTGCCGTTGTGCACCTCGATGGCCTCGTCGAGGTCGTCCACGCGCATCAGCGCCGTCACGGGGCCGAAGATCTCCTCCTGCGCGATGCGCATGGAGGGCGTCACGTCGGCAAAGACCGTGGGCTCGTGGAAGAACCCGCCCTTGAGCGAGGCGGGCACCCTCGCGCGCTTGCCGCCGGACACGAGGCGGGCCTTGTCCTGCTTGAGGCCCACCTGCACGTAGTGCTCCACCTTCTTGAGCGCGGCGGGGCGCACCAGCGGGCCCACCTCCACGCCCTCCGTCCAGCCGTGGCCCACCTTGAGCGCCTCGGCGCCGGCGGCGACGCGCTCGACGAGCCGGTCGTAGATGCCGCGCGTGGCGATCACGCGGCTGCCTGCCGTGCAGCGCTGGCCGGTGGTGCCATAGGCCGACCACAGGATGGCGCGCACGGCGAACTCGAGGTCGGCGTCATCCAGCACCACGATGCCGTTCTTGCCGCCCAGCTCGAGGTGCACGTGCTTGAGCATGGGCGCCGCAGCCTGGCTCACGGCGCGGCCCGTGGCGTTGCTGCCCGTGAACGAGATCACGGGCACGTCGGGGTGCGCCACGAGGGCTGCGCCGGCTTCCTCGCCCGTGCCGTGCACGAGGTTGACCACGCCCGCGGGCACGCCGGCCTCGACGAGGCACTCCACGTAGGCCGTCGCGCAGCCGCCGGTCTCCTCGCTGGGCTTGATCACCACGCTGTTGCCGGCCACCAACGCCGGCAGGCTCTTCCACGAGGGGATGGCCACCGGGAAGTTCCACGGCGTGATCAGGCCGCACACGCCCACGGGCTCGCGCAGCGTCATGCACAGCTTGTTGGGCAGCTCGCTGGGCGTGGTGTGGCCGAAGAGCCGGCGGCCCTCGGCGGCCATGTAGTAGGCCATGTCGATGGCCTCCTGGACGTCGCCCAGCGCCTCGGCCTTGACCTTGCCCATCTCCGAGCACACGAGGCGGCCCAGCTCCTGCTTGCGGCCCTCCATGACGCGTGCCGCCTGGAACAGGATCTCGCCCCGGCGCGGCGCGGGCACCGCGCCCCACGCGCGCTGCGCCTGCTTGGCCGCATCCACGGCAGCCGCCACGTCCTTGGCCGTGCTGCGCGGCGCCTTGCCGATCGTCTTGCCCGTGGCCGGGTCGATGATGGGCAGGCTGCGTGCCTTGGGGCCGCTCCACGTGCCACCGACGAGGTTCTTGGCGTCCATGGTGCGTCCTCCGTGCCGGCCGAGCAGGCACCCTACGGGAAGGGAGGCGTGGGCCGAAGCCGGGGCGCGGGGACGGGCGCGCGCCTCTACGCCTACAGCGTGCGCGCCAGGCGCACGCCGGAGGCCTGCCAGCGCGCCTCGGGCGGGAAGAAGTTGCGGTAGGAGGCGCGCAGGTGGCTGCCGGGCGTGGCCCACGAGCCGCCGCGCAGCACCATCTGGTTCACCATGAACTTGCCGTTGTACTCCCCGACGGCACCCGCCCACGGGCGGAAGCCCGGGTAGGGCAGGTAGGCGCTGCCCGTCCACTCCCACAGGTCGCCGTAGGCCTGCGCGGGCACGTGCCGGGGCGCGTCCCCAGCCGGCGGGCGGGGCGCGAGCAGGCCTTGCTCCAGCAGGTTGCCCTCCACGGGCAGCGGCGCCATGGCGACCTCCCACTCGGCCTCGGTGGGCAGGCGCACGCCGGCCCACGTGGCGTAGGCCTCGGCCTCGAACCAGCTCACATGGCTCACGGGCTCGTGGGGGTCCATGGGGTGCCGGCCGCGCAGCGTGTGGCGCCACCAGCGGCCGCCCTCCTGGCGCCAGCCCCACGGAGCCTGCCAGCCCTGCTGCTGCACGTGCTGCCAGCCCAGCGACATCCACAGCGCAGCCCGGCCGTAGCCGCCGTCCTCCATGAAGGCCAGCCACTCGCCGTTCGTCACCAGCCGCGAGGCCAGCTCGAAGGTGCCCAGGTAGGTGCGATGGCGCGGTCCCTCGTTGTCGAAGGCGAAGCCCGTCCCGCGCTGCCCGATCTCGAAGAGGCCGCTGCCGTGACGCAGCCAGCGCAGCGGGCCGGGATCGCCGCAGGCGGGCAGCGGGGGGGCGGGATAGGCCCACTGCGGGGCGAGCGCGGGCTGCTCCACGAGCAGGTGCTGCAGGTCGGTGAGCAGCAGTTCCTGGTGCTGCTGCTCGTGCTGCAGGCCCAGCTCCACCAGCGCGGCCACGTCGGGGGACAGCGCGGCCTCGTCCGCCAGCAGCGCCTGCATGCGCGCGTCCACGGCGCTGCGATAGGCCAGCACCTGGGCCAGGCCCGGCCGCCCTGCCGCGCCGCGCTGGTCGCGTGCGGCCGGCGTGCCCACCGACTGGTAGTAGGAGTTGAAGAGCGCCGTGAAGGCGGGGTCGTGGGGCGGCACGCCGGGCTGGGCGCGCGCGAGCACGAAGGTCTCGAAGAACCACGAGGCGTGCGCGAGGTGCCAGGCCGTGGGGCTGGCATCCACCATCGACTGCTGCGTGGCCAGGGCCTCGGGCACGGGCCGTGCGAGACGCAGCGTGGCCTCGCGTACCGCGCGGAAGCGTGTCGCCAGCCCCGGGCCCGCCACGGGCAGCAGCGACGAGGAGGGCGCGGGCGCCATGCGCCTAGAGCGACAGCGGCTGGCTGCCGGAGGCCAGCAGCCGCGCGAGGTCCTCGGGCGATCCCAGCCGCGCTCCCGGGCGCAACGTGTCGGCCTCGAAGCCGCGCTGCTCGAAGCAGGACCGGGCGCACCACAGCGTGCCGCCTGCCGCCGCCAGTGCGTCCAGCGCCGCCGCTGCGCCCACCGGGTAGGGCTCCTGGATGGCCTCGGCCACGTGCTGGACGCCCAGCCGAACGCCCTCGGCGTAGAGCCACAGGTCCACCGGCTGGCCGGCCTGGGCCAGCCCCTGCGCCAGCCACAGCGCCGCCGAGGCCCGCTCGGGGGCCTCGGTGGAGTGGGCCAGCAGCACGAGGGAACGGGCCATGCGCGCCAGTGTAGGCGCGCTGCGGTGGCGCACGCAGGGCGGCCGGGCCCCGCATGGGTCCCCCGAGGCGCGTCGTCCACCTGCCCCGCGCCAGCGCCCCCCAAAGCAAGGCGGCGGCCGCCCGTGAGGGCCGCCGCCGCCAGCGTGAGGGAACGGGGTGGGAAAGCCGCCTAGGCGGCGTCCTTGGCGGCCTTCTCGTCCTGCTTGCGCTCGAGCTTGAGGAGGGCGTCGCGCTCGGCGTTGGCCTCCTTCTCGCGCTCGGCCAGCTCCTTGGCTTCCTTCTCCCACTCCTTCTTGTCGGCGTCCGAGGGCTTCTCGGCGCGCGACTTCTTCTCCTCGAGGATCTTGCGCTCGTTGGCGATCTTGTCGAACTCGCCGAGCACCTTGAGCATCGACTTGGTCATCTTCTCGAGGTCACCCTTGTAGTGGGCCTTGTAGCTCGCCTTCATGGCGTCCCACATGCGGCCAATCGAGATCTTGTCGCCCTCGATGCTCTCGACGTCCTGGTAGTCGGCCGAGATGATGACGATGCGCGGCGTCTCCTTGCCGGCGGCGGCCAGGATCGGGTCTTGCGCAGCCTGCTCGTCGCTCATGCGCACGCAGGTGAAGGCCTTGCTTCCGATGACGATCTTGTCCTCGGTCAGCACCACCTTCTCGACCTTGTCGAAGCCCTCGGCGGGCGTGGGGCTGGCCACGTAGACCAGCATGGGCTTGTCGGCGCGCGGCGCCGGCACCTTCTCGGCGGGCTCGGAGGCCGACTCGCCCTCCTTGGGCGTGGTCACGGCCACGGTCTTCGGCGCGACGCGCGCCAGGCTCTTCCAGCCGATGTTGAGGACGGCCATACTGGCCGCCGAGCGGCCTCAGCAGCTGCTCGCGATGCCCGACTGGGCGGCCCAGGCCGTGATGGCCGCGAGGGCCACGCCAACGATGAGGTGCTTCTTCATGGGGCTCCTTGCCGCAGGCCGTGGAAGCCTGCCTCTCCATCCTTGTATCGGCCGCGGGGCCCTAGAGCCACCGGGCAGGTGCCCACCGGGGTGGCCCGGGCGGGGTGGCTCACGTCAGCGCCGGGCCGGGCCCGGCCTCGCGTGCGGGCGGCCCTCCGGCGTTCCCAGGGCCATTTCCAGCCTCCCGGGGCCTAGACTCCGCCCCATGGCCGCACCTGCCCCGCCTGCCTCCCCAGCCGGGCCGTGGCCGGCCGGGCCTGCCCCCCTGGTGCTCGACGAGCCGGTGGACCGCTGGTTCAGCCGCCCGCTGGCCCGCGGGGTGGTGTGGCTGCTGGCCAAGACGCCCATCACGGCCAACCAGTGCACGGCGCTCAGCGCCGTCGTCGGCGTGGCCTCGGGCGTGGCGCTGGGCCTCGCGGACGGCGTGCTCTTCACCGCCCTGACGGCGGCCTTCCTCGTGCTGGACTGCTGCGACGGACAGCTGGCGCGCATGGGACGAGGGGGCGGACTGCTGGGGCGCGCCGTGGACGGCGTGGGCGACTACCTCACCGCCATCTCCATCCACCTGGGCCTGCTCGCCTGGCTGGTCCCGCTGCACGGCTGGGCGCTGGCCGTGCCCAGCGTCGTGGCTGCCGGCGCCTCGATGTCGTGGGGGGCGCTGCTGCTCGATCGCTACAAGCGTCGCTACAAGGGCGAGGTCGAGGACGCGCAGGCGGTCGAGGCGGCGATGGCGCGCGAGACGGGCTGGAGGCGCGCGGTGCTGGCCTTGCTCGTGCCCTACTTCAAGCGCCTTGCCAACGAGCGGCCCGTGGCCGACCTCGTGGCCTACCAGCGCCATGCGCGCCTGCCCACGCGCCTGTTCCTGCTGTGCGGACACACCACGCACGTGACAGCGTGGAGCGTGCTCGCCCTGCTGGACATGCCGTTGGCCTACGCCTTCGCCGCCGTGGTTCCCTTCAACCTGCTGGCGCTCGTGGCGTGGCTGCTGCAACGCCGCGCGGAGCGCGCCGCCAGTGCCTGACGGAGCGCCCGCGGGCGTGCGGCGGGCTAGGGCTTCTTCATCTCGATGAGCTTCATCGAGGTCTTGGTCGTCTGGCCGCCCGAGGTGGACTGCGTCTCCATCATCACCATGCCGCCCGGCACCTGGTCGCTGTTCCACACCTTGAACACGTAGGTGCCGTCGCCGGACTTGCCCTTGCCCTCGGTCCACTTGCAGTCGAAGGTGCCCGCAGGGGTGGTCACGCTGGCCGTGCCCTCGGTGATCGTGGGCTTCTCGCTGGAGGCCGGCATGCCCATGGGCAGCGTGCCCTCGGCCACCATCTTGGGCTCCTCGCGCTTCTGGCCGGGCACCTGCATCACCTGCCCGCCCATGTCCATCGCCATGCTGGTCTGGATCACCGCCTTGCTCTCGGTCAGCTCCACCAGCGTCTGCGTCATCGTGATCTTCTGGCCGCCCATGGCATCGTTGACCATCTCGTAGCGGGCCAGCGCGCCGACCTTGTGCTTGGCCCACTCCTTGTAGGCGGGGTTCTCCACCATCTTCTTCTCCTCGGCGCGCACGGGCGCGGCGAGCAGGGCCAGCGCGATCACGGCCAGCGAGCAGAGGGGCAGCAGCAAGGAGGGACGACGCATGCGGAAGGCTCCGGGGAAGGGGGTCCCCAGACGGTACGCAGGCAGGGGGGCGGCGTCACGGCTGGGATCGTGCTGGGCCTCCCCCGGCCGGCCCGGCGGGCGGCCCTATGCCGTGCGGGGCCCGCGGCCGGGCGCGGCGATGCGCGGCAGGATGTCGCGCCGCGCGCGCTCGAGGTCCTGCTCGAAGTCGATCTCGGTCCACGGGCGGCCCGCCACCAGCACGTAGTCGGCGCCATGCTCGCCCACGAATCGGTCCAGCGCCTTCTCGTAGTCGCTGTCGGGGTCGCTGGCCTCGACCGCCTTGCGCAGGGCGGGCAGCGAGGCGCGGTCCACCTTGAAGAAGCCCACGCCCTCGCCCACCACCTCGAAGCCCGGCAGCCTGCCGCGCCGGATGGCGCGCACCTTGCCGCCCTTCACGCCCACCATCATCTCCTCGTCGCCCGGGTCGGTGCGCGGGTCGATGGCGAACCCTCGCGGCAGGCGCGCCACGTCGGCCAGGATGCTGGGGTCGTAGAGCACGTCGCCGTCCATGAGGATCACGTCCTCGTCCACGGCCGAGAGCGCCGCCTTGAGCGAGAGCAGCGAGCCGCGGCGGTACTCGGGGTTCACCACCTGCCTCGCCACCGGGATGCGCTCGGCCTGCCAGCCCGTCACGGCCAGCACCGGGATGCCCAGCGCCGCGAGGTTCTCGAGGTGCCGGTCCAGCAGCGTGCGGCCACCCACCTCCAGCAGCACCTTGGGCCGGTCGCCCGCCAGCCGACGCCCCACGCCCGCGATGAGCAGCACGGCGATCACTGGATGGCCCTCGCCAGCGCGCGGTCGAAGCGCGGCCAGGCCTCGTCGGGGATGAGGCCCATGTTGGCGATGCGGAAGGCCACCTTGGAGAGGTCGCCCTGCCCACCGTAGATCACGAAGCCGTCCTCGCGCATGCGGTCGTGGATGCGCGGGTAGTCCACGCCCGCCGGCAGGCGGAACGAGGTGATCGTGTGGCTGCGCAGCGACGGCGGCAGCATCATCTCCAGCCCCAGCCGGGTGGCCGTGGCGCGCACGTGCTCGCCCGCGCGGCGGTAGCGCGCGATGCGGCCCGCCACCGTCTCCTCCAGCAGCTCGTCGAGCGCGGCCTCGAAGGCTGCCAGCACCTGGATGGCGGGCGTGAAGGGCGTGTCGCCGGCGCGCTGCTTGGCCAGCATCAGGCCCAGGTCGAGGTACACGCTGCGGCGCGCCAGCGGCAGGCCCTTGCGCACCAGCACGAACGAGATGCCGGGCAGGCCCTGGATGCACTTGTTGGCGGTGCAGCACACCGCGTCCGGCGCCACCGCAGCGAAGTCCAGCGCCTCGCCAGCCAGCCCGGAGACGCTGTCCACGAGGAAGCGAGCGCCGTGCTGGCGTGCCACCGCCGACAGGGCCGGCAGGTCGTTGAGCAGCCCGGTGGTGGTCTCGTGGTGCACGACCGCCAGCGTGTCGAGCCGGTGCTGCGCCAGCAGGGTGCCCACCGCAGCCGGGTCGGGGCGCTCGAACCACGACACCCGATGGCGCTCCACGCGGATGCGGTGTGCCTCGGCCATCTGCACCAGGCGGTCGCCGTAGACGCCGTTGTCCACGACCAGCATGCCCTCGCCCGCGCACGAGGCCACCATCGCCTCCATGGCCGCGGTGCCCGAGCCCGTGAGCAGCGCCGCTTCCCAGCCAGCCTCGACGCCAAGCGCCCGCACCAGCCGCTCGCGCACGCGGCCCTGCATCTCCAGCGGCTCGCGCTCCCGGTGGCACTGGTCGGGGCACTCGGCCAGCGCGCGACGCACCCGGGCCGACACGTTGATCGGCCCGGGGTTGAGCAGGATGAAGGCGGGCGTGCTCACGCCTGGCAGGCCCGCGCGAAGCGGCGGGCGATCTCGGGGGGCTCGTGCGTGACGCGCGCGATGCCGTGCATGTTGCCCTTGTCCACCTTCACCAGCAGCATGGCCGGGCCCTCGCGGCGCAGGAAGGCTGGCATCTCGGCCGCCAGCCGCTCCGCGGGCACGCGCTCGGCCCAGCGGTAGCCGCTGGCCCGCGCGATCTCCTCCAGCCGCACCTTGCCCGAGATCGTGCTCTGGTCGCCGGTGCTGCCGTGGGCCTCGTTGTCCAGCACCACGTGCAGCAGGTTGCGTGCGCCCGCAGCACCCGCCGAGGCCAGCACGCCGGCGCCCATCAGCACGTTGCCATCGCCGTCGAGCACCAGCACGCGGCGCGTGGGCCGGGCCAGCGCCACGCCCAGCCCGATGGACAGCGCCAGGCCCATGGAGCCGATCATGTAGAAGCTCGACTCGCGGTCCTTGGCCGTGAACACCTCGCGGCCGATCATGCCGTTGCAGGCCACGAGCAGCTCGTCGCCGAGCGCATCCACCACGTGCTTGACAGCCTCAGCGCGAAGCATCGAGCACCCCCGCGGGGACGATGAGCCCGCCCGGCACCTTGCGCCGGGCGATCTCCTGCGTGATGGCGGCCACGTCCTCGGCCACCGCGTCCTTGCGCAGCACGCGCCAGGGCAGGTCGATGAGGTCGAAGTACCGCGTCATGATCTCGCCCATGACGATGTGCTCGGGCGCGTCCTTGCCGCCCTCGCCGCGCCACGTGGTCACCAGCAGCGCCGGGATCTCGTAGATGATGTTCAGGCTCACGAGCGCGTTCATGCACACGCCCAGCCCGCTGTTCTGCAGGAACACGGCCGGCTTGCGCCCCGCCATCCAGGCGCCTGCCGCAAGGCCCACGGCGCTGTCCTCGCGCACGGCCGACACGTAGCCCCAGCGCGGCTCCGCGTCGAAGCGCCGGATCACGCCCTTGAGCAGGGAGCAGGGCACGCCCGTGAAGAAGTCGTAGCCCTGCGCCTCGAGCGCGGACAGGAACTCGGTGGTCTTCGGCATCGGGCCCGAGTATGCCCTCGCGTGCCCGGCGGGGCACGCTTCTGCCGGCGCGCCGGCCTACTCCTCCAGCTGCGACCAGGCGCGCCGGTAGTCCTCGAAGGAGTCGATCTCCATCCAGCCCTTGAAGGTGTCGATGGTGCGCACGGCCACGCCGTGCTCCACCAGCGCCTGCACGAGGTCGGTGAGCGCGGCCGAGGCCAGGTCCTTGGCCTGGTGGACGGGGCCGCCCTTCTTGCGCAGCGCGTCCACCACCTCCATCACCTTGGCGGCGCCGGCGGGGCTGAGCATCAGCATGCCGACCCACTCGCCGTTGGCGCCGGGGATGTCGCGCCCGATGCGCTTGACGCCGTCGCCCGCGGTGAGCGAGCGGCCCGCGCCCACCGCCGGGTCGCCCGTCTCCACGAGGTCGCACAGCGTGCGGCCCGCGGCCCGCGGCGCGCGGTCCACGGCCAGCACCACGTCGCCCTCGGACTGCAGCAGGCGCTCCAGCAGGCCCTTGTCGAACAGGATGTCGCCGTACAGCACCACGCAGCGGCGCTTGAGCTCGGCGGCGGCGCTCAGCAGCGAGGAGAGCTCGCCCTGGCCCTCGGGCGCCACGTAGCGCCGCAGGTTGGGCATCGTGACGGCTTCCTTCTTCCAGCCCACCACCACGGCGATGTCCTTGATGCCGGCACCGTTGAGCGTGTCCACCTGCCGCTCCAGCAGCGGCTTGCCCTTGATGTCGAGCATCGCCTTGGGGCGGTCCTCGGTGAGCGAGCCCATGCCGGGCGAGGCGCCCGCCGCCAGCACGATGCCCGTGACATCCTTGCCGCCGCCGGGCAGGAAGGACTTCTCGTCCTTCTTCATCTGCGAGACGCCGATCAGGTCGTACACGTCCTCCAGCGGCACGATGATGTCATCCACCGCGGCGCAGCGCTGCTCGGCCTTGATGCGCGCGAAGGCCGTGCGCATGGCGCGGATCGACGCGCGCAGGCCGTGGTTGGCGTAGATCACGACCTTGAAGCCGGCCTTGGCCAGCTCGCCTGCCGTCGTCTGGCGGTAGATCGTGGGCACGCACACCAGCGGCGTGGTGCGGTCCCAGCGACGCGCGAACTCCATCACCTCGTCGGGCTCCTCCGACTTGCTGTGGATGAGCACCATGTCGGCGCCCGCGTCGGCGTAGGCCCGGCCGCGGGCCAGCGCCTCGTCCATGCCCCAGCCCGCGATCAGCGCCTCGGTGCGCGCGATGACGAGGAAGTCCGGCGAGCGCCGCGTGCGGATGCAGGCGCGGATCTTGCCCGCATGCTCCTCCACCTCGGCCAGCTCGCGGCGAACGCCGGCATAGAACGAGCAGCGCTTGGGGAAGACGTTGTCCTCGATGCAGATGGCCGCGATCCCCTCGCGCTCGTACTCGCGCACGGTGTGGATCACGTTGATGGCGTTGCCGTAGCCGTTGTCGCAGTCGGCGATGATCGGGATGCCCACCACGCGCGCCATGCGGCCGGCGGCCAGCAGGTTGTCCGTCATCGTCAGGATGTTGGCGTCCGGCACGCCGTGCGAGGCCGAGATCTCGAAGCCCGAGGCCCAGATGGCGTCGAAGCCCGCCTCCTGGACCAGCTTGGCGCTCAGCGCGTCGTGGGCGCCGCCCACCAGCAGGGGGCCGGGGCGGCTCAGGCGCTCCTTGAGGCTCGTCATGGCGGGTCTCCGGGGTCGGCAGCGCCCAGCGGCGGCGCCGGACGGAGGTGCGAAGATAGCCACGCGCCCCGCGCCGGGCTCCCAAACCCCCGGCTGGAGGTCGTGGCGCGCCCCGCGCGCCCGGGGCCCGCCGGCCGCGCCCGGGACGGCCCTGCAACCGCACGGAATGGCCCTCGCGCGGCCCCGATAGGTCGATAGACCAAACGGTCTGTTTGTGCCTTGTTCGGGTGGCGTGCGGGGCGTGCCCCTAGCCCGGGGCCAGGCGCCGTTCCTATACTTCCCTCGGGTCGCTGCCCGCGGCCCGCTGTGGCCCCGGGGCGTGGCCCGGCGGGTGCCCAGACAGGCTCTATGGGCCCGGAGTCCCACGCCATGCGCCTGCCGCGTGCCTCGTCGGTCCTCTCCCTGCTCGCCGGCCTCCCCGGCCTGCTGGTCGCCGGCCTCTCGCTGCTGCCCGCGGCCGCGGCCGAGGAGGTGGCGCCGGACGCCGTCCTCGACCAGCGCATCCGCCACGTGCTGCGGCGCACCAGCTTCGGCGTGCGGGCCAGCGACGTGGCCGAGGTCAAGCGCCTGGGCGTGGAGGCGTGGCTGTCGCGCCAGCTGGACGCGGAGAGCATCCCCGACCGCGAGGTGGAGGACCGCCTCAAGGGCTTCGAGTCGCTGCGGCTCTCGGGGGCCGAGTACTGGCGCATGCTCGACACGCGCGCACCGCGCGAGATGGTGCCCGGCCAGGGCGAGGACCGCATCGCCGCCGCGCAGCGTGCGCAGGCCGAGGCCAACCGGCTGCGCGAGCTGGCCGCACGCGAGGTGCCGGCCTCGGTGCTGCTGCGCGCCATCTACAGCCAGCGCCAGCTGCAGGAGGTGCTGCTCGACTTCTGGCGCAACCACTTCAACGTGGACGTCAGCAAGGACGACGTGCGCTACTACGTGGCCGACTGGGAGTCGCAGGTGCTGCGCAAGCACGTGTGGGGGTCCTTCGAGGACCTGCTCATGGCCACGGCCAAGCACCCCGCGATGCTCTACTACCTGGACAACCACGTGTCGCAGGCGCCGCTCGCGCGCGCCGACCGCGTGCTGCGCGGGCGCGACGACGAGCGCACCAACGGCCTCAACGAGAACTACGCCCGCGAGCTCATGGAGCTGCACACGGTGGGCGTGGACAACGGCTACGACCAGGACGACGTGATCCAGCTCTCGCTGGTGCTCACGGGCTGGTCGATCGGCAACACGCCGGCCGACCGCGGCACCTTCGTGTTCCGCGAGGGCTTCCACGCGCGCGGGCCCAAGCGCGTCATGGGCAAGACGGTCAAGGCCGAGGGCGTGGAGGAAGGCGAGGAGATGGTGCGGTTCCTGGCGCAGCACAAGAACACGCGCCAGTTCGTCTGCACCAAGCTGGTGCGCTTCCTGGTGGCCGACGTCCCGCCGGAATCCATCGTCAAGGCGGCCGTGGACACGTGGGCCAAGACCAAGGGCAGCCTGCGCGACGTGGTGCGGGCCATCGTGCTGCACCCCGACTTCTACGCGCCGGCGCACGTGGCCACCAAGGCCAAGACGCCCTTCGAGTTCGTCGCCAGCGCGCTGCGCGTGACGGGCGCCGACGTCGAGCGGCCCGAGGCCGTGATGTCGCGGCTGGGCGACATGTACCAGGACCTCTACCGCTGCGAGGACCCCACGGGCTACAGCGACCGCGCGGTGGACTGGATGGACCCGGGCGTGCTGGCCGTGCGCTGGCAGTTCGCCGCCGACCTGCTGGCCGGGCGCCTGGCAGGCGTGAAGGTGGACCAGAGCCCGCTGCTGGCCGAGTCGCGCCAGAACCCCGAGGTGTGGGAGTACGTGCTGGTGGACGGCCTGCTGGCCGGCCAGCAGCCCGGCACGCTCACCATGGCGCCCTTCCGCAAGCGCGTGAACGAGGTGCGCCGCACCGTGCGCCAGATGCGCCCCCAGGAGCGCCAGCGCGAGTTCAACGTGCTGGCCACGCTGCTGCTGGGTGCCCCCGAGTTCCAGCGCCAGTGAGCCCCTGCCGCACGCCGCATTCCCCGACTCGCCCGACTCGCCTGACTCGCCCGACTCGCCCGACCCGCCGAGGAGACCGCCCATGAGCACCACGCGCCGTGACTTCCTGGCTGGCACCGCCGCCGGCGCGCTGGGCGCTGCGGGCCTCGGGGCCGCCGGCGGCCTGCTGCGCGCACGCACCGCGCAGGCGGCGCCGCCCGACAGCACGATCTCGGTCAAGCCCTGCACGGTGGTGGTGTTCCTGCGCGGCGGCCAGGACTCGCTCAACACCTTCGTGCCCTTCGGCGACCCGCGCTACTACGACCTGCGTCCCACCATCGCCATCCCGGCGGCGGGCCAGGCCCGGGGCGCGCTGCCCGCGGAGGGCATCTTCGGCTTCCACCCCGCCATGACGGGCTTCAAGCGCCTGTGGGACGAGAAGCTGCTGGCCGCCATCGTCAACACCGGCTCGCCCAACGGCTCGCGCAGCCACTTCGACTGCCAGGACTTCATCGACTTCGGCACGGTGGGCGACAAGAGCGTCCACCAGGGCTGGCTCAACCGCTACCTGGCCGCCACCTCCAGCGGCACGCCCGAGGGCGAGTTCCGCGCGCTGGCCATGCAGGGCCGGCTGCCGCGCAGCCTGCGCGGCGACTACCCCGTGCTGGCCGTGCCCGACCGCCTCACCTTCCGTGGCGACAACGGCGAGGACGTGCTCGCGCTCTTCGACGACCTCTACAAGGCCCCGCCCAGCATGAAGGGCCCGGCGCAGATGGGCACGCGCCCGGACGAGGACGCGCTCACGCAGAACGGCCGCACCACCATCGACACGCTGCGCAAGCTGGAGAGCATCCTCGCGACCAAGCCGGCCGGCGAGCTCAAGTACCCGATCTCGGCCGGGCGCCTTGGCGTGCAGCTGCAGAAGACGGCGCGTGTCATCAAGAGCGGCCTGGGCCTGCAGGTGGTGGGCATCGACGTGGGCGGCTGGGACACGCACATCAACGAGGGCGGCCCGGCCGAGACCGACACGATGTGGCGCATGCTCGCCGGCCTGAGCGAGGCCATCACCACCTTCCTCGACGACGTCAAGGACATGCGCCGCTACGTGACGGTGCTCGTGGTGACCGAGTTCGGCCGCACGAACGAGGAGAACGGCAACCGCGGCACCGACCACGGCCACGGCTACACCATGTTCGCCGCCGGCGGCCCGGTGAGGGGCGGCAAGGCCTACGGCGAGTGGGCGGGACTCGAGCCCGCGCGCACCTACATGAACCGCGACCTGGCCGTGACCACCGACTACCGCACGGTGTTCAGCGAGCTGCTGCTGGACCACATGAAGCTGCACCCGTCCAAGCAGCTGTTCCCCAAGTTCACGCCCCCCGAGGCGCGGCTGGGGCTGTTCGCCTAGCCGGGCCCGGGACGTCCCGGGCCGGGCCGGGGCGCCTCGTGGCCGGTCGCCGGGCCAGTCCGCGCTTCCCGCGCGACCCCGTGGCCCCGTATCCTCCGCGCTCCCGCCGGCCCCGGCGGTGGAGGACGCCCCGTGGCCGCCGACGTCAAGGCTGACGGCAAGACCGCCATCTGGTGGAACGGCACGCTCGTGCCCTACGCCGACGCCAAGACGCACGTGCTCTCGCACGCGTTGCACTACGGCACGGGCGCCTTCGAGGGCATCCGCGCCTACCACGGGCCGCGCGGCACCTTCGTGTTCCGCCTGCGCGAGCACGTCGAGCGCCTGCTGGGCTCGGCCAAGGCCTACAAGATCCCCGTGGCCTACAGCGCCGAGCAGCTGGTGGCCGCGTGCGTGGAGACCATCCGCGCCAACCGTCTGCAGGCCTGCTACCTGCGGCCGATCGTGTTCCTCGGACACGGCCCGCTGGGCGTGTACGCGCACAACGTGCCCACCGAGGTGGTCATCGCGGCCTTCCCGTGGGGTGCCTACCTCGGCAACGAGGCGCTCGAGAAGGGCATCCGCACCACGATCTCCTCGTGGCGGCGGCTGCACCCCGCAGCCTTCCCCACGACGGCCAAGGGCACGGGCCAGTACCTCAACAGCGCGCTGGCCGTGCGCGAGGCCAAGGAGAAGGGCTACGACGAGGCCATCCTGCTGGACATGGCAGGCAACGTGAGCGAGGGCAGCGGCGAGAACCTGTTCATGATCAAGGGCCGCACGCTCATCACGCCCGGCTTCGACAGCTCGATCCTGCCCGGCATCACGCGCGACAGCATCCTCGTGCTCGCCCGCGAGCAGGGCCTGTCCATCGAGGTGCGGGCCATCACGCGCGGCGAGCTCTACGGCGCCGACGAGGCCTTCTTCACCGGCACGGCAGCCGAGGTGACGCCCATCCGCGAGGTCGACAGCTACGTGATCGGGGCCGGCCGCGCCGGGCCCATCACGCGTGCGCTGCAGCAGGCCTTCTTCCGCGCCGTGCGCGGCGAGGACGCCAGCAAGCAGGAGTGGCTCACGCCGGTGCCCGCCTAGGGCGGCCTAGGGCGGGCCGCTGCGCAGGCTGGCGGCCGCCAGCGGCACTGTCACCACCTGGCCGCCCAGCAGCGCCGAGAGCCGCGGCGGGCCCTCGGGCTCCAGCACCAGCTCGAGCGCATTCCAGCCGGCCTTGAGCCAGGCGCCCGCGAAGGCCATGCGCGTGGGGGAGGCGCTGGCGTCCAGCGCGCGCTGCCCGCCCCACGTGCCCTCCAGCCGTCCGCTGCCGGAGAGCAGCAGCTGGTAGAAGCCGTCCTCGGGCACCTGCACCTCGCCCTCGAGCTCGATGCGCACGGCCTTCTCCACCTTGAGGTCGCCCAGCGCCTTGGCCAGCGCCTCGTCGCTGAGCGCGCCCAGCGTGCCCTCGTGCACCTTCTTCTTGTCGTCGGTGACCCGCAGCCCCAGCCCCGTGCGGGGCCCCGCGGGAGCGGGCGCCGCCGCCTTGCCATCCTTGTCCTTGGCGTCCTTGGGCTTCTTGGGCTTGGGCGCAGGCTTGGTGGGGGCCTTGCCCGACGCGCCGGTGGCCGCCGTCACCTCCAGCGGGACGGAACGCGCCGCGGGGCCCTCGGGGAACCGGGCCCGCGCCACCAGTTCCACCGTGGCCGGGCCCAGCCGCAGCGTGTCCACCTCCGCCTTCCACGCCCCGCCCTTGACGGGTGCGGTGGCGAGCACGCGTGCGCCCAGCAGCACCTCGACCTCGCTGGCCCCGGCCGCCTTGCCGCCGAGCGCCAGCAGCGTGCCAAGGCGCGGCGGCTCCTTCGGGCCCGCCAGCGTCACCGCGCGCGCCGCGTTGGCCACCGTGACGCGCGCGCGCGCGTGCGAGCGCGTCTCGATGGCGTCGCCAGCCACGTGCACGAGGCGCACCTCATGGGCGCCGTCGTCCTCGGCGGCGGTGTCCCAGGAAAGCGGGCTGCCGGCCGGACCGCTCGCGCGCAGGCGGCCGTCCACCCACAACTCCAGGCGCGCGCCGTCCTGCGCCGTGCCGGAGGGCAGCCCCGCCTCGACCTGCTGCACGCCCGCCAGCGGGCCGGCCGTGAGCGCGGCCGGCAGCGTGACGGGCACGAAGCGCGCGAAGGGCCGTGCCAGGGGATCGCCCACGACCAGCGTCTGCCACGGGCCTGCCATGCTCTGGTAGTAGGCCTCGGCCAGCGAGCACCCGCGGGCGTAGTGCACGTGGATGGAGGGCAGCGGGAACTTCTGCCACAGCGCCAGCGGCTCGCCCACCGTGCCGGCCGACCCTGCCGAGCCGGCCCGCAGCAGCTCGCTGAGCTTGGTCTGGCCGCCGTGGCTGAAGTCGGCGCCGAACGAGGTCAGGTGCTCGACGAGCGCACCCGGCAGCAGCGTGCTCTCGGTGCCCTTCCACGCGAAGCCCGCGGCGCCCACCACGGCCCCGATCACGTCGGCCTTGCCCTTGGGCAGCACGCCGTCCTGCCCGTCCTTGTCCTTGGTGAGCACGGCCACGCGCCGGTTCATGCCTTCCAGCAGGCCCTGCGTGAAGGGGAAGTAGGGCTCGCGCGTGTTGGCGCGCACGTCGTCGTTGGCCAGCAGGTACACGGTGCCCTGCGGCTGCGCGCCGTCGCTCTGCGCGCCGCGCTCGAGGCAGGCCAGCACCTCGGGCGCGCTGTTGCCCCACTCGCCCGTGTAGCCCAGCATCACGCTCAGCAGGTAGCGCTCGCGCGGAGGCTCGCCGGACCCCGCCAGCAGAGGCATGGGCGCGCCGGCCGCGTCCCACAGGCGTCCCGAGGCAAAGCCGTGCGAGGCATGGCCGCCCGTGAGCCGCGCCTGCGCGGCCGTCATCTGCTCCACCAGCGCGTCGAAGGCCGGGTCCGCACGCAGCGGCTCGAGGTCCGGGTCGGACACGGTGTGCATGGCGTTCGTCCAGCCGCGCTGGATGGCCTGCGCAAGGGCCTCGAGCGCAGCGGCCTTGTCGCCCAGCCGCGCGTGGCAGCAGGCGAGGTCGTACCAGGCGCCCATGAGGTCGGGCGCGCCGGCCAGCAGGGCCTTGTAGGTGTCCCTTGCGCCGGCCCAGTCCTGCGCCTGCAGCCGCTCTTGCGCCTGGCGCATGGCCGTGGCCTCGGCCGCCGTGGGTGGCCGCCCCGCCGGCCCGCTGCGCGTGCCCGGCTCGGGGTGGAAGTAGCGGTTGGCGGCGAGGTCGAGCCAGCGCGCCGTGTCCCCCGCTTCCACGTGGCGCCAGAAGTACGTGAGCCCCGTCAACGAGGCGCGGAAGGGCACGTGCGGCATGGGCTGCACGCCCTTGGCCCGGGCCTCGGCGTCCACGTCCACCGCGAAGGGGAAGTCGGCCGACCACGCCAGCAGGTCGGCGTGCTCCAGCAGCCCGCGCGCCTCCAGCTGCTGCCTGACCGGCGCCCAGAGGCGCGTGCGGAACGTGTCGAGGTCCACGATGCGCAGCGTGGGCGCGCCCTCGAGGTAGACGAGGTTCTCGGCCGGGATGGCTCGCCGGCGTGCATAGGCATGAGCCACCTGCAGCGAGACCGGCGAGTCGGCGTTGACCACCACCACGGTGCGCTCGGGCCCGCCCCCGGCCGCGGCCGGGCGGGCCCACGCCAGCAGGACTGCCAGCAGCAGCAGGGCGGTGCACGGCAGGCGACGGAGGGTCGGCAAGGCGGCACGCATGCGCGCCAGCCTACGGTGCGGGCGGCCGGGGTGCCTTGCCCCGGCCGGCCTAGGGCGCCGCGGCCGCGGGCGTGCCGCGCGCGAGCGCCGTGGCCGTGGCCGCCGGCTCCTGGACGGGCAGCGCGAGGGACGTGTCGTCGCGGCCCGGCTGGAGGATCTCCATGCGGCCGTCCATGTGCTCCACCAGCGCCGTGCAGGAGTCCACCCAGTCGCCGTCGTTGTAGTAGTGGATGCCGTCCACCACGGTCATGTCCGGCTTGTGGATGTGGCCGCACACGACGCCCTGCGCCCCGGCCTCGCGCGCCCTGCGCGCCAGGCAGTGCTCGAACTTGCCCACGAAGCGCATCGCATCCTTCACGCGTCGCTTGATCGCGGCGGCGAAGGACCAGTAGTCGAGCCCCACCCAGCGGCGCGCCGTGTTCATCCAGCGGTTGAGCATCAGCAGCACGCCATAGGCGGCATCGCCCACCCGGTAGAGCAGCCCCATGTGGATCAGGGCGTCGAACTCGTCGCCGTGCACCACCAGCAGGCGCCGGCCGTCGGCCGTCTCGTGCACGATCTCGCGCCGGATCTCGATGCCGCCGAACGACACCCCGTCGAACTGGCGGAAGTGCTCGTCGTGGTTGCCGGGGATGTAGGTCACCTGCACGCCGTGCCGGGCCTTCTTCAGGATCTTCTGCACCACGTCGTTGTGGGCCTGCGGCCAGTACCAGCGCCGGCGCATGGCCCACAGGTCGATCATGTCGCCCACGAGCACCAGCCGCTCCATGTCGCAGCTGGAGAGGAACGCGCGCAAGCGGTCGGCCTGGCAGTCGCGCGTGCCAAGGTGCACGTCCGAGATGAACACCGTGCGGTAGCGCGGCCTCGTGCGCGCGGTCCCGCAGCCCGCGACGTCATGCGCGGGCGCCTTGCCTGCGTCCCCGGCCCCGGGCGGCGCGGAGGGCATGCTCTCGCCCAGGTCCAGCCGGCGGGCCACGCCCGCCACGGCCTCACGGTCGCTGCGGCTCATGCGCTGAGCATCGACCGGCCCGGTGAGGAGCCGGTGGCGGATGCGTGAAGGGCCGGTGAAACCCGGTCTCTACGCGCCCGGCAGGAAGGGGCCGCCGCGGGGCGGCCCGTCGGTCAACGGCGCGGCTTGACGCGCTCGAGGATGCGCTTCTCGCTGTCCGAGATGCGGTTGCGGCCGTCGCCCGAGCCCTCCTCGCGGCGCTCGGACGTGCCCAGGTCGACGGTCTTCTCCTCGTCGGTCTCGTCGCCCGTGTCCTCCTTCTCCAGCGGCTCCAGCGGCTTGCCGTAGAGCGAGTGCTCGAACACGTCGCGCGGGAAGAGGGCCATGTGCACCAGGCGGCCATCGATCGAGATCGCGTCGCCCACCGTGCCGTCCTTGAGCTTCACGTCGAAGGAGATGCCCACCGCGTCGGCGGCCTGCTTGCGCGGCGTGAACGTGGCCGTGCGCAGCTCGGCCAGCATCTTGTTGGCAGCGTCCGTCGCCATCTTCAGCGAGGCCTCGTCGCCCTTGGGCAGCTTGATGCCCAGCGACTTGGCGCGCAGCTCGAGGGCGGCCGCGGGGAAGGTGAGCGACTTGAGCATGGGCTCGAAGTACTCGCTCACGAACTTGTTGGTGGCGTACACCTCGAGCGCCTGCACGCGGCCGCGCACCACGGCGAGGCTGCCGACCACCGTGCCGCCGCCCTGCTTCGTGGGCCACGCGCTCATCGAGCTCTGGCACACCAGGCAGTACTCGGCGAAGTTGTCGCTCTCGCTGATCGCCGACAGGCTGCGGCGCTTGTCGCTCTCCGGCAGGAAGTCGAGGAAGTGCGACACGAACTTGGGCACGATGCTCTTGCTCGTGCTCACGAGCAGGTTCTCGCGGATGTAGGGGGGCGCGAGGAACTCGCGCACCTTGAAGTCCACCGGGGTCTTGCGCGTGTCGGCCGCCATCGAGGCCGCCATCACGTCCACCTCGCGCGCGTCCGCCGGCGGGATCAGCACGTCACGCACCACCACGCGGTCGCGACGGCCACCGTCGATCACGGTGCCGCCCGAGAGCAGCGCCACCTTCGGGCCGGGGTTCATCACGCGCAGGCGCTCGACGGCCGTGCTCTTCTCGGGCTCCGTCGCGTTGAAGGGCGCGTCGGGCACCATGGGCACCACCTCGAGCGGCACCTCCTCGCCCAGCACGTAGATCGGGAACAGCGTCACCTGGTCGGCCTGCAGGCCCTCGGCCAGGTAGAGGTTCTTGAGGTTGGCCGCCAGCGACTTGCCCACGGCCGCGGGATCGCCCGGTGCGGGGTCCTCGGCGCGCAGCGGCGAGGCGACCGCGAGCGCGGCCAGGAAGGCAACGGGAAGGAGACGGGCGAGACGCTTCATGGAACCTCCGGGATGTCCAGACTCTAGCCTCCCCTGCGGCCGGGGACGGCGTGAGGCCGGGGCACCCCACGCATCCATCGGCGCAGGGGGCCTGCAACCTTGAACCCAGCGGGCCCTGCGTTGGACGCGCCTGCGCCTGCCCTCGTTCCCGCCAAGGCCACCCGCGCGCCCCCGCCCGCCAGGCTGCGAAGGCCCCAGGGCGCAGTAGACAAGACGAAGGTCCAGAAGCGGGGCTGGACCTGCATGCCAGGACGCAGGGCGGCGCCCCGCCGTTCAGATGATTGTAGATAGCAAGTGAATGGGCCAGGGGCCTTCCCGCAACCCGCCGTAGCGCGTCCTGCGCCGGATTGTGGCCCTGCGGGGACGGCGCAGGGCGTCCCCGGCCGTAGGGTAGCCCCGCGGCGGGGCCCGTGCCCCCGCCCCGGAGGCCGCATGCCCAAGTCCCTTCCCGCGGCCCTGCTCGTGCTGTGCGCGCTGGTCCTGCCCGCGTGCAGCACGACGGCCGAGGACCCGCCGCCCGACGCCCTGCTCTTCATCGCCGACGGGCGCCAGGCCGGCGTGTTCGAGCTCTTCGCCTGCGACGCCTACGGGCAGGGCCTGCGGGTGGTGAGCGGCTCGCTCATCGCCACGTCCGACGTGCAGGACTTCGCCTGGAGCCCGGGCCGCCAGCTGGTGGCCTTCCGTGCCGACCGCGACAGCGATGACCGCTACGAGCTCTACGTCGCCGACATCGTCAACGGCGGCTCGCCCGTGCGGGTGTCGGGTGCCCTCGCTGCCGGGGGCAACGTGCAGGGCGGGTTTGCCTGGCGTGACGACGGCCTGCGCCTCGCGTACGTCGCCGACGCCAGCGTGCCCGGCCAGCCCGAGCTGTTCGTCGCCTCGCTGTCGGGCTCGGCAGCGCGCGTCTCGCCGACGCTCGCTGCCGGCGGCTACGTGGGCACCTTCGCCTGGCAGCCGGGCGGGCTGCGGCTTGCCTTCCTCGCCGACGTGGACGGGCTGGGCCGCGAGGTCCTGCACACCGTCTCGGCCGAGGGCACGGGCCTGTCGGCCGACAACGCCGTGGCGGGCAGCGCGCAGTCCCTCGCGTGGGCGCCCAGCGGCACGCGACTGGCGGTGCTGGCCGACGTCGCCAACGACGGCCGCCTTGCGCTGCGCACGCTGGACGCGCTGGGCGGCGATGCCCAGGACGCCAGCGCGCTGGCCTCGGCCGCCAACCCGCTGGCCAGCGTGCACTCCTTCGCGTGGCGCGACGACGGCCTGCGCCTTGCCTGCCTGGCCGACCGCAGCGTGGCTGGCCGGCTCGACGCCTGGGCCGCGGACCCTGACGGCAGCGACCAGGCCTCGCTGCACGTCGCCCCGGCCGGTCGCGACGTGCTTGCCGTGCTGTGCCAGCCGCAAGGCACGCGCGTGGCGGTGCTGGTGGAGGACGCTGCCAGCGGCCTGCCCACGCTGCGCATCGCCGAGGACGACGGGACGCTGGACCTCTCGGTCGTGGGCGCGCCGGGCACGGTGGGGGTGCAGTCCGTGGCGTGGTCCCCCGACGGCACGCGCCTGGCGTGGACCGCCGACACGGACGTGGACGGCGCGCGCGACCTCTACAGCACCAGCGCCGCCGGGGCCGTGGCGCCCGAGCGCCACAGCAGCCTCGGCACGGGCGAGACCGTGTTCGACTTCGCCTGGCTGCCCGACAGCAGCCGCCTGCTGTTCACCAGCGACGACGACGCACCCGCCCTCGCCGTGCGCGACCTCTTCCTCGTGCTGCCGGGCTCCGCGCCCGAGCGCCTGACCAGCCGCACCGACGCCGCACACGACGTGGGCGCCTACGTGGCCACGCAGGACAGTTCCCTGCTGGCGTGGGAGGACGGCCTCGCGGTGGGCGAGCCGCCCTCGATCGTCCTCACCAGCACGGCCGGGCCGCCGCGCTCCCTGCTGGAGGTGACGGCCCGCCTCGACCCGCCGCTCACCGTGGCCGGCGTGCCCGCCGCGCGCTAGCGCAGCGGGCCGCGCGCCTCAGGCCTCGATCTCGAACAACAGGTCCGCGAGGCGCGCACTGGCGGTGCGGCACGCGGCGTCGTCGTCCGACTCGATGGCTTGCTCGAGCGCGGCGATCGCGCCGCGCAGGCTGTCCGCCAGCGCCGGCGCCAGCGTGCCCAGCAGGCCCTGCGCGCGCTCCAGCAGCGGCCTGTGGCTGGAGGCCGCTGTGCGTCCTTCCCACAGCCCTTCCATGCGCTGGGTGGCGGCCGCGACCTCCGCCGGGCCCATCTCGGCATCCGTGAGCCGGTGCTCGATCACGATGCCCTGCCGCGTGGCGGCGATGTGGGCCTCCAGCCTCAGCACGCCATGCGGGTCGTAGTGCATCACCAGCTCGATCTGGTGCGGCTTGCCCGTGCTCGAGGGCACCACGTCGCGCAGCACGGCGGTGCGCAGCGCGATGGCCTCGGAGGGCACGCGCGCCGTGCCCGTCGGGTCCTGGAAGATCTGGATCGGCACGTGCGCCTGGTCAGGCGCCAGCAGGTGGTAGGTCTTGCGTACCTGGCAGGGGATGGGCGTGTTGGGCGGGATGAGCGCCTCGTACACCACCACGGGCTTCCCTCCCGACGGGGCCAGCACCGACACGCCGATGCCCATCGGGGCCACGTCGGTGATCAGCGGGCCGGTGGTGGTGTCCAGCAGGCCCGTCAGCTGGGCGGCGCGGATGGCCGCGCCCATGCCCACGGCCAGCACTGGGTCGATGCCCTGCGTGCCGGCACGGCCCAGCGTGGCCTCGATCACCTGCTGCACGGCCGGGATGCTGGAGGTGCCGCCGATGAGCAGCACCCGGTGGATGGAGGAGGGGCGCACGTCCTTCGAGCGCAGGGCCTTGAGCAGGCAGTCGCGCGTGCGCTGCAGCAGGCCCTCGCAGGCCTCCTCGAACTCGGCGCGCGTGATCCGCACGTCCAGGCTCACCGGCTGGCCGCCGGCTGCCGTGCCCACCTCGTGCAGCGTCACCTCGGCCTGCGGAGCCGAGGTGAGCGCGATCTTGGCCTGCTCGGCCACGGCCTTGATGTCGCGGCGCAGGCTGGGGCTGAGCGCGGCGCCGGGCGCTGCGGCCTGCACCTTGGCCTTCAGCAGGCCCGCCATGGCGTCGTCGAAGTCCTTGCCCCCCAGCCGCGGGTCGCCGAAGGAGCAACGCACGTCCATCACGCCGGCGAACATCTCCAGGATGGTGATGTCGAGCGTGCCGCCGCCGAAGTCGAAGACCAGCACCTGCTCCTCGGCCGACATGTGGTCGATGCCCCAGGCCAGCGCTGCGGCCGTGGGCTCGGCCATCATCAGCAGCACCTCCAGCCCCGCGATGGCCGCCGCGTCCTGCGTGGCGCGCTTGGCCTTGTCGTCGAAGTTGGCCGGCACCGAGATCACCACCTGCCGCACGGGCTGGCCGAGATACGCCTCCGCCGAGGCGCGCAGGTGCTTGAGCAGCAGCGCGGCCACCTCCTGCGGGCGCAGCGCCTCGCGCCCCAGCAGGATGCGGCGGTCGGTGCCCATCTTGCGCTTGGCCTCGCGCACGCCCCGACCGGGCTCGTCCACCACCTCGCGCGCCGCCTCGCCCAGCAGCACCTCGCCCTGCTCGCCCAGGGCCACCAGCGAGGGGATCACCGGGTTGCCCGTGACCGGGTCGGGGATGGGCTCGGCGCGCCCCTCGCGGAACACGCAGATCTCGCAGGTCGAGGTGCCCAGGTCGATGCCGATGGCGAAGCGTTCAGGCATGGCCGCCTCCGCGCCGCGAGCGGTCCTGCACCGCCGCAGGGGCTCTCCATTCCGGGCCTGGCCGTCAGGCGATGACGTCCATGCGTCCTCCGGGCCATGCGCCCGCCGTGGCACGCGCGCATGATGGCCCGGCCGGGCCCGAGCCCACAAGGCCCCACGCCACCTCGTGGCCCTTCCGAGGCCATTGCTCGCGGGGCAGGGCGGGGGGGGGAGCCCCTCCCGGATGGCTACTCGATGACGATCCGGTAGCCGCCCGTGAGCCCGGGCTTGCCCTTCACCTCGATCCACACCGTGCCGGTGAAGGGGCTGGTCCAGTCCACGCGGCTGGAGAGGTCGGAGCCCGAGAGGTCGTCGCTGCTGGCCAGCTCGGTGCCGTCGGCCGCCACGACGCGCAGCGTGGTGTCGGCCAGCGTGCCCAGCTCGGTGCGGAAGGCGTAGGACACGCCCAGGTCCACGCTGGTGCGGAACCAGTCGCTGTCGCCGGACGGGTCGATGGAGGCCAGCAGCCCTATCGGCCACGCCAGCGGCGTGGCGGCGCCTTGCTGGTCGCCGTGGTCGTCGCCCATCGGCACGCCCGTGGATGGCGAGGGCAGCGTGACGGTGATCTCGGCGGTGTTCGTGTAGTGATCCACCGCCTCGGGAATGGTGCCCAGCGAGTTGATGGTCACGCGCAGCGTGTAGGTGCCCGCGGGCAGGCCCGTCACGTCCACCCACTGGCCCTCGACGTTGGCCGAGTAGAGGTCGGCCCAGCCCGACTGCAGGCCTTGGTAGGCGCAGTTGTACTCACGCTGGAATGCGGAACCCGACGTCGCGCGCTGGTAGTCGAGCAGGCAGAAGCCCTGCTTGTTGCCCACAGCGGCCAGCGTGCCGTCCGCGAACAGCAGCTGGTAGTCGGCGTATCCCTCCATGTGGTAGTGGCCGTGGCAGTCGTGGTAGGTGAACGCCGCCGGATCCAGCGGGGGCTGCGGGTTGCTGGGCTGGCCGATCACGCAGTCCAGCTCGCCCAGGTTGGTCACCAGCGTGTCGAACACCAGCAGGCGGCGCACGCCCGGCACCGCGATCGTGCCCTCGACCACGGAGCACTCGCTGGCCGAGAAGGTGCGGTCGATCACGCGCGCCGAGGTGGCCAGCCGCTGCGCGTCCACCGTGAAGTCCACGGTGCCGCGCGTGCGCCCATCGGGCAGCAGCGGGCCGCCCGGGTCCACCACCGGCGTGCTCGAACCGCCGCCGCAGCCCAGCACGAGGGCGCAGCCCAGCACCATGGCCACACGCTGCAGGAGACGCCACGCGCGCGTCCGCATCCCCCAGCACCGGCTGCACGGAGGCGTGGCGTGGACCATGCCCGGAGGCTACCCGCTCACGCCCTCCCCGCCAGCCCGTCGCGCCGTGCCCCGCCGCACACCCTGCCCCGCCGCCTCACGCCCTGCGGGGCCGGGCGGCACACAGCCCCCGCACCCTTGGCGCGGGATGTGGCGGGAGAGCATGGGAATCGAACCCACCTGACACCCGTCGCCGAGCGTCACGACGGTTTTGAAGACCGTGGGGGCCACCAGGCCGCCATCCTCTCCCGAGGATCGTGCTGCAACAACTTACGTCGTTCGCCCGTTCCCGCCAAGAGGCGGCTTCTTACTCAAGTTCTTATCTGACGCGGGGCGGACCTGGCCTACGGGCGCCCCCAGAGCAGCCGACGCCCGGGTTCCGCCCGAGGGTACCCCGTCCGGCGGCGTAGCCCCACGATCGTCTCGGAGACCCGGGGTGGGCCGGCTTCGGGACGGAGCCGGCGGTCCAAGGCGTCGCGGTTGGCAGCCGACGCCTCGACGGCGACGAACTGCGTGAGCCCCTCCTTGGGGCTGTTGTACTGGCGTAGCGACTGCAGGAGCTGCGCGCGTCCGTGGACGCGGGCAGCCCCTCGCAGGCGCCTCTTCACGAACCTCTCCACGTGGGCCA
>CAXQZU010000009.1:0-82910 GCA_964228555.1 Planctomycetota bacterium
TAGATCGGGTTCAGGTAGGGCTGCCCCTCGCGGGTGTCCTCCTTCAGCGTCTTCATCAGGTCGGCGCCCACCTGCTCGCGGGCCAGCGTCCAGCGGTCCACCGTCTTGCTGGCGCACTCGGCGCGCGTGAGCACGCCGCTGCGCAGCTGGTCCTGGTAGCCCTGCACGTCACGGTCGGCCGAGACGATCAGCTCCTCGCGGCGCTGGCCCGTGCGCATGTCGTCCATGCCGAACGACATGCCCGCGCGCATGGCGGCCTTGAAGCCGGTGTCCTTCACCTCGTCCAGCAGGCGCAGCGTGGGGCCGCGGCCCAGCAGGCGGTGGCAGTCGCTGATCAGGCCGTTGAGGTTCTTCTTGTTCAGGTCGTAGTTGTAGAACGGCATGCCCATCGGCAGGATGTCGTTGAACAGCACGCGGCCCACGGTCGTGATGATGCGGGCAGCCGGCTCCCACGTGCCCGGGCCGTGCGCCACGATCGTGCCCGCCGGCAGGCGCAGCTCGATGCGGTCGTGGATGCCCAGCTTGCCCTCGCCGTAGGCGAGGAACACCTCGGCGCGGTCCGCGTGGCAGCGCACCTTCTCCTTGGACGTGAACTTCTGGCCGTGCTTGGCCAGCGCAGCCTCGTGCTCGGCGGCCGAGAGCACCTGCCCGGGCTTGAGGCCCGTGCTGCCGCCGTCCGTCACCACGTAACGCCGCGGCACCGGCTCCACGGTCAGGTAGTACACGCCCAGCACGATGTCCTGCGACGGCGACAGCACGGGGTTGCCGTGGGCCGGCGAGAACACGTTGTTCGTGCTCAGCATCAGCGTCGTGGCCTCGACCTGCGCCTCGTAGGAGAGCGGCAGGTGCACGGCCATCTGGTCGCCGTCGAAGTCGGCGTTGAAGCCCGTGCACACCAGCGGGTGCAAGCGGATGGCGTGCCCCTCGATCAGCTGGGGCTCGAAGGCCTGGATGCCCATGCGGTGCAGGGTGGGCGCGCGGTTGAGCAGCACCGGGTGCTGGCGCGTCACCTCCTCGAGGATGTCGTAGATCTCCTCGTCGCGACGCTCCAGCATCTTCTTGGCCGACTTGATGGTGTCGGCGAGGCCGCGCTCCTTGAGGCGCCGGATGATGAAGGGCTGGTAGAGCTCCAGCGCGATCTTCTTCGGCAGGCCGCACTGGTGGAGCTTGAGGTCCGGGCCCACCACGATCACGGAACGCGCGCTGTAGTCCACGCGCTTGCCCAGCAGGTTCTCGCGGAAGCGGCCCTGCTTGCCCTTGATCATGTCGGTGAGCGACTTGAGCGGGCGCTGGCCCGTGCCCGTGACGCTCTTGCGGCAGCGCGCGTTGTCGAACAGGACGTCCACGGACTCCTGCAGCATGCGCTTCTCGTTGCGCACGATGACCTCGGGCGCATTCTGGTCCAGCAGCTTGCGCAGGCGGATGTTGCGCGAGATCAGGCGCCGGTAGAGGTCGTTGAGGTCCGACGTGGCGAAGTTCCCGCTGTCCAGCGGCACCAGCGGGCGCAGGTCCGGCGGGATCACCGGCACGACGTCCATCACCATCCACTCGGGACGGTTCTTCGAGTCACGCAGCCACGTGACCATGCGGAGGCGCTTGAGCGCCTCCTTCTGCTTCTGCTTGCTGCGCGTGGAGTGGAACTCCTCCGCGAGGTCCTTGGCCAGCTTGGCGAGGTCGATCTGCGTCAGCAGGGTGCGGATGGCCTCGGCGCCCATGTCGGCCTTGAAGCCGTCGCCGTAGAGGTCGCGCGCCTCCTGGTACTGGCTCTTGGTGCCCGAGGGAGCACCCTTGGGCGGCGCCGCCTCCAGCATCTGGTAGAGCTTCAGCGGGGTGTCGCCCGGGTCGGTGACCACGTAGTCCTGGTAGTAGATGATGCGCTCGAGCGTCGAGGTCTTCATCCCCAGCAGCGTGCCCAGGCGCGACGGCATCGCCTTGAAGAACCAGATGTGGACGATGGGCGCGGCCAGCTCGATGCGGCCCATGCGCTTGCGACGCACGCGGCTCGTGGTCACCTTGACGCCGCAGCGATCGCACACGGTGCCCTTGTGCTTGATGCCCTTGTACTTGCCGCAGTTGCACTCCCAGTCCCGCTCGGGCCCGAAGATCTTCTCGCAGAACAGGCCGTCCTTCTCGGAGCGGAAGGTGCGGTAGTTGATGGTCTCGGGCTTCTTGACCTCGCCGTAGGACCACGTCCGGATCATGTCCGGCGAGGCGAGCGAGATCTCCACCGCCGTGAAGTCGTTCACGCGGTCGAACATGTTGTTCTCGATCATGGCTGGGCTCCTTTCGCGCGACCTACGAGAGGTCGGCCTGGCCGGGCTCGACGTTCGTGCCGAGGCCGAGGTGACTCTTCTTGAGCTCGATGTTGAGGCCGAGGCCCTTGATCTCGTTGCAGAGCACCTCGAAGGACACCGGGGTGCCCGCATCGAGGACGTTCTCGCCCTTGACCATCGCCTCGTAGATCTTCATGCGTCCGTCGACGTCGTCGGACTTCACCGTGAGCAGCTCCTGCAGCACGCTGGCGGCGCCGTAGGCCTCGAGCGCCCACACCTCCATCTCGCCGAAGCGCTGGCCGCCGAAGCGAGCCTTGCCGCCCAGGGGCTGCTGCGTGATCAGGCTGTAGGGACCCGTGGCACGCGCGTGGATCTTCTCGTCCACGAGGTGGTGCAGCTTGAGCATGTACAGGTAGCCCACGGTGACCTTCTGGTCGAAGGGCACGCCCGTGCGGCCGTCCAGCAGCCGCACCTTGCCGTCGGCCGGCAAGCCCGCACGGCCCAGCAGCGCGCTGATGTCGTCGTGGGTCTGGCCCGTGAAGACCGGCGCCTTGACGTGCAGGCCCAGCACCTTGGCCGCGAAGCCCAGGTGGGTCTCCAGGATCTGGCCCACGTTCATGCGGCTGGGCACGCCCAGCGGGTTGAGCACGATGTCGACCGGCGTGCCGTCCTCGAGGAACGGCATGTCCTCCACCGGCAGGATGCGGCTGATCACGCCCTTGTTGCCGTGGCGACCGGCCATCTTGTCGCCCACCGAGAGGTTGCGCCGCGTGGCGATCCACACCTTGCGCACCTCGAGCACGCCGGCCTGCAGCTCGTCACCACGCGCCAGCGTGTTCACGACCTTGTTCTTGCGGGCCTCGGCATGGTCGATCGCCTCGAAGCGCTCGCGCACCAGCCCGCGGGCCGGGTCGTCCGCGGCCAGCCCCGCCCCACGCAGGGCCGCGGCCAGGCGCTCGCGCACCTCCCGCAGCTCGTGCGGGTTCTCCACGCCGTTCACGCTGAACGGCTTGCGCGTGGTGGGATCCACGAGCTTCTTGCCGCCGCCCACGACCAGGCCCTCCAGCAGGGCCTGCATCTGCTCGTGGAAGAGGCGGGCGAAGTCGCGCTCCTCGTCACGGATGCGCCGCTGGTTGTCGGCGCGGTCGTCCTCGCCCTGGCCGGCCGTGCGCGCCAGCTTGAGCGTGTGGATCACGATGCCGTCGATGCCCGGGGGCACGGTGAGCGACTCGTTCTTCACGTCCTCGCCGGCCTGGCCGAAGATCGCGTGCAGCAGCTTCTCCTCGGGCGAGAGCTCGGTCTTGAGCTTGGGCGCGACCTTGCCCACGAGGATGTCGCCGGGACGCACGCGCGTGCCCACGCGCACGCTGCCGTCGTCGCCGAGGTTGCGCAGCGCGCGCTCGGAGACGTTGGGGATGTCGGGCGTGAACTCCTCGCGACCGTGCTTGGTCTCGCGGACCTCCAGCTCGAACATGTCGATGTGGATGCTGGTGAACGCGTCGCGGCGCACCAGGTCCTCGCTGACGAGGATGGCGTCCTCGTAGTTGTAGCCATCCCACGGCATGAAGGCGACCAGCACGTTGCGGCCCAGCGCGAGCTCGCCCTCGTGCGTGGCGGCGCCGTCGGCCAGCACCTGGCCGGCCTTCACGCGCTGGCCCTGCGCCACCACCGGGCGCTGGTTGAGGCAGGTGCGCTCGTTGAGGCCCTGGAACTTGCGCAGGTCGTGGCGGCGCTCGAGACCGTCCTCGCCCTTCACCGTCACGTGCCGCGAGTCCAGCGAGACGACCTCGCCATCCACGTGGGTGCGGACCACCATGCTGCTGTGGGCCGCCACGATGCGCTCCATGCCGGTGCCCACCAGCGGCGGCTCGGTCACCAGCAGCGGCACGGCCTGGCGCTGCATGTTCGATCCCATCAGCGCGCGGTTGGCGTCGTCATGCTCGAGGAACGGGATGAGCGCCGCCGAGACGCCCACCAGCTGCATCGGGCTGACGTCCATGTAGCGCACGTCCTGCGCGCTGACCTCGAGGAAGTCGTCGTTCTTGCGGCCCAGCACCGTGGACGTGAGGATGCGGCCCGCGTCGTCCACCTGCGTGTCGGCACCGGCGAACACGAGGTCGGTCTCCTCGTCGGCCCGCAGGTGCACCAGCTCGCCCGTGACGCGGCCGCCCTCGACGACGCGGTAGGGGGTGACGAGGAAGCCGTAGGCGTCCACGCCGCTGTACACCGACAGCGACGCGATCAGGCCGATGTTGGCGCCCTCGGGCGTCTCGATCGGGCAGATGCGGCCGTAGTGCGAGATGTTGACGTCGCGCACGGCCAGCGTGGCGCGCTTGCGGTTGAGGCCGCCAGGTCCCAGCGCCGAGAGGCGGCGCTCGTGCGTGATCTGCGACAGGGGGTTGGTCTGGTCCACCACCTGCGAGAGCTCGCCGCGGCTGAAGAAGTAGTCGATCACCGACGAGATCGTCTTGCTGTTGACCACCGACCGCGGGGTGGGCGGCTCGGCCGTGTCCTGGCTCATGCGCTCCTGCGCGGTGCGCTTGAGCTTGTAGAAGCCCTTGCGCAGCTCCTCGCAGAGCAGCTCGGAGATGGTTCGGATGCGGCGGTTGCCCAGGTGGTCGATGTCATCGAGGTGGTAGCGCGAGGTCTCGGGCACGTGGGCCAGCGCCTGGCCGTAGTGCACGGCCTCCTCGTCCCCCACCAGCCACTGCCCGCCTGCGGGCTTGGCGTAGGTCTCCGTGCGGCCGTCGAGCTGGCGCACCGACACCTTGTCGCCCTCGCGCTTGACCTTGCCGCCGCCGCGCGCACGCAGCACGGTGCTGCTGAGCTGCTTGTAGGGGCGCAGGCCCTCGAAGTACTTGATGATCAGGATCAGCTCGTCCGTGCTCAGCGCCTGCTGGTCCTCGGGGACCTGCGTGCCGAACTTGCGGTTGAGGCGGAAGCGGCCCACGCGGCCGAGGCGGTAGCGGCTGGGGTCGAAGAAGCGCTCGCGCAGCAGCTCCTTGGCCTTCTCGCCCTGCACCTGGTCGCCGGGGCGCAGGCGCGCGTAGATGCGGCCCAGCGCCTCCTCGTGCGTCTTCGTGGTGTCCTCGAGCAGCGTGTTGAGGATGAGGCGATCCTCGAGGTCGGTGATGACCTCGACCGACTCCACGCCGCACTGGGCCATCAGCTCGGCCGCCTTGTCGTTGATCTCGCCCAGCTCCTCGACGATCACCTCGCCGGTCTTGGGGTCCACCACGGGCAGCACGGCCAGCGTGCCCACCACCTTGGCCGCGAAGCCGCGCGAGGCGACCGCAAAGGTCTCGGTGGCGTAGAACGCGCGCACGATCTGCGCGTTCGAGGAGAGGTCCTTGTTCATCGCGCGCAGCAGCACCGTGGCCGGGAACTTGCCCGACTTGTCGATGCGCACCTGCAGGTGGTCACGCTTGGTCTTGACGTTGGGCTTCGTGACGTTGAACTCGATCCAGCTCCCTCGCTCCGGGATCAGCGAGCACTTGAAGAGCTTGATGCGGCTCACGCCAGAGACGTCGGCCGAGAAGTCCACGCCGGGCGAACGGTGCATCTGCGCGACGATGGTGCGCTCGGTGCCGTTGACCAGGAACTCGCCGCCGCCGATCATGATCGGCAGCTCGCCGAGGAACACCTCCTCCTCGACCGGCTGCTCCTGGCTCAGGCGCACGCTGACCTTGAAGGGACGGCCGTAGGTCAGCTTGAGGTCGCGGCACTCGTCGAGCGTGTACCGCGGCACGCCGAGCTCGTAGCGCACGTACTCGAGGCGCTTGGTCTTGTCGAAGGACTCGATCGGGAAGATCTCGCGCAGCAGCGCCTCGAGGCCCTGCGGCTGGCGGCAATCGCCGTCGAGCTCCTCCTGCAGGAAGGCCTTGTAGGACGACGTCTGCAGCTCGACCAGGTTGGGGATCGGGAAGGACGCGGCCTCCCCCTCGTGCGCGGCCCCACCCTGCCCCTTGCCGGCAGCCTGCTTGCGGTCCTTCATCGTCGGCTCCTCACCCTCGCGGGGAGCCGGCCACGTCACCCGTCGAGACCGACGGTTGCGGACGGCGCGCCCACGAGGAAGCTGGGGGCGCCCCCTGGGGGACACCCGAGATCCTCGTCAACTCACGCAGCCAGGCCGCAGCCCGTGCGCCCAGGCTTCCGCCCCCCGGGCCTAGTCGGGGGACGCTGACGGGCGGCACGAGCACCGGGGGCAGGCCCCGGACCCGCGAGAAGGTAGGCCGTGAGGCCCAGCCTGGCGCGGGATTTCCTACCTGTGGGCAGCCCGGGCAGGCCCGCGCGAGGCGGGCCTGCCCGGACGGCCGGGACGGCCAAGCGGCCGAGGGCGGGCGCGAGGCCCGCCCCGGGTCACTTGAGCTCGACCTCGGCGCCCGAGTCCTTGAGCTCCTTGGCGAGCTTCTCGGCGTCGTCCTTCGACAGGCCGGTCTTGACCGGCTTGGGCGCGCCGTCGACCAGGTCCTTGGCCTCCTTGAGGCCCAGGCCGGTGGCCGCGCGGACCACCTTGATCACCTGGATCTTCTGCTGGCCGCCGTTCTTGAGGATCACGTCGTAGGTCGACTTCTCCTCCGCGGCGGCAGCGCCACCGGCGGCAGCGCCGCCAGCAGCAGGGGCGGCCACGGCCACCGGCGCGGCGGCCGAGACGCCCCAGCGGGCCTCCAGCGCCTTCACCAGCTTGGCGGCCTTGGCCAGCGTCAGCCCGTCCAGGCTGGCCGCGATGGCCTCGAGCTCGGGGTCGAGCTGCGTGGTCTCGTTCGACATGGGTCTGCTCCTTCTGTCCTTCGGGAACTCGTACGGGAAACCGGGAATGGGGACCGCCTGGGGAGACGGCGTCGGGGCTAGGCGGAGCCCTCGGCGCCCTGCTTCGGGGAAGCGTCAACCTTCGCCTGCACGACGCGCACCAGGCCCGCGAGGACCCCGTGCATGGTGCCGACGATGCCGCGCGCCGGCGAGGCCAGCAGGCCCACCGTCATGCCGCGCAGCTCGGGCAGGCCCGGCAGCTTGGCCAGGCCCTCGGCGTCCTTCGCGCCGAGCACCTCGCCATCGGCCACGGCGCCCTTCACCAGCAGCGGCTTGTACTTCTTGCGGAACTCGACGACGACCTTGGCGATCGGCACCGGGCCCGATCCGCCGAACACGATCGCCGTGGAACCCTTGAGCATGCCGCGCAGGGGCTGGCTGGCCTCGCCCTTGAGCCACGCCGACTCCATCGCCAGGCGGGCCGTGCGGTTGTGCACGATGCGCAGGCGAGCGCCGCCCGCCTTCTCGCGCAACTCCTTGCGGAAGGCGCTGGCGCCCTCCACGGTCATCGGGCCGGTCTCGAGCACCAGGCAGCCGTTCGTGCCGTCCAGCTCCTTCTGGAGCTGGGTGCGGAGCATCGTCTTGAGGGCCTTTGCCATGGGCGCTCTCCTACACCACGTCCACGGCCACGCCGGGGCTCATCGTGGCGCTCAGGCTGACCTTGCGGAAGTAGACGCCCTTCACGGCCGCGGGACGCACGGCGCGCAGGTGCTCGATCATGTGGTTGACGTTGGCGACGAGCTCGGCCTCGGTGAAGCTGCGCTTGCCCACGGGCACGTGCACGTTGCCGCCCGCATCGGCGCGGTACTCGACCTTGCCGGCCTTGAACTCGCGCACGGCCTGGCCCACCTTGTCGGTGACCGTGCCGCTCTTGGGGCTGGGCATCTTGCCCGTGGGACCGAGCACCTTGCCCAGCTTGCCGACGTGACGCATCATCGCCGGGTGGGCGATGCACACGTCGAAGGCCACCCAGCCGTCGTTGATGCGCTTGGCCAGGTCCTCGGTGCCCACCACGTCGGCGCCGGCTTCCTGGGCCTCGCGCGCGGCGTCGCCCTCGGCGAACACGACCACCGTGCGCTGCTTGCCGATGCCCTTGGGCAGCGACACGCTGCCGCGCACGCCCTGGTCGCTCTTGGTGGGATCGACGCCCAGGCGCACGCTCAGCTCGACGGTCTCGTCGAACTTCGCCTTGGGGAAGCGCCCCAGCACCGAGATGGCCTCGGCCAGGGGATAGCGCTTGTGCGGCACGTACCCGGGGACCTCCCGGGCAGCCTTGATGCGCTTGCCAGTGTGCTTCACCGCGTCCTCCTGGCTCTCCCACAGCCGGCCGCGGTGCCGGTCGTGGTCACGAGCTACGCCCCAGGGGATCCGGGGCGAACGGGGGAGTGAACCCTCGGCCGGGCCGGACCCCAAGGAAAGAGAGGGGTGCCCAGCCCGGGAGCCACCCTCCCGGGCCCGCCACCCGGCTCCCCCACGGCCCGCCTCCACGCCGCGCACCGCATGCGCCACCCGTCCCGGCGGCCGGGGCCTCGCCGGCTAGCGCACGACGTGGATCACGGCCGGCCCCTCGAGCACGGCGGGCGGCCCCACCTGCGAGGGTGCGTGATCCCGGCCCCACTGCGCAGCCACGGCGCTGGATGCCTCGGCCTGCGCCTGGGTCTCGAACACGCTCACCGCGGTCCAGCGGTCCGAGCCCGTCCAGAAGATGGTGTAGGACACGAAGCCGGGCTGGCTGGAGACCAGCGGCACGAAGCTGTCGGCCACCTTGCGGGCCAGCTCCTCGCGGCCCTGGATCGTGTAGCTGCGCACCACGGCGAAGAGCGGCCGTGCAGGCGAGGCCTCCACGCGCACGGTCCGGGCCCCGGCGCAGCCAGCCAGGGCCACCGAGGCCACGAGCGCTGCCGCCAGCGCCATCCAGCGCAGGACAGGATGGCCTGCCAGGCGAGCGGGCACGCGCTGCACCCTAGACGACGTCGATGCCCATCGAGCGGGCCGTGCCCGCGATCACGCGTGCGGCCGCCTCGGGGTCATGCGCGTTCAGGTCGGCCATCTTGCGCTTGGCGATCTCGGCCACCTGCGCCTTGGTCACCTTGCCCACCTTCGTGGTGTTGGGCGTGGCACTGCCGGAAGGCACGCCGGCGGCCTTCTTGAGCAGCACGCTCGCCGGGGGGCTCTTGAAGGTCATGTCGAAGCTGCGGTCGGTGTAGACGGTCAGGATCACCGGGATCACGGTGCCCTGGTCCTTGGCCGTGGCCGCGTTGAACTGGCGCACGAACTCGCCGATGTTCACGCCGTGCTGGCCGAGCGCGGGGCCGACGGGGGGCGCAGGCGTGGCCTGCCCGCCCGGGCACTGCAGCTTGACCTTGGCCTTGACTTCCTTCTTCGCCATGGCGGGACCTCCGGGGCGGGCTGGCTAGGACACCAGCTCCACCTGCCAGTACTCGAGCTCGACCGGGGTCGCCCGGCCGAAGATGGTGACGGTGACGCGCACCAGGCCCTTGGCGGGCATGATGTCCTCGACGACGCCCTCGAACGACTCGAGGGCGCCTTCCTTGATCTTGACCTTGTCGCCCTTCTTGAGCGAGATCTGGAGCTGCGGCGAGCGCGACTCGCTCTTCTCGATGGCCGACAGCAGGCGGTCCACCTCGGGCTGCGAGAGCGGCTCGGGATGGCCCTGCGCGCCCACGAAGTTGCCGGCGCCCGGCACCGAGCGGGCCAGCGCGCGCACCGCCGCGGGCACCTCGCCGTCCAGCTGCTCGACCTCGAGGAACACGTAGCCCGGGTAGATCTTGTTCTTGCGCGTGCGCTTCTGGCCGCCCTTGAGCTCGGTGACGACCTCGAGCGGCACGAGCACGCGCGACACGGCGCCGTCGAGGCTGCCGAGCTTGAGCTGGCGCACGAGCTTCTCCTGCACGCTCGCCTCGCGGCCGCTCTGCACCTTCAGCACGTACCAGCGCTTGGCCACGGCGGCTCCTAGAAGATGAAGCGGAAGAGCAGCATGAGCAGCTCGTCGGCCCAGAAGAGGATGGCACCCATGACGATGGTCACCAGCGAGACCACCATCGTGGCGCCCTTCACGTCGCTGCCCGAGGGCCAGGAGACCTTCTTGAGCTCCTGCTCGGTGTCGATCAGCAGGTCCACCAGCGAGGCCCGGTTGAGCACCTTGTGGATGGCCAGCGCGCCGAACACGAAGACCAGCGCGCAGGTCACCTTGGCCCACGTGATGTCGCCCACGAGCGGCAGGCCGGCCACGAGGGCCTCGGCGCTCTCGCGGTAGAGCAGTCCGAAGAGGCTGCGCACGCCGAAGGCCAGCAGCACGCCCAGGAACAGGTAGGCCACCCAGCGGCTGGCGGTGCCCTGCCCCGGCTTGAGCAGGGCCAGGCCCGCGCGCGACGGGGCGGCCGCCGCGGGTGCGGCCGGCGCGCTGCTCGGGGCGGGGGTCTCGGGGGCGCTCATGGGGACCTGGGGTCTCAGGATGGGGAGAGGGAAGGGCAGGCTCGGCAGCGTCCACCGGGCCGGGAGGGGGTGGCACGGCAGGTAGGAATCGAACCCACAACCTGCTGATTTGGAATCAGCTGCTCTACCAATTGAGCTACTGCCGTACGCAGGTGCGGGCGGGCCGAGCCCGCCGCGCGCTACTTCTTCTTGCTCTCCTTGTGGAGGGTGTGCTTCTTCAGGCGCGGGCAGTACTTCTTGAGCTCCAGCTTGTAGGGGTTGCCCTTCAAGCGCTTCTGGACCCGGTAGTTCAGGTCCCCGCTCTCGGTGCACTGCAGCCACACGTAGCCACGGGCCGCGTTCGACTTCGCCATGGTGTGCTCCTGGCGCCGCCGGGCGGCGCCCGTCGGGCTACTTGATGATCTTGGTGACCGCGCCCGCGCCCACCGTGCGGCCGCCCTCGCGGATGGCGAAGCGCAGCTTCTCCTCCACGGCGATCGGCGTGATGAGCGTGACCTTCATGCGGATGTTGTCGCCGGGCTGGCACATCTCGGCGCCCTTGCCGTCCATCGAGATCAGCTCGTCGATGGTGCCCGTCACGTCCGTGGTGCGGAAGTAGAACTGGGGCTTGTAGTTCTTGAAGAAGGGCTTGTGGCGCCCGCCCTCGTCCTTCGAGAGCACGTACACCTCGCACTCGAACTCGGTGTGCGGCTTGATCGAGTTGGGGGCGGCCAGCACCATGCCGCGCTCGAGCTGCTCCTTCTCGACGCCACGCAGGAGCAGGCCGACGTTGTCGCCCGCCTCGCCCGAGTCCAGCGTCTTCTGGAACATCTCGACGCCCGTGCAGGTCGTCTTGCCGATCTCGGCGCGCAGGCCCACGATCTCGAGCGTGTCGCCCACCTTGACGACGCCGCGCTCGATGCGGCCCGTGCCCACCGTGCCACGGCCCTTGATCGAGAACACGTCCTCGACCGGCATCAGGAAGGGCTTGTCCTTCGCGCGCTCCGGCAGCGGGATGTTCTGGTCGATGGCCTCGAGCAGCTTGAGGATGGCGCCGGCGCCCTGGGCGTCGTCGAAGCCGTCCGGCTTGTCGTAGGCCTTCTTGGCGGCACCGCGCACCACGGGGATCGTGTCGCCCGGGAAGCCGTACTCCTTGAGGAGCTCGCGCACCTCCATCTCCACGAGGTCGAGCAGCTCGGGGTCGTCCACGAGGTCGATCTTGTTCATGAAGACGACCAGCGCCGGCACGCCCACCTGGCGGGCGAGCAGGATGTGCTCGCGCGTCTGGGGCATGGGGCCGTCGGCGGCCGACACCACCAGGATGCCGCCGTCCATCTGGGCGGCGCCCGTGATCATGTTCTTCACGTAGTCGGCGTGGCCGGGGCAGTCCACGTGCGCGTAGTGGCGGCCCGAGGTCTCGTACTCGACGTGGGCCGCGGCGATGGTCACCGTCTTGCTCTCGTCGCGCACCGTGCCGCCCTTGGCGATGTCGGCGTAGGCCTTGGCCGACTTCGAGAAGCCCTTGGCCTTGGACACGGCCATCAGCGCGGCCGTCAGCGTGGTCTTGCCGTGGTCCACGTGGCCGATGGTGCCCACGTTGACGTGCGGCTTGGTCCTCTCGAAAGTCTCCTTGGCCATGGCAGGCGCTCCTTGTCGCAGGGGCCCGCATGCGCGGGCCGTTCGGGTTCAGGGGGTCGTTGGGGTTGGTACGGGAAGGTTTGGGACGTGGGCTGCGGCCAGGCCGCTCGCTCCCTGCCGTGCGGGGCGGTCGCGATGCCCCGGGCTGGAGCTGGTGGAGGGGATTGAACCCTCGACCTCCTCCTTACCAAGGAGGTGCTCTACCACTGAGCTACACCAGCGCGTGGCGCGGGACTCGCGGCCGTGCCGGCGTGCGGCAGGGTGCGTGGATGGGGTGGGTGCTGGGAGCCAAGGCTCCCGTCGTGTCGGGCAGGGTGTCCAGCAGGTGTCGTGGCCAGCCAGGCAGGTGGAGCGGGCGATGGGAATCGAACCCACGTCACCGGCTTGGAAGACCGGAGCTCTACCATTGAGCTACGCCCGCAGAGCATCGAGCGGGGAACCCGTTCGACTCCCGAGGGGTACCCCAAGGTGAGCGGGGGAATGTAGGCGCGGGCTGGCGCCCGTCAATGGAATGGCGCATCGCTGGCGGCGCCCGCGGGGCTCCCCTCCCGTAGCCTCCTGCCGCCCGCCCAGCCCCGGAGGCCCCATGCAGCCCTACCAGCGCGACTTCGTCGACTTCCTGCTCGCCGCCGGCGCCCTCAAGGTGGGCTCCTTCAAGCTCAAGAGCGGGCGCATGTCGCCCCTGTTCCTGAACACGGGCGATCTGGACACCGGGGCCAGGCTGGGCCACGTGGGGCGGGCCTATGCGGCCACGCTGCTGGAGCGGCTGGGCGCCGGGGGCTTCGACGTGGTGTTCGGCCCGGCCTACAAGGGCATCCCGCTGGCCGTGGCGACCGTCATGGCACTGGCCGAGAAGGGCATCGACAAGGCATTCCTTGCAGATCGCAAGGAAGCCAAGACGCACGGCGCAGAGGCCGCCGGGACGGCGGCGGCTGGCCGCCTGCTGGGCCGCCCCCCCCAGCCGGGCACCCGCTACGTGCTGGTCGACGACGTGCTGACGACTGGGGCCACGAAGGACGAGGCTGTCACCTTCCTGCGGCAGCTGGACGCTGCCGCCCGCTTCCCGGCCCTGCTCATCGTCCTGGACCGCCAAGAGCGCGCACCGGATGGCACGGACGCTGTCGGGGCATTCACGCAGCGCACGGGCGTCCCGGTGCTGCCCGTCGTGCGGCTCACCGAGACCGTGGACCACCTGGCTGCCAAGGGCGTGGTGGCCCGTGACGACTTGCAGCGAATCCGGGCCTACTGGGCAGAGTTCGGCACCCCCGACGCGCAGGCCTGGGCCCGTCGCGCCTAGGGCCAGCGCTCGAGGACTCCGTGCGCCCGCCACGCAGGCGCCGTCCCCCGGGCCGGCCTGCGCAGGCCGCCAGGCCCGCGCCAGGGGTGCCCGCAAAGCACCGGGGCCCGCGCCCCATGCGGGACGCTGGCCCCGGAAGCGCCCCCGCACCGCACGACGGCAGCGCGTGGCGCAGGCGGCGCGAACGCCGCGGCCGGCCTAGCCGCAGGCCTTGCCGCCGGCCCCGCATGCAGCGGCCGCAGGGGCCGGCGACGCCGCGGGGGCGGGCGTGGCGCTGACGGCGCCGGGCGCCGTCGGGGAGGCGTAGCGGCACCCGGCCAACGCCGAGGTGCCCAGCAGGAGGGCAAACACGAGCACGATGCGCATGGGTCGCTCCAGGGAGGCGCGGCCCGACACAGGCCGCTGGGGCGGACCGTAGCGGTCGGCAGGGTGGCGTAGTGCGAAATCGGGCGCGGGCTTGCGACCCCTCCGAGCCCCCCTACGACGGTCCGTCGCGCCCCGGGCTCTACCGCGACTCGTGCGAGCCCTGCCGGGGTGCGATCTCGACCAGCAGGCAGGGCCCCCCATGGAGCACCAACGCGCCCGCCTCCTGCGCCCGACGCACCGCCTCGGGGTGCTCGGCCCCCGGCTGCATCCAGAGGCGCCGCAGGCCCAGTGCCAGGGCCTGTTCCACCACCTGCAGGGTCACCTCCGGCGGCGTGACGATCGACACGCCGTGCACGCCGGGAGGCAGGGCGGCCAGCGAGGCCACGCAGCGCTGCCCTTCCACCTCGCTCTCGCGCGGGTGCACGGGCACGGCCTCGCGCCCGCTGGCCAGCAGGGCGCGCAGCACGCGGTTGCCGAACTTGGACCGGTCGCGCGAGGCACCCACCACGGCGTACCGGTCGCCGTCGAGGAACTCCTGAACCTGTTGCGCGATGAGGGCCACGGGCTCCTTTCTATCGCAGGCTGCGGGCGGTAGGCTCCTCGCAGCAAGGAGCCCACGGATGCCCGAGACGCGACAGGACCAGACCGACCCGCGCATCGTCCAGATCACGATCTTCCTGCCGAACCGCCTCGGCGCGCTGCGACAGGCCGTGCAGCGCCTCGAGATGGCGCAGGTACGCATCCTGGGCTTGATCGTGATGGACTCCTCGGACCACGCGGTGGTGCGCACCGTGGTGGACCGGCCTGCGAAGGCGATGGCGGCCCTGCGCGACAGCGGCTACGGCGCCTGCGAGAGCGAGATCCTGTGCGTGCAGGTGCCGGTGGGCGGCTCGTCGCACATCCAGAAGGTGCTCGGGGCCTTGGTGGGCGCCGAGGTCAACATCATGTACGTCTACGTCCTGCTCGCGCGCATCGAGGGCCACGGCCTGCTCGCGCTGCAGACCGACGACAGCGCCTCGGCCGAGCGCGTCCTGCGCGAGCGCGGCTTCTCGCTGGCCCACCAGGACGACCTGGGCGACGCCAGCGACGCCTGAGGGCGCACGGCACGGAGGGCCTGCTCGCGCCCCGCCCGCCGGGTCGTACGGCATGCGCACGGGCGCGACGCGGGGCCGGGCTGCGGACCGGCGTGCGCGGATGGTGGCGGCAGAGGGATTCGAACCCCCGTAGGCAAAGCCAGCTGATTTACAGTCAGCCCCCGTTGGCCACTTGGGTATGCCGCCGTGCGCGCAGCCGCGAGCCTGCCGGATCCAGCGCAGCGGGTGAGCCGGTGGTCGGGGTTGAACCGACGACCTGCGGTTTACAAAACCGCTGCTCTACCGCTGAGCTACACCGGCAGATCGAGAGCGACGGTAGGCGCACGCCCCCCCACCGTCAAGCCCGGCGCATCACGTGCGGCGCCGGAGGGCCTCGCGCACCTCGTCGAGGGAGGCGCCCCCGAAGCGCCGGCGCACGTGCCGCGCGAGGTCCAGCGCCACGGCCGCCTCCGCCACGATGGCCAGGCGTGACACGGCGCAGGTGTCGCTGCGCTCGATGCGCGCAGGAGCGGCCTCGCCGGTGCGCAGGTCCACGCTCGCCAGCGGGTTGCGCAGGCTGGCCAGCGGCTTCATGGCCGCGCGCAGCACCACGGGCTCGCCGTTGCTGGTGCCGCCCTCGATGCCGCCCGAGCGGTTGCCGGCCCGCCGCGGCCGCCCTCCCTCGCCGGCGGGCGGCAGGATGGCGTCGTGGGCCTGGCTGCCGGGCAGGCGTGCCAGGGCGAAGCCCAGCCCCAGCTCCACGCCCCGCACGGCCTGGATGCCCATCAGCGCGGACGCGAGCGTGGCGCTGAGCTTGGTCTCGGGTCGCTCGTGGCCGCCCAGGCCCGTGGGCACGCCCGTGGCCACGACCTCGACCACCCCGCCCAGCGTGTCACCGGCCGCGCGCGCCGCATCGATGGCCGCCCGGGCGCGCGCCTGCGCCGCAGCGGGCCCCAGCGCGTGCAGGTCCGACGCATCGCGCCGCGTCCGCGCGGCCTCGAGATCCCCGCCCGGCTCACCCGAGAGGTCCACGTCGCCAATCGCCACCACGTGACCCAGCACACGCACGCCCAGCGCCTCGAGGAAGGCGGCCGCCACGGCCCCCGCCGCCACGCGCACGGCGGTCTCGCGGGCACTGGAGCGCTCGATCACGTCGCGCGCGTCCGCACTGCCGCGGTTGAGGGCCCCGGCGAGGTCGGCGTGGCCGGGCCGGGGCGCATGCACGGCCGGCAGGTCCCGGTAGGCAGGGTCGCGGTTGGCCACGCTCAACGCGATGGGGTTGCCCGTCGCATGACCGTCGCGCACGCCCCCGAGGAAGGTCACGACGTCCTGCTCGGTGCGCGGGCGGGCACCCGAGCCGTAGCCCACCTGCCGCGCGGCCAGGCGCGCATTCACGAACGCCTCGCTCACGGGCGTGCGCGCCGGGATGCCGGCGAGGATGGCCGTGAGCGAGGGCCCGTGGCTCTCGCCGGCTGTCTCGAGGACGAGCTCCATGCCCGCACTGTACGGGTCACCCCGCGGGAGCGAAGCGGGCGGCCGGGCAGCCCACCGCGCCGGCCCACGCATGGCGGGTAGCATCGCGGGTGCATGGCCGCCCAGCCTCCCCCCGAGCCCGCCCCGCCCCCGCGCGCCGCGCCGCAGCCCCGCGGCGAGCTGGGCAAGCGCCTGGAGCGGGTGGTGCTCGAGCAGCGGCCGCCGGTGTTCGAGGGCAAGGGCAAGATCGTGGCGCTCATCTTCGCGCTGGCGCTGGGCGGGATGATCGTGCAGTGGACCATGGGCGAGGCCGCCTCGCCGCTGGCCAAGGCCGTGCGCGAACGCGCCGAGCAAGATGCCTCCGGCACCTCGCAGCCCCTCGCCGCGCCGCCCGCGGCTGCGGCGCGCGTCCCCGAGGCCCCTGGCTCGCGCAACGCCCGAGGCTCCTCCGCCGCGGAGCCCCGCCCGCTCGAGGCCACCCCCGCGGCGCAAGGCGCAGCCAGCGAGCCCGCCGCGGGCACCGCACCGTCCGCGCCACCGGCCGCGCCGGCCGCCGAGGGCACCATCGTGGCCAGTGCGCTGCAGCTGGCGCTGGCTGCCCAGCGCGCCCCGCTGGCGGACCGCCCCGCCCTGCGGCAGGTCGCGCTGCACGCCTTCGCCGAGATGGCCGGCACGCCAGGCCGGCGGCGGGCCGCGCTGGAGGCCGCACTGCGGCTGGCCGGCGACGCCATGCCGGAGGAGTCCGAGCAGTGGACCCGGCTGCGCGATGCAGCCCTCGAGGCGCTGGCCTCCACCGCCGACGCAGCGCTGGGCATCACCTTCCTCGCCGCGCGCTTCGACCGTGGCGGCGATGCGGGACAGGCCGCCCTCGAACGCATCGTGGACGACGAGCGTGCCCCGCTGGAGCTGCGCGTGCAGGCCGCGCGGTCCCTGACCGCGGCCCGGCGCACGAAGATGGCCGCGCGGGTGGGCTCCCGCCGCGAGGCGCACCCGCTGCTGCTGGGCGCGCTGCGCTAGGCTGCTGGGCGCCTTGCGCCAGGCACGCCTCGCAGGGCCCTAGCGAGCGGCGGGCACCAGCACGTGCCGGCCCCCGGTGCGTCGGGCCAGGGCGCGCATCAGGGGATGGTCCACGCCCCCCAGCACCACCGCGTGGACCACGGTGCGCGCAAGGTCGAGCCGCTCCAGCCGCTCGGCCACCACCTCCAGCGGGGTGCGATCGCTCGTGTCCCGGCCATCGCTGGCCAGCACGAGGGCGATGGCTTCCGGCGGCTCTCGCCCCGCCGCGCGCAAGTCCTCCAGGCGGCGCCGCTGCAGCGCCATCCCGGCCAGCAGGGCCGTGTGCAGGTCCGTGCTGTGGCCGGGAGCGACGGAGCGCAGGAACAGGTGCAAGGCTTCCTTGGCACGCGGCGTGGCCTGGACCAGGCGCGGCTCGAAGGTCCTCAACTCGTCGGCGAACAGGATCACGCTGAACCACGCGTCGCTGGGCAAGCGCTCCACGGCCTGCTCGAGGGCACGGCGAACCTGCCCCACCCCGCCGGACCCCAACGATCCGCTCAGGTCCACCACGAAGACCACGTCCTTGGAGGTGATGGGCAGGCCCAGGAAGCTGGGCACGAGGCCGCGCACGGCGGCGGGGGGCGACGCCTGCACGGGACGCGACGGCTCCACCGTGGATCCGGGCGCCGACGCTGCGGGCGCGGGCGGCGCCAGCACAGCCCGCGGCGCGGCGCGCCAGGCCACGGGATCGAGGCCGAGCGGCAGGCCGGTCAGCCGCTCGAGGCTCTCGGCCGCCGCCGTCGCAGCACGCGGGTGCGCGTCGTCCAGCGCGGCCAGCAGCACGGGCAGCACGTCGGCGCGGCGGCGCTCCCCCAGCAGGAGCAGCAGGCTGGCACGGAAGGTGGGATCCTGGTCCTGCCGCAGCAGTTGCTGCGCCTGCTCCACGAGGGACTCCGGGGCCTGCGCGACGGCCGCGCGCGCCCGCGCGAGGCAAGCCGCATCCTGCTCCTCCAGCGCAGCGATCAGCAAGCCCGTCCAGGCCTCAGGGCCACCGACGCGGGCCAGCGCCGCAACCAGCGCGCACCGCACGACCGGCTCGCGCTCGTCGGCCCACGCGCCGCGCAGCACGCGCGCCGCCGCGCGCTGCTGGTCCGCACGCATGGCGCCGGGTGCAGGCACCCAGCCATCCACCGCGGCGGCCCGCTGCGCCGGCGCGGGCTCGCGCAGGCCCTTGCGCAGGGCCTCCACGGCCGTGCGTGGCTCGTCGCCGCGCGCCGCGCCGGCCAGCAGGCACCCGCCGCAGGTGCCCAGCAGCAGGCCCGCCAGCACCGCGCCCGCGATGCCTGCGCCTGCGCGCGCAGGCACTAGCGCGACTCCGAGGCCGCCGCCCCGGCCGAGCGAGCCGCTCGCAGGGCCTCGGGAAGGGCCCGCTGCACCTCGGGAGGCAGGTCCGTGCGCGCCTCCCACGCCTCCAGGCGCGCGAGTGCAGCAGTCCCGCCCAGCGCGCCCAAGGCCTGCACCACGGCGACGCGCGTGGCCGCGCTGCCCGGCTCGAAGAGCTCGGCCGCCTCCGCCACGTGCGAGCGCGCACGCGCACCCTGGGAGCGCAGCAGGTGGAGCGCACTGTTGCGCACGCGGTCGCTGGGGTCGCGCAGCGACTCCACGGCCACAGGCAGGGCCTTGGGCTCGCGCAAGCGGGCCAGCACGTCGAGCAGGCCGCTGCGGGCCTGGTCGTCCAGCCGCGCCGCACCGGATCGCCCCAGCGCGCCGATCAAGGCAGCACGCGCGCCCGGCGTGGCCGTGGGCACGCTGGCCAAGGCCAGGCGGGCACGCTGCCCGTGCTCGCCCGCCTGCGCGCTGGCCGCCAGCAGGTGCTCGACACTGCGCTCGTCCCCCACCCGGGCCAAGGCCTCCACCACGTCCTGCCGCAGCGACGCGGGGCGTGCCTCGCTGTCCAGCGCCACGAGCGCCGCGCTCACACCGCTGGCACCCGGCTGCCCAGCCAGCCGCACCAGCACCTGCAAGGCCTCGGGCGTGGCGGCCCTCCCCAGCGCCTCGGCCAGCACCGCCTGGGCCGCCGTGTCGTCGCCAAGACCGGCTCGCCAGCCCAGTGCCGGCACGCGGCCGGCGCTGCGCAGGGCGTACTCCGTCACGGCGCGCATGCCCTCGGCCCCGCCGCGCAACGCCAGCGCATGGAGCACGTCGGCATCCGCGGCCCCATCCCGTCCCAGCCGCCCGGCCAGTGCCTGCACCACGTCCGCCTCGCTCGCCCCACGGAAGGTGGCGGCCGACTGCAGCGCCGCCAGCCGCACGCCCGGCTCCAGGCCCGCCTCGTCGCTCAAGTCCAGCAGGCCGCGCAGCAACGCAGGATCCGCCGCGCGGGCCAGCGCGGGCACCAGCCCCGGGGGAGGTGCCCGGCGCAGCAGGTCCAGCAGGGCCTCCCGCGCGACCTCGTCGAGGGACTCGCCCTCGGGCATGGCCTGCAGCACCTCGCCCAGCACGGCGCTGCGCACGGGCCGCTGCGCCAGGGCGGCGGCCAGCGCCTCGCGTCGTTGCGTGGCCGTGGCCAGGCCCGGCGCCACGGGCTCGCGCATGCCCGGCGGCACGGCACCGACCACCACGGCCGCAGGTGCGGGCGGCGCAGCGGCCGGGACGCGGGCTGCGCCCGGCGCGGCCGCAGCCTCGTCCGCAGGGCCCGCTGGGGCGGCCTCGGGCCGCGGCCCCGGCGCCTCGAGGGGCTCGTCGCCAGGTCCCGGGCCGGGTCCCTGCCACACGGCCCACGCTGCGACAAGGAGCAGCAGGGCGCACAGCACGGTCAAGGCGGCGCGCAGCGGGACGCTCACGGGCTGGGGCCTCCAGGTCACACCAGCCTAGCGCCGGTGCGGCGCGCGCCGGGCGCCAGCCGCCGGACCCGCCTAGGCACGCACCCGGGCCGCCTCGGCCATGAACTCGCGGAACAGGCTGCGGGTGAGCGCTTCCGCGCCCAGCCGCTCCGGGTGCCACTGCACGCACTGGAAGAAGGCGCCGCCCAGCGCTTCCATGCCTTCCACCACCCCGTCCTGCGCTCGCGCCGTGATGCGGAAGAGGGGCGCCACGCGCTGCACGCTCTGGTGATGGAAGGAGTTCACGACAACCTCGTCTTCGCCCGCCAGGCGCTGCAGGCCCGTGCCAGCCTCGAGGCGCACCGGATGGCTTGCGTCCGAGGGCGCCTTGCCGGCCGGCGAGTGCACGCCCGCCCCTGGCAGCTCGCTGGGGATGTCCTGCACGAGGGTGCCCCCGAAGGCCACGTTGGCCACCTGCATCCCGCGGCAGATCGCGAGGATGGGCAAGTGGGCAGCGTGGGCAGCGCGCACCAGCGCCAGCTCGAAGGCGTCGCGCGCCTTGTCCACCTCGCCGAGGCGAGGGTGCGGCGCGACGCCATACTCGCTGGGGTCCACGTCCACGCCGCCCGACAGCAACAGGCCGTCCAGCCGCGCCACGTAGGACGCTGCCTCCCCGGGCAGCACGCTGGGCAGCATCAACGGCAGCCCCCCAGCCTCCTGCACGCGCTCCACGTAGTTGCAGTAGAGCCCGAAGCGGGGCTGCTCGCTGCTGGCGACTGCCTTGCCTTGGAGCGTGCTGGTGGTGATGCCGATGACCGGGCGCATGCGCCCATCCTACGGCGCACGGCGCACGAGCCTGCCTGCGCAGGCAGCGTCACCGGGCTCTGGCAGCATCTGGGCATGGGTGCCCCCCGTCCCGCCCGCGTCGAGGCCCGTGCCCCCGTGCGCCTGGACCTTGCCGGCGGCACGCTCGACATCTGGCCCCTGTACCTGACGCTGCCGCCTCCGGCCGTCACCGTCAACGTGGCGCTGGACGTGCCCGCGCGCGTGACCATCACGGCGCTGCCGCCGGGCGACCGCACCATCCGGCTGCGCAGCCTCGACCGGGACGCAGAAGCCTCCTACGCCGGCCTCGACGCCCTGCGCGAGGCGCTGGCACGCGGGGCAGGGCCCCTCAAGCTGCTGGCACGCGCGGTGGACGCGGTGGCGCCCGAAGGCGGGTTCGAGCTGGTGACGGAGGCCGCCAGCCCGGTCGGTGCCGGCCTGGGCGGCAGCTCGGCGCTGCTCATCACCGTGCTGGGCGCGTTGCACGAGCTTGCCGGCCGCCCGCGCGAGCCGCACGCGCTGCGCGCGCTGGCGCAGGACCTCGAGGCCTGGGTGCTGCGCGGGCCTGCGGGCTACCAGGACTACTACCCGCCGCTGCTGGGCGGCTGCCTCTCGCTGGAGGGCCGTCCGGGCGGGCTGCTCACCGAGCACCTGCCCGTGGACCTCGACGCCCTCGCGTCGCGCCTGCGCCTCGTCTACACCGGCGCGCCGCACGACAGCGGCCTGACGAACTGGGGCACGCTGCGCGCCTACCTCGACGGCGAGGAGCCCACCGTGCGCGCACTGCATGCCATCGCTGACTGCGCGCGCGAGGTGCGGCGCGCGCTGAAGGCGGGTGACATCGACACCGCGCTGCGTGCGGTCGTGGACGAGGGCAGCGTGCGCCTGAGGCTGGCGCCGGGCGTGAGCACGCCCGGGATCGAGGCCCTCGACCGCGCCGCCCGGGCCGCCGGCGCCTGGGGCACGAAGATCTGCGGGGCGGGCGGCGGGGGCTGCGTGATGGTGGTGCTGCCCCCCCAGCCGCTGGGCACGGCGCTGGACGAGGCGCTGGCCCAGCCGGGCTGCCGCTCGATCCCCGTGCGGCTGGTGCCGGGGGGACTGTCGGTTCGGCGTGCCTAGCGATTCGCGCCTCGCTGCGGTCGTCTTCGACCTTGACGACACGCTCTACGACGCGTTCACGCAGTGCGTGCGCCCTGCGCAGCGCGAGGCTGCGCACGCCATGCTGCGCGCCGGCCTGCGCGCGCCCCTCGAGGCCCTCGTCGCGGCCCGGGAGGCGCTGGCCGGGAGTCCCGGCGACCTCGACGAGGTGCTGGCCCGGCGCTGGCCCTGCGACGACCCCGCGGGCGTGGCGCGGGCCGGGCGCGAGGCCTTCCTGGTGCGCGATCCCGGGCCGCTGGTGCCGTACGCCTTCACCCGCCCGGTGCTGGAGGCGGTGCGCGCCTGTGCGCAGGCCGTGCTGCTCACGGCAGGCCACCCGCCCACGCAGCAGGCCAAGGTGCAGAGGCTAGGCCTCGGCGACCTGCTGGACCCCCACCTGTGGGTGGATACCGCCGCCGGCCAGTCCAAGGCGGGCGTGCTGCGAGCGTGGATGCGGCAGGCCGGCCTCGCTGCGGCCAAGGTGCTGGTGGTGGGCGACCGCCCGCAGGCCGAGATCGAGGCTGCCCTGCAGCTGGGCTGCCCAGCGCTGCGCATCCGGGCCGGCGAGTGCGCCCACCAGCCCACGCCACCCGGGGTGCCCGAGGCGCCCGACATCCGGGCCGTGCTGGGATGGCTCGAGGGCCCGCGCCCGGCGTGAGGCAGGCAGGGCCGGCCCCGGTAGAGTGCGGGGGTCCCGCCGGAGGCCCGCCGTGAAGCAGCTGACTGCCCTCGAGGATGCCGCCCTGCGCTTCATCCTGGGCACGTTGCACGAGTCCAACGGCTGGCTGGACCTCACGCGCATCTGCAGCCGCACCGGGCGCCACCTGGGCGACGTGCGTGATGCCGTGGCGCGCCTCGTGCGCCGGCGTCTCGTGCAGGTGGACGAGTCCGCGCCCAGCACCGAGCGCTGGCTGCGCTTCGTCACGCCGGGAGCCGAGGTGACCGCCGCGGGGTCGCCGCCGCGCGCCTAGCCCGGCTCGAGCCGCAGCAGGTCAGCGCCGGCGGGCGCATCCTCCTCGAGACGCATCGGGAGCCAGCCGCCCTGGCGCCACGGCTCGGTGAGGTCGTCGTAGTGGGCCGAGCCGGCGTGCGCGCACTGGCCGCCCAGGGTCACCATGCGCGCCTCGGCAGGGCGCCCGAGGTCCACCACCTGCCGGTAGGAGGGGCCCACCGTCATCGCCAGCGGCTTGTCGTGCGCGTACTGGCCGGAGGCGACCGCAAAGGGGCTGCCCGGCATCGGGAAGGGCCCCCGCGTGAAGGTGGGCGCCAGCCACGGCACGACACCGGCCGGGTGGTGCAGCGTGAGCGTGTGCGCCTCGCCCCAGGGCGTGTCCAGCGTGAAGCCGCGCTGCGCGAGGTCGGCCAGCATGTCGCGCAGCGCCTCGCCCAGCACCGTGGGGCGCGCGCCCACCGGCAGCCAAGGGCTGGCTGGGTCGGTCCAGGCGCGCCACAGCGGCCCGTCGAGCAGGTTCATGTTGCCCATCGTGCGCAGCAGCAGCGGGTCGCCCAGCAGCGCACCGAAGGTGCGGCGGCAGAGGTGGTGGTAGAGCAGGTGCGCGGGCAGCGTGCCCACGCTGGCCGCCTGCTCGGAGCCGTCCCACGCCAGCAGGCGGTCGATGGCCCGTCCCGCCGCAGGCTGCGAGCGCCGGGCACCCTCGCCGTGCGGCAGCAGCACGGCATGGCGCAGCACGCGCACCCAGCTGCCGTGCGCGTCGCGCTGCACGGCCGCGAGGTCGTCGGCCACGAGGTCACGGCGCGTGCCCAGCAGCGCAGTGATGCGCTCCGCACGCCAGCCCGGCTCGTAGAGGTGGCTGAGGTAGTGCGGGAAGCGCCCGTCCACCTGGGGCTGGTTGGCGCTCACCAGCTGGTCGTCGGGCCCGAGCAGCGCCGCGGGCCGTGCGCCCTCCTCCAGCTCGCCCTGCCAGTCCTCGGCGCTGCTGCGGCCGTCGCGCGGCAGGCCCGGGTGGCGGGACAGCGTGCGCACCGGCACGCGTCCCATGAGGCGCCAGCCCGCCTCGCGCGCGTCGGCATAGAGCAGGTTCTGGGCCGGGGCCGCGAAGCCGCGCACGGCTTCGGGCACCTCGCGCGCCGAGCGCGCGCGCCCGAGCGCGAGGAAGGCCTCGAGGTCGCGACCCGGCTCCATCCACGTGGCGCGCAACGACAGCGACGGGCCCTCGTAGCCGGGAAAGGCGTCCGACACCAGCGGCCCGCGGTGCGTGCGACGCAGGCGGAACATCACCGGGGCGGCGCCGCGGCGCCGGATCTCCAGGCTGGTGCTGGCCAGCTCGCGCCACGCACCGTCCACGCGGTAGCGGCGGCCGGCGGGATCGAGTTCCTCGATCCACACGTCCGCGTCGTCCAGCATCGCGTTCGTGCTGCCCCACGCCATGCCCGGCGTGCGCCCGATCACCACGCCCGGCGCACCGGGCAGGGTGGCCCCCACGGCCGCGTAGCGGTCACCGCGCACGCTGGCGAGGTACCACACCCCCGGCAAGGCCAGCTGCAGGTGCGGGTCGCTGGCCAGGATGGGACTGCCGGAGCGCGTGCGGCCGCTGCCCACGAGGAAGGCGTTGCTGCCCACGCCGCCCGGGGCCATGGGCAGGAAGGAGAGCGCGCCCGCCACGCTGCCGGCCATCCAGCGCACCTGCGCGAGGCAGGCCTCCTCGGGCCCCGGCGGCAGGATCGCGGCGAGGTGCTCCGGGCGGCCCTCGAGCTGCTCGGCCAGCGTGGCGAACACCGGCACCGAGCGCCACTTGAACGAGAGGCCCAGCGCCATGCCCTTGGCCACGAGCAACGTGTCGCGCGGGTGCCAGGGCTCGAGCGGGAGGCCCAGCAGGCGATGCTCCAGCGGCCGGCGCCGCCGCAGCACCTCCAGCGCAGCCTCCACGCCCGCGGCGTAGGCCTCCAGCAGGGCACGCCCCTCGTCGTCCGCGCGCTCCAGCGCGCGCGTGGCGGCCGGCAGCACGTCCAGCGCGTGCATCAGGCGGTCGGCATCCACGGTGGTGCGCCGCGCCCCGAAGGGCGGGAAGCCCATGTCGCCCAGCGGGCGCTCGCCCACCAGCTCGCTGGTGCGGCCCGCGAGGGCCCGGCGCATGATGTCCATCTGGAAGAAGCGGTCCAGCCCGTGGCACACGCCCAGCGCGGCGAAGGCGTCGGCATCGCTGGGGGCGGCCACGTGCGGCACGCCATGAGCATCGAACTGGACGCGTGCCCCCCCCACCATGCCGCGCACGCGCAGCGTGCCGCGGTGGGCCGGCTCCCCCCAGCGCGCGGCCAGGCACAGCGGGCCGCGCAGGGCGCGGCCCAGCCAGCCGTGCAGGCGCTGCCTCCACCCGCGCGAGGCGCTCACTCGTTGTGCCACTGGACGCCGATCTCGGGATGGCGCGCCAGCCGCGCGCGGAACAGGTCCTTGATGCGCTGCATGGCCTCGCGCGTGCGCCCCTCGAAGACCAGCACCAGCTCGGGCAGGTTGCTCGAGGGGCGCACCAGCCCCCAGCCGTCGTCGAAGGCGACCCGCGCCCCGTTGATGCTGTTCACGCGACCGGGGAACTCGGCTTGGAGGGACGCCAGCACGCGCTCCATCACGCGGTACTTGACCTCGTCGGCGCAGTCCACGTGGATCTCCGGGCTGGTGACGTACTGCGGGGCGGCCGCCAGCAGTGCCGAGAGGGGCTGGGGCTGGCTGGCCACGTACTCGCCCAGCTTGAGGCCGCCGAACAGGCCGTCGTCGTAGCCGTGGAACCCGTCCTTGAGGAAGAAGTGCCCGCTGCGCTCGCCTGCGATGGGCGCGCCCACCTCGGCCATCTTGGACTTGATCCAGCTGTGGCCGGTCTTCCACATCAGCGGCCGGCCCCCGTGCGCCACGATGTCCTCGGGCAGCGCCTGGCTGCACTTCACGTCGAACACCACGGTGGCGCCGGGATGCCGGGCCAGGACCGGCCGGGCGAGCAGCATCAGCACCCGGTCGCTCTCCACGTCGCGGCCCGCCTCGTCCTGCACGCCCACCCGGTCGCCGTCGCCATCGAAGGAGAGGCCCAGGTCGGCGCCGTGGCGCACGACGGCCTCGCGGATCGCCACGCGCGCCGAGCGCTCGCTGGGGTTGGGGAAGTGGTTGGGGAAGGTGGGGTCGGGCGTGCAGAACAGGGGCACCACGTCGAAGCCGGCCCGGCGATAGGCCTCCTCGCAGAACAGCGCCGCCGTGCCGTTGCCCGGGTCCAGCACCACCTTGAGCGGGCGCGCCAGCCGCACGCGTCCCGCGAGGTCGGCGAGGTAGGCCTCGCGCAGGTCGCGCCGCTCCACCCGGCCAGCTCCGGCTGCGAAGCGCCCGGCCTCGGCCAGCGCCTGCAGGCGCTCGATGTCGGGCCGCAGCAGCGTGCGCACGCCATCCACCGACATCTTCAGGCCGCTCCACCCCTGCGGGTTGTGGCTGGCCGTGATCATCACGCCCGCGGGACAGCCCAGGTGCACCTGCGCGAAGTACAGCGTGGGCGTGAGCACGCAGCCGATGTCCACCACGGCGATGCCCGTGGAGGCCAGCCCATCCACGAAGCACGCCGCCAGCCGCCCGCTGTAGGTGCGCAGGTCATGCCCGACCACGACCCGGTCGCGGCCGCGCTCGAGCGCGAAGGTGCCGAAGGCGGCACCCAGCGTGCGCACGCCCGCATCGCTCAGCTCGTCGCGGGCCTCCGGGAACACCTCGGGCACGCGCCCGCGCACGTCGTACTCCCGGAACATCGTGGCCTTGAGCCGCATGGCAGGGTGCGCGGGCCCGCTAGCGGGGGGCCGCGAGGCCGGCCTGCACCAGGTCGTGCAGTCGCACCATGCCCACGGCACGCCCCTCCTCGTCCACCACCGGCAGCAGGTTGATGGGCGTGGGCTGGTGGCGTTCCATGACGTGCAGGGCCTCGTAGGCCAGCAGGTCGGGGCGCACCGAGGTCGGCGTCCGCGTCATCACCTCGCGGGCGGGCCTCGCGAGCAGGTCGGGCACCGAGCCCCCGGCACGCTGGATGGTGCGCCGCACGTCGCCGTCGGTGATGAGCCCCACCAGGCGCCCTGCCGCATCCACCACGGAGACGCCGCCCAGCGCACCGCGCGTGACGGCCTCCAGCGCCTGCTGGAAGGTGGCGTCCACCGACACGGTGGGATGCGTAGCCGGCCCACGCAGCAGGTCGATGACGCGCAGCGTGAGCTTGGTGCCGATGGCGCCGGAGGGATGGAACAGCGCGTACTGGGTCGCCCCGAAGCCGCGGCGCTCCATCAGGGCCACGGTGAGGGCATCGCCCAGCGCGATGGTGAGCGTGGTGCTGGTCGTGGGCACGAGGCCCATCGGGTCGGCCTCCGCCACCTTCCCCCACGCGAGCACGAGGTCGGCCGCCCGGCCCAGCGGGCTGTCGGCGTCTCCCGTGAGCGCGATCACGCGCGCTCCGAGGTTGCGCATCACGGGCACGAGGTCCACCACCTCGCGCGTGCGGCCGGAGTTGCTGATCGCCAGCACCACGTCCCGCCGGGTGACGATGCCCACGTCGCCGTGGAAGCCCTCGGCCGGGTGCAGGAACTGGCTGGGCGTGCCCGTGCTGACCAGCGTGCTGGAGAGCTTGGCCCCCACGTGGCCGCTCTTCCCCATGCCGCACACGATCACGCGACCCTCGCAGGCGAGGAGCAGGTCCACCGCCTCGTCGAAGGCGCGGCCCAGGCTGCGCGCCAGGGCCTCGAGGGCCTCGACCTCGCGCCGGATGACAGCGCGGCCGGTCTCGTGGGCAGGTGCAGGCATGCGCGCCAGAGTACCCGCAGGGCCTCGCACCCCGATGCTCCCGGGTCGCGTGACCGCGGCCGGTGCCCATGCGGGAAGCGGCCATGGCGCCTGCCCGACCGCTTCCCAGCGCCCTGTGCGGCGTGGTGGGCGGCCTGCTCTGCAGCGGCGCGCACGCCGGCACGCCCCTGTTGGTGCTGGCCGGGTTGCTGGCCGCTGCGGCGTCGACGCGGGCCGCGGCCGCCGCCCTGGGCTTCGCGCTGGGCGTGCTGCTGGGCGCGGGCCTCGCGCGCGGGCAGGCCGCCTGGCCCTTGCCGCAGGAGGCGCTCGTCGAGGCCACGGGCACGGTGCGCTCCTGCGATCCTCCCGCACCGTCGGGCCAGCGCTTCGTGCTGGCGCTGGACGCGCCGCGCGGAGGCGGCCCGCAGCTGCAGGTGCGCTGGGACGCGAGGGACGCGCCCGCGCTGGCTCCCGGGGATCGCGTACGCGCCGTGCTCGAGGTGCAGGATGCAGGGCGGCCGGGCTCGCCCGGCCTGCGGGACCCGCGACCCTGGCTGGCGCGACAGGGCCTGTGGGCCCGCGCCACCGCGCAGGGCGAGGAGGCCGTGACGCTGCTGGGACGGGGCCACGGCGCCGCGCGCCTGCTCGCGCGGGCGCGTGAGCAGGCGTCGGCCGCGCTCTCACGCCACCTGCGACCCGCCGACGCCGGCCTCGCGCGTGCCCTGCTGCTTGGCGACCGGGGTGCGCTCGCGCGCCGCGATGCCGAGGCCTTCCGGAGCGCGGGCCAGGGCCACCTCGTGGCGGTCTCCGGCCAGCACGTGGTGCTGGTGCTGGGCACGGTGCTGGTGCTGGCGCGCATGCTGGGCGTGCGCGGGCCCTGGCGCCTCGCGGCGGGACTGATCACGCTCGCGGCCTACGTGCCGCTGGCCGGCGCGGCCCCCTCCGCCGTGCGCTCGGGCCTCACCGCCAGCACCTGGCTGCTGGCGCGGCTGGGTGGACGCGAGGCCGTCGCGCTGGACGTCATCTGCGGCACGGCGCTCGCGATGCTGCTGGCCGACCCCGCGGCACTGCAGGACGCCGGCTTCACCTTGTCCTTCGCCGCGGTGCTGGGCATCGAATGCCTGGCGCCCCGGCTCGCGGCGGGCCTCGGTGCCGTGCCCATCCGCATCGCTGGCGTGCTGGAGCCATCGCGACCGCGCGTGCGCATGGCGCTGTGCGTGGCGCTGGCCGCGTGGCTGGCAGGAGCGCCGCTGGCACAGCACACCTTCGGCACGCTGGCCCCCGCGAGCGTGCCCGTGTCCCTGCTGGCGGTGCCGCTCGCCGCGGCCTTGCTGGGCCTCGCGGCGGCGGCGCTGGCGTTGGGCCCGCTGCCCCTGCTGGCGGAAGGCGTGCGCGGCCTCTTCGCTGCGACCGCGGACCTGCTGCGGGCCCTGCTCGCCCTGCCCGAGACCGCAGGCCTAGGCCTGCTGCAGGGCCCGCAGCCGGGGCCTGCCTGGCTCGTGGCCGCGCTGGGCCTGCTGGCCGTGGCCTGCGCAGGCCCGCCGCGCCTGCTGCGCTGGTCGCTGCTGGGGCTGGGGGCGCTGCTGCTGGGTGCGCTCGTCCCACACCCTCCTGCGGTGCCCCGCGCGCCCGAGGCCGTGGCACTCGAAGCGCCACGCGCACAGGCCGTGCTGCTGCGCCTGCCGGATGCGCGCAACGTCCTGCTGCTCGCAGGCGGTCCTGCGCTGGGTCCGGCGCTGCGCTGGGAGGTGCCGGAGGCGCTGCGCGCCCTCTGCGTGACGCGCCTGGACCTGCTCTGGCAGGCGAGCAGCGAGGGTCGCGCGCACCGTGATGCGCAGGCCCTCGCCGCGCGCCTGCAGGCCGGACCTGCACGGGTGGACGCGCCGGCCGATCCGGCCCACGTGCTGCTCTCGGGTGCGTGGGGCCGGCTCGAGGCTGCCACGCAGGCGGGCCGGCGCGTCGTGGACCTCGTGCAGAGAGGCCAGCGCACGCGCCTGCTGCCGCCGCCCGTGGAGGGCGAGGGTGCGTGGCGCCTGCGCACGGAGCCCGGCACTGCGGCCGGCTGGCAGCCATGGGGCACCGCGGCCCCCGCGCACGGGCTGGGCGAGTATCCTGCGCACGCGATGCTCGCGCCCGCGCCTCCCGATGCTGCCGCGCTGGGCCTGCTTGCCCTCGCGCTGGGCGGGTTCGCGCTCGCGTGCGTGCGACCGCTGCGCTGGCTGTCCCCGGGCGGCGCCCTGGCGGCCTTCGTGCTGGGCATGGCGGCGACGGCGACGCTGGGCTGGGCGGCGCTGGCAGCCCTGCTGGCCCCCTTCATCGTCGCCACGCTGCTGGGAAGGCTGCCGGGCCGTCCGCGGGAGGCTGGCCGCAGCGCACGGCAGGTGGCCTGCAACGGCTTGCCCGCACTGCTGGGTGCCGGCCTCGCGCTGGCTGGCCTGCGCGAGGCCGGCGCAGCCGTGCTGGTGGCCAGCCTCGCCTGCCTGGGGGCCGACACCTGCGCCACCGAGGTCGGCACGCGCTACGGAGGGCAACCCCGCTCGCTGTGGGGTGGCCGGCCGCTCGATCCGGGCACGAGCGGGGGCGTCACGCGGGCCGGCCTCGCAGCCTCGCTGCTGGGCGCGATGCTGTCCCCGCTGGCCTTCGGCTGCGTCGCGGGACTCGACCTCACGACGCAGGCATGGCTGGCCACGGCGGGTGTCGCAGGCGCGCTGCTCGACAGCCTGCTGGGCGCCACGCTGCAGTTCCGCGGGCGGGCCCCCGATGGGCGCGTGCTGGAGCAACGCACGCTCGACGGCGTGGCGCTGGCCCGCGTGCGCGGCTGGCGCGTGCTCGACAACGACGCGGTCAACCTGGCCAGCGGCCTTGCCGCAGGCCTGCTGGGCTGGGCGCTCGTCGCGGCCTAGGGCGCGCCGCGCGCGGCCCCCCCGCCGGCCGGGAGCCGGGGAGGGTTGGTGCCCGCGCTAGGACTCGAACCTAGGACCCGGTGATTAAGAGTCACCTGCTCTACCAACTGAGCTACGCGGGCAGCAGGACGCAGAGGCTAGCCAGCCCGTCCCCACGCGCAAGCGCGGGCACGGGACCACCGGGCCTACGGCCGTCCCTGCTCGGGGCAGCCGGCATCGATCCAGGCGGCGATGCGGGCGATCTCGGCCTCGGTGGGCTTGCGCTTGCCGCGGGGCGGCATGCGCTTCGTCGGCACCTCGGCCACGCGGCCGTCGGCGTAGGTGACCCACAGCGGCTCGCCCTTGAGGGCGCGCACGAGGTTGCTGCGGGCGCTGTCGCCACGCACCAGCAGGGCCACCATGCCGTCCTCCCCTTCCACGCGCGGGAAGCGGAAGGCGAGGAACTCGTCGTAGGAAAGCTCCCAGAACTGCTGGTGGGGTGCGCTGCCCGCGTTGCTCATGTACGAGCCCAGCAGGGCCTTCACCTCCGCGAAGCCCGCCACGGAGGGCGCGGGCGGGGCTGGCTGCGCGGGCGCGGGGGGCGGGAAGCCTGCCGGCGCGGCGGGCTCGACCGGCGCCGGGGCGGGGAACCCAGCGGCGGGTGCAGCCGGGGCCGGCTCCGGGGCCGGGAAGCCTGCCGGTGCCGAGGGCTCGCTGGGCGCAGGGAAGCCGCCTGCGGGCGCAGGCTCGGCCGGTGCAGGGAACCCGCCGGGCGCGGCAGGCTCGGCAGGCGCCGGGAACCCGCCGGGCGCGGCGGGCTCAGCCGGCGCGGGGAACCCGCCAGGCGCAGCCGGCTCGCCCGGCCCGGGACCCGGCTGCGCCGCAGGGCTGGCCGCACCCGCGCCCGGCGGCAGCGGCGCCGAGCCCGGCTGCTCGGGACAGCCTGCATCGATCCAGGTGGCAATCTGCCCCAGTTGCTCGGGCGTGGGCTTGGTCTTGCCCCGCGGCGGCATGCGCTTGATGGAGACATCCTCGCGCCGGCCGTCGGCGTAGCGCACCGTCACGGGCTCGCCACGCAACGCCTTGAGCAGGTTGCTGGCCTTGCTGTCGCCCGGGACCACGAGCTGGATCTCGCCGTCCTCGCCCTCGGCCCTCGGGAAGCGGAAGGCGAGGAACTCGGCGTGCGAGAGCTCCCAGAACTTCTGGTGGGGCGAGCTGCCCGCCGTGCTCATCCACGAGCCGAGGATGGCCTGGATGCCCGCGTATCCCAGCGGGCTGCTGACGGCAGGCAGGCTGCCGCCCGGCCCGGCGTCGCGCGGCGGGGCCGTGCCCGGCCCCGGCTCGCGCACGGCGGCCCCGCCCTCGCCCGCCGGCACGGGCACGGGCTCGCGCGGCAGCGTGGAGGGCGTGCCCAGCACCTCGGGGCAGCCTGCGTCGATCCAGGCGGCAATCCGTTCCACCGTCTCGGCGGGGACGGGCGGCCGGCCCTTGGGCATGCGTGGCACGTCCTTGCGCGCCCAGGTGCCATCCGCACGCTGCACCAGGCAGCCACGGCCATCCACGAGCACGCGCACGAGGTTGCTCTCGCGGCTGTTCCACGGCCAGACGAGGCGGTAGCGCGTGCCGGCCTCGTCGGCATCCTCGAAGGTGGCCTTGACGAGCTCGGCGTAGCCCATCTCCTTCCAGAACGCACCGTGAGGGCTGCTGCCACCCGGGCTCTTGAGGTCCTTGAGCAGCTGCATCGCCTCGGCGAAGCCCAGGTCGTTGGCGCGCCCGGGCGAGGTCACGCCCGGCAGCAGGGAAGGCACCATGTCCGGCGGGCACTCCGGCGCTGCAGCCGCGTCCACGGAGCAGCCGACATTCATCGGGATGTCGGCGAAGTCGAACACCAGCGTCCAGTTGCCCTGGAAGAACTGGTAGGTGCGGATGAAGCGGCCCTTGGCCGTCTCCTCCTTGCCGAGCGCGTTCTTGGTGGCCAGGAACAGGCGCCCCATCGCGATCACGTAGGCCCCGTCCAGCGGCGAGCGATCCTCGAACTGGGCCGGGTCGTAGGCGTAGCGCGCATCGATCAGCTGCAGGCGGGTCACCGAGCCACGGCCCAGCGCCTCGAAGTACGACCCCCACGCCTCGGCCACCTTGGTGGCGCCGCGCGCGAACACGCCGTCGGTGCGGAACAGCACCGGGGCCGAGCCCACGGGGAAGCAGCACTGGCCCAGCACGTCGGCGTCCCGCTCCCGCAGGGCCGTGAGCAGCGCCGACTCCAGCTGGCGGATGCCACGCTCCACGCGGCGCGTGATCCCGTCAGGTCCCACCTGCTCGCGGAAGGGCCCGGGCGGCGGGCTGCGGTGCACGAGGTCGATGGTGCTGGCGTCGTGTCGCCACGAGGTGCGCACGTGGTTGACCACGGCCACCAGCTCCTCGTTGGTGAGGCGCGTGCCCCACGGCGGCATGATGCTGCCCGGCGCGCTGGTGACGATGAACGAGAGCAACGCGTACGGGTTCTCGGCGACCGCCTTGCCGCTGTCCCGCAGCATCGGCACCCGCGGCGGGGCGCCGTTGCCGTCCTCGCCGTGGCAGCGCGCACAGGTGTCGCCGTACACGCGCTCGCCCATGCGCACGAGGTCGCGTTCGCGGACGGAAGCGTCCTCGCCGTCCTGGTCCACCGGCGTCAGCAGGTAGGCCAGCGACCAGGCGCCCACCGCCAGCAGCAGCACCCACGCCCAGGTGGGGATGGGCTCCGGCGTCTCGGCGCGCTTGGGCTCGAAGTCGACCTCGGTGTTGCCGGCGTAGGCGTTGATGATGACGTCGACCTGGCCGGCGATGGTCTGGTTCTCCTCGAGGCCGGAGACCGAGATGGCCACGCCGTTGCGCACCACGAAGGGCAGCTCCTTGATCGTGGGCGGCGCCAGCCCGTTGCTGGCCTCGATGCGCAGCACGTGCGGGCCGTCCGGCAGGTGCAGCGTGGTGAACTGGAAGCGCAGCGGCGGGTGCGCCACCTTGAACGGCTCGGTGGCGCCGTCGAGGAAGAGCCGGATGGGTTCCTTGGCCTCTTGCTGCATGGCGGGCTAGCGGCTCCCACGGGCCGGGGGCACGGCCGGGGGGTCGTCCTCGAGGATCTGGCGCTTGATGTGGTCGGGTTCCTGCTCGCCGGGGGCGAAGGCGTAGCGTACGCACATCCAGATGGAGGCGAGCGCCGCCAGCGCGGCCGCCACGGCCACCGCCCACTCCCAGGGCCCCATGTCCTGGAAGTGGACATGGCTGCCGCCGGCCAGCAGCACCCCAGACAGGAGGCCGTCCTGCCCCATCACGGCCCCCTCACCGGGCGCTTGAGCGACAGCAGGTACTCGGCCAGCGCCTTGGCGTCCGGCGTGGCCACGAGTCGGGCCCCCTCGGGCAGGCCCAGCGCCTCGATGCCATCCTCGACCACCTCGCCCTGGTCGGGCGGCGGCTGGCAGAGCTGGCACTCGCGGATCAGGAACCAGGCTGCGCCCACGCCCAGGCAGAGCGAGAGTCCCAGCGCCGGCGTGAAGCCGAACATCAGCCAGCCCAGCACCGCGAAGGCAAGCGCCACGCCGCCCACCAGCAGCCATGCCTTGCCCGTCGGGAAGGGCCCGTCGTGCGCCGCGAGGCCCGGGCCGTCGGCCTCGGTGGTGACGCGGAACAGGTAGCGGTAGGGAGGCATCACGCTGCCCGGCGAGACGCTGCGCGGGTCGTAGAGGTGCCAGTAGTGCCACAGCACGCTCGGCAGCCGGTCGCCCACGCCGGTGAGGTCCGGGCCCGTGCGCTGCGTGCCGATCAGGGGCGGCCTCGACTGTGCGTACTCCTCGGCCCGCGTGGGCTCATCGAGGCCGAAGCGGGCGTCCGGCGCACGCACGGGCACCACGAGGCGATCGCCGCGCTGCTCGCGCAGCCGCTCGTCGCCGCGGATCTGCTGCGTGTGGCACACGACGCAGCCGTACGCCTTGAACACCTCCTCGCCGCGGCGCACCAGGTCCGTCGGCGTGCGCCGCGCATCCACGGGGTAGGCCTTGTCCATGTCGGCCGCGGGTGCCACGGCCACCAGCCACACCAGCACCACGTAGATGCAGAGGGGCAGCAGCACGAGCGCGCGGTGGTTGCTGTGGATGTCGAAGGCCATGGCCTAGGAGCCCTCGCGCGCCGGCTCGGTGCCGGGGCTGCCGAAGATGTCGAGCAGCGCGCCGGGACGCATCTGGTAGATCGCGATGGCCGCCGCCACGTGCGCCGCGGCCATCAGGCAGCCGCCGACCACGCGCCACACCATGTAGGGCCGCATCACGCGCACGGAGTCCATGAAGGACTGCCCCTCGACCCACGCTGCGCCCTGCTCCGCGCCGCCCAGGCACAGCGAGGCCACCATGATGGCTCCCCCGCCGAAGGCCAGCCAGTAGTGCAGGCCCACGAGCCCCACGGGCGGCTCGCGCCCGGTGATGCGCGGCACCAGCCCGTACATCGAGCCCCACAGCAGGAAGGACACGAAGAAGTACATGGCCGCGTGCGCGTGGCCCACCGTGTAGTGCGTGAGGTGCCAGCCGTCCTGCACGGCCCGCAGGCTCTGCAGCGAGCCCTGCGCCGAGACCAGCACGTAGCCCAGCACGCCGGTGAGCACGAAGGGCAGCGAGTAGGACTGGCGGATGGCCACGCGCTCGCCCCACATCGTCAGCAGGAAGTTGCCCGAGGAGGCGAAGACCGGGACGATCATGGCCACGCTGAAGATCAGCGCGACGTTCTCCAGCCAGTCCGGGATGGCGGTGAACATGTAGTGGTGCGTGCCGATGAGCGTGTAGAAGACGAGGTGGGTGAAGAAGCCCAGCACGCCCAGCGCATACGAGTAGATGGGCTTGTTGAGCAGCTTGGGCAGGGTGTAGTAGGTCAGGCCCACGGCCAGCGGGGTGAACCACATGCCCACCGCGTTGTGCATGTAGTAGCCCTGCACGATGGTGTCGGCGAGGCCGCGCTGGAACATCGGCAGGTAGCCCATGACCACCACCACCGCGATCCACGCGCAGGCCGCCAGCACGAACCAGCAGGAGATGTAGACGCCCTTCACCTGGCGCCGCGCCACGATGCGGTAGAAGGTCCCGAACAGCACCAGCACCGCCGCCGCGATGAGGCCGGCCGCCCAGACGGGGTACTCGCGGTACTCCCGGCTGGCGTTGAGCTGGCCCGCCAGCAGCGCGGCCGTGCCGCCCACCACGCCCGCGTTCCACAGCCACAGGGCGAGGTTGCCGGCCTTGAGCTCGGCCTCGTCCATGGTCACGCGCGCGCACTTGGGCACCACGTACAGGGCCAGCGCGATGGACACCATCGAGGTCCAGCCGAACAGCATCGAGAGCGTGTGCACCGGGCGCAGGCGGCCGTAGGTGAGCAGGGCCGAGCCGCCGAGGAACTCGGGATCGACGTGGCGATAGCCCTCGATGAGGCCGGCCGCCGTGCCCAGCAGCAGCCAGAACACCGCGCTGAACAGCCAGCGATGCACCAGCCGGGCGAAGCGCGGGTCCGTGCCCGCGGCCGCCACGAACACCGGGATGCCGACGGGGATCTTCACGCGCGCGGGCTCCCGGCGGGCCACGGTGCATGGCCGCACGCCTCGCGGGCACGGTACCGCAGGGCCGGCCCTCGGGCAACTGCGGCGTGGCGCCGCGCGCGCCGCCTGCGGCGTACGATGCGTGCCCCTCCCCGGAGCCCGCCATGACGCGTCTCGCCACCCTGCTCTGCCTCGTTCCCAGCGCCCTGCTGGCCGTGCTCCTGCTGGGGCCCGGCACCGCGCCGGCGGCCCCGTCGCGGCCGGAGGTCGCCTACGAGTACAAGCACCTGATCCTGCCCGTGGAGCGCCGCCTCGAGGCGTACGAGAAGGCGGACGTGCTGCTGCTGGAGGCCCTGCGCCGCAGCGGCGAGGAGGGCTGGGAGCTCGTCTCGGCCTACGAGCCGCCCAACGGCGTGATGGTGGGCCAGCGCGCCAGCGTCGAGTTCTGGCTCAAGCGCGCCTACGTGCCCGGCACGCGCTAGCGCGGAGGGGCCGCGCCGGGCAGGTCCTCGGGGCACTGCTCGGCGGGGATGCCGAAGGGGCAGCCGTAGCCGGGCACGGGCCGCAGCGGCACCGCGACGGGGCGCCCGGCCACCACGTCCTCCAGCGCGCCCGGCAGCCACGCGGCCGTGGGCTTCTTGAGGCTGTCGTCGAAGGTGCCGCGGTAGCGCAGCTCGCCGTTGGCGTCCACGATGGCAAACTGCACGGCCTCGCGGAAGCCCAGCTGCTTGCACAGGCGCTGGGTGGGATCGTGCAGCACGCCGTAGGGCGGCAGGCCCAGCGGGGTGCGCGGCGCGCCGTCCACCGTGCGGCTCCACGCCGCGCGCAGCCGCGCCGCGATCGCCTCGCGCGTGTCGCGGCCGTCGCCCGCCACCGCGAGGAAGGCGACGCCTTGCGGCTTCCACTGGCGGACCAGCGGCAGCAGGCGCTCGTCGACGTCGTCCACGCACGGGCACTCCACGCTCCAGGCGTAGAACACCGTCGCCTTCGCGCCCAGCAGCGAGTGCAGGCGCAACGGCGTGCCCGAGAGGTTGGTCACCTCCTGGTCCTCGAGCGGCTGGCCCACCTCCAGCTTGGCGGGCCCCTGCCGGGCCAGGGCTGTGCCCACAGGATCCTCCCCCACCTGCGCCGCCACGGCCCACGCGCACAGGCCCACCACCAGCAGGGCCACCCAGAGGTCGAGGCGACGCAGCAACCGCATGCCCGCAGGCTACCGCGCAGGCGGCGCCCTCCCGAGGGCAACCGGCCCCGGTAGGGTGAGCGCATGGCCATCGACGCTGCCTCGCCCTGGCCCGGCCTGCCGCTGGGCGCAGCCCGCGAGGAGGCGGCGCGCCTGCTCGCGAGGCTGGAGCGCAACGAGAGCGCGCTGCGGCTGGCCGTGGCCGGCGAGGCGCGCCGCATGGCGCCCCTCGTGCGGCACCTGCACGTGCTGGCCACCGCTCACGCCGCGGCGCCGTTGCTGGAGGCCCTCGCGAGCGCCCCGCGCGTGACCCGCGTGAGCGCCCGCTCCGCATGGCATGTGGAGGTGGAGCTGGCCTGCGGGCTGCCGGTGCTGCTGGAGGTGCTGGCCGACGAGCAGGACTTCGTGCCGGCGCTGGTGCGGGCGACGGGGCCCGCAGGGCATCTGGCCACCCTGCAGGCGCGCGCCGTGGCGCAAGGACTGTCCTGGCGTGGCGACGCACTCTGCGGGCCCGAGGGTCGCATCGCCCTGCTCGAGGAGGCCGATCTCTACGCCGCCCTCGGGCTGGACCGGCCCATCCCCGAGCAGCGCGAGCAGTGGGTGCCGGGGCTCGAGGTGCACGAGCCGGTGGCGATGGCCGACATGCTGGGCGTGGCCGGCGTGCTCACCCGCGAGGCTGGCGGCCGCTTCACGGTGGCCGAGATGGCGACGCGCGCCGCGCGCGAGGGCTACGGCTGGATGCTGGCCCGCGTGGGCGCCGAGGCCGGGGCCGGCCCGCACGAGGCGCTCGCGGCGGCCGTGGCCGGGTGCGAGCACGCCGTGGCCGCCGACCCCGAGACGGGCCTGGAGGCGCGCGCGAGCGTGCGGCTCATGGTCGAGGCGCGGGCGGCCGGAGGGCCGCACGACCTCACGAGCCCCGCCGGGACCCTGCGCTGCCTGCGCATGCGCCCGGACGAGGGTGCGGGCGCCCTGCGCGGCGGCGCCTTCGACGTCGTGCTGCTGGAGGGGCCCGCGGAGGACGCGACCGAGCGTGGCCGGCTGCTCGCCGCGCTGGCGAGCACGGGTGCTGCGCTGTGCGTGCGACCGCCGCCCCACCATCCGCAGCCCGAGCCGCGCCTGCTGGCCGAGGCCGTGGCCCGTGGCGTGCCGCTGCTGCTGCTGGCCGACGCGCATGACCTCGTGGGGCTGGACCAGCTGGTGCTGGGCGTGGGCCTGTGCCGGCGCGCGGGCGCCCCGGCCGCGACGGTGCTGAACGCCTGGCCGCTGGCGCGTCTGGAGGCGTGGACGGCCGGGCGGCGAGCACGCGCGTGAGCGCCCGGCGGCGCCGCCCCCCTCCGCCTGCACGCGTGGCCGCCGCCGGGTCGGTGCTCGCCACGCTGGAGGCGCGGTATCCCGGCGCCGAGTGCGCGCTGCACCATCGCAACGCCTTCGAGCTGCTGGCGGCCACCATCCTGTCGGCGCAGTGCACCGACGCACGCGTCAACCAGGTGACGCCCGCGCTCTTCGAGCGCTGGCCCACCCCGCACGCGCTGGCGCGTGCCAGCCTGCGCGAGCTCGAGGCCGTGGTGCGGCCCACGGGCTTCTTCCGCAACAAGGCGCGCAACCTGCAGGGCATGGCCCAGCGGCTCGTGGAGGCCTACGGCGGCGAGGTGCCCGAGGCCATGGCCGACTTGCTCACGCTGCCGGGCGTGGCCCGCAAGACGGCCAACGTGGTGCGCGGCGTGGTGTGGGGCCTCGCCGGGGGCGTGGTGGTGGACACGCACGTGGGTCGCCTCGCACGGCGGCTGGGCTGGACGCGGCATGAGGATCCCGTGAAGGTGGAGCAGGACCTCATGGCGCTGTTCCCCTCCACGGCGTGGATCGGGCTCAGCCACGTGCTGATCCAGCACGGACGCGACCTGTGCCGCGCGCGTGCGCCGCGCTGCAGCGGGTGCCCCGTCGCGGCCCAGTGCCCGGCTGCCGGCGGGCCGCCGCAGCGGCCGGCCCGCCCCCGCCGCACGACCGGCTAGGCCCCCGCGCGGCAGCGCGGGCTGGCGCTGGGCAGGGCCGGGGCGGCTGCTAGCATCCGACGCGTTCCCCCCTGGAGACCGCCATGGCCCCCACCCACGAGTGGACCGCACCCGCCGACGCCGCCACCAGCGAGCGTGGCAGCTTCATCAAGCGCACCTACGGCCACCTGCTGGGCGCCGTGCTGGGCTTCGTGCTGGTGGAGCTGCTGCTGTTCAAGCTGGGCGTCGCCGAGGGCATCGTGAAGGCCGTCGCGGCCAACCGCGCCATGCTCTGGCTGTTCGTGGGCGGCTTCCTGCTGGTGAGCTGGTTTGCCACGCGCATCGCGGTGCGCTCGGTGTCGGTGCCGATGCAGTACCTGGCGCTCGGTGCCTACGTGCTGTTCGAGGCGGTGCTCTTCGTGCCCATCCTGTGGGTGGCCAACACCTACGCGCCCGGTGCCATCACCAGCGCCGGCCTCATCACCGTGCTGGGCTTCGCCGGCCTCACGGCCATCGCCTTCACGCTGGGCACGGACTTCAGCTTCCTGCGCGGGCTGGTGCGCTGGGGCTTCTTCTGCGCCTTCCTCGCCATCGTGGCCGCCCTGATCTTCGGCTTCGAGCTGGGCACCTGGTTCAGCGTCATCATGGTCGCGCTGGCCGGCGCGGCGATCCTCAAGGACACGAGCGACGTGCTGCTGCACCTGCCGTCGGACCGGCACGTGTTCGGCGCGCTCAAGCTGTTCAGCTCGGTCGCCGTGATGTTCCTCTACATCCTCGACATCCTGCTGCGCTCCCGCCGCTAGGGCGCGGGATGCGCGCGTTCGCCCGGGTCACGCCGGCGCTCCTCGAGCGGCTCGCGTCCGCCGTGGGCCCCGCGCACGTGCGTGCGGACGCGGCCGCGCAGGAGCGCTACGGGCAGGACGAGACCGAGGACCTCCTCTACCGCCCCGAGGCCGTGGTGTGCCCGGCCTCCACCGCCGAGGTGTCCGCCGTGCTGGCGCTGGCCAGCGCAGCCGGCGTGCCGGTGACCCCGCGCGGCGCAGGCAGCGGGCTCTCCGGCGGTGCGCTGCCCGTGTTCGGCGGCCTCGTGCTGTCGCTGGAGCGCATGGATCGCGTGCTGGAGCTGGACCTGGACAACCGCATGGTGGTGGTGCAGCCGGGCGTGCTCACGGGCGAGATCCACCGGCGGGCGGCCGAGCACGGGCTCGCCTACCCGCCTGACCCCGCCAGCAGCGCCTACTGCATGATCGGCGGCAACCTGGCCGAGAACTCCGGCGGGCCCCACGCGGTCAAGCACGGCCTCACGCGCGACCACGTGCTGGCGCTGGAGGCCGTGCGCATGGACGGGAGCGTGTTCCGCACCGGGGGCAAGCTGAAGAAGGACGTGGCCGGATACGACCTCACGCACCTGCTCGTGGGCAGCGAGGGCACGCTGGCGGTGATCACCGAGGCCACGCTGCGACTCGTGCCCGCACCCCGCGCCCGCCGGCTCGTGCTGGCCCCCTTCGCCAGCCTCGAGGCCGCAGCGCAGGGCATCGTGGCGGTGTACCGCTCGCGCGTGACCCCCTCGGCGCTGGAGATCATGGAGCGCGCCGCCATCGAGGCCGCCGCCCGCCACCTGGGACGGAGCGTGCCGGGCCAGGACGCCGAGGCCCTGCTCTACGTCGAGTGTGACGGGATGGACGAGCCCACGGTCGAGGCCGAGGTGCAGGTGCTGGGCGAGGTGCTGCTGGAGGCGGGGGCCGGCGACGTGCTGGTGGCCGGCACGCCGCAGCGCGCACAGGAGCTGTGGGGCGTGCGCAAGGCCATCGGGGAGGCCGTGCGTGCCATCGGTCCCTACGTGGAGTGCGACACCTCCGTGCCCCCCACCGCCGTGCCCCGCCTCATCGCGGGCGTGCGCGAGGTGGCCCGGCGCCATGGCGTGCGCCTCGTGGCCTACGGCCACGCCGGCGACGGCAACATCCACGTCAACGTGTTCGCGGGCTCCGCGCCGCGCGAGGTGCTGGAGGCGGCCATCGAGGGCATCCTGCGCGTGGCCACGGGCCTGGGCGGCACCATCACCGGGGAGCATGGCGTGGGCTGCGTGGCCATGCGCCACCTGCACCTGTGCCGTGACCCGGTGGCGCTGGGCCTCATGCGCGCCATCAAGCAGGCCTTCGACCCGGCGGGCCTGCTCAACCCGGGCAAGGTGCTGGACGAGCCCATCCCGGCCCCGGCCCACCTCGGCGCCTAGCCCCCGTCCGCCTGCGGCAGAGGTGGGGCCCGTGCACGCACCCGGGCATGGTGGTCACGCCCCGTCGCGGGCGCGTGCCCCATGATCCCCCTGCTGCCCACGCCCTACGTCGACCACCTGCTGCACCCGCGCGGCGTGGGCGATGTCACCCTCGCGCAGGCCGCAGGCGAGGTGGGCAGCATGGTGGGTGGTGGCGGCGTGCGCGTCACGCTGGCCTGGCGCGAGGTGGGGCGCCGCGCCGTGCTCGACGAGGTGATGGCCCGCGCGTTCGGCAGCCATGCCCTGCTGGCGCCCGCCTCCGCGCTGGTGACCGCGGCCCTGGGCATGCACGAGGAGCAGGCCAAGGCGCTGCAGGCCCGCGACCTCGCCAGCCTGCTGCGGGGCCCGGGCGCGCAGGCCCCTGCGCTGCCCGCCGCCGTGGAGCGCGGCTGCGCCCTCGTCGCCGAGGCCTTCCTGCGCGCGCTGGGCGTGGAGAGCGCGGGTCGCCCGGCCGACCCGCTGGGCGTGGGCCTGCTGGTGTGCCGCTGCCTGGGCGTAGGCGACCGGCAGGTGCGGCAGGCCGTGCGCGAGGGCGCGCGCACGCCCGAGCAGGTGGGCGACCGGTGCCGGGCAGGCACCGGATGCCGCTCGTGCCGCCCCGACTTGTGGACGCTCATCGACGAGGCGGTCCCGCTGCAGCCCGTGGCCGGGGGCGGGGACCCCCACCCCGTGGCGCGCATCGTGTGGCTGCACGGGGGCCGTGCGCTGGGATGCCTGGGCATGCGGCTGCGCCGGGTGCGGGTGCTGGACGATGCCGTCGAGATCGCGGTGGAGCCGGCGCGGGCGCGCCCGGACACGCAGGAGATGGGCGCCGTGGCCATCGTGCGCCACCTGCTGCGCGAGACCGTGGGCCCGCAGGTGCCGGTGCGGCTCGACGCCGGGCCCTAGGGTCCGGCCGCGGGCGCGGGGCTCCACTGGCCCGATCGCGCAGCCGATCCACCGTGGTGGTGGCCCAGGAGCGCCCGCGGCTCCCCTCCCGCGGCGGCAGCCCCGGGAGCCCCTGGCCGGAAGCCAGCGTGGGGCCCGGCAGGAGGCGCGCGATGGGCATCCCCGTCAAGGCCCTGTTCACCGTCGAGGAGGCCGTGCGCACGCTGCCGCTCGTGAGAGCCATCGTGGCGGACCTCGTGGAGCAGGTGGCCGCGCACCGCGCCACCAGCCGCGCATGGCGTGACGCGCCGCCGGCCAGCGGCGAGCGACGCCTGCTGGAGGACGACCTGCGCCTGCTGGGCGCGCGCGTGCAGGGCTGCCTCGACGAGCTGGCTGCGCTGGGGCTGGAGGTGCGCGACCTCGAGCTGGGCCACGTGGACTTCCCCACGCTGATGGGCAGCGAGCCCGCCTTCCTCTGCTGGCAGCTGGGCGAGCCCACCGTGACCAGCTGGCACAGCGCGGACACGGGCCACCGCACGCGCCAGCCGCTGGCCGCCGGCGCCTGCGCGGCCTAGCGTCCGGCCATGCCCAGCCTGTTCACGCGCATCGTGCAGGGCGAGCTGCCCTGCCACAAGGTGTGGGAGGACGCCCAGCACCTGGCCTTCCTCGACATCGTGCCCATCCAGCCCGGCCACACGCTGGTGATCCCCAAGCGCGAGGTGGGCTACCTGTTCGACCTGGAGGCGGCCGAGCAGGAGGCGCTGTGGCGTGCGGTGCGCACGGTGGAGGCCGCCGTGCGGGCCGCCACGGGCTGCAGGCGCACCTGCATGATGGTGGTGGGCTGGGAGGTGCCGCACGTGCACGTGCACCTCGTGCCCACGAACGCGGCCAGCGAGTTCCCCGTGCCCCCCAAGATCAAGGTGACGCCCCAGCAGCTGGCCTACATGGCCGCGCGCGTGGCCCGGCAGATTCGCTCCTAGCGGCGCGCCAGCGCGAGGAACTCCTGGCGTGTCTTGAGGTCGCTGCGGAAGCGCCCGAGCATGCACGAGGTCACGGTGCTGCTGTTCTGCTTCTCGACGCCCCGCATCATCATGCACAGGTGCTGGGCCTCGATGAGCACGCCCACGCCCTGCGGCCGCAGCACCTCCTCCAGCGCCCCCGCGATCTGGGTGGTCATGCGCTCCTGCACCTGCAGGCGGCGGGCAAACACGTCCACGACGCGCGCGAGCTTGGAGAGGCCCACGATGCGGCCCGCGGGCAGGTAGGCCACGTGGGCCCGTCCGAAGAAGGGCAGCAGGTGGTGCTCGCAGAGGCTGTAGACCTCGATGTCCCGCACCACCACCATCTCGTCGCTGTCGCTGTCGAACAGGGCGCCCGCGAGCAGGGCCTTCACGTCCACGCCATGGCCGCCGGTGAGGTAGGCCAGGCTGCGGGCCACGCGCTCGGGCGTCTTGGCCAGGTCGGCACGCGAGGCGCCGGGGTCCAGGTGCGGCAGCATCTGGGCCACGGCATCGGCCAGCTCACGCTGGCCGGGACGGTCGCTGGAGGGGCGGGAGGCGCTCACGCGGGAAGCCTACCGCCGCGAGGCCGGCTCAGGCACCTGCGATGCGGTCCAGGGCCCGGCGGGCGTCCACGCGCAGGTCCGGGTCGGGGTCGGACAGTGCCGCGGTGAGCGCGGGCACGGCGGCCTGGCCATGCCGCACCAGGCCGTCGATGGCGCGCTCGCAGGTGCGCGCATCGCCTCCCCGCAGGCGCGCCACCAGCGCCTCCACGGGCTCCAGCGGCCTGCCCTCGGTGCCGTCCACCTCGCGGTCCGGGTCGTCCAGCGCGCGCCAGTCCTGCTCCACGCGCTGGACGGGCAGCCCCGCCTCCTCGTCGGCACCGGCCTCGGGCAGCGTCGCGCCGGCGGGCGGGTTGCCCGAGGGCTCCGGCGCAGCGTGCTGGGTGGGCGGCGTGCGCGCCGCGAGCAGGCCGCGCACGACCAGCAGCACGAAGCCCAGCGCGCCCAGCAGCACCAGCACCAGCGTGCCCGTGTCGAGGGAGGCAGCCAGCGGCACGAGCAGCATCGGGTCCTCCTCGGGCACCTGCATCGGGGCTGCCACGACAGGCTGGTGCGAGAGGAGGGAGTCGAACCCTCAGGGGCCTTGCGGCCGCAGGCTCCTAAGGCCTGTGCGTCTGCCAGTTCCGCCACTCTCGCGCGGGTGCCCCACTCTACGCATGCTCGGCGGCGGCTGCCGCGCGGGCGGCAGGCTGGCCCGCCCCGCGTGGCCTAGCGCAGCGGGCGCTCGAACAGGCGCTGCAGGTCCTCGTCCCGCTGGCGGAAGAGGCGCGGGGCTTCCTCGGCGCACCACGCGCGGTAGGCGCCCGGCCCCTTGCGCGCCACCTCGAGCCATGCGTCGCGCACGGAGAGCCCGAAGGGATCACGTCGAGCGAGCGCAGGGCGGCCCGCCCCGTCGCCGCCGATCTCCGCCGAGAGGCTGCCCGCGACCAGCGTGGCCCGCATGTGCGCCATCGCCGCCACCTCGGCGCCCGGCGCGGCGAGGTCTGGCCAGAGCAGGGCGCGCAGGAAGCCTGCGTCATCGCTCAGCTGCTGCGTGCCCAGGCCCGGACCTCCCTCCACCCCCGCCACGAGGCGCGCGAGCAAGGCGGCCTCGCCGGGGGCCTCGCGCGCCGCCGGGGGGCCTGCGGCTTCCTCCGGGCCGGAGGGCCGTCCCGCAGGCCCCTCGCCGCAGCCCGGCGCCCCGAGGAAGGCCCAGAGCAGCAGGGCGGCCGCCGGCATTCGCATGGCTCCATCCTAGGCCACGGGCAGACGCCTGGAGGCATCACTTGCACTACGCAAGCATTGGGGCAAGGATGGCTTGGAGGGCGCAGGGGTGAGGGGTAGCCTGCGCAGCCCGGGCGCGTCGCGCCCCGTCGCGTGGAGCGCACCCCATGGCCGAGGCCGCCGAGCTGCTGCAGGTGATCGACGTGGACGGCAAGACGCGCGGCAAGGCGCCGGCGCTCAAGCCCGACGACCTCAAGGCCATGTTCCGCGCGATGCTGGCCACGCGGCTCTTCGACCAGCGCGGCATGAACCTGCAGCGCCAGGGTCGCATCGGCTTCTTCGTGCCCTCCATGGGCCAGGAGGCCAGCCAGATCGGTGCCGGCTACGCGATGGGCGAGCAGGACTGGCTGTTCCCCTCCTACCGCACGCACTCGCTGGCCATCCTCAAGGGCGTGGCGTGGAAGCGGCTCTACGACCAGCTGTGGGGCAACGCCACGGACGAGGTGAAGGGCCGCCAGATGCCCAACCACTTCTCGTTCCGCGACATCCGCTGGGTGTCGATCTCCTCGCCCATCGGCACGCAGATCAGCCAGGCGGCGGGTGCCGCGCGGGGCATGCAGGTGCGCGGCGAGAAGGGCTGCGTGTGGGCGTGGTTCGGCGATGGCGGTACCTCCAGCAACGACTTCCATGCGGGCCTCAACTTCGCGGGCGTGTGGAAGTCGCCGGTGGTGTTCATGTGCGAGAACAACCACTGGGCCATCTCGGTGCCCACCGAGAAGCAGACGGCCAGCCAGACCTTCGCCGACAAGGCCGTGGCCTACGGCATGCGCGGCGTGCGGGTGGACGGCAACGACGTGCTCGCGGTGTACGAGGCGGCCCGCGAGGCGCGCGAGCGCGCCGTGCGCGGCGAGGGCCCCACGCTCATCGAGACCGTCACCTTCCGCATGGGCCCCCACTCGAGCAGCGACGACCCCAAGCGCTACCAGGCCCAGAGCCTGTTCGAGGCCTGGCAGAAGAAGGACCCCATCGAGCGCTTCCGGGCCTGGCTCAAGGTCAAGAAGCTGTGGTCGCAGGAGTGGGAGGACCAGCTCTCCAAGGGCATCCAGGACGAGCTCGCCAAGGCGGTCGAGGCGGCCGAGGCCACGCCGGCGCCCACCCTCGACACGCTGTTCGACGACGTCTACGCCACGCTGCCCGCCCAGCTCGCCGAGCAGAAGGCGGGCCTCATGGAGCAGATCCGCCGCAGCGGCGAGATCGAGAACGCCGGCGGCGCCTTCCCGCTCTAGACCCCACGACCACCGTCCCCTCCCCCTCTCCACGGCGCGGCCGGCAGCCGCCACCCGCCACGAAAGGACGACCCCATGCCCGAGATGACCATGCTGCAGGCGATCAACGACGCCCTGCACGTCGCGATGGCGAAGGACGACGGCGTCGTCATGCTGGGCGAGGACATCGGCAAGAAGGGTGGCGTGTTCGGCGCCACGCAAGGGCTGCACGACAAGTACGGCGAGATGCGCGTGATGGACACGCCCCTCTCGGAGTGCGGCATCATCGGCAGTGCGGTGGGCATGGCCCTCTACGGCCTCAAGCCGGTGCCCGAGATCCAGTTCCTCGACTTCATCTATCCCGCCTTCGACCAGATCGTCTCCGAGGCGGCCAAGATGCGCTACCGCTCGGGCGGCCAGTGGACCTGCCCGATGGTGATCCGCAGCCCCTCGGGCGGCGGCATCCGCGGCGGCCACTACCACTCGCAGTCCAGCGAGGCCTACTTCGCGCACACGCCCGGGCTGCGCGTGGTGATGCCGAGCACGGCGCGCGACGCCAAGGGCATGCTGCTGTCGGCGATCTTCTGCGGCGACCCGGTGGTGTTCCTCGAGCCCAAGCACCTCTACCGCCTGGCCAAGGGCGACGTGCCCGCAGGCTGGTACGTGGAAGACCTCGACAAGGCGCGCGTCGCGCACGAGGGCACGGACGTGACCGTGGTGTCCTGGGGCGCCATGATGCACACCTGCGAGGAAGTGCTCAAGGAGGCCCACGAGAAGGGCATCTCGGTGGAGCTGGTGGACCTGCGCACCCTGCTGCCGTGGGACGCCGAGACCGTGCTGGCCAGCGTGCGCAAGACGGGGCGCCTCGTGACCGTGCAGGAGGCCCCGCGCACCTGCGGCTTCGGCAGCGAGGTGGCTGCCACGGTCGCCGAGAAGGCCATCGACTCGCTGCGTGCGCCCATCGCGCGCGTGGCCGGCTTCGACACGCCGTTCCCCTACACGCTGGAGCACGTCTACAAGCCCGACCGCAAGCGCGTGCTGGGCGCCATCGAGTACGTCTGCCGCTGGGAGTGAGGATCGCTCCCCCGGCCCCATCGCCCCGCGCGGGGCACACCTGCTGCACGTAGCCCGGGGACGGGAGCGTCCCCAAGGAGACCGCCATGGCCTTCGAGTTCAAGCTGCCCGACATCGGCGAGGGCCTCACCGAGGGTGAGGTCGTCAAGTGGCTCGTGAAGGAGGGCGATGCCGTCCAGAGCGAGCAGCCCATGGTCGAGGTGATGACGGACAAGGCGACGGTCGAGATCACCTCGCCGCGCACCGGCCGCATCGCCAAGATCCTGGCGCAGGACGGCCAGAAGATCCCCGTGGGCTCGGTGATGGTGGTGATCGAGGAGGGTGCGGGCGGCAGCGCGGCGCCTGCAGCCGCTGCGGCGCCTGCGGCCGCCGCGGCCAAGGCCCAGCCCAGCCCGGCGGCGCGCCCGCCGGTGCCGCAGGCCGCCCCGGCGGTGGCCGCGCCCGCGGCCAGCGCGCCGCGCCGCGAGCGCACGCTGGCCGCCCCGGCCACGCGCAAGCGCGCGCGCGAGCTGGGGGTGGACCTCGACAGCATCCCCGCCTCGGGCCCCCACGGCCGGCTCACGCGCGCCGACCTCGACGCCTTCGTGGCCGGCGGCGCGCGCACGCCGGCGAGCGCGCCGGCCGCGGTGCCCGCGCGCAGCGTGGCCCCGGCCGTGCCCAGCGCCCCCCCGGCGCGCGTGGCGCCCGTGGCCCCGCCGGTGCTGGCCGAGGACACGCGCGTGCCCCTGCGGGGCCTGCGCGGGAAGATCGCCGAGCAGATGCTGCGCAGCAAGCAGCACGCCCCGCACTTCACCTACGTGGACGAGTGCGACATGACCGAGGTGGTGCGCCTGCGCGAGGCCGCCAAGCCGGCGGCCGAGGCGCGCGGGGTGAAGCTCACCTTCCTGCCCTTCATCATGAAGGCGCTGGTGGTGGCCCTGCGCAAGCACCCCACGATCAACGCCCTCGTGGACGACACCAAGGGCGAGTACGTGCTCAAGCGCGACATCAACGTCGGCCTGGCCACGGACACCGACGACGGCCTGACCGTGCCGGTGGTGAAGGGCGTGGACCGCCGCTCCATCCTGGAGATCGCGGCCGAGATCCAGCGGCTGACCGAGGCCGCGCGGGCCCGCAAGGTGGCGCTGGAAGACCTCAAGGGCGGCACGATCACCATCACCAGCGCCGGCAGCATCGGCGGCCTGCTGGCCACCCCCATCCTCAACTACCCCGAGGTGGGCATCCTGGGCGTCTACAAGGTGGCCGACCGCCCGGTGGTGCGCGACGGCCAGGTGGTGGTGCGCAAGATGTGCAACCTCTCCATCACGCTGGATCACCGCATCGTGGACGGCGCCACGGCCGCCCGCTTCATGAACGAGATGCTGCGCCTGCTGCAGGCGCCGGGCCTGTTGCTGGTCGAGGGCGCCTAGGCCGTGAAGGCCCCCTCCGGCAAGCGCGAGCCTGCGCCGCCCCGTGCCCGCACGGGCCGTGGCGCCGTGCCGCCCATGCCCGACCCCTTCGCGGTGGGCCCGCTGGGCCTGTTCCGCCTGGTGGACGAGCACGGCGCCGAGGTGGCCGAGGTGCCTGCCCTGCCCGAGGGCCTCGCCGTGCGCTTCCTCGAGGCCATGCTGTTCCAGCGCGCGCTGGACCAGCGCATGCTCAACCTGCAGCGGCAGGGGCGCATCGGCTTCTACGGCACGGCCAAGGGCCAGGAGGGCGCGGCGCTGGGCTCGGGCGCGGCCTTCGACGGGGAGGACTGGGTGTTCCCCGCCCTGCGCGAGGGTGCCGTGGCCCTCTGGCGCGGCATGGCGCTGGAGGCCTACATCGCCCAGTGCTTCGGCAACGCGGCCGACCCCACGCACGGCCGCCAGATGCCCTGCCACTACAGCGACAAGGGCGCGCGCTACATCTCGCTCTCCTCGCCCATCGCCACGCAGGTGACCCAGGCCGCGGGCGCGGCCCGCGCGGTGCAGGTGCGGGGCGACCGCACGGTGGTGGGCGGCTACCTGGGCGACGGCGCCACCAGCGAGCCTGACTTCCACGCGGCGCTCAACTTCGCCGGCGTGTGGAAGGCTCCGGTGGTCTTCGTGTGCCAGAACAACCAGTGGGCCATCAGCGTGCCGCTGTCCAAGCAGACGGCCTCGGCGACCCTGGCCGTCAAGGCCAAGGCCTACGGCATGCCGGGCCTGCGCGTGGACGGCAACGACGTGCTGGCCTGCTACGTGGCCACGAAGGCCGCCGTGGACCGCGCCCGGCGCGGCGAGGGTCCCAGCTTCGTGGAGTGCCTCACCTACCGGCTGGGCGGCCACTCCTCCAGCGACGATCCCTCGAAGTACCGGGACGAGTCCGAGGCGAAGGCGTGGGAGGCGCGCGACCCGCTGCTGCGCCATCGCGCCTGGCTGGCGGCGCGCGGCCTGTGGGACGCGGCGCGCGAGGAGGCCTTCCTTGCCTCGGCGGGCAAGCGCATCACCGACGCCATCGCGCGCGTCGAGGCTGCCCCGCAGCCTGCGGCCGACACCCTGTTCCGCGACGTGTGGGCGAGCGTGCCCCCGCTGCTGCAGGACCAGCAACGCCGCCTGGAGGGCGGCCTGCCGGTCTAGGCCGCGGCCACGCCCTCGCCCGACGTCCGTCCCCCATCCCATCCCGACCTGCACACGGGCCCGCGAGGGCCCCAGCGCCCGGAGGCTCCCATGGCAAGCGAGACGTTCGACCTGGTGGTGATCGGCAGCGGTCCCGGCGGCTACGTGGCCGGCATCCGCGCGGCCCAGCTGGGCCTGAAGACCGCCGTGATCGAGGAGGACAAGATCGGCGGCGTGTGCCTCAACGTGGGCTGCATCCCCTCGAAGAGCCTGATCTACGCCTCGGGGCTGGTGGAGAAGATCCGTCACGCCGACGCGCTGGGCCTCTCGGTGGGCGAGGTGAAGGTGGACGGCAAGCGCCTGCAGGCCTGGAAGTCGGGCATCGTCAACCGCCTGACCACGGGCGTCGGCTTCCTGCTGTCGAAGAACGGGGCCACCGTGGTGCAGGGCAAGGCCGAGTTCGCCTCCCCCACGAGCGTCACGGTGACGGCCGCCGACGGCAAGGTGCGCACGCTGGAGTTCAAGAAGTGCATCGTGGCGGTGGGCGCACGTCCCGTGCACCTGCCCTTCCTTCCCATCGGCCCCCGCGTGGTGGACTACCGGGGCGCGCTGGACATCGACTTCGTGCCGCAGTCCTTCACCGTGGTGGGCGGCGGCGTGATCGGCCTGGAGCTGGGCGGCGTGTTCCAGCGGCTGGGCGCGCGGCTCACCGTGGTCGAGCTGACGGACAGCCTGCTGCCCGGCACCGACCCCGAGCTGGTCAAGACGCTGGAGCGCGAGCTCAAGAAGGCGGGCGCCACGATCCACAAGGAGACCGGTGCGACCGGCGTGGCGACGAAGGGCGGCAAGCAGGTCCTCACCGCGAAGACGAAGGCCGGCGAGGCGCTGGAGATCGACAGCGAGATGGTGCTCGTGGCCGTGGGCTTCAAGCCCAACAGCGATCGCGTGGGCGCGGCCAAGGCAGGGCTGGCCATCGACAAGACGGGCCACTTCACGGTCAACGCCCAGCGCCAGACCAACGTGCCGCACATCTATGCCATCGGCGACTGCGCCGGCCTGCCCTGGCTGGCCCACAAGGCCAGCAAGGAGGGCATCGTGGCCGCCGAGCACGCGGCGGGCAGGAAGGTGGCCTACGACGTGCGCGCCATGCCCAGCGCCGTGTTCACCCACCCCGAGGTGGCCACCGTGGGCCTGCAGGAGCACGAGGCTCGTTCACGCGGCCGCGAGGTGCGCGTGGGCAAGTTCCCCTTCACCGCGCTGGGCCGCGCGATGTCGGTGGGCGCCACCGAGGGCTTCGTCAAGATCATCGCCGATGCCAAGACCGACGAGGTGCTGGGCGTGGCGGCCATCGGCTACCAGGCCAGCGACCTCATCGCCGAGGCCGCGCTGGCCATCGAGATGGGTGCCACCAGCGAGGACATCGCCCTCACGGTCCACGCCCACCCCACCTGGCCCGAGTCGCTGATGGAGGCGGCCGAGGCCGTGCACAAGCACGCCATCCACATCCTCAACACCTAGTCCCGGCGCGCGCCGGACCGGGCCATGCCCGGCTAGGGCGTCAGCAGGTAGGCACTGGCCTGGCCGGCCTGGGCCGGGTCGGTGCCGATGCCGCCCACGAACAGGATGCGGCCGTCGGGCAGGCGCGTGGCGCTGTGGGCACCCATGCCGCGCGGGAACACGAGCGCCGTGGCGTAGGTGCCCGCGCCCGGCGTGCTGCCGTCCTCGACCAGCAGCTCGCAGCTGCGGGTGAGCACGCCCCCGTTGCCGAAGTCGTAGCCGCCCACGACCAGCACCACGTGGTCGCTCACCGGGGTGGCCGTGGCGAACACCCGGTTGCGGGCCAGCGGGCTGCTGGCATCGCGCACGCCGCTGCCGTCGGCCGGCGCGTAGAACACCGCGTTGCTGTTGCCGCCCCCGGCCACCAGCGCGGCACCGCCGGGCAGCACGGCACCACAGGCGTTGTAGCGCGGTCCCCCCGTGCCCGGCGGGGCGAAGGGCACGAAGGCATCGCTGCCCGGCTCGAAGCGCTCGCAGCGCTCGTCGGCGTCGCTGCCGCCGGCCAGCAGCAGGCTGCCGTCCCCCAGCGGGAGCAGGAGGTGCGTGGCTCGCGTGTGGAGCATGCGCGAGGCCAGCAAGGCGAAGCGGCCCGTGGCGGGATCGAAGACCTCGGCATCGTCGTGGTCGAGCAGGTCGCCGCCCTCGAGGCGGCTGCCTCCCGTCACCAGCACCCGCCCGTCCGGCAGGAGCGCCGCGGCCGCGTCCGTGCGCGGCCGCACCATGCGGCCGACCTCGGTGAAGGTCCCCGTGGAGGGGTCGAACACCTCGGCGCGATCCAGCACCGAGAGCACGCCCAGGGATCCCTCCACGTAGCCGCCGGCCAGCAGCACGCGACCGTCCAGCAGGCGCACCGCCACGTGGTTGCTGCGCGCCACGGCCATCGACCCGGTCGTGGTCACGAACTGCTGGGTGCTGGGCACGTAGATCTCGGCCCGGTCCGTGAGCAGCGTGCCCGCCACGGTGCCCCCCGCGACCAGCACCCGGCCGCTGGCGAGCAGGGTGGCCGTGTGCGAGTAGCGGCCCATGCTGAGCGAGCCGTAGGTGGGCCACAGGTCGCTGGCCGTGAGGTTGGGCACCTCGACCCGGGCCCCGCCGCCGCCCGGCACGTCGTAGAAGATGGACCCCCCGCCCACGCTCCCGCCCGAGCCCCCGCCGCCGCAGGCGGCCAGGAGCAGGCAGGCCAGCCCCGCCAGGCGGCGCAGCGCGCCAGCCGGGCGGGCTCTCGGCAGGGCAGGGGCCATGCCGTGGAGTCTAGGCGTCAGCGCGGCCTGCGCGCGGGACGCCGCAGGCGCGCCTGCCAGCGGGCCACCTCACGGCGCACGTTGGCCGGCGCCGTGCCGCCGACGGCCCGCCGGGCCGCGACGGCAGCCTCGGGCGTGAGGGCCGCGTAGACCTCCCGCGTGAAGGCCGGGTGGGCCGCCCGGAAGGCCTCCAGCGGCAAGGCCTCGAGGGCCACCCCACGGCGCTCGGCCTCCCCCACGAGCCGCCCCACCGCCCCGTGGGCCTCCCGGAAGGGCACGCCACGGCGGGCCAGCCAATCTGCCGCCTCGGTGGCCAGCAAGTAGCCGCCGGGCTCCTCGACGGCAGCCCGCATGCGCTGCTTGTCGAAGCGCACGTCGCCCAGCATGGCCTCGGCCACCTCCAGCATGGTGGCCAGGTGGTCCTCGGCGGCGAACACCAGCACCTTGTCCTCCTGCAGGTCCTTGCTGTACCCCAGCGGCAGGCCGCGCTGGATCTCCAGCAGGGCGCCCAGGTCGGCCGTCACGCGCGCCGCGCGGGCGCGCAGCAGCTCGGCCCCGTCCGGGTTGCGCTTCTGGGGCATGATCGAGGAGCCGGTGCTGACCGCATCGCCCAGCCGCGCGAAGCCGAACTCGCGCGTGGTCCACAGCACGAGGTCGGCCCCCAGCCGCGAGAGCGTGGTGGCCAGCATGGCGGCGGCGGCGAGGAAGGCCGTCGCATCGCGCCGCGACGAGACCGCCTCCAGGCTGTTGGGCGAGGGCGCGAGGAAGCCCAGCCGGCGCGCGGTGCGGCGCCGGTCGATGCGGAACGTGGTGCCCGCGCCCGCGCCCGCGCCCAGCGGGCACTCGCGCGGCACGTAGGCCAGGCCCTGCCGGTCCTGCTCCAGCATCTCCACGTAGGCGAGCAGCGCATGGCCCAGCAGCACGGGCTGGGCACGCTGCAGGTGGGTGTAGAAGGGCATCAGGGCCTGCCCGTCGCGCCGTGCCAGCGCCACCAGCGCGCGTTGCACGCCGCGCACGGCGGCCTCGAGGCGCGCGGCCGCGCCGGCCAGCCACAGGCGCAGGTCGGTGGCGACCTGGTCGTTGCGGCTGCGCGCCGTGTGCAGGCGAGCCCCGTCGGCGCCCACCAGCTCGATCAGGCGCCGCTCCACGGCCATGTGGATGTCCTCGTCGCCCGGCGCCGGCACGAAGCGCCCCGTGGCCCACTCGCGCTCGATGCGCGCCAGCCCCGCGAGGATGCGGCGCACGGCCGCCCGCGGGAGGATGCCTGCCGCACCCAGCATCTCGGCATGCGCCCGGCTGCCCGCGAGGTCCTCGCGCCACAGGCGGCGGTCCACCGGCAGCGAGCGGTTGATCGCATCCAGCGCCGGGTGCACGCCCGCCGAGAAGCGGCCGTGCACGAGGCCTCGTGCGCCCGCCTTGCGGGCCCTCGTCGTGCGCTTGCGCCGTGCCGCCATGCCGCCTCCTCTCCCCGCCTACGCGAGGTAGCGCTCGGCCAGCGCGCGATAGGCACGCGCGGCCTCCTCCACCTGCTCGACCGCCACCCACTCGTCCGGCGCGTGGCTGGCCGCACTGGTGCCGGGGCCCATGACCACGCCGGGCACGTGGCGCACGTGGTGCAGGTCGCTCACGCCGCCGAAGCGGCCCATGCGCCGCGTGGGGCTGGCCTCCAGGGCGCACTGCACGATGGCGGCCTCCCGCGGGGTGCGCACGGGCAGGAAGCGCGTGCTCTTGACCACCACGCGCGAGGCGACCGCGCTGCGCAGCAGGTCCAGCATGCGCTGGTTGTCGCAGCCGGGCGTGGGCCGCCCATCGAGGTCCACGGTGCAGGAGCCCGGCAGCACGTTGGGCTTGGTGCCGCCCTGGATCACCGTGCACTGCAGGGTGGCCGGGCCCAGGTCGGGGTCGGGCGCGCCCAGGTCCAGCGACTGCACCGCCACCACGTCGCGCGCCGCCTTCTCCACCGCGTTCTCGCCCTCCCACGGGCGCGAGGCATGGCACGAGCGGCCCTGCGCCTCGAGCGTGACGCGCAGCAGGCCGCGCTGGCCCGGGCACACCTCCAGCCCCGTGGGCTCGCCCACCACGCTGGCGTCGAAGGGGGGCAGCAGCCCCCCGATGGCCTCGATGCCCTGCCCGCCCGTCTCCTCGTCGCACACCAGCGCCGCCACGAGGCGGCCCGCCAGGCGCGCACGGTCCACCGTGACCAGCGCGTGCGCCATGGCTGCCACGGAGGACTTGGCGTCGTTGCTGCCCCGCCCGAACACCTTGCCGCCCTCCAGCGCGCCGTCCCAGGGCTCGCGCGTCCAGCCGGGGCCCACGGGCACCACGTCGATGTGCGTGAGCAGCAGCAGGCCACGGCCCGGCGGGGCCGGACGCTGCCCCTCCACCACGCCCCACACGTTGCGGCCCGACACGTGCACCTCGGCCCCGCGCTCGCGCAGCCAGCGAGCGAGGTGGTCACGGCAGGCCGCCTCGTCCCCCGACACGGACGGGATGCGGACGATCTCGCGCAGCAGGTCGACCGGCGCGCTCACAGCGGGACGGCCCCGCCCGTGCGCACCGGCGCCGGGCGCTCGGGCTCGATCAGCGTGCCCGCGCCCTCGTTGGTGAACAGCTCCAGCAGGATGGCGCTCTCGGCGAGGCCGGAGAGGATGTGTCCCGCCTCGCAGCCCCCATCCACGGCGTCGATGAGCGACTCCACCTTGGGCGCCATGCCCCCGGAGATGATGCCGCTCTCCATGGCCGCGCGCGCCTCGGGCACCGTGAGGCGCGAGATGAGCGTGCGCGGGTCCTTGGGGTCGCGCAGCAGGCCGGGCACGTTGGTCAGCGAGATCAGCTTGGCCGCGCCCATCGAGCGCGCGATCACGCTTGCCACCGTGTCGGCGTTGATGTTCAGCACGTTGCCGTCGTCGTCGCTGCCCAGCGAGGAGATCACCGGCACGTAGCCGTTCTCCACCAGCAGCGTGAGCAGGTGCGGGTCGCAGGCGGTGACGTCGCCCACGTGGCCGAAGTCCACCAGCGTGGTCTCGCCCGTGGCAGCGTCCTTCATGGGCCGCGGCGGGCGGCGCACGGCGTGCAGGATGTTGCCATCCACGCCCGAGAGGCCCACGCCGCGCACGCCCTGCGCACGCAGGGCCGAGAGGATCTCCACGTTGATCTGGCCTGCGAACACCATCTTGGCCACGTCCAGCGTCTCGGCGTCCGTCACGCGGCGCCCCTCGACCATCTTGGGCGTGAGGCCCAGGCGCCGGCTCAGGTCGCTGGCCTGCGGGCCGCCCCCGTGCACCACCACGCAGCGGATGTTGACGTGCACCAGCAGCGAGATGTCCTGGGCCAGCGAGCGCAGCGCAGCATCCTGGTCGGCGATCTCGCCGCCCAGCTTGATCACCATGGTGCGCCGGCGGTGGCGCCGCAGGTAGGGCAGCGCTTCCTTCAGCAGGGAGATGGTCGTCACGGTCGGCTCCTCCCGGGCCCGGGCCTCGCCCAGGGCCCGTCCAGCATCGTGCGTCGAGGGGTCAGGGGGTCACGCCCAGCGCGCGGCACAGCGTGGCCTTCTGCACGTCCAGCCGCGCGCGGCCCTGGTCGATCACGGCGCTGGCCGGCGAGTCCAGCACCTCGTCGGCCACCTTCAGGTTGCGCCGCACCGGCAGGCAGTGCATGAAGATGGCCCGGTCGGCGGCCGCCATCGCCTGGCCGTCGACACGCCAGCCCCGGAGGCCCGCCAGCACCTCCGCCGCACGGGCCGGCTGGGCGTAGAGGTGGCTCGCGCCCCACGACTTGCCGTACAGCACCCGTGCCCCGCGCAGGGCGGCGGCGCGGTCGTGGGTCACGGACAGCGTGCCGCCCGCCGCCTGCGACAGGCGGCGCGCGTCGGCCATCACGCCGGGATCGAGGTCGAAGCCCTCGGGATGGGCCAGCACCACCTCGTGGCCCTCGCGACACATGGCCAGCAGCGCCGCGTTGGGCACGGCCATGGGCAGGGGCTTGATGTGCGGCAGCCAGCTCACCACCACCTTGTGCCGGCCGGGGCCGAGGCGGCGACGCACCGTGAGGGCATCGGCCAGCCCCTGGTGCGGGTGGTCGAAGGCGCTCTCGAGGTTGAGCACCGGCACGCGGCTGGCCCGCATCACGGCGCCCAGCACCGGCTCGCTGGCGTCCACGGCGGCATCCTTGAGGCCCGCGAAGGCGCGCACGCCCACGACGTCCACCATCGTGCCCAGCACGCCGAAGCCTTCCTTCACGTGCTCGGCCGCCTCCCCGTCCATCACCACGCCGTCGCGGTGCTCGAGGTTCCACAGGCCGTTGCCCACCTGCAGGTAGACCGCATGCGCACCCAGGTCGAAGCAGGCGACCTCGAACGAGGTGCGCGTGCGCAGCGAGGCATTCCAGAACACCATGGCGGCCCGGCGCCTGGAGAGCAGGTGCTCGCGGCCGCGCAGGCCGGCCAGCACCTCGGCCTGCTCCAGCAGCCAGGACCAGTCCCGCTGCGGCAGCGTGCGCAGCGAGGCGAGGTGCCAGGGAGCGATGCGTTGCGGGGTGGTGGGGCCGTCCAACGGCGCGTACGTCCTCGGGAAGGGCCCGACGATACCGCCAGCGTGCCGCGAGGGCGAGCCCGCGCCAGCCGCCCGCGCCTGCGGTGCCTAGACGGCGGCCGTGGCCGGCACGGCGAGGGCCCGGGCCAGCGCCTGCACGAAGGGCTCCGCCTCCTCCAGCGTGAGCGTCAGGGGCGGCAGGAGGCGGATCTGGTGCGGGTCGGCCTCGCAGGAGCCCACGAGGATGCCGGCGTCGAACAGGGCCTGGATCACGGGCTTGGCCGGACGGTCGAGGTTGACGCCGCGGATCAGGCCCAGCCCCGACACGCTGCGCACGCCCGCGACGGCGCCGAGGCGCTCGGCCAGCGCCGCGCCCGTGCGCCGGGCACGCCCCGGCAGGTCCTCGTCGCGCACGATGCCGGCGGTGGCCGCGATGGCCGCACAGGCCAGCGGGCCGCCCCCGAAGGTGGTGCCCTGCTCGCCCAGCTTCATGCGCGCCGCGAGGTCCTCGCGCACGAACACGACGGCGGCGGGGAAGCCGCCGGCCACGCCCTTGGCGCCGGTGATCAGGTCGGGCGTGACGCCCACGTTCTCGCCGAAGAAGGTCGTGCCCGTGCGCCCGAAGCCCGTCTGCACCTCGTCGAAGACCAGCAGGGTGCCCGTGCGCGTGCACAGCTCGCGCAGGCCCCGGAAGTACTCGGGGGGCGCCATGCGGATGCCGCCCATCGACGGGATGGGCTCGAGGATCACGCAGGCCGCGCCGGCCCCCACCGCCGCCTCGGTGGCCGCCAGGTCGCCGTAGGGCACGTAGGCGTGCTGCCCGGGGATGGGATAGGCCGCGTCGCGGTACTTGGGCATGCCCGTGGCGCCCAGCGCCCCGAGGGTGCGGCCGTGGAAGCCGTCCACCAGCGACACCACCTGCATGCGGCCGGTGGCCTTGCGGGCGATCTTGAGCGCCGTCTCGTTGCTCTCGGTGCCGCTGTTGCAGAGGAACACGCGCTGCAGGCCCTTGGGCGCCAGCGTGGCGAGGCGCTCGGCCGCCAGCGCGCGGATGTCGCTGTAGACGACGTTGCTGTAGAAGACCAGCCGGCCCGCCTGCTCGCGCAGCGCCGCCACCAGCCGCGGATGGCAGTGGCCTGCCAGCGCCACGCAGTGGCCGCCGTAGAGGTCCAGGAAGCGCCGCCCCTCGACGTCGAAGACGTACGAGCCCCGGCCCTCGGCCAGCGCGATGGGCCACTTGGAGTAGGTCGGCACCTGCCAGCGGTCTTCCTGCTCGCGCGCGGACGCGTTGGTGGTGGGCAGGGCGCCAAGGGTGCGTGTGGGTTGCAGCATCAGAGCCCCAGTCCGGGCAGCCGCAGGCCGGTGGACTCGTCCAGCCCCGCCACCAGGTTCATGTTCTGCACGGCCGTGCCGGCCATGCCCTTGCCGAGGTTGTCGATGGCCACCGTGACCAGCGCCAGGCCGTCGGCATGGGTGACGTGCACGTCGGCCATGGCCGTGCCCACCACGCTACGCACCTCCGGGGGTTCCGCCACCAGCCGCACGAAGGGCTCGTCGGCGTAGGCTTGCTGGAAGGCCTCGGACACGGCGGCGGCCCCCCCGCGCACGGGCGCGAAGGCCGTCACGTGGATGCCGCGCGAGATGGGCGCGCTGTGCGGCACGAAGTCCACGCGGGCGTCCGGGCCCAGCGCCGCGACGATCTCGGGCAGGTGCTGGTGCTTGAGCGGCTTGTAGGCCTTGAGGTTCATGAAGCGCTCGGGGTGGTGCGTGCCCTTGCTGGGCTCGCTGCCCGAGCCCGAGGAGCCGGTGATGCTGGACACGCCCACCCGGCCCGCCAGCAGGCCGGCACGGGCCAGCGGCCACAGCGCGAGGATGGTGGCGCTGGCATGGCAGCCCGGGTTGGCCACCAGGCGCGCCCGCCGGATGGCCTCGCGGTGCCCGCACTCGGGCAGGCCGTAGACCGCCTCGCGCAGGCGCGTGGGCGCCGGGTGCGGCAGGCCGTACCACGCCTCGTACTGGCTGGGGTCCTTGAGGCGGAAGTCGCCCGAGAGGTCGATCACCTTCAGGCGCGGGGCCTGGTCCAGCAAGCCGGGCGTCTGCGCGGCCGAGACGCCGTGCGGCTTGGCCTGGAACAGGATGTCGTTGGACGCCGCCAGCGCGCGCAGCGCCTCGGGCGTCTCCTGGCTGAAGCACAGGCTGGTGAAGCCGCGCAGGTGCGGCCACGTGTCGGCCAGCGGCTTGGTGCTCGTGCGGCTGGTGACCGCGGTGACCTCGACATGCGGGTGGGCGAGGAGGAGCCGGGCCAGCTCCATGCCGCCGTAGCCCGTGCCGCCGAGGATGGCGACCTTGAGTCGCGTCATTGCAGGGACTTCACCTCGGCGATGCCCTTGGCCACGCTGGCTGCGGAGGCCTTGAGCGCCTGCGTCTCGGCTGCGTCCAGCGGCAGCTCCACGATGCGCGTCACGCCCTTGGCGCCCAGGTGGATGGGCACGCCCAGGTACACGTCCTTGATGCCGTACTGGCCAGACAGCCACGTGCTGCAGGCCAGCAGGCGGTTGGTGTCGCCCAGCACGGCCTCGACCATCAGGGCTGCGCTGGCGCCCGGCGCGTAGTACGCGCTGCCCGTGCCCAGCAGCTTGACGATCTCCGCGCCGCCGTTGCGGGCGCGATCGCTCATGCGCTGGATGGCCTCGGCGGGCAGCAGCTGCGTGATCGGCACGCCGTTGACCGTCGAGAAGCGCGGCAGCGGCACCATCGTGTCGCCGTGGCCGCCCAGCACCATGGCCTTCACGTCCGTGGGCGAGCACTTCAGCTCCATCGCGATGAAGGTGGCGAAGCGGGCCGAGTCCAGGATGCCCGCCATGCCCACCACGCGCTCGGGCGCGAAGCCCGTCACCTGCTGCACGACCCACGTCATCACGTCCAGCGGGTTGGTGACCACGATCACGATGCTGTGGGGCGCGTGCCGCTTGATGTGCTCGGCACTGGCGCGCGCGATCTCCACGTTCTTGCGCAGCAGGTCCATGCGGTCCATGCCGGGCTTGCGCGGGAAGCCCGCCGTGACGACCACCACCTCGGCACCAGCGATCACTGCGGGATCGTTGCCGCCGGTGACCCGGCCGTCGAAGCCGAACACCGGGCCGCACTGCGACATGTCCAGCGCCTTGCCCGCGGGCACGCCCTCGGCGATGTCGAACACGGCGACGTCGGCCACGCCGCGGCTGGCCAGCTGGTAGGCACACGTCGCGCCCACGTTGCCGCCGCCGATGATCGCTACCTTGCGCATGATGGTGCTCCGGGCCGGTGGCGTGCTCGCACGCCCCGGGACCCGGAGCATAGGGGTCCGGCCCCCCGCGACAAGGGTCCCGGCCAGCGTCGCCACGGGCTCGGGAGCGGGCGCCGGGACCTCCGGCGAGGCGGGGGCGCGAGCGCCCCTAGCGCGGTGCGCGCGGCCCGTAGGCCTCCAGCAGCCGGCCCAGGCCCTGCTCGGCCTCCTCGTAGCGCCGGCGCGTGGCCTCGAAGGCGGCCAGCGTGCCCGCCACCCTGGCCTTGACCTCCTCGGCGTCGCCCCCGGGTGCCGCCAGCACCTCGCGCAGCAGGCGCGCGGCGTCCTCCATCTGCTCCATCGCCCGCACGTAGGTGAGCGCCGCCACGCGCAGGTTCTCGTAGGCCACCTGGTCGTCGTCCGGCTTGTTGGCCAGCTTCCAGGGGTGGGCCCGGATGTCCTCGGTGGCATCCAGCACGTTGCGCGCGGCATCCTCGAGCACCTCGAAGATCGTGCCGAGGTCGCCACCCGCCTCCTGCACGACGCGCCGGGCGTCCGGTCCCAGCCCCCGGAAGTCGGCCACGAGCCCCTTGAGCCCGTTGCCCAGGCCTTGCACCTCGTCGAGGAAGGCATCCACCTTGGGAGCGCCGCTGCGCACCAGCTCGTCCACCCGCGCCGAGGCGCTCTTGAGCGAGGCCAGCGCCTCCCCCACGTCGGCGCGCGCCTCCTCCACGGTCTCCTTGCCGGCCGCGGCCAGCGAGCGCAGGTCGTCGGTGGCGCGCAGGACGTTCGTGGCAATCGCGTCCATGTCGCGCTCGACCACCGCGAGGCTGCGCTTGAGCGAGCCCAGCGCGGCCAGCGCCTCGTCACTCATGGCCTGCGTGTCCAGCGCCTCCACCTTGCGGCGCACGTCCTGCAGCAGGGCCTTGGCCTCGTCCACGGTCGGCCCCAGCTGCCCGGTGGCGTCGATCAGGTGCTGCACCAGCTGGTCGACCTTCGATGCGATGTCGTCGAGGCTGGCGCCCTGCGTGCCCAGGATGGGCCGGGCCAGCGTCTCGGCCGCCCCCATCCACTCGCTGCTGATCCCGGGCACCAGCACCAGGGAGGGCACGCCCGTGACCAGGTTGCTCTTGAGGCGGGCCGTGGTGCCCCGCGGCAGCTGCTGGTCGGCCCCCAGCTCCAGCTCGGCGAGCACGTACACCTCGCGCACCTCCTGCGGGGTGCCCGCGGGCATGCGCGCGAGCCGTTCGCGGTCCGCTGCCGTCAGCTGCTCGCCGCGGCGCAGCTCGCTGCCCTGCGCGACGCGCGCCACGCGCCCCACCTCGAGCCCGAGGTAGTAGACCGTGTCGCCCACCACGGGCGCGGCGTCGCCCGGCGCGAAGCGCACCTGCCAGCGCGAGAAGCCCTCCATGAAGCCGCGGCCGGTGGCCACGAGCAGCAGGGCCAGCAGCGCCGCGATGCCACCCAGCACCACGAGGCCCGCGAGCAGCTCGGAACGGCGGGAGTACATGCGCCAGCCTCCGCTAGAGCCGGAACAGGAGGAAGTAGTTGAGCACGGCGTCGCTCACCACGATGAGCAGGATGGAGGTGACCACCGCGCGGGTCGTGGCCCGGCCCACGCCCTCGGCGCCGCCCTGCACCTCGAAGCCCCGCCAGCAGCCCACGGCCCCGATGATCAAGCCGAAGATCGCCGCCTTGAGCACGCCGCGCCACACGTCGTCCGGTCCCAGCTGGGCCCACGCCTGGTGGAAGTAGGTCGACGCCGGCACGTCCAGCACGCCCACGGCCACCGCCAGGCCGCCCAGGATCCCCAGCCAGTCGCCCAGCAAGGTCAGGCAGGGCACCATCAGCACCACGGCCAGCAGGCGGGGCGCCACGACATAGCGCACCGGGTTGAGCGCCATGGTGCGGATGGCCGTGATCTCCTCGCGCACCACCATGGTGCCGATCTCCGCCGCCAGCGCCGCCCCGATGAAGCCGGTCATGATCACGCCCGTCAGCAGCGGGCCCAGCTCCAGCACCGTGCCCACGCTCATCAGGTTGCCGACGTAGTGCACGAAGCCCAGCGTCTCCAGGATGTTGCCCCCGATCAGGGCGAGGATCATCCCCACGAACACGTTGACGAGGAACACCACGCCCAGCGCGCGGGGTCCCACGCGCACGGACTGCTGCAGGAAGGCCGCCATGCCCACGGGCCGCCGGCGCCACGGCCCCAGCAGCAGGTGGCCGAGGCTGTCCCGCACCAGCAGGCCCAGGCCGCCCAGCAGGTGCACGAGGTCCAGCGCCCCCGCCCCGAGGGCGTGCACCGGCGTGCGCCGCGGCGGGCTCGTGGGGATCTGGCTCAACGGCCCGCTCGGCCTCCGGCTCCCAGGGGTGCAGGACCGGCCACGGCCCGGGCCCGCCCTGCCATCACTTCAGTGCGTCGGCGCTGGTGGCACGGATGTCGAAGATCGAGGTGAGGTTCGACAGGCGGAACAGGTTCTGCACGGAGGTGGAGAGCCCGCACAGGCGCAGCCGGCCGCCGTACTTGTTCGTGGCCTGCAGCGCCTCGATGAGCGTGGCCAGCCCGCTGGAGTCGATGAAGGCCACCGCCGTCAGGTCCACGACCACGGGCGTGGCCTTTTCCTGCAGCGCCGCCCGCAGCTGGGTGCGGAGGTCGGGCGACGTATGCATGTCCACCTGCCCCTCGACGGTGAAGATGGCAGCGGTGCCCTGGCTGGTGCGGTTGATCTTCATGCAGGTGGTTCCTGTGGGGGCGTGATCCTACGCGAGCGCGGGCGGGGCTGCACGCTTGACGAGCGTGAGGGTGGTCCCCCCGAAGTCGTTCTTGCGGTACTCCACCGAGTCCATCGTGGCACGCATCAGGTGCACGCCCAGGCCGCCGGGGCGGATCTCGTCGAGGGGGCGAGACTGGATCTGGCTGGGGTCCACGAAGCGGCCCCGGTCCACCACCTCCACCTGGACCCAGCCGGGGCGGGCACGCAGGTCGATGTCCACGGGCTGGTCGTGGCGGTCACGGTAGGCGTGGCGGATGACGTTGGAGACGGCCTCGCTGACAGCCAGCAGCAGCGTGTCCCGGGCCTCGTCGCCGAAGCCCGCCAGCTCGGCGCCCTGCTGGGCCAGCGCGCGCACCAGCGGCAGGTAGCGCGGGTCGCTGCACAGGCTGACGTGGATGCGGTCGGGGGCGGCCTCGCTCACGGCTGGCTCCCGCCGGAGGCCGTGCGACCCGCCCACCACGCACGCCACGCCTCGACCTGCGCACGCTGCTCGTCGGGGCTGGCGTAGGGCCGGTAGCCCGTGTCGTGGCCCGTGAGCAGGCGCAGGCTGCGGCCTGCCATCAGGCGCACGGTGGCGTCCTCGTCGTCGAGCAGCTCGATCAAGGCCGGCACCAGGCCGTCGAGGCCGAGGCGGGCCGCCTCGCCCGCGGCCTGCGCCCGTATGGAGGGGTTCGGGCTGGCAAGGTCCTCGGCCGGCTTCAATGGGCGCGGCGGGCTGCTGCACGCACCGAGGGCGAGCAGGGCCAGCAGCAGGGCCGTCCCGCAACCTGGGCGCACCCGCCACCCGTCCCCGGAGCCGGCGCGAAGGCTGCTCCGGCCAAGGACCGTCATCGGGCGCACGCTCCAGCGGCCAGGCTCGGCCAGGCCGTGGGCGCGATTGTGGGCGCGGACTGCCGCGAACGCAACCTCACAGGGCCCACCGTGCTGGCCGCAGGCGCTTTCCCATGCCCGCCGCGCCCGGCCCCGGCCTCAGGCCAGCGAGCCCTGCTCCCGGTACCACCGTGCGGTGGCCTGGAGGCCCTCCGCCAGCGACAGGCGCGCCCGCCATCCCATGACACGGGCCACGGCCTCGCCCGAGCACACCCAGTGCCCCTCGCCCACCTCGGCCACCCGCTCGCGGCTCAAGAGCAGCGGGCGCCGTGCCAGCTGCCCCAGCGCCTCGGCGCATGACCCCAGCAGGCGCGCCGCAGACGACGGCAGGGCGAGCCGCCTCGGCTCACGGCCCACCGCGACGGCGAGCGCTCGCGCCAGCCCCTCCTGCGTCACGGGCGGGTCGCTCGTGATGAACCAGGCCTTGCCCCGTGCCGCAGGCGAGCGGCCCGCGACCAGCATGCCCGCCGCCAGGTCCTCGACGTGCACGAGGCTCAGGCGCCGGCTGCCTGCGCCCAGCACGGGCAGCAGGCCGCGAGCCACGGCCTGGAACAGCGCGAGGAAGTCGCGGTCACGGGGCCCGTACACGGCCGGCGGCCGCACGATCACCCACGACAGGTCCCCGCCCAGTGCCTGCAGCCCCTGCTCGGCCAGGCGCTTGCTGCGCCCGTAGGTCGTGACGGGCCGTAGCGGCGCATCCTCGGCGAGGGCACGCCCGTCGGCCGAGGGCCCCACCGCCGCCAGCGAGGAGCAGAAGACGAAGCGCTGCACGCCCGCGGCGGCCGCATGCCGGGCCAGCGTCAGGGTGGCGTCGGCATTCACGCGCACCATCTGGCGCCGCGTGCGCGAGCGCGTGAGCGCGCCCAGGTGCCACACCTCGTCGACGCCGCGCACGGCGTCGGCCAGCCCACGGCCGCTCTCGAGATCGCCCGCCACCACCTCGACGGGCAGGCCGCGCAGGCGCTCGGGCACCCCCTGCCGCGCGAGGCAACGGAGCTGGGCACCCCCGGCCAGCAGCCGCTCGACGAGGTGGCTGCCGACGAAGCCATGGGCACCGGTCACGAGGGCCTTCACCCGCGCGAGCATACGGCCGTCGGCACGGCCCCCGCCGCGGCGGCCGCCCGCCACGCCCACGCTCGCTGCCGGCGTGGTTCACTGTCGGCATCCCCCCTACGATGAGACGAGACCGCGGGCGCAGGCGGCCCGGTCGCCAGGCCTCCCCGGGCCCCAAGACCAGCCCTCGCGTCCCCGGCCGCCCCACCCCACGAGGACGTCCCGCCTTGGACCTGTTCGAGAAGGCCGCCCGCTTCGCGCGCGCTGACCTGCTCAAGCAAGCGGGCCTCTACCCGTACTTCCGGGCCATCGAGGAGAGCGAGGGCGGGCGCCGGGTGCGCATCGGCGGCCGCACCATCGTGATGGCCGGGTCGAACAACTACCTGGGCCTCACCCACGACCCCCGCGTGCTGGAGGCGGCGCGCGAGGCCGTCAGCCGCTACGGCGCGGGCTGCACCGGCTCGCGCTTCCTGAACGGCACGCTGGCCCTCCACGAGCAGCTGGAGGAGCGCCTGGCGCGCTTCCTGGGCCAGGAGGCCTGCATCACCTCGGGCACCGGCTTCCAGACCAACGTGGGCGCGATCTCGGCACTGGCCTCCAGCCGCGAGGACCTGATCTTCGGCGACCGCGACAACCACGCCTCCATCATCGATGGCTGCCGCCTCTCCTTCGCCAAGCAGCTGAAGTACCGCCACAACGACATGGACGACCTCGGGCGCCTGCTGCGCGAGACGCCCGTGAGCGAGGGCGGCTCGCGGCTGGTGGTGACCGATGGCGTGTTCAGCATGCTGGGCGACCTGGCCCCGCTGCAGCGCATGCTGCCGCTGGCGCACGAGCACGGTGCCCGCGTGATGGTGGACGACGCACACGCCCTGGGCGTGCTGGGCGCGCGCGGGCGCGGGACGGCCGAGCACCTGGGCGTGCACGACCAGGTCGACCTCATCAGCGGCACCTTCAGCAAGAGCATGGCCTGCCTGGGCGGCTTCGTGGCCGGCCCGCGCGTCGTGGTGGACCTGATCAAGCACACCAGCCGCTCGGTCATCTTCTCGGCCAGCATGACGCCCGCCAGCGTGGCCACCGTGCTGGCCTGCCTCGACATCGTCGAGCGCGAGCCGGCACGTCGCGAGCGCCTGTGGGCCAACGTGCGGCGCATGAAGCAAGGCTTCCAGGAGATGGGCCTCGAGGTCATCGACGGGGGCAGCCCCATCCTGAGCGTGGTGGTGGGCGAGGAGCAGCCCACGCTGGAGTTCAACAACCTGCTCTTCGCGCACGGCGTGTTCGTCAATCCCGTGATCCCGCCGGCCGTGCCGCAGGGCATGTGCCTGCTGCGCACCTCGTACATGGCCACCCACACCGACGAGGACCTCGACGCCATCCTCGCGGGCTTCAAGAAGGTGGGCGAGCGCCTGCGCGTCCTGCGCTAGGCGGCCCGCGTCCCGCCCGTGCCCTTGCAGGACCTCGAGGTGCGCGCCACGCGCCCGGGCCGCGAGGAACGCCTGTTCCTGCGCCTTCCCTACCGCCTCTACGACGGCCAGCCCGGGTGGGTCCCCCCGCTGCGCATGGCCGAGGCGGCCCTGCAGGACCGCCGCTCCAACCCCTTCTTCCGGCACAGCGAGGCCCAGCACTTCCTCGCATGGCAGGGCGGACGCGTGGTGGGCCGCGTGGCCGCCATCGAGAACCGGCGCCACAACGAGGTGCACGCCGAGCGCATCGGATTCTTCGGGTTCCTGGACGCCGAGCCCCGCGTGCAGGTGTTCCGGGCGCTGCTGGAGGCTGCGGCCGCGTGGTGCCGGCAGCGCGGCCTGCTCGCGCTGCGCGGACCCGCCTCCTACAGCACCAACGACACCTGCGGCACGCTGGTCGAGGGCTTCGGGCAGCGGCCCGCGGTGCAGATGCCCTGGAACCCGCCGGGCACCGACGCGCTGCTGCAGTCCGCCGGGCTGCGTCCGGCCCAGGACCTGGTGGCCTGCTGGCTGGCCGCGTCGCTGCCCGCCCCCGAGCGCTTCGAGCGGGTCGTGTCGCGCCGCCTCGAGCGCAGCGGCATCCGGCTGCGCCCGCTGGACCTGCGCGACTTCGCGCGCGAGGTGGAGGTGCTGCGCGACCTCTACAACCGCTCCTGGGAACGCAACTGGGGCTTCGTGCCGGCCACCGAGGAAGAGTTCCGCCACGCGGCCAAGGACCTCAAGTCCGTGGTCTCTCCGCAGCTCTCCTGCGTGGCCGAGGAGCAAGGCCGCCCGGTGGGATTCTGCGCCGTGCTGCGGGACGTGAACGCCGTGCTGGCCCCGCGCGGCCACGGGGGCCTGTTGCCCACCAACCTCTGGCGCCTGCTGGTGGGGCTGCCGCGCGTGCGCCGCTACCGCGTGATCGCGCTGGGCGTCGTGCCGGAGGCGCGCGGCAAGGCCATCAACGAGGCGTTCTTCCTGCATGCCCACGCTGCCTGCCGCCGCCTGGGCCATGAGGGCGCCGAGGCCTCGTGGATCCTCGCGGACAACCAGCGCATGCTGGCGCCCATCGAGGCCATGGGCGGCGTGGTGACCAAGCGCTACCGGCTCTACGAGCAGCCCTTGGCGCCGTCCACGCCCTAGGCGGCGAGCGCCGCCGCGGGGCTAGCCGCGCGGCTGGCCCTGCCGCAGGCGCACGTCGGCCTCGTTGTCCTTCCACCAGGCCCCCCAGGCCTTCTGGGCGCGCTTGAGCTCGTTGCGGGGCTGGCCGGCCTGGAAGGGCTCCTGGTGGCCCGTGATGGCGATGAGCGCCTGCTGGGCCGCGGTCTGGACCAGCTGCTCCCGGTCGTCCAGCGCCTCGATCAGGCCCGGCACGGCGTCACAGGCCTTGAGCTCGCGCAGCGCGTCGGCGGCGCCCAGCCGCACGTAGAAATCCCGATGCGACTTGAGCGCCGCGAGCAGGGCGTTGACCGCCCGCAGGTCCTTGAGCTCGGCCAGCTTGATGGTGGCGTTGAAGGCGATGCCCGCGTTGGGATCCTTGAGCAGGGCCACCCAGTGCTGCAGCATGCCGTCGTCGGCCGTGGGCGCCGTGGGTGCGGCGGGCCCCGGTGCCGCGGGCGCCGCGGGTGCTGCCGGAGCCGGCGCGGGCGGGGCGGGCACCGGCGCCGCCGGCGCAGCCTCGGGCTGCCGCGCCCGCGCAGGCTGGCCGCTGGCGCGCGCCTGCACGTCGCGCAGCCAGTCGTAGACCTGCCGCAGGCGGGCATCCAGCGTGCGCAGCGTCGCGTCCGAGGCCTCCAGGCGGGACTGCGTGCCCGCCTGCAGATCCTTCACCTGCTCGGACAGTGCCTGCAGCTCGGTGCGCACAGCCTGGCCCGCCTGCACCTGCTGGGCCAGCGCCGCCTGCTGCGCATCGAGGATGCCCAGGCGCTCGTCCGGGGCGCGGCGCGCGTCGGCCAGCGTGCGCGCGGCCTGCTCCTCGATGGCGGCCGCCACCGCCGGGCTCACGGCCTGCGTCTGCGCCGGGCGCAGGCGGTCGTAGAGCACCCAGCCGGCGGCGCCGAGAGCCAGCAAGGCCAGCAGCGTGGCCAGCGGCGCGCCCCGGCGCGGCGGCGCCAGCAGGCGACGGCCCACGCAGGCGGGGCACAAGGCCCTGCCGCCCGCCCGCACAGCCCTGCCCGTGCCGAAGTCCGCCTCGGGCACCGACTGGCTGCAGCCCGCGCAGAAGGAAATGGTCACCGGGGCGCTCCCCGCCGGCAGCTTGGCCACGGACGGCGGCAGGTCCAGCCCCAGCGGGGCGGTGCGCGCGCCCACCGGCCGGTCCGCCAGCTGCTCGAGGGCGAGGCAGGCCGCGCACGCGTTGCGGCCGGCCACGCTGCGAGCCTTGCCCAGCGCCACGTCCGCGTCCGGGATCGACTCGTGGCAGGCGTCGCAGAAGCGCAGCTCGATGCCCGCGCCCGGAGCCGACGCCGCGATGCAGGCTGCGCAGGCATGCCGGCCGCCGGCCGTGCGCGCGCGGCCCGCCGCGAAGTCGGCGTCCGGGATCGACGCCTGGCACGCCTCGCAGAATCGGATGTCCATGCATGCCTCGCACACGGGGGACGCCGGCCGTCCGCCGCCCCCCCATCCTACCCGCGCACGCCACGCAGGGGGCGGCCCCTGCCGGCGCAAGGCCTAGCCGGCCTTGGGCTGCTTGAGCCGCTCGCGCACCGCCGCCTCGTTGCGGTTCCACCACTCCAGCATCTCGCCGCGAGCCTTGCTGCGCTCGGCGGGACGGGCCTGCGGCGTCAGCCCGAGGTCGTGCTCGGTGATGAGGCGCAGGGACTTGCCCGCCTGCTGCGCGACCATCTGCGTCTTGTCCTTCAACGCATCGGCCAGGGCCGGCACCGCGTCGCAGGCACGCAGGTCGCCCAGGGCGCTGGCCGCGGCCTGGCGCATCAGGTAGTCGTCGTGCGCGGCCAGGATCTTCACCAGCTTGGGGACGGACGCCATCACCTGCCGCCGCGCCACGACGGTGATCGCGGGGTAGATGGTCTCGGGCTGGTCGCTGTCGAGGTCGGCGAGCGCCTTCTCCACGATGGCCTTCGCGACCAGCGGATCCTCCTGCACGCTGGGCAGCTCCGGCTTGGGCAGGCCAGGCAGGGTGGCCTTCGGGGCCGCCGGCGTCGCCGCGGGCTTGGGGCCTGCTGCGGGCGCCGCGGCCACCGCCACGGGGCGCTCCTCCACGGCCTTCACGCGGGCCTCGAGGGCGGCCAAGGCCTTCGTCTCGCGGTCCAGGCCGGCGCTCAGGGTCGTGAGCACGGCCTCCAGCTCCTCCAGCTTGCCCGAGGCCAGGTCGGCTGAGGACTGCACGCGGGCCTGCGCTTGCTGCAGCCCCTCGGTCGCGCCCGAGAGCAGGTCCTGCAGCCGCTTGAGGCGCTGGTCCAGCTCGCGCTGGGCCGACTGGTCGCGCGCCGCCGCCGCGCGCTGCACTTCCTCGGCCAGCTGGCGCGCCACCTTGTCCACCTCGGCGCTCGACAGCGCGACGGTGACGGCGGCCGGGGCCTCGGCGCCACGCGGCAGCAGGGACACGACGCCGGCCGCCAACGCCAGCAGCGACACGACCAGTGCGACCTTGTTCATGGGCTACCTCGCAGGGAGATGCTACGACGCCACGGGGGCGACCGAGGCCTAGTCTTCCTCGCCCTCGCCACCGCGGCGGGTCTCGAAGTCCCCGCCCTGCGCGATGAGGGCCACGCGTTCCTTCATCTGCCGCCCGACCTTGAAGCGCACCACGCGCTTGGCCGGCACGTCCACCTTCTGCAGGGTGCGCGGGTTCTGCGCGATGCGCGCCGCCCGGTCCTTGATCTCGAAGACGCCGAACTCGCGGAACTCGATGCGGTTGCCCCGGCCCAGCTCGCGGATGATCTCGTCGAGGAAGAGCTGGATCACGTCCTTGACCACGACCTTGGTCTGGGCGGTGCGCTCGGCGATGCGCGCCACCAGCTCCTTCTTGGTGATCGTGTGGCCGCCAGGGCCACGCGGGCTGTCAGGACGGGGGCTGGGGGGCTGGGGCATGCGCGATGGGTCTCCCGGCGCGGGGGGCGCCCGCCGCCGTGGCGGAACTCCCTAGATCGTTGTGGCGCCGAACTTTAGGATCAGGGCTCGCGCCTGTCAAAGGGCCACCCCCACCCCCACGAGGCAGCCATGGCCCAACCCTCCCTTCCCGACGCCCTCGCGATGCGGGACCTGCGCGCCGGACTGCGTCCCGAGGCCCAGCGGGAGCAGGTGGCGGCGGCCCTGCGGGCGGACGGCCGGCACGTGCAGGCCCTGCTGCTCTACGAGGGCCGCGCCAGCCACCCGGCCCTGGAGGGCCAGCAGGCCCGCGCCGTGCGCGAGGGCCGCACCTTCGAGCTGCTGTCCATGCGGCGGCTGGGCCGGCCCGTGCCGGACACCGACCTGCGTGCCGCCGCTGCGGCCTCCGCAGCAGCCGGACGGCACATGGAGGCACGCCTGGCCCTCACGGCCCTCGGCGACCTCGACGGGGTGCGCGCGCTGGCGGCCTGCCTGCCCCCCAGCCTCGTGCCGCCCCCGCCGGCACCGCCTGCGGCGCCCGCGAAGGCCTAGCCCGCCCCGGCGGGCTCAGCGCGCACCCGCGCCCGCCGCCTCCTCTGCATCCTCCTCGGCCTGGCGCTGCTGGAGGCGCTGCCGCAGGTCGGTGAAGCGGGCTCGCAGGCGCTCGACCTCGGACGAGGGCGCAGCGAGGTCCAGCCGGGAGAGGCCCTCGCGCACCATGTCGAGCGCGGCGCCGTAGCTGCCGAAGTGCATGCCGCGGATCTGGGCTGCCCAGTAGCGTGCCTCGAACGACGACGGGTCCAGCCGCAGCGCCTCCTCGTAGTCGTCGGCTGCCAGCCGCATGGTGTCCGGGCTCTCCTGGCTGGCCCGTGCGCTGCGCAGCAGGCTGGCCACCCGCTCGGCCTGCGCCTCGCGACCAGCCTCGAGCTGCCGCCCGGCATGGACCCGCAAGGCCGGGTCGGGGTGCTCGAGGGCCACCTCGTGCAGCACCCCGAGGCCCGCCTCGTAGCGACCGTCCGCGACCAAGGCCTGTGCGCAGCGCCACAGCAGGTCCAGGTCGGGCGTCGCGCGCGCGAGGCGGGCAGCGGCTCGCTCGTGCAGCAACGCCTCCAGCGCGGCGTCGGCGGCCGCCTGCGGCTTGCCCTGCATGGCCTGCGCGCGCAGGAGCGCAGCGTAGATGCGCGCGGCGCTGCGCCGCTCCCGGATGCTGGACTCCGAGCGCGCGCCTGCGCGCCCGGACAGCAGCGGGTGCAGGCGCCGGGCCTCGCCCAGCGTCTCGAGCGCATCGGCGGGTGTCGCCGTCTCCAACTGCAGCAAGGCCAGCACCAGCCAGCCCTGGGCGTCGTGGCGCGTGGCCGGGTGACGCGTGGCCGCCTGCGCGAGGTCCATCGCCTCGGCGCGCGCGTCGCGGGCAGCCTCGAGCAAGGGCGCCCGGCCCGGGTCGCGCCACGGGTCGTTGTCGCGCACCGGCCTGCGCGCGGCCTCGGCGTGCAGCCGGTCCGCTTCCTGCCGCAGCCGGTCCGCGCGCCGCAGCAAGGCGGGCCCATGGCTGCCCGGCAAGGCGAGCAAGCGCGCGTGCACCGCGTCCTCGCTGGCCATGCCGCGGGCCACGCGCACGCTGAGCAAGGTGAGGCACAGGAGCACGAGGCCGGGCATCCATCCCGCCAGCACCCGGCGCGCATGGCTGGCCGCTGCCCAGGCAGCCAGCGACTCCGCCGCCAGCCCTGCCAGCACGGCCAGCGCGGGCAGGGCGAGCGACGCCCAGCGGTCCTCCAGCACGCTCCCGAGCGGCAAGGCCAGGCTGGCACCGACCAGCAGCGAGGCGGCCACGAGCACGCTGGCGCGCATCGCGGCCAAGGCCCCACGGCGCACGGGCAGCAGCCATGCGGCCAGCACCACGACACTGGCCACGAACACGGCGACGAGGCGCGGACCCTCCAGCAGCCAGCCGCGACCGGGCTGCGCCTCGTGCGTGCGGTCGGCCACCCATCCCACGGGCAGGGCCAGGTGCAGGCCGGCGCGCGCAAGGGCCTCCAGGCCCTGCGCGATGCGCCCCAGCAGGCCGGGCTCGTCGGCATCCACGCCCGGCAGGCCCGGGCCGTGGCCCCACCAGAGCGCAAGCCACAGCGCCGCCCCCACGAGCGAGGCCAGCACGGGCCCCACGCAGGTCGAGGCGGGGCGCGATGCGTCCGCACGCCGGGCCGTGAGCGCCAGCAGCCAGGCCACCACGGGCAGGGCCACCCACGCCTCGCACGCGAGCAAGGCCAGCAGCGTGCATGCCGCCACCCACGCCAGCCTCGCGGGCTGGCCCGGCTTCCAGCCCAGCGCCAGCCAGAGGGCCGACGACGCCAGGACCGTCCCCAGCAACAGGCTGCGCCCCACCAGCAGCGCCACCGCACCGGTGGCCAGCGGGTGCGCGGCCACCACGAGGCCCACGCACAACCCCAGCACCCGCCGGCCAGGAGCCACGCGCCAGGCGATCAGGGTCGAGAGCACCGCCACCAGCGCGTGCAGCAGCAGGTTGGTCGCATGACCCGCGGGCAGCGCGGCCTCGGAGCCCAGCAGCGCGCGCTCGACGGCAAGGCTCGCGACCGCCAGCGGGCGCCACGGCTGCTGCTCGAGCTGGCCCGGCCCGTGCGGCTGGCGGAAGGCAGCCGGCAGCGCGGCCCAGCCCCGCTCCAGCACCGGGTTGGAGGACACCACCGGCACGTCGTCGAGCACCGCGCGGCCCGCCAGCGTGGCACCTTGCGCGAGCAGCGCCACCAGCGCCACCAGCGCCAGCCCACGGGCCAGGCCGCCGGGCGACCGGGCCGCGGCATGCGGCGCAGGATCGGGCGGCTCGGCCATGGCTGGGGCAGGCGTCCCCGGAGGGCCGCGCGCTAGCCCTTGCGCGCCGGGGCCGGTCGCTTGACGGGCTTGTAGGCCAGCGCGGAGGTGTCGAGCACCAGCATCTTCTTGCAGTAGTCCTCGAAGTCCTTCTGCAGGCCCGCCCACGAGTCCGGATCGTCGGCACTCACCTTGAAGGCGGCACGGAAGGCGCGCGCGCCCTCCTCGCGGTTCATCACGGCCTTGAGGTAGGCCATGAGGCTGTCACGGTACTTGCCGCCCAGCTGGTCCATGCACATCTCGAACAGCCATGCGCCCTGCTGGTAGATGAACATCTGCTGGCCCCAGCCCGGGTCCAGGCCCATGCGCGCGGCATGCTGCATCGCGTCGGCGTAGGTGGTCCAGGAGGTGAGATCCTCCAGCTTCACCACGGGGTAGTCCTTGCCCATCTTCTTGAGGGCCGCCGCCATGCCCTGCGCCTCGCGCAGCCGGGTGTAGTTGCGGCCGGTGAAGGACAGCTTGCCGTCCTCGCTGAGCTTGTGCGAGCCGAAGTACTCCGCGAGGCCCTCGCCCCACCAGTCCTGCGTGAAGTTCTTCTTCGGGCTCCAGCCGTTGATCTGCATGCCGAACCAGTGCTCGAGCTGGTGCGTGCCCTCGTGCAGGTTCTTGGCGATCTCGAAGACGCGCGCATCGCCCTCGTTCCTCTCGTCGAAGAGGTAGATCCACGCCGTCTTCCACTCGAAGTAGCCGCCCACGCCGTCGGGCAGCTTCATGCCCTTCACCTCGTGGAACTTGTTGAATGCGTCCTTGTCCTCGAAGATCCACACCACGAGCGGCACGCCGCCCTGGTAGGACGCCTTCTTGGCAGCCACGAGGTCCGGCCGGCCGCCCCACTCGTCGCTCAGGTCGTTGAGGCCCAGCGCCTGCTTGAAGCGCCGGTTCCACTCCTCGTAGAGCTGCGTGTAGATCGCCTGCTTCTCGTCCATCAGCGGCTCGAACTCGGCGCGCTTGGCGGCCAGGCGCTCGCGCTCCTTCTTGCGCTCCGAGCGGGGCATGCCCAGCAGGTCCAGGTCGCTGAGGCGGTCCTTGGAGGCATAGCAGATCAGGTGCGGCGGGCTCCAGCGCACGGCGAAGTTCTGGTCCTTGAACAGCTTGTCCTGGAGGATGTTGTTCCAGATGTCGTCGCCCGCGCGGTAGAGGCGGTCCTCGCGCAGCTTGCGCGCGTGCTCCTGCACCTCCCGGAGTGCCTCGGCCGCCAGGCGGCGGTCCTCCTCGTCCTTGAGCCAGCGCTGCGCATTGGCGGCCTCGAAGGCCGCGATGAAGGGCCGGCCCTTGGTCTGGCTGATCTCCTCGGGCAGGGGGTGGCGGAACTCCTCGTAGCCCAGCGCCGCACGCGCCTCCTTGTCGTCGCTGCCGTAGGCCGTCTCCACGTACTGCTCGTAGGTGGCCAGCAGCGTGGCCTTGGCGGGCTCGCCCAGGTCCTTGAGGCGCGCGATGAAGCCCTTCCAGTCCTTGCCCTTGCGCGTGTCGGCCGGCGACTTCTGCATGTCGGCCTTGACCTGCACGAGGCTGTCCTTGGGCGCCTCGACCACCGGCGCAGGCGCCGGCGGGCCGCCGGCCGAGGTGCCCTGCGGCTTGTCCTTGCCGCCTCCGGCCATGAGGGCCACGACCACGATCGCCACCACGAGCGCAGCGCCGCCCCCGACCAGCGCCATCGGCGGGCCCTTGCGCGCCGGCGGGGCACCGCGCCCGGCACGCTCGTCGCGCTCGGCGCGGCTGGCCCGCTGGGGCGCCGCAGGCGCGGCCTGCGTGGGCTCCTGCGCCCGCTGGGCCGGCTTGAACTGGGGCCCCCGGGGGCTGCGCGCGGCGCCCACGCTGGAGGCCGCGGGCGCAGCCGGGCTGCGGCCGGGCGGCGGCGCGGCCGGCGCAGCGCCGGGGGCCCCCGCGTGGGCGGTCATCAGGGCGCCGCAGGCGCCGCAGCGGAACTGCTGTCCCTTGGCGAAGGCCGAGACGTCGAACTGGGCCTGGCAGGACGGGCACGCCTGAAGCTTCATCGGGGCTCCTTGCCGCCACCCCGCGGGGCTGGGGAGCCGAGGCGCGGCGCCCGGTTTATAGCACGACGCGCCGGGCCGCCGGGCGGCCTACCACGCAAAGCCCTGCTTGCGATTGGCCTCGATCCACTCCCGGGCCGCCGCCGTGCTGGGGAAGTCCTGGCCCGTGAGGGCCTTGATCGCAGCGTGCGTGGCCGCCTTGGACTCGTTCCACAGGTGCCAGCGCTCCTCCCACCAGGAGGCGGGCGGGCTGTTGGGGTCCGAGGGGTTGGTGGACACCGGCTCGTCGATGTTCTCGGCCAGCCAGCGCGCGAAGCGCTTGTCCTTCGCCTGCTCGGCATAGAAGGCGATGTCCACCAGCTGGCCCACGTTGGTGCGTGCAGGATTGCCCACGGTCCAGCGCCACTGCTTCTCCACCTCGTCGTACTGCTTCTTGTCGAGCACCACGCCCATCCGGCCCAGCGCGCGCAGCACCTTGGCACGCACCGCCGGGCGCTTGTCGTTGGCGGCCTGTCCCCACGACGCCGCCCACAGGCCCTTCCAGGCCGGGTAGGCGCGCAGCTCGAGCAGCTCGGCAGCGCGCAGGGCCACGACCGGCTCGGCGTGCTTGAGCAGCCGCAGCAAGCCCTTCTCCAGCTGGACATGCTTGAGGCCGCGCAACGCCTGCAGCGCGCGCAGCGCCTCGTCGGCCTTGCGCGCCTTGCCCGCCTCCTCCACGGCGGCCAGCAGCACGGGCAGCTGCTCGGCGCTGGCCTCGGTCACCTCGGTCTCGAGGTCCTCGCCCTCGGCGGCCAGCCGGGACGGGAAGGCCAGCGCCACCAGCACCAGCGCGATCAGGCTGCAGGCGCGCACGAGACGGTGCGGGGGGCGAGCGCTCATCGCGTCCTCCTCGGCCAGCGCAGGGCGGCCGCGCTGGATGGTAGCGGCTCGCGCGGGGGCTGGCTATGCTCCCCGCCCTCACGCTTCCCGCGAGGCCGAGCCCATGCCCCAGACGCTCATCGACCTCTCCATCATCGACCCCTCCCGGGTGGTGGCCAGCCTCGAGGACATCCGGCGGCACAACCCGCAGCGCTACGAGATGGAACAGCTCACGCGGGTATGCCACTTCGACCTGCAGGCCGGCGAGGCGGCGGGCGTGCTGGAACTGCCCGCCGACCCGTGGTGGGGCCGCGGCCACGTGCCCGGCCGGCCGCTGATGCCCGGCGTGCTGATGCTGGAGGCGGCCGCCCAGCTGTGCTCGTGGTGCGCCTGGCAGGTCTACGACGCGGCCACCTACAAGGACCGCTTCTTCGGGTTCGGCGGCATCGACGACGTGAAGTTCCGCTCGGTGGTGCTGCCCAGCCAGACGCTGCTCATCCTCGGCAAGAAGGTGGAGGTGCGCGACCGGCGCGCCATCTTCGACACGCAGGGCGTCGTCGAGGGTCGCATCGCCTTCTCGGCCCGCATCACCGGGATGTGGGTGTAGGGCGCCGCGACGCTCCCGGCCCTAGGGGGCCGCGGGGCGCTCCCATGGCCAGCGGCCCGTGGCGTGCTCGCGCGCGCGCTCGACATACCCCGCCGCATGGGCCACGGCCTCGAGCCGGCGCTCGGCTGGGTCCAGCGTGCGCACCACGCGCGCCGGCACGCCCACCACCAGCGTCCAGGGCGGCACCTCCTGCCCCTCGCGCACCAACGCGCCAGCGGCCACGATGGCGCCCTCCCCCACCTTGCTGCCGCCCAGCAGGATGGCGCCCATGCCCACGAGGGCGAGGTCGCCGATGTGCACGCCGTGGCACAGCGCCCCGTGCCCGATCGTGACATCGCTGCCGATGGCCTGCGGGCAGCCCGGGTCCACGTGCACCACGGCGCCGTCCTGCACGTTGGTGCGCGCCCCGATGGTGATGGCGGCGTCGTCGCCGCGCACCACGACGCCGTACCACAGGCTGGCATCGCGCCCCAGCGCCACCCGCCCCGTGACGCTGGCCGTGCTGGCCACGAAGGCCTCGCCCACGGCGTGCAGGCAGTGGGCAGCGGGCCCGCTCACGCAGCGTCCCCGTGCAGCAGGCGCGCCACCATCGGCGCCAGCGACGAGGCGTTGTGCACGGCGTGCACCACCACGCAGGCCAGCAGCGAGTTGGTGCGCTCCATGACCCACGACAGCACCATCGCCAGCGCGAACAGCGGCACGAAGGCCATCATGTTCCCGTGGATGGCCGCGAACACGAGCGAGACGAGCACGGCCGCGCCGAAGGGCCCGCCCGGCATGCGCTGGCGCAGCGAGGGGTAGAGCAGGCCGCGGAACACGGCCTCCTCGGTCACCGGCGCCACCAGCACGCCGAAGGCAGCGATCAGCCAGGGCTGGGCCGGGTGCTGGGGCGCAGCGAAGTGCTGCACGACCTCCTGCACCTGCAGGGGCTGGCCCGTGGACACCATGAGCCAGCCCCAGACCAGCTGCACCGGCAGCACCAGCAGCGTGGCGATGCAGGCGAACTTGAGGCCCAGCAGCACGCCCGAGCGCGCGGGGGGCAGTCGCGGCGGGCCCAGCCGCTGCCGGCGCATGGCCACCAGCAGCGCCGGGGGGGCCAGCGCCAGCGTCACGGCGAGGATGCCGAACTCCACGTCCGCCAGCGGCCGCTTGCCCGGCGGCCACAGGCTGACCATGACCAGCTGCACGCCGACCACGAAGCAGGCAAACAGGGCCAGCGCGTTGCCCGCACTCGCCACCACGGTGGGCCAGTCGCCGCCGGGCGCAGCCTGCCCACGACCCCAGCCGGGCAGCGGCGCTCCATGGCGCCTGCGGTCCTCCAGCAGGATCTCGTGGGCGAGGCAGCCGATGCCTGCCAGCAGCAACGCCAGCTTCACGGCCCACACCAGCACGGCGGCAAGGCCGCTCTGTCCCAGCCATGCGGCAAGGCGGCGCTCGTCCCACGCCGCGCGCGCCTCCGGCGCCGGGACGGCGGCCTGCGCCCCTGCCGGCGCAGCGCCGGGCGGCGGGCCCGCCTCGCCCTCCGGGGGCGCCGGCGCCGCGGAGGGCTGCCCGGCCGCCGGCGTCGCGGCAGGCGGCCCTGCCGGCGGGGTGCGCTCGCGCGCGAGGCCCAGCGCCAGCGCGCCTGCCGCCACGAGCACCAGCGCCACCAGCGCGCGCAGTGCGGCCGACCTCATGCGCCAGCCACCGGAGGCGGGAGCACGCCCGTGACGGGCGAGGAGGGCCGGGGTGCCCCCTTGGGCATGCGACCGGCCAGGAAGGCCTTGCGACCCGCGACGCAGGCATCGCGCATCGCCTCGGCCATCAGCACGGGATGGCGCGCCTTGGCGATGGCGGTGTTGAGCAGCACCCCAGAGGCGCCCAGCTCCATGGCCACGGCGCAGTCGCTGGCCGTGCCCACGCCCGCGTCCACGATCACGGGCACGCGCGCGCGGCTCACGATCAGCTCCAGGTTGAGCGGGTTGAGGATGCCCAGCCCCGTGCCGATCGCGCTGCCCAGCGGCATCACGGCCGCCGCGCCATGCTCCTCCATGCGGCGCGCCATCACGGGGTCGTCGTTGGTGTAGACGAGGACCGTGAAGCCCTCGGCCACCAGCACCTTGAGCGCCTTGAGCGTCTGCTCGGTGTCAGGCAGCAGCGTGTCGGGATCGGCCAGCACCTCGAGCTTGACGAGCTCGGCGATGCCCAGCTCGCGCGCCAGCCGCAGCGTGCGCACGGCCTCGTCGGCCGTGAAGCAGCCGGCCGTGTTCGGCAGCAGGGTCCAGCGCGAGCCAAGCGCATCCAGCAGGTTGGGGCCGCCCTGCCGGGAGAGGTCCACGCGCCGCAAGGCCACGGTCACCACCTGCGTGCCACTGGCCTCGAGGGCCGCGAGGGTCTCGGCCACGCTGGCGTACTTGCCGGTCCCCACCATCAGCCGGCTGCTGAAGCGATGGGACCCGATCACCAGCGGCGGGTCCGGGGGACCCTCGAAGGCCGGGTCGCCACCGCCGACGAAGGTCACCACCTCCACGCGATCGCCGGGCGCCAGGCGATGGGTGTCGTGCTGGGCGCGCGGCACGACGGTGCCGTTCACCTCCACGGCCACCCGCGCCTCGCCCAGCCGCAGGTCGGCCAGCAGGTCGCGGATGCGCGGGCGCGCGAGGTCCAGCGCCCGGAGGCTGCCGTTGAGCAGGATGGTGGGCGCGGAGGCGGCACTCACGCGCGCGACTCTACGCCACGGCAGGCCCCACTGCACCTTCGCGAGACCCTGCGCGCGCCGGGCCGCTAGCCACCGCCGAGCCGCTTCTCCCACTTGTAGAGGTCGGCCACCTGCGCCAGCGTCGAGCCCGCCTGGATCTCGGCCCGCAGCCGGTTCTCCACCTCCAGGCAGTACTGGGCCCGGTTGGCCACCTCCAGCGCACGCGCCCGGGGCACGACCACCACGCCGTCGTCGTCAGCCACGACCCAGTCGCCCGGACGGCACTCGATGCCCTCCACGCGCAAGGCGACGTTGAGCTCGCCCAGGCCCTTGGGCTCGCCCGCGTGGGGGCAGGTGGCTCGCGCGTAGATGGGGAAGCCCAGCGCGGCGATGTCCTTGGTGTCCCTCACGGCGCCAAGCACCACCACGCCGGCCAGCCCCCGTTGCCGCGCCGAGTGCGTGGCCAGCTCGCCCCACACCGCCGGCGGCACGCCGCCGCTGTCGATCACCAGCACGTCGCCCGGCTGGCAGGCATCGATGGCCTCGACGGGCTTGGCCCAGTCGCCGGGCATCGTCTTCACGGTCACGGCCGGCCCGGCCACGCGCACGCCGGGGGCCAGCGAGCGCAGGCCGCCCCAGCAGGGCGCCCGGTGCATGGCGTCGCTGAGGTTGGGCGTGCTCACCTCGAGCAGCAAGCGCCGCATGGCGGCCTCGCCCGTCGCCCGCTCGGCCACCTCGCTGCGCCCGGCCGCGCCGCTGCTCATGGCCTGCACCACCTCGCGCGCGGCGGCAGCCGCGTCGCGGGCCTTGGTGATGGCCCCGCCCACGATCACGATGTCGGCGCCCGCAGCGACGGCCACGGGCGCAGTGCGGGCCGTGATGCCCCCGGCCACGCTCACCGGGATGCGCACGGCAGCCCGCACGGCCTTGAGCACGGCGAAGGGATCGCCCCCACGCACCTGCTCGTCGATGGGACAGTGCACGTTGACCAGGTCGGCCCCCAGCGCCTCGGCCTGCCGGGCACGGGCCACGGGATCGGCGCAGCCCAGCAGGTCCACCAGCACCTGGATGCCGACATTGCGCCCGGCCTCCACGCACTCGGCCAGCGTGCTGTCCGAGGCCACGCCCAGCACGGTGGCGATGCTGGCCCCCGCCTTGGCGGCGGCCTCCATCTCGAGCCGGCCGGCGTCCATCGTCTTGGCGTCGCACACGATGGGCAGCTGCGGGTAGGCCGCCCGCAGCGAGCGCACGGCCCCCAGCCCCTCGGCCTTGAGCAGGGGCGTGCCCACCTCGAGCAGGCCCACCCCCCCACGCACCCCCTCCTCCGCCGCCTTGAGGGCGCGGTGCAGGTCCACGTGGTCGAGGGCCAGCTGCAGGCGTGCGGGCATGCGCTCACCCTACCGTGCCGGCCTCGCGCAGCCCACCGGCCGGGCCGCCGAGCACACGCCGGCCTGTTCGCCCATTCGTGGGCACCGGGGATCCCCGCGGGCCCCGCCCCGCGTTGACGAAGCCCGTGACCTGACGGAGGATCCCGCGTGTGCTCCAGGCACGCGCACGGCGGGCGTCACGACGCCCGCCGTGTTCGTTCCGGCGAGCCTTCCCATCCCTGACAAACCACCGACCGGACCGGGCCCCGCTGGGGCTCGCTCCCCCTGGCGGGCCGGGTCGCCCGCGAAGGAGCCTGCATGGACCCTGCTGACATCGTCCGCCTCGCCGACGTCGTCCACCGCGATCGCGGGATCGACAAGGAGATCGTCTTCGTCGCCATCGAGGAGGGCCTCATGACGGCGGCCCGCCGCAAGTACGGCGAGGATGCGGTCATCGAGCTGCGCCTCGACCGCAAGACCGGCGCCATCCACCTGGCCGTGGACGGCCAGGTGCGCCAGATGTCCGACGAGGAGTTCGGCCGCATCGCGGCCCAGACCGCGCGGCAGGTGATGTCCACGCGCATCCGCGAGGCCGAGCGCGACACGCACCTGGGCGAGTGGGAGCGCCGCGTCGGGACCATCGTCACGGGATCCATCCAGCGCATCGAGGGCAACAACCTCATCGTGAGCCTGGGCCGCGTCGAGGGCATCGTGCCGCGCTCGGAGCAGGTGCGCACCGAGAACTACAAGCAGGGGGACCGCATCCGGGCCTACTGCTTCGAGGCCCGCCCGCTGGGCCACCGCGTGCGCATCGTGCTGTCGCGCACCCGCCCCGAGTTCGTCAAGGAGCTGTTCAAGCTCGAGGTGCCGGAGATCGGCGAGGACGTGATCAAGGTGCACGCCATCGAGCGCGAGGCGGGCTACAAGACCAAGCTCGCGGTCGTGTCGGTGGACCCGAAGGTGGACCCCATCGGCGCGTGCGTGGGCGTGCGCGGCAGCCGCATCCGCAACGTGATCGACGAGCTCAACGGCGAGAAGGTGGACATCCTGCCGTGGGTGGAGCAGCCCGAGGTGATGATCAGCACGGCGCTCAAGCCGGCCGCCATCAACTCGCTCACGCTGGATTACGAGAACAAGAGCGCTGACGTGCTCGTAGACGAAGACCAGCTCTCGCTGGCCATCGGCAAGCGGGGCGCCAACGTGCGCCTCGCCTCGCGCCTCACGGGGTGGGAGATCAACATCACGGGCGAGAAGCCCGTGGGTGCTCCCGCGAGCCCTGCGCCCGCCGCGGGCGAGGCCCCCGGGGCCGAGACCACCGCCGGCGACGCCGCCGCGGCGGCGCCGCGCCAGGACGGCCCCGACGCCGCCAGCACGCCGCCGGCCGGGGCCTAGACCCGCGTGGCCGGGTCGGGCCGCGGGGCGCGCCCGCTGGCGCGCCCCGCGACGCGCCGG
>CAXQZU010000010.1:0-12633 GCA_964228555.1 Planctomycetota bacterium
CGGCCTCGTGCTCATGGAGATGCTGCAGGGCCGCCATCCCTACGCCGACGAGAGCGGCATCATGGTGGCTGCGCGCATGCTGCGCGAACCCCTCCCGCCCCTGCCGGCCGAGGTGGCCGCAAGGACCTCTGCGCCGGTCCGGGACGCGCTCAAGCGGGCGCTGGAGCGGGAGCGCGACGCCCGCTGGCCCTCGGCCAAGGACTTCGCAGCCGCCCTCGCCGGGCCGGCCGCGGCCGAGGCGCGCGCTGCCCGCTCCGACCCGGGCGCCCCTGCGCCGCAGGGCCTGCCCCGGCCCATCGGCAGTGGCGCCAGCCGCTACGTGCAGGCCGGCGCGCTGGACGCAGCGCCCGGCGGTACCCCGGGCAGCCATCCCGCATCGGGCAGCGTGCGCACGTCGAGGGCGTTCCTGTCGTCCCTGGCGAAAGGCGTGGCTGGCGAGGTCCGGCTGCCTGACGTCTTGCAGACGCTGGCCCACATCCACAAGGCCGGCACGCTGGTCCTGGAGACCGAGTCGGGCACGCGCACGGTGGTGCTGGCCGACGGCAAGGCCAGCTTCACGGCCACCGACCCGCATGCGGCCGAGGCGCTGGCCCGCTGCCTGCGCCGGGCCGCGCTGGTTCCCGAGCAACGGCTCGAGGGCGCCGTGAACGCCGCGCGCGAGTCGGGCGTGTTCCTGGGCGACGTGCTGGCCCAGCAGGACCTGCTGGGGGCCGGGCAGGTGCAGTCGGCGTGGACCGAGGCCAGCACCGAGACGCTCTCGGACATGCAGTTGCTCAAGAGCGAGGGCTACCGCTTCGTCGAGGGCGAGGTGCTGGGCCCCGACGGCAAGGCCAGTCGCGTGGTGGAGCCCGGCCTGCCCGTGGAGCAACTGCTCCCCGAGCTGGCGCGCAAGCTGGACGCGTGGGCCGGCTACCGCGGCGTGCTGCCCTCCATGGGCGAGGTCTTCGAGCCCACAGGCCGCAACCTCGACCTCGCGACCATCGAGGGTCTGGACGTGGCGCAGGCCGAGCGCGTGCGCGCTGCCATCGACGGCTGCCGGGACCTCGCGCGCGTGGCCGAGCATGCCGCCGTGGCGCGATTCACGGCCGTGCAGGTGGCCGTCGCCCTGCTGGAGGGCGGTGCCATCCGGGCCGTGCCTACCGACGACCTCGTGACCCGCGCCGAGCAGCGGCTGGACCGCGGCGAGGCCGCCGTGGCCCTGCCCCTGCTGCGCCGTGCGCTCCAGCGCGAGGATGCGCCTGCCCGCACGCGCGTCCGCCTCGCCGACGCCTTCGAGGGCGCGGGCGATGCGACGGCCGCCGCCGACCTGCTCGTCGCGTGGGCTGCCGACGCTGCCGAGCACGAGCCCGCCGAGGCCTTCAGCGCACTCTTGAGGGCGTCGCGCCTGCGCGACGGCGATCCCGCCAGCCTCGGGCAGGCCTGCGACCACTGGCTGCGCTACCGGCCGCGCCTGCGCAGCCGCACCGGGGAGGCGCGCGAGGCGCTGCGCGCCCTCGTGTCGGCTGCCACCGCCAGGGCCACGCCGCTGGTGGCGGCGCCCCGCCTGCTGGCCTTCCTCGATGCGGGCGAGGTGCCCAGCGAGGAACTGGTCGCGCTCGCCGAGCTCTACGCAGCCGGCGCCGACGGCGTGCGCGCGGCCGAGGCACTGGCCCGGCGTGCCGAGCAGCTGGCGCAGGCCTCGCACGAGCAGGAGGCGCGCGAGATGTTCGTGCGCGCGCTGCAGCTGGACGCCACGCGCAAGGACGTGCGCGTGCGCCTCGACCAGCTGGCGGGCATCGCCGCGGCGGCGCGCCGTCGCCGCCGCCTCGTGGCCGCCGCCGTGCTGCTGGTCGTGTCCGCGGGCGCTGCCGGGTGGTGGTGGTGGGACGCGCGGCGCCAGTGGCGCGATGGCGTGCGGGAGTCGCTGGAGCAGGCACGCGCCGCCGTCGTGGACGCCGAGTCGCAGGCCGCGCGCAAGGTGGCGGAGTTCCGGGCGCTGCTGGCCGAGGCCAGTGGCGCCGCCGGGCTGCCCGCCGGCCTGCGCGAGCGGGCCACCCGCCTCGTGGAGGAACTGGGCGTGCTGGCCCAGCAGCCGGGCCGGCTGCTGGACGAGCACGAGCAGCGGCTCGTGGCGCCCGGCAACGCACGGCGCGACGACGACGACGCTGCCGTGAGCGCACTGAAGGCACGGCAGTCGTCCATCCGCACGCTGCTGGACGGCATCCTCGTGCAGGCGCGCAAGGACGCGGCGGCCCGCATGCAGGAAGGCCAGGACGCCTTCCGCACCGGGTCGTTCCGCAAGGCCATCGCAGCGCTGCGCGCGGCGCGCAACCTCGCGCTCGAGGACGAGGCCGTGCGCGAGCAGGCCGTGCGCATGCTGGCCAACGTGGAGCAGGACGTGGCCCGCATCGACGCGCTCAAGGCCGGCCTCGAGGCCGACCGCGCCCGCGGGGACCTCGCCGCGGCGGCCCAGAAGGCCGTCGCGGCCCTGACGGGGATGCTCGACAGCGACCTCGCGCGCGAGGTGCGCATCCCGCTGGAGATCACCAGCACGCCCTCCGGCGCGCAGGTGCTGCTGGGGAGCAAGGACACCACGCAGGTGACACCCTGCGTGATCGGCTACAGCCCCTTCGAGGATGCGCTGCTGACGCTGCGCATGCCGGGCCGCACGGCCGCCAGCGTGCGGATGCCGGCCGCCAACGAGTTCCGCGACGGCAAGGTGGACGCCGGCACCTTCCAGCACCGCATCCACCGGGTCCTGCCCGAGGGGCCGCGCTGGACGCTCTCGCGCCCGCTGGGGCAGGGCATCAAGGCCGCGTGGACGGGCGCCAGCGACCTCCCGCTGGTGCTGCTGGAGGACGGGCGCACCTCCGGCCCGGTGGACCCGGTGACGGGCACGCTGGGCGCCACCGTGCGCCAGGAGCAGGCCGAGCCGGTGCGCCACGCGGGCGCCTGGCCCGGCGGCGCTGACTGGCGCATTGCCGGCAACCGGCGCCTGCGCGTCAAGCCGGGCGGCGGGGCGGCCTGGGAAGTGGAGCTGGGCGGCCGCCTCCTGCGCACGCCGGCGCTGCACGATGGCATCGTCTGCAGCGTGGACGAGCAAGGCACGCTCTACGGCCACGAGCTGGGCAGCGGTCGCGAGGCCTGGCGGGTGCCGCTGGCCAACGCGCCCGCGCAGGCGCCCCAGCCGACGGCGCGCGGCTTCGTGATCTCCACCATCGCCGGTGGCGTCACGCTGCACGCCGCGCGCAACGGCACGGCCACGCAGCTGGCTCCGGCCGGCCGGGGCCTGACGCTGGCAGCGGCCCACGGCGACGGCATCCTGCTGCTGGGCACGGGCGAGGGCGGCATCCGGCGCCTCGATGCGGCCGGGCAGGCCTCCACGCTGGGCACGGCCAGCCCCGTGATGGACCGCGAGCCGGCGCCTTGCCCCGAGGGCGTGGCGTGGGTGGCCAGCGACGGCACGTGGTGGCTGGCCACGGGCTCTGCGGTGCCCTTGCGCCTGGAGGCGCTGGGCCCCTCGGCCACGCACGTGCTGGCCGATGCCCGCGGGGTGGTGGCGGCCGGCAACGACAAGGTGCTGCGCTGCGTGCTGCCCGCACAGCCCACGACGCTGCGCTGGTCCACCGCGCTGCCCAGCGCGCCCAGGGGCCCGCTGATGGCCTCGGCCGACGCGATCTACGTGCTGGCCGGGGACGCCTTGATCGCCGTGGACCGCTGAGCGGCGCGCGACGGCCCCGCCCTCGGGCGTGCGGGGCTTGGCGCCGGGCCCCGTGGGTGGTGGAATCCCGCCCCATGAGCACCCCCACGCCGCGCGCGAAGATCCACGTCAAGAACCCGGTCGTCGAGCTCGATGGCGACGAGATGACGCGCGTGCTCTGGCACGTCATCCGCGAGCGGCTGGTCCTGCCCTACCTCGACATCAAGCTGGCCTACTTCGACCTGAGCATCCAGAACCGCGACAAGACCGACGACAAGGTCACGCTGGAGGCCGCCGACGCCATCGCCCAGCACCACGTGGGCGTGAAGTGCGCCACGATCACGCCCGACGAGGCGCGCGTGAAGGAGTTCGGGCTCAAGAAGATGTGGAAGAGCCCCAACGGCACGATCCGCAACCGCCTGGGCGGCACCGTGTTCCGCGAGCCCATCGTGTGCCGCAACGTGCCGCGCCTGGTGCCGGGCTGGACGCGCCCCATCGTGATCGGCCGCCACGCACACGGCGACCAGTACATGGCGCAGGACTTCGTGGTGCCGGGCGCCGGCAGGCTCGTGCTCACCTTCACGCCGGCCGGCGGCGGCGCGCCGGTCGAGCGCGTGGTGCACGACTTCAAGGGGCCCGGCGTGGCGCTGGGCATGTACAACCTCGACGAGAGCATCGTCGGCTTCGCGCGCTCCTGCATGGCCTTCGCGCTGCAGAAGGGCTGGCCGCTCTACCTGTCCACCAAGAACACGATCCTCAAGGCCTACGACGGGCGCTTCAAGGACCTGTTCCAGCAGGTGTACGAGTCCGTGTTCAAGGCGCGCTTCGAGGCAGCCGGCATCGTCTACGAGCACCGCCTGATCGACGACATGGTCGCCACGGCCTTGAAGCTCGACGGCGGCTGCGTGTGGGCCTGCAAGAACTACGACGGCGACGTGCAGAGCGACACCGTGGCGCAGGGCTACGGCTCGCTGGGCATGATGACCAGCGTGCTGGTCACGCCCGACGGCAAGACGGTGGAGAGCGAGGCGGCCCACGGCACCGTGACGCGCCACTACCGCATGCACCAGCAGGGCAAGAAGACGAGCACCAACCCCATCGCCTCGATCTTCGCCTGGACGCGCGGCCTGGCCCACCGCGGCCGCCTCGACGGCACGCCCGACGTGGTGCGCTTCGCCGAGACGCTGGAGCGCGTGTGCGTCGAGGCCGTCGAGGCCGGCGAGATGACGAAGGACCTCGCCCTGCTCGTGCACGGCGACAAGACCACCGAGCGCCACTGGCTCGCCACCGAGGACTTCCTGGCCGCCATCGACCGCCGCCTGGGCGCGGCGCTGGGCGCCTAGGCGCGCAGCGCGGCCGCGAGGGCTGCCTGCGCCATGCGCAGGGCATGGCGCTTCATGGCCGGCACCTCGCCCAGCAACGCCTCGAGCTCGGCGTCGGCCACCGCAGCGGGCTGCGCCCTGCGGCCCGGCAGCAGCGTCACGAGCGCGCTGCCCGCCGCGATGGCGCCGGGGCACCCCCGCACGCGGTAGCGTGCCTCGGCCACGACGCCTTCCCGCACGCACAGCGCCAGCGCCATCCAGTCGCCACAGGCGGCATCCGTGGACTCGCCGCGGTGCGTGGCCCCGGCCAGGTCGCCCTGCCCGCGGGGCGCCATGAAGTGGTCCTGGAAGGCAGGGTGGTACACGCGGCCGGGCCCCGGGGGCGGGACGCCGGACCCACCGGCGCGCCACGCGCGGCGGAGGATAGCCGCCGGCCGTGGGGCTCCGCTATCCTCGCGGCCATGGCGCACCTCGTCGTCGAGACCGGACCGCTGGCGGGCAAGGTCTACCCCATCGACCAAGGCCTCACCATCGGGCGCGAGGCCCACAACACGATCGCCATGCCCGAGAACAAGAAGTGCTCGCGCGACCACGCGAAGGTGTGGCGCGAGTCGCCGGGCAAGTACGCGGTGGCCGACCTCGGCTCCACCAACGGCACGCTCGTCAACGACGGCAAGATCTCCCGGCAGCCGCTGCGCGATGGCGACCTGATCGCCATCGGCGAGGTGCACCTGCGCTTCGAGCTGGGCGAGGACGAGAAGCCCAAGCCCAAGGCCCCGCCCGCGCGCGCCTCGCTGGCCGACGCCGTGGCCGGCAAGGGCGCCGCCACGGGGGGCGCTGCCCCGGCGGCCGGCGCCGGCGGCCCCGTGCTGGAGGTGAAGTCGCGCGTCCTGCAATACAACAAGAAGCAGGGCGGCAAGGGCGTGAACATCGACGTCAGCCAGACCGCGGGGTGGCTGCGGGCCGTCTACGTGGGCGTGGCGCTGGCCGTCGCTGCCGCGCTCTTCTTCGCCATGCGCGCCATCTTCTAGGCTACCGGGCCCGCTGCCCCGTCCCCCACCGCACGACCCGGGAGGCCCCGTGACCGCCGACCTGCGCCACGACTGGACCCGCGCCGAGATCGAGGCGCTCTACGCGCTGCCGCTGCCCGAGCTGCTGTTCCGGGCGCAGCAGGCCCACCGCGCCCACCACGACCCCTCGCGCGTGCAGGCCTGCACGCTGCTCTCGATCAAGACGGGTGGCTGCCCGGAGGACTGCGGCTACTGCCCGCAGAGCGCTCACTACGCGACGGGCGTGGAGCGGCAGGGCTTGCTGCAGGTCGAGGAGGTGATGTCGGCGGCGCGGGCGGCGCGCGAGCAGGGCGCCACCCGATTCTGCATGGGCGCGGCATGGCGCGACGCGCCGCAGGGCGCGGCCTTCGAGCAGGTCCTGGAGTGCGTGCGGGGCGTGTCGGCGCTGGGCCTGGAGGCCTGCGTCACGCTGGGCATGCTCGACGACGAGCAGGCACGTCGCCTCGCCGAGGCGGGCCTCACGGCCTACAACCACAACCTGGACACCTCGCGCGAGCACTACCCCGCCGTGGTGCGCACGCGCAGCTACGACGAACGGCTCGCCACGCTGGAGCGCGTGCGCAAGGCCGGCGTGTCGGTGTGCTGCGGCGGCATCGTGGGGCTGGGCGAGTCGGTGGCCGACCGCTGCGGGTTGCTGGCCACGCTGGCAGGCTTCGACCCGCACCCCGAGTCGGTGCCGGTGAACATGCTGGTGCGCGCGCCCGGCACCCCCATGGCGGGCCAGGCGCCCGTGGACGTCTTCGACCTCGTGCGCACCATCGCGTGCGCGCGCATCACGATGCCGGCCTCGCGCGTGCGCCTCTCGGCCGGGCGCACGGCGCTCACGCCGGAGGGGCAGGCGCTGTGCTTCCTCGCGGGCGCCAACAGCATCTTCCTGGGCGAGCGGCTGCTCACGACGCCCAACCCCGCGCCGGACGCCGACGCGCAGCTGCTCGAGCGGCTGGGGCTCACGGTCGGATGAGCGAGCCGGCCCGGCGGCTGCTGGCGCAGCTCGCGCGGGGGCTGGCCGCCGAGGAGGCGCGCGGGCGCCGCCGGCACCTCACGCCGCGTGCCGGGCTGGACCTGAGCAGCAACGACGTGCTGGGACTGGCGGAGGACCCGTGGGTGGCTGCGCGCGTGGCCGAGGCCGTGCAGCGCCACGGGACGGGCGCAGGCGCCGCACGCCTGCTGCGCGGCAACCTCGCGCTGTTCGAGCAGGCCGAGGCGCGCCTGGCAGCGGCCTCGGGGCGCGAGGCGGCGCTGCTCTTCCCGAGTGGCTACATGGCCAGCCAGGCGCTGCTGGCGACGCTGCTGCGCGTGGGCGGCTCGTGGGCCAGCGACCGCGACAACCACGCCTGCATCGTGGACGGGCTGCGGCTGGGCCGGCAGGCCGAGGGCCGCGTGGGACGGCTGGACGACCCCACGGATCCCTGCTGGGCCTTCCCCGAGGGCGCACCCTTCCCGCGGCTGGCGGTGGTCGAGAGCGTGGTCTCCACCTCGGGGCGCATGCCCGACCTCGCCTCCATCGCGGCCTGCGCGGAGGAGGCGGGCGCGGTGCTGCTGGTGGACGAGGCACACGCCACGGGCCTGTGGGGCGCCGCGAGCGGGCCCGCGCAGGCCACGCCCAGCGGTCGCGTGGCCGCGCTGGGCCTCACCTCGCGCGTGCTGGCCACGATGCACACGGGCGGCAAGGCGCTGGGCGTGGCAGGCGCGTGGGTGGCGGGCGAGCGCGTCCTCATCGAGCACCTCGTCCAGCACGCCCGCCCCTTCATCTTCACCACGGCGCCCATGCCGGCGCTGGCTGCCGGACTGCTGGCCGCGCTCGAGCGCCTCGCGACGCTGCCCGGCGCAGGCGAGGAGGTGCGCGCCAAGGCCGGGCGCCTGCGCACGCGCCTGCGCGAGGCAGGCGTGGACTGCGGCGGCGACGGCACCCACCTCGTGCCCGTGCCCATGGGCAGCGAGGCGCGTGCCCTGGAGGTGGCCGGGCGCCTGCAGGCCGAAGGCTTCGACGTGCGCGCGCTGCGCCCCCCCACGGTGCCCGTGGGCGGCTCCTGCCTGCGCGTCGTGGTGCGCCGTGTGCTGGCCGACGAGGACCTCGAGCGCTTTGCCACGCGCCTGGCCCACCACGCACACGCCACGGCGGCAGGCACGGCATGAAGGGCGTCTTCGTCACCGGCACCGACACCGGCGTGGGCAAGACGCTGCTGTGCGCCGCGCTGCTGTCGGCCGCGCCTGCGGACGTCCACTACGCCAAGCCGGTGCAGACCGGCACGCCGCCCGACGACGACCGCGCCACGGTGCTGGCGTTCTCGGGCGTCCCGGCCGCGCGCGTGCCCGACCTGGGGCTCAAGCTGCCCGAGCCTGTCTCGCCGCACCACGCAGCCCGCCTGGCAGGCGTGCGCCTCGAGGCCGCGGTGCTGGCCGCACGCGTCACCGCCTGCCGCCCCGCGCCCGCCGCATGGATCGTGGAGGGCGCCGGCGGGCTGCTGGCGCCGCTCAACGAGCACGAGACCATGCTGGACCTCGCCCGCGTGCTGGGCCTGCCCGTGCTGGTGGCCGTGCGCGTGCGGCTGGGCGCGATCAACCACACGCTGCTCACGCTGCGGGCCTTGCAGCAGGCCGGCACGCCCTGCGCCGGGCTGCTGCTCGTGGGCGCCACCGACCCGTCGCTGGAAGGCGCGCTCGCTGCGCACGCGCCGGGCCGCCTGCTCGGGCGCCTGCCGTGGCTGGGCACGGTGACGCCGGGAGCCGTGGCCGCCGCCGGCCGTGCGCTGTGGGCCGCCTCGCCCGCGCTGGCTGCCGCGTGCGGGGGAGCGGGCGCGTGAGCGATGACCTGCAGGCCCGCGACCGGCGCGTGCTCTGGCACCCCTTCACGCAGCACGCCGCGCCGGGCGACCCGCTGTCCGTGGTCGGGGCGCAGGGAGCGCACCTCGTGCTGGCCGACGGCCGGCGCGTGCTCGACGGCATCGCCTCGTGGTGGACCTGCCTGCACGGCCACGGCCACCCGCGGCTGGTGCAGGCCATCGCGGCGCAGGCCGCGCGGCTGGACCACGTGCACTTCGCAGGCGTGACGCACGCACCGGCCGTGGAGGCGGCCGAGCGCCTGCTGGCGCGCGCTCCGCAGGGCCTCACGCGCGTCTTCTTCTCCGACGACGGCTCCACGGCGGTGGAGGTGGCCGTCAAGATGGCCCTGCAGGCGCAGGCCCAGCGCGGCCAGCCCCAGCGCACCGGCTACATCGCCTTCGAGCACGCCTACCACGGCGACACGGTAGGCGCGCTCTCGGTGGGCGATCCCGGCGAGTTCGCCAGCCCCTTCGGGCCGCTCACCTTCCCCGTGGCGCGCGCGCCCGTGCCGGCCGGCGAGGCCGGGGTGGAGCGCTGCCTTGCGCGCCTCGCGGCGCTGCTGGCCGAGCGTGGCGAGCGCACGGCAGCCGTGGTGATCGAGCCGCGCGTGCAGGGCGCGGGCGGCATGCGCATCCACCCGGCCTCGTTCCTGCGCGGGGTGGCAGCGCTGGCGCGCCAGCACGGCTGCCTGCTGGTGGCCGACGAGGTCTTCACCGGCCTGCACCGCACCGGCCCGTGCTTCGCCGTCGAGACGGCCGGCGTCGCCCCTGACCTGCTGTGCGTGGCCAAGGGCCTGAGCGGAGGCATGCTGCCGCTGGCCGCCACGCTGGCCAGCGACGAGGTGTGGCGCGCCTTCCTCGACCCGCAGCTGGCGCGCGCCTTCCTCCACGGCCACTCCTACACCGCCAATCCCATCGCCTGCGCCGCCGCCGCAGCCAGCCTCGCACTGCTCGACGAGCCGGCCACGCGCGAGCGCATCGCCGCGCTGGGGCGCGTGCACGGCGCGCGGCTGCCCGGGCTGGCCCGACACCCCGCGGTGGCCGGCACGCGCGGGCTGGGCACGCTGGGGGTCGTGGAGCTGGCCGCGCAGGATGGCGGGTACTTCGCCGGTGCCGCGCGCAGCCTGGCGCGCGACCTGCTCGACCGCGGGCTGCTGGTGCGCCCGCTGGGCGCGGTCGTGTACCTGCTGCCGCCGCTGGCCACCACCGAGCAGGACCTCCAGCAGGCCTACGACGCGCTGGCCGAAGGCCTTGACGCGCTGCCCGCGCGCTAGGCGCCCAGCGCCTCGGCCACCGTGCGGGCGGTGCCATCCCACGATCCCGCAGGCGGCGCCACGCGCGGCGCCTGCGCCAGCAGGCGCGCGACGGCCGCGGCCGCGCCGGGCCAGGCGCGTGCGCGCGGGCCCGCCGGCGGCGGGACCAGCACGAGGCCCTGCGCACCCAGCGCCACGAGGTCGCGGTGCGCGGGGATGTCGCTGGCCACCACGGGCAGGCCCGCAGCCAGCGCCTCCGCCACCGGCAGGTCGTAGCCCTCTTCCAGCGAGGGCGCCAGCAGCACGCAGTGCTGTGCGTAGGCCGACGCCAGCGCCGCCTCGCTGGCCTCGCCGCGCAGGTGCGTGAGCGCCAGCCCCGCCTCGCGGGCCGCCGCCTGCGCAGCCGCGCAGGCCTTGCGCGGCTCCTCGCGCGCCACCAGCAGTGCCCCCGCGCGTTCCGCCGGCGCCGACGATGCCACGAGGCCCGGCGTGACCGCGTTGGCGGCCACGCGCACGCGCGCGGGGTCCAGCCCGAGGCGCTGCGTGGCCTCGCGGGCCACGTGCGGCGCCACCGCCAGCACCGCCGCGGCCTGCCGCAGCGCGGGCGCCCAGTGCCAGCGCGCGACCAGCCGTCGCGGCAGGCTGCCCCAGCCGTGCAGGTAGCGAAGGTCGTGGAGCGTGACCACGAGGCGCGTGCGACCGGCGAGGGCCAGCGGGCCATGGTCCACCAGCAGCGCCGCGAAGCGCGTGGCGCGGTGGCGCTCGCGCAGCTGGCGTCCACGGGCGCGCCAGCGCAGCGCCCCCGACTGCCAGCCCACGTCGGCCGTCACGTGCACGAGGTTGTCGGCCGCCAGCCACGCCGGCGGGCCGCCGCCGTCCGCGGCCCAGTGCACCTCCAGCACGTCCTGCGGCAGCAGTGCCGGCAGGCGGCGCAGCACCTCCTCCATGCGCCGCCGCGCCCCGCTCATCGCCGGGCCCAGGCCCGTGGCGTCCACCAGCAGCAGCCGCGTCATGCGCGCTCCCCGGAAGCACGCAGCACGGCCTGCTGCAGCGCGGCACGCCAGCCCGCGGCCATCGCCGCCAGCGGGAACTCGCCCGCACGCACCCGTCCCGCCGCCACCAGCCGGGCCCGCAGCGCCTCGTCGCCTTCCATGCGCAGCACGCCCGCCACCCAGGCGTCGGGCTCGCCCGGCGGGAGCAGCAGGGCCGCGCCGCCGGCCACCTCGGGCAGCGAGCCCGCGCGCGAGGCCAGCACGGGCACGCCCGCCGCGAAGCCTTCCAGCACGGGGAATCCGAAGCCCTCCGAGCGGGAAGGCACCAGCAGCAGGCGGGCGCGGGCCAGCTCGGCCTGCACGGCCGAGTCGCTGGGCTCGTGCAGCACGACGAGGCGCGAGCCCAGCGCTGCCGCAGCCGGTGCGAGGCGGCGGCCGGGCTCCCCCACCAGCGTGCCTGTCCAGCCCGCCAGCCGCGGATCGGCCAGCAGGCGCAAGAACAGGTCCACGCCCTTCTTGCGCGCACCGCCCGCCCCGCGTCCGCTGCCCAGCAGCAACAAGCCCCCGTCGCGTGGCAGGGACGGCTCCGGCGCCGCCGGCGTGAACCCGTGCGCAACCACGCGCAGCCGGCTGGCCAGCGCGGGATGCACCGCCCTCACGTCCTCGGCCACGGCGTGGCTGGGGACCACCACGCCGGCCGCCCGCTGGGCCACGCGGGCCAGCGCCGCCGCGTGACGCGCCGTGCGCACGCTTCCCTCCAGCGCACCGTGCCGGTGCCACGGCACCTCGTGGACCCACGCCACGACGGGCAGGCGCGTGCGCGGGATGGCCGTGTAGGGCACGAGCAGCACGTCGGCACCTGCGGCCTCGGCGGCCTGCGCCAGCGCGCGCCGCCACGACCCACGCCGCCCTGCGCCCAGGGCCCGTGCGCCGCCGGGCAGGCCCGCCGGCCACGGCGGCGGCACCATCCCCGGCGTGGAGGGCAGGAATCCTGTCCAGGCCTCGCCAGCCTGCGGGCTGCGGGCGAGCGCCTCCAGCAAGGTGCCCAGCGCGCGTGCCACGCCCCGGCGCGGCGCCAGCACCTGCGGCGCGAGGTCGATGGCGATCACGCCAGCACCCCACGGGGCTCGCCGCCGTCCACGGCAGCCGCATAGCAGGCCCGCGTGCCCCGTGCGCAGGCCTCCCACGTGTGGCGGGCCGCGAGGTCCTGGCCCGCCCGCACGAGTCGCTCGCGCAAGGGCCCATCCTGCAGCAGGCGCACGAGACCCTCGGCGATGGCATCCACGGAGAGGGCATCCACGGCCAGCACGGCCTCGCCCCCCACGTCATGGGCCGCCGTGCCCGTGCCCACGAGCACGGGCACGCCCGCGTGCGCGCCTTCCAGCACCGGCAGGCCGAAGCCCTCGCCCAGCGAGGGATAGGCCAGCACCTCGGCACCCCGCAGCAGGCAGGCGATGCGCTCGCGCGAGGCACCCGGCTCGTGGCGCACCCACGC
>CAXQZU010000011.1:0-58664 GCA_964228555.1 Planctomycetota bacterium
CTCACCCCCCTCGTCGATCACGGCCACGGACGTCAACTTCCTCGACCTCGAGTCCGCAGGACTGCCCATCTACGGCACCGACACCGCCTTGGTGTCCAGCGTGGCGGGCTTCACGACCCACACCAGCTTCGCATCCTTCGACCTGGCGGCCAACGCAGCCTCCACGCGCGTGGGCTCGCGCGCCTACCTCTGGCGCTACGCCCCACCGGGCGGCACCACCGTGACCCACACAGGCTTCTCCCCCGACAGCAACCCCATCCTCTACGACGTGCTGCTGGGCCCCTCGGCGTCGTTCCCCTAGGGGTAGCCTGCTGCGCGGCGACAGTCGCCTCGGGCCACCTCACGGGAGACTGCGGTACCCTGATCACCGCGGGGTGCTGCCCTGCCCGTAGAGACAGGGCTCAACCCAACCGGAGTACCCCATGAGCAAGCTCGCCTTCCTCCTCGCCCTGCTGGCCTCGGCTGCGGCAGCCTGGCTGCTCAGCGAGCGCAGCGCCCTGCAGGGGCAGGTGGCAAGCCTCGAACAGTCCCAGCAGGCCACGGAGGCGCGCCTGCTGCAGGCCGAGCGTGCGCTGGGCGTGCTGGGCAACGTCACCGCCCAGCCCTCGCTGGAGGCGGCGGCACCCGTCGCGGAGGCCGCGGGGGGCGGCGAGGCCAGCACGGGCACCGGCGCCACGGGACGTCCCGGCCTGAGCGCAGCGCCGCGGGCCGCGGCCTCCGTGCCCGCCCTCGAGGAGCGGCTGGCCCGGCTGGAGCAAGATCTCGCCAAGGAGCGCGCCAGCCGCGCTGCCGCCCCCACGCCGCCGACGTGGCAGGCCAGCCCCCGCTTCCTCGGCAACGTGGAGCAGGCCGAGAAGGCGCTCAGCCTCGACAGTGCCCAGAAGGCAGGCCTCGAGCGGGCCATCGAGGACACCACGCGCGAGCTCACCCAGCTCGCCTCGCTGCGTGGCGAGGATGGCAAGACCCTCAAGGAGCTGCAGGAGGCGCTGCGCGCGCCGATGCAGCAGGGCGCCGGGGAAGAGGGCATGGCCCGCTTCCACGAGAACATGGCGGCACTGCAGCGCTTCCGGCAGGGCAAGGTGCCCGGCACCGCCGAGTCGTTCGCGCAAGCCGAGCGGCGCATCCGCCAAGAGGGTCGCAACCGCGCCCGCTCCTACCTCAATCCCGAGCAGGCCAAGCAGTGGGACAGCAGCTTCACCGACCCCCTGTTCCGCGGGCCCGGCGAGGCGGGCAGCGGTGCCTTCGTCATGACCGCGGGCACGGTCGGCGAGAGCCTGCCGATCCAGATCAACGTGGGTCGCTAGGCCGCGCAGGGGCCCGCGGCGCGGGCCACCGGGCCATGCTCAGCGGCCAGCGCCCACCACGAAGCGGTTGCGCGCCCAGCGCGGATCTCCCGTGGGCTCGAAGGCCCAGGTGCGAGCCACGAAGGCGCGCACGTGCTCGTCGAGGTGCGCGAGCCCGCTGCCAGACTCCACGCGCACGTCGGCCAGCGAGCCATCGGCGCGCACGTAGAACAGCAGGACCACCGCATCGGCCGGCTGCCAGGGCAGGCCCACGGGCCATGTCGGCGTGGGCACCGTGCGGCCCACCAGCGGGGCGCGCGCGGGGCGCTGCGCCGGCGCGGCACGCGGGGCAGGCGGTGCTGCTGCGGAGGGTCGCTCGCTCGGCACGGGCGGCGGTGCTGGTGCTGGCCGCGAGCGCGCCGCGCGGGCGGCCCGGGCCAGCTCGTCCTGCGGCAAGGGCAACGGCTGCTCGCGCGCCGGCGGCTCGGGCGCCTCCACGTCGGGCTCCAGCGTCACCTCGGGCAGCTCGTCCTGCGGCAGGGGCGGCAGTTCCTCCGGGGGCGGCAGCAGCTCCGGCCAAGGCTCGGGATCGGGCTCGGGCTCGCGATCGAGGGCGGGCAGCACGGCCAGCAGGCGTGGCGCCTCCGGGGCCACCTCCAGCCGCGTCGGCTGCCCCATGGGCCGGCCCAAGCCGATCCAGATCGCGCCTGCGAACGCCACGGCGTGCACCGAGAGGCTGGCCAGCAGCCACATCCCGCTGCCCGCCACGGAGGCCACCCGCCGCGATCGGGCGAGACGCAGGTCCTCGACATGGATCGGGGCAGGGCGGGATCGTTGGGGTTGCATCGAGGCCTAGGCTCGCCGGGCTTGGGGTGCCCGGGGATAGAGCGTCGGGGTGGCCTCCCCGGTTCGGGCTGGCCCCGGGACGCTGACCGCCATGCCTAGAGACGAGACAGCAAGGCCTCCGCCTCGGCGCGGGCCCTGGCGGGGACCTCGTGGGGCAAGGCGGCCACCACGCCGGCCAAGGCCTCGCGGTCCACGCCCAGCCGCAGGGCGCCGCGCAGGTGGCCCAGCAGGGGATCGGGCATGCCGCCCAGCGCCGCCAGCGCTGCCACCGCCAGCACCTCGCGATCGGCCAGCGAGAGGCAAGGCCGGGCGATGACGCGCCCGTAGGCGAAGTCCTCCGTCCACGCCGGCAACAGCGGATCCAGCCGCGCCAGGCCGGCCCGCACGCGCTCGGCGGTGTCGCCGTACACGCCCTCGAAGGCCACGCGCCCCGCGCTGCGCCGTGCTGCCTCGTCCGGCTCTGGGGCCTCGGGCAGCGTCGGCGGCAGCAGGCCAGCCGACTGCAAGGCCCCCAAGGCAGTGAGCGCGCGCGGGAAGCCGGCATAGGGCACGACCTGGCGCAGGGCCTCGCGCAGGGCGGCGTCGGGCACGCCGCTGGCACGGCAGGCAACCGCCGCCTCGGCCAGCCGCGCGCCCTGTCCGAGGCAGGCCAGCGCCACCAGCCGCGCCAGCGCGGCACGCTGCCCGGCCGCCAGCCCGCCCCCGGCCTCAGGATGGTGATCGCCCATCGCGGCGTTCTACACCGGCCGCCTGCGGTAGGTTCAAGGCGGCCCCCAGGCCCTGCCGTGGCGCCTCGTGGCGCGACACCGGGCACGGAAGAGACCCCCGATGTCCCTGCCGCTGGACCCCAGCACCCGCCTCGTGCGCGCTGCGCTGGCAGCCTGCGCCGTGGCCCTCTCGGCGCTGGCCCTGGCGCAGGCGCCGCTGCGTGACGCGGCCTCGCTGGCCCCACCCGTGCTGGTGGCCGCCGTGCTGCTCGCCGGCGGCCTCCTGCTGCGCGGGCTCCCCACGCGCGGCCGCGTGCGCCTCGTCGTGCTGGCCGACGTGCTGGCCGTGGCCGCGCTGCTGGCCACGCTGCCCCACGACGAGGCTGGGTTGCACCGCGCAGGGCTCGCGGCCTACGGCGTGGGCGTGGTGCTTGCGCTGGCAGGCCGCCGCCGGCTCGCGGGCCTCGCCGCCGGTGCGGCCGGCGTGCTCGTGGGCATGCTGCTGGCCGGCCCCGAATGGCAGGCCGCGACGGGCTCCGCCCACGGGCTGGCGCTGCTGGGTGCACGCATGCTGGCCGTGGTGCTGGCCGCGATGGAGGTGGGGTGGGCCGGCGCGACGCTGGCCGCCGTGGCGGCTACGGGCACGGACGAGGCGGGGACGCGGGCACGCGAGCCTCGCGAGACGGGCCCCGAGGCCCTGCTCCAGATGGCGCAGGCACTCGTGCAGGCCGAGGCCGCCTCGCAGGTGCAGGACGCCTTGCTGGCGCACGTGCGGCGCCAGGCCTCGGTGCAGGCCTGCGCCGTGGCGCTGGAGGGCGAGGGCGAGGTCCTGGCAGCGTGGGAGGAGCGCGGCCGGCTGGAGGAGGGCCAGCGGGCGGCGCGGCTGGCACGCCTGCAGCAGGCATGGCGGGAGGCGGGGCTGGAGGGCACGCCGTCCCGGCTGGCCCTGCGCTCGCTGCAGCCCACGCCGGCCGCCGCCGATCCCGCGTGGGCCACCTGGGTCGTGCTCCCGCTGCGCGCACTGGGCAGCACGCACGGCGTGCTGGTGCTGGCCGACACGCGCCGCGAGGCCGTGCCGGCGCCGGCCGCCGCCGCGCTGGGCGATGCCGCGCGTCGTGCCGCCGAGGCGCTGGCACGCATCGCACGCGCCCGCGACGAGGAGTCGCGACGCACGGCGCTGCTGCTGCGCCAGATGCACGAGGGCGTGGTGCTGCTGGGCCCCGAGGGGCAGGCCCTGCTGGCCAACCCGGCGGCGCGCGAGGCCCTGGGCATGGGTCACGAGGGGCTCGTGCTGCCGGATCGGCTGGGCGACGTGGCCGTGGCCGACCTCGCGCGCACGGCACCCGGCGTGGCGCAGCACTTCCGCATGCAGGTGGCCCGCGGCGCGGGCCAGCGCCCGCTGGACATGGCCGGCACCGCCGTCGCCATCGTGGAAGGCCGCAAGCGCGTGGGAACCCTGCTCACCCTGCGCGACGTGAGCGGCGAGGAGCAGGCCCGGCGGCGCCTGATGGAGGCCGAGAAGATGACGCTGGTGGGCCAGACGCTGGCCGGCGTCGCCCACGAGCTCAACAACCCGCTGGCCGCGCTGGTGGGCTACGCCGACCTGCTCGAGCAGGCCGAGGTGCCCGCGCCCCTGCGCCGCCCCGTGCAACAGATGCGCGAGCAGGCCATCCGGGCCACGCGCATCGTGCGCAACCTGCTCAACTTCGCGCGCCGCCGCAACCCGCAGCGCACGGCGGTGAGCATCCCCGACCTCGTGCAGGGCACGCTGGACCTCTTCGCCTACGAGGCGCGCATGCAGCAGGTGGCCGTGGAGCAGGACCTCGCGCCGGCGCTGCCGCCCTTGCTGGGCGATCCGCATGCGCTGCAGCAGGTGCTGGTGAACCTCGTGCAGAACGCCCTGCACGCACTGGCCACCAGCACGCGCACGCCGCGCCGCCTCCGCGTGCGCGCGGTGCGCGTGGGCGAGGACCTGCACCTGTCGGTGGCCGACAACGGGCCGGGCGTGCCTCGCGAGGTGGTGGCGCGCCTCTTCGAGCCCTTCTTCACCACCAAGGCCGCAGGGCATGGCACGGGCTTGGGCCTGGCGCTGTCGCGCTCCGTGGCTCGCGAGCATGGCGGCGAGCTGATGCTGGAGGGCGGCCCGGGCGAGGGCGCCTGCTTCGTGCTGCGGCTGCCCATCAAGCCGGTGGCGGCCACGGGGCCGGCAGGCGCGGCACCCGGCAGCGGGCGCCTTCCCTCCTCGCTGCTGGTGGTGGACGACGAGGCGGCCGTGCGCGAGACCGCCGTGGCCCAGGCCGGCCTGCTGGGCATCAAGGCCCAGTCGGCCTGCGACGTGGAGGAGGCCACGCGCGCCCTGGCACGCGGTGGCTTCGAGGTGCTGCTGGTGGACGTGCGCATGCCGGGCGCCTCGGGACTGGACCTGCTCGAGTCGCTGCGCACGCGCGATCCGGGCCTGGCTCGCCGGCTGGTGCTCATGACGGGCGACGTCGTCAACGACGACGTGCTGGCCCGCCTGCGCGCCAGCGGCAACCCGTGGCTGGAGAAGCCGTTCACCACCCACGAGCTGCGCACCGCGCTGTGCGCTGCCGTCCGCGCCGGCGAGCGTGCCGGCGGCACCCAGGCACCCTGGCGCACCTAGCGCCACCGCGCCCGGCGAGGGGCAGCAGCAGGCACCCGGCTGCCGGGCTCAGGGCCGCGTGGACCCCCGCGCCTGGATGGCGGCCAGCGCAGGCCCCAGCCGCCACGCCCCCAGCACGCCGCAGGCCGTCCCCAGCAGGCCGGCCAGCAGGAACAGCATGCGTGGCGAGGCCACGTGCGCCACCCAGCCGCAGGCGAGGGCCGAGAGCGCCGTCATTCCCGCCACCGTCATGCCCACGAGGCCAAAGGCCTGCCCGCGACGGTGCGCCGGCACGTGCAGGTGCAGCAGCGAGGTGCGCGCGACCACGATGGCCGGGATGCACAGCCCATGGCAGGCGATGGCGAGCAGCCCGACCTCGAAGTCCTCGATCCAGGCGAACGGCAGGTAGGTGAGCCCGTCGAGAGCCATGCCTGCGAGCAGCAACGGTGCCAGCCGCAGGCGAGGTCCCAGCGCCGCCACCGCCAGGGCCCCCACCAGCATGCCCCCGGCCATGGCCGCCTCGAAGCCGGCCAGCGCGGAGGCCGGCAGCCCGAAGGTCTGCTGCACCAGCAACGTGGCACCCACCAGGGCCGGGCCCATGATCGCCAGGTTGTCCAGCGCCGTGAGGCACAGCAGCCCGCGCACCACGCGGTCGCCGCGGGCCCAGGCCAGGCCCTCGCGCAGCGTGCGCGCCATGCTGGTTCCCACGCGAGGGCCACGGGCGGACGCGGGCAGGCGCACCCACATCAGCAGCAGGGCCGAGACCACGAAGGAGGCACCGTCCCACGCCAGCAGGGCCAGCACGCGGCCCTGCTCGTCCGCCGTCGCGGCCACGCCCTCCGGGCCGGCGGCCAGCACCCACGCCCCCAGCAGCAGCCCCAGCACCTGCGCCACCTGGGCAGAGGACTGCATGGCGGCATTCCAGCGCGCCAGCGAGGCCGGCGGGGCGAGGTCGGGCACCAGCGCATCGCGCGCCGGGGCAAAGGGCGTGCTGAGCGCGCCGACGACGAAGCCCAGCGCGACCAGCGCCCCGGGCGTGGGCGGGCCACCCACCTGCGCCCACAGCACGAAGCCCAGCAGCACGACAGCGCGCGCAAGATCGCTGGCCACCATCAGCCGCCGGCGGTCCATGCGATCAGCCAGCGCACCCGCCACGGGCCCCAGCAGCAGGTATGGCGCCGTGGCCAGTGCCAGCACCACGCCCACCGTGAGCGCCGCGCCATCGCCCGACAGGCGCCCGGCCAGCCACGCAATCGCGGGCAGGAACACCACGTCGCCGGTGGCGGACACCAGCTGCGCGGCCCCCAGCAGCACGCCGTTGCGTCGCGCGTGCGCGGGCGCGGGGGGTGTCCCCGCCGCTGCGGGAGCCTGCCCGCTCACCGGGCCCCGGCGGCCGGGGCCGCGTTCGCCACGGGATCCAGCTCGCCGGCGGCACGTGCCAGCCAGTAGGCGAAGAGCCAGTCGGCCCGCGTGTAGGTCACCTTGCCCGGCGGCGTGCCCGGCGGCACGTCACGCCACAACCCCAGCTGGTCCTTCCATGACCAGTGGTTGGGCCCGCGCTGCACGATGTTGGGGATGGTGCGCTCGATGCGCTCGGTCCAGCGGGCGGGCGCGACCTCCGTCTCGGGCATGGCGTGCAGCACCGCGCGCAGCTCGTCCACGGCCCACGCGCGCCGGTGCTCGAGGCCCCCCAGCAGCGCGCAGGCGCAGAAGCCCGCATTCCACCAGCCGATGGTGGCCGCGCGCAGGCGGCCGATGCCCTCCAGCGCCTTGCCCGGGACGATGCCGCGTGGATGGATGCGCAGCACCAGCAGCGAGAGCAAGGTCATGTTCACGCTGCTGGGTGCCTGCAGGTCCTGCAGCCAGGTGAACTGCTCGGGCAGCGCCCGGTGCCAGCCGTCGGCCAGCAACCCCTCCACCATGCGCGCCAGGCCGGCGTCCTGCGGGTCCAGCGCCGCCGCCGCCACGAAGGGCGCCAGCCCGATGGCGGCATGCCGTCCGTTGCGCGTCCACGCGAGGCCACCCACGTCCGCGCTCAGCTCGCCGTACTCGGTGCGCTTGCCCCGCAGGTCGCGCAGCCACATCCGATCGGCATGCAGGCGGCGCGCCAGCCGGCCCAGGTGCACGCGAGCGGCCTCGCGCAGCGCCGGGTCCTCCACGTAGCGGCCGATGGCCGCCCAGCCAAGCACCACGCCGCTGAGCTGGTCACGGCTGGGATCGCCGCGGCACCAGAAGCCCTCCCCCAGCGGGCTGGGCTCCGAGCGCTCGAAGCCCGTGGAACCCGGCCGGGGCCGCCCCACGTTGCGCACCAGCCCGCCCTCGCGGCCGCTGGCGCGCTCCAGCATGGACAGCCCCGCTGCCAGGATGCGCAGCTCCGCCAGCGCCGCCTCGTCGCGCGTGACGTGCCAGCGGCAGGCCTGCGCCGCCGCGTAGCAGCCCGTCCAGATGGCGGCATCCGACAGGCGCAGCGCATCCTCGCTCAGCTCCTCGGGCGTGGCTCCCACGCGGTGCTCGTAGACGAGCAGGCCCTCGGGCGAGAGGTGCGCACGCATCCGGCCCTGCATGCGTGCGGCCTTCACTGCCAGCTCGGCATCGGTGCGCCCGGCCGGGGCGGCCACGGGGGCGGCCGGGCCGCGCTGCGCCCGGTCGGCCGACGCCGTCGCCTGCGCCAGCAGCGAGAGGCACGCGACCAGCAGGACCCCGAGGCGCACGGGGCCGCGGCGCGGGCACGCGGGCAGCAGGCGGCTCATGGCCGTCCCTCCAGGAAGGCCCTCAGGCGCGGGTGGCGAGGCGTGTCCAGGGTGGCGCGTGCCGGGCCCAGCTCCAGCAGCGTGCCCTGCTCGAGGAAGCCCACGCGATCGGCCACCTCGCGCGCGAAGGCCAGCTCGTGCGTGACCACCAGCAGGGTGCGCGCATGCTCGGCCGCCACCTCGCGCAGCACCGCCAGCACCTCGCCCGTGGTCTGCGGGTCCAGCGCGCTGGTGGGCTCGTCGCACAGCAGGATCTCGGGGGCCATGGCCAGCGCACGCGCGTTGGCCACGCGCTGCTGCTGGCCGCCGCTGAGCTCACGGGGCCGTGCACCCGATCGCGCCGCAAGTCCCACCCGCTCCAGCAGGGTGGCGGCCCGCGCACGCGCCTCCTCGCGCGGCCGCCCCGCGACGTGCTCGGGCGCCAGCGCCACGTTCTCGAGCGCCGTCAGGTGCGGGTAGAGGTGGAAGGCCTGGAACACGATCCCGATGCGCTGGCGCAGCGGGCGCCACCACGGCGAGGCCGCGTCGGCCGCCTCGCCGCCCAGAGGGACCTCGGTCTCCAGCACCTCCAGCGTGCCGCTGTCGCGCGACGCCAGGCCGTTCACCAGACGCAGCAGCGTGCTCTTGCCGCCGCCGCTGGGGCCCACGAGGGCCAGCACCTCGCCCGCCCCCACCTCGAGGTCGATGCCCCGCAGCACGGGCACCGCACCAAACGACTTGGTCACGCCGCGCATGCGCACGCGCGGGGTCCCGCCCGGCCGCCCTGCGGGATCGCTCAGGCGCGCCACTCCATCACCTGCCACTGCGGGTCGGTGAGGTGGCGGTAGGCCACGGAGGGAAGGTCGTTGGCCGTGCGCACGTGCTGCGTCAGGGCGAGGTAGGCCTCGCGGTCCTTGAGGATGTTGAGCTCGACGAGGCGCCCCGTGGGCCCCGTGGGCCCCATCTCCTCGTAGACCTCGTAGCGATCGCTGCCGTGCGACTCCCAGTAGGGCTTGAGCTCCTCGCGGGCCCGCTTCAGGAACTCGTCCCGGTGGCACGCCTCGATGCGGAAGGTGAACAGGCTCAGCACGCGCGACATGGGGTGGTCCAGGCCAGGCCCCTGCGGCCCGGCTCTGGCGTAGCATCCAAGCACCGCCCGGGCCTGTCCCGTTCTGGCTGCGGCGGGTGCCCTCGTCCGGAGTCTGCGTGCGCTGGATCCTGCCCCTCGCTGCGCTCCTGGCGCTGGCCACCACGCTGTGGCTGGTGTACGCCCCGCGCCCGGCGCCCAGCGAGACGCTGGCCGGCGGGCCGCCGGCCGGGGAGCCCGAGGAGGCCCGCGGCCTGCCCGGCGACCCCGCCTGGGCACGCCTGCGCTCGGGCACGCTGCACGTGCGCGTGCGGACGCCCGCGGGCACCGTGCCGCTGGGCACGCAGGTGGGCTACGCCACGCCGCGAGGACCGCGCCTCTACTACGTGGATGCAGACGGCCTGCGCACGCTGGCCGACGTGCCGCTGGGCGAGGTGCTGGTGCTGGTGCAGGCGCCCGGCCACGAGCCGCTGGAGCGCCGCACGCGTGTCGAGGCGGGCGTGGTGGGCGAGATGCAGTTCGAGCTGGGCGGGCCGCCCGCGGCCGCCTCGGGCCCCGCGGGGCCGGCCGGCCGCTAGCGCGCCCGGGAGCACGGGGCAGGCGCCCGCCTGCCGTGTACGGTGGCGGCATGGCCGAGCCGGTGACCCCGTCCCCCTCCGCCCTGCCGCGCCCCTCGGCCGCCGAGGAGGAGCGCTACTTCCGCAAGGGGCTGGGGCTGCGGGCCGAGGTGCGCGACCAGGTGCACTCCGAGTTCCACAGCGCGCTGGTGGCGCGCTTCCGCGAGCACGGATTCCGGCTCGTGGCAGGCCAGACCACCTTCCGGCTGGCCCGCGAGTTCGGCTTCTGCTACGGCGTGGAACGGGCCGTGGACTACGCCTACGAGACCTTGATGCGCTTCCCGGGCCGGCGCATCGTGCTGACAGGCGAGATCATCCACAACCCGGGCGTGAACAAGCGCCTGCGCGAGCTGGGCCTGCGCTTCCTGGGCGACGCCGACGTGCCCAGCGCCGACGCGCTGGGGCCCGAGGACGTGGTGCTGCTCCCGGCCTTCGGGGTCACCGCGCCCGAGCTGGTGGCCCTGCGGGCCCGCGGCGCCGTCGTGGTGGACACCACCTGCGGCAGCGTGCTCAACGTCTGGAAGAACGTCGAGCGCTACGCGCGCGACGGCTTCACCTCGCTGGTGCACGGCAAGGTCAGCCACGAGGAGACGCGCGCCACCGTCAGCCGCGTGCTGCTCACGCCCGGTGGACACTACCTCGTGGTCTACGACATGGCCGAGGCCACGCTGGTGGCGGACACCATCTGCGGCGGCCCGCAGGCCCTCACGCGCGAGGCCTTCCTCGCCCGCTTCGCCGGGGCCTGCTCGCCGGGCTTCGACCCCGACCTGCACCTCGCCCGCATCGGCGTGGCCAACCAGACCACCATGCTCTCCAGCGAGTCGCTGGCCATCGCCCGCCTTGTCGGCGAGGCCATGGCCGCGCGCCATGGCGAGCAGGAGGCCCGCACGCGCTTCCGCTCCTTCGACACGATCTGCTCGGCCACCCAAGACCGCCAGGACGCCCTGCGCGACCTGATCGCCGAGCGGCCGGGCCTGCTGGTGGTGATCGGCGGCTACAACTCCTCCAACACCGGCCACCTCGTGGAGATGGCCGAGGGCAAGGTGCCCGCCTTCCACATCGAGGGGCCGCGCTGCCTGCTGGACGGCCGGCGCATCCTGCACAAGCCCGTGGGCCGCAAGGACGAGGTCCTGGCGGAAGGCTGGCTGCCGCAGGGACCGCTCACCATCGGCCTCACGGCCGGCGCCAGCACCCCCGACGTGGTGATCGGTGCCGTGGTCGAGCGCCTGCTGGAGCTGCGCGGCGAGCGCCTCGCGCCGGGGGCCCCGCCCGCGTGAGGGTGCGCCGCATCCACCCGGCGGGCCTGCCCACCGCCGACGTGCTGCGGCTGCAGCAGTGGCTGGCGGCGCGCGTGGAGGCGCGCGGCTCCCTGCGCGGCGGCCTGCGCCTCGTGGCGGGCGTGGCCTGCTCTCCGAGCGCCGACGGGCACCTGCACGCGGCCGCCGTGCTGTGCGAGGCCCCGCACTGGACGGTGATCGAGCAGAGCAGCGCCTCGGGCCTGCCGCCGCCCGCCACCCTGGAGGGACTTGCCTCCTTCCGCGAGGCGCCGCTGGTGCTGGAGGCGCTGCGCAAGCTGCCCGGGCACCCCCAGGTGCTGCTGGTCGGCGGGCACGGCCGCCTGCATGCGCGGCGGCTGGGGCTGGCCTCGCACGTGGGCCTGCAGGTGGACGTGCCCACCGTGGGCGTGGGCCTGTCGCTGCCCGTGGGCTCCCACCGGCCGGCCGGGCCGCGCCGCGGCGACTGGGTGGAAGTGCGTGACCACGCCGAGCGGCTGGGCCTGGCCCTGACCACGCGCCCCGGGATGAAGCCCGTGTACGTGAGCCCGGGCCACCGCCTGGGCCTGCTGCCCGGGGCCAAGGTGGTGCTGGCCTGCGCCACGCGCGCGCGGCTGCCCGAGCCTCTGCGCCAGGCCCGCCTGCGCAGCCTCGCGCTCGCGCGCAGCGCGGGACGCCTGCGCCGCCGTGGAGGGCGGCCGCGGGCCTAGGAGGCCAGCTGGGCCTCACGGCCGCTGGGCGCGGGCTCGACGCCCCTCTCCAGCACGCGCACGTTGACGCGCTCCGCGCCCACGTAGCGCGTCAGCAAGCCCTCGAAGTCGGGCGTGATGTCCCCCCGCGTGCTCAGCAGGTTGAGGGAGAGCACGCCATGCGCAGGATCGCTGTGGCAGGTCAGGTGCGACTCCACCAGCGCCACCATGCCCGTCACGGCCCCGGTGGGCGGCAGCACGGCCCACACCACGTTGCCCACCGGCGTGAGCCCGGCGCTGCGGATCACGTTGGCGAACAGGCCGGTGAGCGCCTCCCGTCCGGTCTCGCCCGCGATGCGGCTCGCAGGACAGGAGAAGGCGTCGACGATCCACTCGCGGCTTGGGCCCATGGCCAGCGTTCTACGGCCGGGCAGGGACAGGCGCAAGGCCACCCGCCAGCGCAGCAGGGCCGGGCGGCAGGCCGGGCGCCGGCCCGCAGGCCCGCAGGCCGCCAGCACGCCCCGGGGAGCCGCGGCTAGGCGTCCTTCAGGCGCGGGTCGAGCGCGTCGCGCAGGGCGTCCACGAACAGGTTCACGCACAGCACGAGGCCGAAGAGCATGCCGGTGGCCGCCGTCAGCTGCCACCAGCGCGGCGGCTCGCTGAGCAGCTCGAGCTTGGACTGCTCGATCATGCGGCCCCACGACGCCTCGCCCGGCTCCACCCCCACGCCCAGGAAGGTGAGCACCACCTCGTACTTGATGGCACCGATGAAGAGCAGGCTGAAGGAGATCAGCACCAGGTGCATCACGTTGGGCAGCACGTGGCGGAAGATGATGCGCCCCGTCGGCACGCCCAGCGCCCGGGCCGCCGTCACGTAGTCGAGGTCGCGCTCGCGGATGAACTCGCCGCGCACCTGCCGGCACACCCCGGTCCACGACACGAGGCCGATGACCGCGACGATCGTGAACAGGCCCAGCGAGAGGCCCAGCCCCTGCGCCAGGAACGAGGCCTCGTAGGCCTCGCGCCAGCCCGCGTTGGCGTTGACGACGTAGGCGGCGGCCAGCACGAGCAGCATCTCGGGCACGCTCTCCAGCGTGGTGTAGAGCCACGTGACGACGTCGTCCACCCAGCGGCCGAAGTAGCCGGCCAGCGCGCCCAGCACGGTGCCGATCACGCACGAGACCACCGCCGACAGCAGGCCGATCCACAACGCCACGGCGGTGCCACGCAAGGCCAGCTTGCCCACGCTGTGGCCGATGTAGTCGCTGCCGAGGAAGTACGGGCCGTCGAACCAGCCCGGCGCCACGTAGACCTGCGACTTGTCGGCCACGTCGTAGCCGTCGGCGATCCAGCCGGCCTGCGCCGCGATGCCCACCATCAGGTAGAGCGCCAGCCCGGTCCACGCCAGCAGCGCCACGCGGCTGCGCGCGATGCGCCGGCGCGCCTCGTGCCAGGGCCCGTGCGACTCATCCTTCGCGCGCACGGTCCCGTCCCAGCGGGGCAGCTCGTCGCTGGCGAAGGCGAGGTAGCGCACGCCCTGCTGCAGGGTGGGCACGATGCGCCGCAGCCCCTCGCCCACGCCCCGCTCGGGATGGGTGCCGTGGCGCAGCAGCCGGGCCGGCACCGCGAGCACGCGCCACGCCAGCGCAGCCAGCACGAACAGCAGCGAGAGCGGCCAGGACACGGCGCGGGCCACGGCGGCCAGCACGCGTCCGCGTCCCCGGGTGGGCAGGGGCTGGTCGTAGGCGCCGCTCACTTGAGCCTCACGCGCGGGTCGACGAGGGCGTAGCAGATGTCGGTGAGCAGGTTGAACACCACCAGCAGCAGCGCCGAGATCACCACCACCGCCTTGATCACCGGCAGGTCGCTCTGGAACACCGCGTCCACCGTGATGGAGCCCAGGCCGGGGATGCCGAAGAAGCGCTCGAGCAGCAGCGAGCCCAGCATGAGGAAGGGGATCGTCACGATCACGCGCGTGATGACGGGGATCATGCCGTTCTTGAGCACGTGCTTGAACAGGATGCGGCCCGTGCCCAGCCCCTTGGCTGCCGCCGTGCGCACGTAGTCCTTGCGCATCTCCTCCAGCATCACGCTGCGGTAGAAGCGGATCTCGCTGCCCAGCGAGAGCAGCACCCAGATCAGGATGGGCAGGCCCAGCGAGGCCAGCCCTGCCAGCCCGGGCTGGAAGCCGAACACCGGGAACATGTGCCACTGGTGCGCCAGCCAGTACTGCCCGAACAGGATGTAGGACAGGGCCGGCACGCTCATCATGGCCACGGTCACGATCACGGTGCTGACGTCGGCCACGCTGCCGCGGTAGTAGGCGCAGAACAGGGCCAGCGACAGCGACACGGCCAGCGAGAGCAGGAAGGCGGGCAGGGCCAGCGAGAGGCTGGGAGCGACGCCCTCGCCCAGCATCTCCAGCACCGGCCGGTCCTTCTGCAGCTTCCACGAGGTGCCGAAGTCGAAGCGCGCGATCTCGCCGAGGAACGACACGTACTGCGCGGGCAGCGGCCGGTCCGTGCCCAGGCGGCGTCGCTCGGCCTCGATCTTCTCGGCCGTCACCTTCTTGCCCCCCACCAGCACGATGGCAGGGTCGCCGCACACCACGTTGAAGAGCAGGAAGGTGACCAGCGTGACGCCCAGCAGGACGGGCACGGCGTGCAGCAGGCGTCGCAGGACGTAGGTGCCCATCGCGCTACCAGCCCTTCACCTGGCGCCGCGCGGAGCGCAGCGTCAGGCCCACGAGCAGCGCCACCGCGCCCAGCGCCACCAGCGTGGGCGTCCACGCCACGGGGTTCCACTGGGCCTGCAGTGCCTGCCGTCGCGCCGCGTCCACGTGCGCGTACTTGTACGCCTTCGACGAGAAGGTGTTGAAGCGGAAGCCCGTGTGCCAGGGCTGCAGCAGCGACCACTGCTCGGGGCGGTAGCGGAAGATCCACACCGCGTCGTCCACGATGATGCGCTCCATCTCGCGGTAGAGGCGCGTGCGCTCGGCACCCGGCGCCATGCCCAGCGCCTGCTCGTAGAGCGCATCGAAGGCCGGGTTGGCGTAGTTGCTGCTGTTGGGCCCGGGGCTGCGGTTCTTGCCGTAGAAGAGCTGCAGGAAGTTCTGCGCCTCGGGATAGTCGGCCGCCCAGGCCAGCCCCGTCATCTGGTACTTGCTCTCGCGCTGGCGGCGCAGCATCTCCTGCCACTGGGCCTTGTGGGGCGTGACCTGGATCCCGACCGCCTTCATGTCGGTCTGGAAGGCGACGAAGAACTGCTCTTCCGTGCTGGAGTCGCCCACGTCCATCGTGATGGCGGGCACGCCCTGGCCGCCCGGCATGCCCGCCTCGGCCAGGATCGCGCGCGCGCGCGCGCGCCTGGTCCATGCTCTCGCCGGGCGCGCGCTTCCACGGGTTGCGGAACGAGGCGTCATGCTCGGGGAACTCCTGCAGCAGCACGCCATCCACGCGCGTGACGCGGCGGTTGTAGAGGTGGATGCGGGCCCACTCCTCGTCCACCGCCAGGCTCATGGCGCGGCGCAGCGCCCGCCCCCGCTCCCCCGCCGGCGCGCCCAGCACGGGATCGTCGAAGTTGAAGCAGTCGTAGACGATGTCCAGCCGCGGGTCGCGCTCCAGGCGCACGCCGCGCTCGGAGAGCTGGCCCTTGAGGCGCTCGGTGCGCGCGTCGATGGCCGCGTCGAAGTTGTCCTTGGGGATGCCGGCGCGGTCGAGGTGGCCGGCACAGAAGTACAGCCACAGCGGCGTGTCTTCCTTGATCACCGTGGCGATCACGCGCTCGTTGAGCGGCAGGCGCTTGCCGGCGTGCTCCAGCCGGCCCCGCTCCCCGTCGCCGGGCGCGCCCTCGCTGGGGTAGCGGTCGTCGCGGTAGCCGGGGTTGCGCACCAGCACCATGCGCTGGGCCCGGTCGTACTGCGCCAGCAGGTAGGGCCCCGTGCTGACCGGGTTCTCGCGGAAGGCCTTGCCCCAGTGCTGCACGGCCTCGGGCGGGTAGATGCTCAGGTAGGCCATCGCCAGCACCCACGTGAACTCGCGGTAGGGCTCGACGAGGCGGAACACCACCGTGTGGGGATCGGGCGCCGAGAGGCCGGCCACCTCCGGGTAGCCCTTCTCCAGCGGGTAGGTGCCGGCGTCGTGAGGCCCCTGCGCCTGCTCGCTGGCGGCGAGGAAGGCGTCCAGGCCCTCGATCCGGCCCTCGAGCACCCAGGTCCCCGGCGAGTGCACGTGCGCGTCCATCAGGCGCTTGACGCAGAAGACCACGTCAGAGGCCACCAGCTCGCGGCCCTTGCCGCCCGTGGCCGTGAAGCAGGCGTTGTCGTGGTAGCGCACGCCGCGCTTGAGCCGCACCGTGACCGTGAGGCCGTCCTCGCTCACCTCGGGCATGGACTCGGCCAGGCAGGGCACGAGCTCGAAGGGGCGCTTGAGGTGGTGGTACTCGTAGAGCGTGTCGAAGAAGTTGAACACGCAGATGTTGGCGATCTCCTCGTCGGCCTGCGTCGGGTCGAAGCCCTTCATCTCGGCCACGAGCGCCATGTGCAGCGTGCCGTCCTCCGGCTGCCCGGGGTAGGGGTTGTCGCCGCAGGCCGCCAGCAGCAGTGCCGCCAGCAGCAGGAGCAGGCCGCAGGCGGGGTGGCGGGCGCACGTCACGGGCGCAGACCCTACCCTCCCCGCCCCCCCACCTCAACCGCACAGGCGCCACGCGGGCGCGGCGCGGCGGCGCTGCCGCCCCCCGCCCGCGCCCTAGGCCCTCTGGCGCGGGTCCAGCGCATCCCGCAGCGCATCGCCCACGAGGTTGAAGCACACCACGGCCAGCACGATGCACAGGCCGGGGAAGGTGGCGATGAAGGCCGCCGTGGCCAGCACGCTGCGCCCGTCGTCGACGATGTTGCCCCAGGTGGCCGTGGGCGGCTTCACGCCGAGCGCGAGGAAGGACAGCGCCGCCTCCACCAGGATGGTCTCGCCCACGCGCAGGGTGGCCGACACGATCACCGGGGCCATCGCGTTGGGCAGCAGGTGGCGGAACATGATGCGCGGCCGCGAGAAGCCCAGCGCACGCGCCGCCGTGGCGTAATCGAGGGCCTTGAGGCGCAGGAACTCGGCGCGCACGAGCCGCGCGACGCCCATCCAGCCCGTCAGGCCCAGCACCAGCACCACGGTCCAGATGCCGGCGCCCTCGTAGACGGTGATGATGAGCATCAGCAGGAGCAGGCGCGGGAAGGCCATCAGGATGTCCGTGAAGCGCATCGTCAGCATGTCCACCCAGCCGCCGAGGTAGCCCGCCAGCGAGCCGAACAGGATGCCCAGGCCCACGGCGAGCGCCATCGCCAGGAAGCCGATGGAGAGCGAGATGCGGCTGCCGTAGACCAGCCGCGAGAGCAGGTCGCGCCCGTTGGTGTCGGTGCCCAGCAGGAAGGCTTCCTCGCGATAGGGCACCTCGCGCCCCGCGATGGTGGTGGTCCTGGCCGTCCCGGCGCGGCGGGACCAGCCGCGCCGCGGCTCGCCCAGGTCCTTGATGCGCACCTCGTTCTCGGCGGTGGCGCGCGGCCCGCGGTCCAGCACCAGCCGCTCGCCCTCCACGCGCCAGCCCAGGCACAGCCGCTCGCCGCGCTTGGTGTCGCCCAGCACGAGCACGCGGCTGCCCGGCGGCAACGACTGCACCACGATGGTGTCGCGCGCCGGCTGCGCGTCCGGGTCGTAGGGCGCCAGCACGGGGGCGAGGAACACCACCATGTAGAGCAGCGCCAGCAGCGTCAGTCCCCAGGTGCCGGCCGGCCGGCGCTTGAAGTCGCGCCAGGCCAGGGCCCAGGTGCCCATGCCCTCGCGCGGGCGCGGCACCACCCGCTCCACGAGGTTGGCGTGCGTGGCCGCCACCAGCAGCACGGGGTAGAGCGCGAGGAAGGCGAAGGCCACCACGTTCTCGGCCGACCACGTGCCCCACAGCTCCCCGAGGCGCTCGCGCCGGCCGAGCACGACGGCCAGCCACAGGCCAAGGAACAGCAGCGGGCGCCACGCCCCGCCCGCGCGGCGACGCAAGTGCCCCCAGCCGGGCAGCAGGGACTCGTGCAGGCGCGGCCTCACTCGATCCTCACCCGCGGGTCGACGAGGGCGTAGAGCAGGTCGGCCAGGATGCTGCCTGCCACCACCATCACGGTGGCCACCAGGGTCACGCCGGTGACGATGAACACGTCGCGGTTGGCGATGGCCAGGATGGCCTCGCGCCCCATGCCCGGCCACGAGAAGATCTGCTCGGTGATCACGGAGCCGCTGACGAGGAAGGGCAGGGAGAGGCCCAGCAGCGTGATCGTGGGCATGAGCGCGTTGCGCAGCGCATGGCGCCAGACCACGCTGTGCTCCGAGAGTCCCTTGGCGCGCGCCGTGCGCACGTAGTCCTGGCTCATCACCTCCAGCATGGCGCTGCGCTGGTAGCGCGCCGTGGCCGCCGCGCCGCCCAGCCCCAGCACGAACACCGGCATCACCATGTGCTCGAGCAGGTCCAGCAGGCCGCCCTGGCCCTCGTCGTGCATCCCGGCCACCGGCAGCCAGCCCAGCCGCACCGCGAAGAGCAGCTGCAGCATCACGGCCAGCCAGAACACCGGCATCGAGTAGACGAAGAGCGAGCCCAGCGTGAGGCTGCGGTCCAGCCAGCCGCCACGGCGCACGGCCGAGAACACGCCCAGCGCCACGCCGGCGGCGAACTGCACCACCAGCGCGGCTGCAGCCAGCAGCAGGGTGTTGAGCAGCGGCTGGCGCAGGTGCTCGAACACCGGCTTCTTGTGCTGGATGGAGACGCCGAGGTTGAAGCCCGGCCCGCCGGCCTCCAGCGGGGACTCGGGCACGGAGAAGGTCACCGGCTGGGCGGCCGCGGGGTCTTGCCACGACCAGGCATCGGCGGCGAGCGCCACCGGCCCGTAGCGCCCCCCCTCGCCCGCAGGCACCTCCACGCGCGCGCCGCCCGCCCCGGCCAGCACCAGCGACGGCGGCGCCGCGTCGCGGGCAGGCCGCGCGCGCAGCAGGCCGCCGGCCGCCTCCAGCCGCAGGCCCTCGGCATCCATCACCACCGGGGCCTCCCCCACCTGCAGGAAGCGGCTGCCCACGAGATAGCGGCCCCGGCCGATGGGCTGGGGCGCGTAGCCGCCGTCGGCGCCGCGCACGAGGCGCACGTCCCCGGCGCCCGACTCCTGGCGGCTCTGCTGCGTGGCCTGCAGCAGCAGCACGGCCGGCGGCGGCTGCACGCGCGCGCGCAGCACGTTGCGGCCGCCCTCGCCTCGCACCTCGAAGGCCAGCCCGCCGCCCTGCGCCTCCAGCCACTCCGCGTCGCGCCAGAACATCTTGCGCAGGTGCAGCAGGTAGCGCTCCACCACCGGCCGGTCGTAGCCCCACAGCGCGCGCAGGCGCTGCAGGTCCTCCTCCTGGATCTTGGCGCTCTCCCGGGCCGTGAAGGGGTCGCCGGGGGCGAGGTTCACCGCGAGGAAGGTGAGCGTGTACACGCCCCAGATGATCAGCAGGCCCGTGAGCAGGCGGCGGGCGAGGTAGGCGATCACGCGGAGGCAGGTCCCGGGGCCATGCGGCCGCGCGCGCTACTTGACCTTCTGCTCGGCCTTGGGCACCCACCACTCGTGCAGGTTGTGCGTGGGGCGCAGCGAGGTGACGTTCACGTTGCGGAAGCGCTTGTGGATCGCCACCAGCCCGCGCGGCTCGTAGAGCGGCGTGTAGGGCTGCTGCTCGTGGAAGATGCGCTGCATCTCCGCCCACAGCGGCCGCGCGGCCTCCTTGTCGCCCATCAGGCGCGCCTGGTCGATGATGGCGTCCACGCGCGCGTCACGGAAGTCCACGTAGTTGAAGCGGCCGTCGGCGGCGCTGCTGTGGAAGATGGGCTTGCCGTCCACCTTGGTGGCGAAGTTCATGCCGCCCACGAAGGCGTCGAAGTTGTGCTTCTTCAGCTGGGTGCTCATCTGGTTGAAGTCCTGCAGGCGGATCTCCACCTCCACGCCCACCTCGCGCAGGTTGGCCTGCACGTACTCGCACACCTTCTTGCGCACCTCGTTGCCGGCGTTGGTGACCAGCGGGAAGGCCAGCCGCGCGCCGTCCTTCGCGCGCACGCCGTCGGCCCCGCGCTTCCAGCCGGCCTCGTCCAGCAGGCGCTCGGCCGCATCGGGGTCGAACTCCAGCGGCTGGAGGCTGCGATCGCTGGCCCACATCGAGCGGATCACGATGGGCGCCGCCACCTGCGCGTAGCCGTACCAGATCGACTCGACGATGTTCTCGCGGTCGATGGCGTGCGTCATGGCGCGGCGCACGCGCGCGTCGTCGAAGGGCGCCTTGCGCGTGTTCCAGCCGATCCAGCCCATCGCGCGCGTGACGTAGGTGTAGAGCAGCACGTCCTCGTCGGCGAGCACGCGCCCGGCGTCCTTGGGCAGCACGCTCATCATCGTGTCCACGTCGCCGGCCAGCAGGGCGTTGAGGTTGGTCTCCATGTTGCCCTGCACCTTCCACACCACCCGGTCGAGGTAGGGCTTGCCCGGCTCCCACCAGCGCGGGTTGCGCACCAGCGAGACCTCCTGGTTGGCCACCACGCGCTCCAGCAGCCACGGGCCGCCGCTGGTGCGGGCCTGCTCCTCCCACGAGCCCACCTTCTGCCACTGCTCGAAGGGCACCTTGCCGAACACGTGCTTGGGCAGGATGTGCACGTCGTTGATGTCCATCAGCTGGTAGGGGTAGCGCTCCGTGAAGCGCACCGTCACCTCGCGAGGCCCGTGCACCTCCACGTCCGCGATGAAGTCCACGATCGAGGCCGACACCCAGCCCACGGCCGGGTGGCGCGCGGCCTCCCACGCGAAGCGCAGGTCCTCGGCCGTGATCGGCACGCCGTCGCTCCACGTGCACTCGCGCAGCGTGAAGCGCCACGAGAGGCCGTCGGCGCCCGGGGCCCACGACAGCGCCACCTGGGGCGTGAAGGAAGGCGGCCCGTCGTAGTAGTCGGCCTGCTCCTCCATGAGGCGCGGGAAGATCATGTCCTGGATGTAGGAGGCATCCGCGCTGGAGGAGGTGTAGGGGTTGAGGCTGTCCACGTCCGAGATGAGCGTGAGCAGCGCCGTGTCGCCGCGCTCGGGCGTGGCGCCCGGCGCGTCCTTGCGCCAGGCGCTGGTGGGCATGGCCGGCGTGGAACGCACCTCGCGCGCGTGCGGCGCACGCGGCGCCTTCTCCTCCGCGCGCGCCTCGCGGCCTGCCGTGCGCACGAGGGCCGGCAAGGCCAGCAGCACGAGGGCCAGCGGGAGCAGGCGCGGGCAGGGCAGGGCGCGACGCATGGGCATCCTCCAGCGGGGAGGCGCCCAGCCTACGGCACGGGCCGCAGGCGCCCCACGGCGGGCGGGCAGGCCTAGCCGCCGGCGGCGTCGCCGCGGCCGGGCTTGGTCATCTCCAGCAGGTCCAGCGCCACCTTGAGCTGCTCGGGCGGCAGCAGCCGCTTCTGCTCGCACAGCTGGCGGATCGTGGCGCCCGACTCGTAGGCCTCCTTGGCCAGGCGCGCCGCGGCGTCGTAGCCGATCAGCGGCGCCAGCGAGGTGGCCAGCATCAGGCTCTGCTCCACCTTGGCGGCCACGGCCGCGCGGTCCACCTCCAGGCCCAGCACGCAGCGCGTGCGGAAGCCCTCGACCGCACCCGCCAGCACCTCCACCGTGCCCAGCAGCTCGTCGGCCAGCAGCGGCAGCGTGACGTTGAGCTCGAAGCTGCCCGCGCCGCCCGCGGCCGTCACGGTGGTGACCGTGCCCTGCGTGCGCAGGCAGGCCATGATCAGGCTCTCGCTCTGCACCGGGTTCACCTTGCCCGGCATGATCGACGAGCCGGGCTGCAGCGCCGGCAGGCGCAGCTCGCCCAGGCCGCAGCGCGGGCCCGAGCCCAGGAAGCGCACGTCGTTGGCCACCTTCCCCAGCGCCGCCGCCGCCGCGCCCAGGGCGCCGGCGAAGAACACGCACGCCTCGCGACCGCCCAGCTGCTCGAAGTAGTTGCGCGCCGGGCGCAGCCCCAGCCCCGTCTTGCCCGAGAGGTGCACCAGCGCCTTCTCCGGGAAGTCGAGGTGGCGGCCGATGCCCGTGCCCACCGCCGTGCCGCCCAGCGCCACCTCCAGCAGCCCGTCGTAGGCCAGCGCCAGGCGCTGGCACGCGTGCGCCACCTGCGCCGACCAGCCGCGGAACACCTGCCCGTAGGTCACGGGCGTGGCGTCCTGCAGGTGCGTGCGGCCCACCTTCACGCAGTCGTCGTAGGCCGGCGCCTTCTCCAGGAAGGCCGCGGCCAGCGCGCCCATCGCCGGGATGAGCTGCTCGCGCGCCGCGCGCGCCACGCTCAGGTGCAGCGCCGTGGGGATCACGTCGTTGCTGGACTGCCCCATGTTGACGTGGTCGTTGGGATGCACGGGCTTCTTGTCGCCCGGCTTGCCCCCCAGCCGCACGTTGGCGAGGTTGCTGAGCACCTCGTTCATGTTCATGTTCGTCGAGGTGCCCGAGCCGGTCTGGTAGACGTCGAGCGGGAACTCCTCGCTGCGGCTGCCGGCCAGCACCTCCTCGGCGGCGGCACGGATGGCGTCGGCGCGCGGCTTGTCCAGCAGGCCCAGCTCCTCGTTGGCCGAGGCCGCTGCCCACTTGATGGCCGCCAGCGCCGCGATGAAGCGCTCGGGCATGCGCCGGCCGCTGACCGTGAAGTTCTCCAGCGCACGCTGCGTCTGCGCGCCCCACATGCGGGCCGCGGGCACGCGCACCTCGCCCATCGAGTCCTTCTCGACGCGCGAGGCGCCGGCGGGAGCCGGCGGGCGGGACGCGCTCACCGGGCCGGGCGATGCGGCCGGGGCCGCCTTGGCGGGCTTCGAGGGCTTCGTGGGGCCAGCAGGCTTGCGGGGCGTGGGCATGGCGCGACTCCGGATCCGGGGGAGGCGGCAGCCTAGCGGGAGCGAGGACGCAGGCGGGTGCCCGGCCCGGGCCGCCCCCGGGCCGCAGGCCGGGCCGCGGCCTAGGGCGTGGCGTCCAGCGCCCCGGCGAGGTCGGCCCAGAGGTCCTCGACGTCCTCGAGGCCCACGGAGAGGCGCAGCAGGTCGTCGCCGATGCCCGCCTCCGCCCGCTCGGCCGGCGTGAACATCGCGTGGCTGGTCAGCACCGGCAGCGACACGAGGCTCTCCACGCCGCCGAGGCTGGCGGCATGCGACACGAGGCGCAGGCGCTCGGCCACGGCGCGCGCGCGCGCGAGGCCGCCCCCCACCGCCACGGTGAGCACGCCGCAGCCCGAGAGCCCCGTGCGCCGGGCCACCTCGTGGTCGGGGTGGCTGGGCAGCAGCGGGTGCAGCACGCGCGCCACGCGCCGGTCGGCCGCGAGCCGGCGCGCCAGCTCCAGCGCGCTGGCGGCCTGGCGCTCCACGCGCGCGTGCAGCGTCTTGAGCGAGCGCTCCAGCAGCCAGGCGGTCTCGGGGTCCGAGATGCCGCCCAGCAGCTTGCGCGTGGTGCGCAGCGTGGCCACGTGCGCAGCGCGGCCGCACACCAGGCCGGCCAGCAGGTCGCTGTGCCCGCCCAGCGACTTGGTGGCGCTCTCCATCACGAGGTCCACGCCGTGCAGCAGCGGGCGCTGCAGCGCGGGGCCCGCGAAGGTGGCGTCCAGCGCCACGAGCACGCCATGGCGCCGCGCGGCAGCGCACAGCGCCGGCAGGTCCAGCACGCGCAGCATGGGATTCGTGGGGCTCTCGGCCCACAGCAGCCGCGCCCCGGGCAGCGCGCGCTCCAGCGCCGCGAGGTCGCCGGTGGGCACCCAGGTGGTCACGAGGCCCGACTGGCGGCCCAGGAAGCCCAGCAGGTCGCGCGTGCCGCCGTAGACGTCGCGCAGCGCCACCACGCGCTGGCCCGTGGCCACGAAGGACTGCAGCACGGCCGCCACCGCGGCCATGCCCGAGCCGAACAGCACGCTGTCCTCGGCCCCGTGCAGCAGCGCGTGCTTCTGCTCCACCACGCGGAAGTTGGGGCCGCCGTAGCGGGTGTAGAAGCCGGGCCTCTCGCCCCGCGCGGCCGCCAGCATGTCGTCGGCGGTGGCGAAGCGATGCGTGCTGGTCCGGTACACGGGCGTGCTCACCGCCCCCGTGGGCTCGCCCGGGCCTGCACCCCCATGCACGGCCTGCGTGGCCGGGCGCGGCGGGGCACGGCGCGGGTCGTCAGGCACGCTCATGCGCGCACGGTAGCCTCCGGCGCACCGCGGCGCCACGGCGGACCGCGGCGCGACCCGTCCGCGCGGGCTCCCTGGCGGCCTAGAGCTCGCAGACCAGCGCGCCCAGCACGCTGGGCGTGTCCAGCGGCAGCGCGTAGCGACGCGTCGGGCCCTGGCAGGCGCGCTCGGCCTTCGCGCCCTCCTCGCCCTTGATGCCCACCAGCACGATGGGCAGCTGGCGGGTGGTGCGGTCGGCGCGCAGCTGGATGGCCAGGTGGCGGCCCCGCTCCACGGCGTCCTGCATGTCGATCACGATCAGGTCGGGGCGGTAGTCGCGCAGCGCGGGCGCCAGCTCGCCGCCCGACTCGCCCGGCTTGCCCTCGTGCCCCGCCTTGGCCAGCGCGTCCACGGCGGCCTGGATGCGGGCCGGGCTGGGCCCGAAGATCCACACGCGGCGCGGGATGGCGGGTGCCTTGGGCACGCGCACCGAGCTCCAGGGGGACGAGGTCTGGCTCATGGGCCACTCCAGCAGGTGCCACGCCTTGCGCGGCAACAGGGGATGGTAGGCCCTTGCGCAGGGCAGGGCCTGATCCGGCCGGGGTGCCCGCCTCGGGCCCTGTCCCGGCCCGCCGCCGTCCCGGCAGGCCGGTCCCTAGCGGGCCGTGGCCTGCGCCTCGAGGTCGCGAGCGAGGCGCGCCTTCCACTCCGCGGGCAGGCGGTCCACCGGCACGGCCAGCCCCATGCGCTCGCTGCCGCCCAGCGTGGCCGCGGGCACCGCCACGAGCTCCAGCGCCTCGTTCACCAGCGTGCCGCCGCTGTGGCCGGGCCCGATCCACGCGTCGGTCTTCACCCACGTGCGCACCTCGCCGTCGTGCTCGAAGCCCGACACGGTGCCGCGCGAGAGGATGACGGGCGTGCGCATCTGCTCGCTGCCGTCCTGCGGGTAGCCGAACACCGTCACGGGAGCGCCCAGGCGCAGCGCATCGCTGCGGCCCAGCGGCACGTGCGGCAGGGCCAGGCCGCCGGGCAGCGGGCGCCCGAAGATGTCGGCCGTGATCTCCAGCAGCGCCACGTCCAGCGCGGCATCCTCGGCCACCACGCGCGCCAGGAAGCACTGCACCGGGGGGCGGTCCAGCGCGCGGCTGAAGGCCACGTAGATGCCCGTGCGCTGCACCGTGGACGGGTCGTCGGGCGACTCGAGCACGTGTCGGCAGGACAGCAGCAGGCCGCGCGGCGAGATGCAGGTGGCGCTGCCCGCGCCCCCCTCGTCGCAGGTGAGCTCCACCGTGGCGGCCGCCACGCGCTCGACGGGCGTCAGCCCCTCGCGCGGCGCCAGCGGTGGCCACACGAGGTCCGGCGGCAGGGCCGGCGGCGCGTCGTAGCCCACGGCCACGCGGTAGTCTGCCGGCTGCCCGCCCGTCGTCATGCACACCACGCCGAGCAGGAAGCGCCGTCCCGCCGGCAGCGGGGCCGGGAAGGACTGGTCCAGCCGCTCGTCCACGCGCTCCGAGATCGCGCGCGACAGGATGCTGCCGTCGCCCTCGCGCACCAGCAGCAGGTCCAGCGGCAGCTCCGCATCCAGCAGCACGGCGTGCAACGAGCGCGTGCCGGCCGGCGGCGTGAGCGCGTGCCAGCGGATGCCCTGCTGGCTGGCGTCGATGCGGCCCGGCGTCCACGCGCCGGGGGCCAGCACGGCCGGTTCGTCGCCCCCCCAGGTGCGCGGCAGGCCGGGGCCCTTGCCCTCCGGCACGGGCTGCAGCGTCACGCTGCACACCACCGGCCCCTCGCCCACCAGCGTGGCGCGCACGAAGTAGGGCCCGGGCGCCAGCTCGCGCAGCCCGCCCACCACGAGCCGCTCCTCGCCCGAGGAGGTGATCGCCATCCAGTCGGCGTCCTGCTCGGGCGACTCCATCGGCTCGCCGCGGCGCACGTAGAGGTCCAGGTCCTCGTCCGCATCGTTGAGCGCCGTGAGCGTGAAGCCGCGCCACCCCGCCGGGACGTCCACGCGCCACTCGCGCTCGCTGGGCGCGCTGCCGCCCATGCGCAGCACCTGCGGCCGGCCGGGCCCCAGCGGCGCGGCGTCGCTGGAGTCGGCGGGGCTGGGCGCGGCCCACGCCAGCGTGGCGCCCACGGCCGCCTCGCCCAGCCCGCGCAGCGTGAAGGTCCACAGGCCGGGCCGCAGCGCATCGCCGGCGAGCACGAACGGCTTGCGCGCGTCCAGCGGCAGCACGCGGCCCTCGGGCCCCCGCGCCTCGCCCGCCGGCGTCGCGCCCGCGGGCAGCGTCGCCGCCAGGTCCAGCCGCAGCGAGGTGGTGCCCGGCGGCACCCAGGTGCGCAGCGTGGCAGCGCCCGCCGACGGCACCACGCTCACGGCATGGCCCGGCAGCACCGTGCGGGCCCCGCCCTTGCGGTCCACGAAGGCCACCACCTGGCCCGTCACGCCGCGCATGGAGGCGCGCACGTGCTCCACGGTGAGGTACCAGTCGCCGGGCACCGGCGGTGCCTCGCGCCCCACGCGCAGCACCTCCACCGTGCCCTCGTCGAGGCCCGCGACCACCGCGTCCTCCTCGCCGCCGAAGGCCGGGCGGCCGTGCTGCAGGTAGAGGTCGAGATCGAGGTCCGCCGAGGCCACGACGCAAAGCGCCAGCGCGTCGCCCGGCACCTCCATGCGCGCCGTCCACGCAGGCTCGCCCAGCGCCAGCGCCACGCGCTGCGGCACGGCGTCGGCCAGCACCGGAAGGGTGCCGTCGTCGGCGCCCGCGCGCGGCGCGCCGGCCGGGGCCAGGAGGAGCGCGAGCAAGAGCGGCAAGCCGGGGCGAGTGCGCAGCATGCCGGCGATGCTACGCCCGCACGGCCCGCCCGGCCCGCGCGCCGTCCACCGGGGACGCCAAGGGCCTGCCGCGCGCTGCGCGGAGCGTGCCGCCGCCATGCCCGCACGGTAGGGTGCGCGCGTGGACCCCGCCCGCGCCGTCGTCGTGCATGCCCTGCTCGTGTGCCGCAAGGCCGAGGCCAGTGCCACGGGCGAGATCAACCTGCAGGACGTGCTGGAGATCCTGCCGGTGGACACGCTGCCGGGCGAGGCCGGGCCGGTCACCTTCGTGGCGCTCGTGCGCAACCTGCCGGAAGGCCCCGGCAAGGGCGCCTTCGTCGTGCGCGCGCCGGCCCCGCTGCACGTGGAGCTGGCCCGCTGCCCCCTGCAGGTGCAGGTGCCCAAGGGCTATGCCGGACGGCAGGTGGCGCTGCAGGTGCGGCTGCCCAGCCTGCCCGTCGCGCTGGGCGGCTGGTACGAGCTGCTCTTCGAGTGGTCCGGAGAGGTGCTGGCCGCCAACCGCTTCGCGGTCGGGGCGCGCTCCGCCGGCGGGGGCGCCTAGGCCGGCACCGGGCACCGGGCGCTCGCGGTGCCCGCGGCACGCATGACTGGCGCGGGATGTGCGTAGGGCGCCGGCACTGACCTCGCCGGGGGGCAGCACCGGAGCACCCGCATGACGCGCCCGTACGCCCATGGCCAGGCCTCGCCGCACCGAGGGCCGCGTGCCGCGCACCCGTGCCTGGCCGTGGCCGCCCTGGCCGGCCTCGTGCTGCTGCCCGCGGCGGCCCACGCCGAGGAGCTGGCCGACCCGCGCAGCCGCATGCGCCCGGCCCCCGCGACGGCACGCGACTGGCGACAGGTGCCCAGCGCCTCGCGCGCGCCGGCAGCGCCCGGCAGCCCCTGGGCCCCTGCGCCCCGCGGCCAGCCTTCCGCAGCGCTGCCCGCCCGGCACGAGCTGGGCACGGCGGGCGTGCGCTCGCAACCGCCGGCGCCAGGCGCAGCGGCACCCGCGAGGGCGTTGACCGCAGCGGGGCTGCCCTGGGCCTCGACCGGGCCCGCGGGCACCGCCACCAGCAGCCCGCTCGCGAGCCCTCGCACCAGCCTCCCGGCAAGCCCCGGCGTGCGCCCCATCGCCACGCCCCTCCCAGCGCGCACGCTGGGCTCGCTCTCCAGCCCGCGCGTCCCGGAGCGCTACGCGGACAACCCTCGCCTGTCCTCCCGCGAGGACAGCGCATGGCCGGCAACCACCACCCCTAGGGGTGCCGGCGACCGCGGCACGACGGACGGCGGCCTCACCCTGCGCGCTGCGACGCCGCGGGCGGCGCTGCCGCGCACCGTCACGCCCGCCGCGCCAGTGACGCAGGCGGCGGGCCTGCGGCAGTACGCGGGAGCGGCCACGCCGCGCGTGGCTCCTGCACCCGCGCCCGCAACCCTGCCACGCTCCACGGGCACGGCCCGCAGCCTGGGCGCAAGCAGCCTGCACAGCGCCGCCACCGGCGTGCACCATGCGGGCACCCGCAGCGGCGCGCTGCCCAGCCCCGGCGCTGGCGTGCGCTACGGCGGCTACGGCAGCCTGCCTCCGGCTGCCATCCACCATCACGGCAGCGCGTGGCGCCAGCTCTACGTGCGCCCGGCACCGCGCTACCTCGACCCCTGCCTGCCCGTCACCGTGGTGCATGGCTGGGGCTTCGCCACCTGCGAGTGCGCACCCGTGATCGTGGCGCCGCCGCCCGTGATCGTGCTGCCGCCGCCGTTGGTGCTGCCGCCGCCGGTGATCGTCGTGCCTGCGCCCGTGCTGATGCCGCCGCCGGCCCCGGAGCACGTCACGCCCGCTCCGATGCTGCCGCCCGCCGAGCCGCAGGCGCCGCTGCCCGCAGCGCCCGAGGCGCCGCCGCAGCAGTCCGCGCCCGCAACGCCCCCCTCCGCACCCGAGCCGTGGCCCGCCCCGGCGCCGGCACCCCCCGACGAGGAGGCGCCGCTCACGCTGTCCCCCGAGGACCAGCAGGCCCTCGCGCAGAGCCTGCAGTCCTTCGCCGCGGGCGAGTATGCCGCGGCACTGGCGCCGCTGGAGGCGCTGGCCGCGCGCGTGCCCGCGCTGGGGCAGGCCTGGCTGGGCATCGCGCACGCCTCCTTCGCGCTGGGCCGCATCGAGCGCGCGGCGCAGGCCGTGACGCAGGCCGCCGTGCTGGGCGCCTTCCCGCGCGGCTACGCCTTCGACCCGCGCGGGCTCTATCCCACGCCCGCGGCCTTCGAGGAACGCCTCGCGGCCCTCACGCAGCGCGCAGCAGCGGAACCATCGCAGGCCGACCTGCGCCTCGTGCTGGCCTGGCTCCAGATGTCGCTGGGCCAGCGCCACGAGGCCCGCGCCGGGCTGGATGCGTTGCTGGTGCTGCGGCCCGGCGACGAGGCCGCACCGCTGCTTGCGCTGGCGCTGCTGCCGCCGCTGCCGCCGCCCGCCGAGGCTCCCGCGACCGGGACCGGCCTCGAGCCCAGCGCCCCGCCCCCTGGCCCCGGCCCCACCGCACCGCCCGTGCGCTGAGCAAGCCGCGACGCGACGGCCTGCCGTAGGCTCGCGCGCGCATGGCCTCCCTCCCCGAGCCGCCCGCGCCCTGGCAGCGCCCGCGCCCCTGGCCGCTGCCGCTCTCCACGCCACGCCTCGTGCTGGACTGGTGGAGGCCCCAGCACGCGGCCTCGCTGTGGGAGGCCGTCGAGACCTCGCGCACCACGCTGGCGCCGTGGATGCCGTGGGCGCTCACCAGCCACCGCGACCCGGAAGAGACGCTGGAGCGCATCGAGGCCTGGGAGCGCCTGCGCAACGCCCCAGAGGCCGACGAGTTCTTCCTGGGCCTGTTCGACCGCGCCAGCGGCGAGGTGGTGGGCGGCGCGGGCCTGCACCGCGTGCTGCCCGCGCTGGGCCAGGCCGAGGTGGGCTACTGGGTGCGCGAGGGCCGGCGCGGGGCGGGGCTGTGCACCGAGGCCGTGCGCGCCCTCGTCACCTCGGCCTTCCGCGACTGGGGCCTGCGGCGCATCGTGGTCGAGTGCGCGGGCGACAACATCGCCTCGCGCCGCGTGGCCGAGACGGCCACGCTGCCGCTGGAGTGCGTGTGCCGCGCCGCGCGCTGGATCGACCACCACGGGTGGAGCGACGAGCTGCGCTTCGGCGTGCTGGCCAGCGAGTGGGACGCGGCGCGCCAGCGCCGCCGGGACGGCGTGCCGGCGCGCCGGGCCTAGCGGCCGCTCAGCGGAACGACTCCACCGGCGGGCAGGCGCACATCAGGTTGCGGTCGCCGTAGACGTTGTCCACGCGGCCCACGCTGGGCCAGAACTTGTGCTGGCGCGTCCACGGCGCGGGATAGGCCGCCTCCTGGCGCGTGTAGGGGTGCGCCCACGTGTCAGCCGTGACGTGCGCGGCCGTGTGCGGCGCGTTCTTGAGCGGGTTGTCCTTGCGGTCCAGCGCGCCCGACTCCACGCGCGCGATCTCCTTGCGGATGGCGATGAGCGCGTCGCAGAAGCGGTCCAGCTCGGCCTTCGACTCGCTCTCCGTGGGCTCCACCATCAGCGTGCCCGCCACGGGGAACGAGAGCGTGGGCGCGTGGAAGCCGTAGTCCATCAGGCGCTTGGCGATGTCCTCGGCCTCGATGCCGCTGGTCTCCTTGAGCGGGCGGCAGTCGAGGATGAACTCGTGGGCCACGCGGCCCTTGTCGCCGCGGTAGAGGATGGGGTAGTGGCCCTCGAGGCGCTTGGCCATGTAGTTGGCGTTGAGGATGGCCACCTCGGTGGCGCGCTTGAGGCCCTCGGCGCCCATCATCGCGATGTACATCCACGGGATCACGAGGATGGAGGCGCTGCCCACCGGCGCGGCCGACACCGGCCCGATGGCCTTGGCGCCGCCCGTGCGCACCTCCGGGTGGCCCGGCAGGAAGGGCGCCAGGTGCGCCGCCACGCAGATCGGGCCCATGCCGGGGCCGCCGCCGCCGTGCGGGATGCAGAAGGTCTTGTGCAGGTTGAGGTGGCAGACGTCGGGCCCGAAGTCGCCCGGGCGCGTGACCGCCACCTGCGCGTTCATGTTGGCGCCGTCCATGTAGACCTGGCCGCCGGCATCGTGCACGACCTTGCAGATGTCGCGGATGTGGTCCTCGAACACGCCGTGCGTGCTGGGGTAGGTCACCATCAGCGCCGAGAGCGAGGCGGCGTGCTCGGCCGCCTTGGCCTTGAGGTCGGCAAGGTCCACGTTGCCCTTGGCGTCGCAGCCCACCACCACCACGCGCATGCCCGCCATCACGGCGCTGGCCGGGTTCGTGCCGTGCGCGGAGGACGGGATCAGGCACACGTCACGCTTGCCCTCGCCGCGCGAGCGGTGGAACTCGCGGATCACCAGCAGGCCGGCGTACTCGCCCTGCGAGCCGGCGTTGGGCTGCAGCGAGCAGGCAGCGAAGCCCGTCACCTCGCACAGCCACGCCTCGAGGTCGGCGCACATGGCCGCGTAGCCCTTGGCCTGCGCGGCGGGCGCGAAGGGGTGCAGGCGGCCCACGGTGGGCCACGTCACGGGGAACATCTCCGCCGTGGCGTTGAGCTTCATCGTGCAGGAGCCCAGGCTGATCATGCTGGTGGTCAGCGAGAGGTCCTTGGCCTCCAGGCGGCGCACGTAGCGCAGCATCTCGTGCTCGGTGTGGTAGCTGCGGAACACCGGGTGCTCGAGGATCTCGCCCGTGCGCGCCAGGGACGCCGGCAGCGGCGCCACCTGCGCGCGCGCCGCGGCAGCCTTGCCCGCCGCAGCGTCGCCGCCGTCGGCGAACACCTCCAGCAGCGCGTCCACGTCGGCCGGCGTGGTGGTCTCGTCCAGCGCCACGCCCAGCGCCGTCTTGCCCAGGCGGCGCAGGTTCATGCCGCGCGTCGCGGCCGCCTTGGCCACGCGCCGCGCGCGCTCATCGCCCACCTGCACCTGCAGCGTGTCGAACACCACCGCGCTGCCCGTCGCGCAGCCCAGCGCCTCCAGGCCCGCGCGCAGGCGCCCGGCCAGCTCGCGCACGCGGCCGGCGATGCGCTTGAGGCCCTCGGGGCCGTGCCAGGCGGCGTACATGCTGGCCATCACGCTCAGCAGCACCTGCGCAGTGCAGATGTTGGAGGTCGCGCGCTCGCGGCGGATGTGCTGCTCGCGCGTGCCCAGCGCGAGGCGCATGGCCGGCTGGCCGTGCACGTCCTTGCTCACGCCGATCAGGCGGCCGGGCATCGAGCGCTTGTGCGCGTCGCTGGTGGCGAAGAAGGCCGCGTGCGGGCCGCCGAAGCCCATCGGCACGCCGAAGCGCTGCGCGCTGCCCACCACGACGTCCGCACCCCAGCGGCCGGGCGGGTTGAGCAGCGTGAGCGCCAGCAGGTCGCTGGCCACCACGACCAGCGCGCCAGCCGCCTTGGCCTTCTGGGCGAAGGGTGCCCAGTCCAGCACCGCGCCGTCCGTGGCCGGGTACTGCACGAGCACGCCCAGCGTGGGCTTGGCGAAGTCGTAGCCGTCGGCGTCGCCCACGACCACGCGCACGCCCTTGGGCTTGGCACGCGCCTTGACCACCTCGATGGTCTGCGGGTGGCAGCGGTCCGAGATGAAGAAGGTGCGCGCCTTCTCGTTGGGGTGCACCGCCAGGCAGAGGTTCATGGCCTCGGCCGCCGAGGTGCCCTCGTCGAGCATCGAGGCGTTGGCGATGGCCATGCCCGTGAGGTCGCAGACCAGCGTCTGGAAGTTCAGGATCGCCTCGAGGCGGCCCTGCGAGATCTCCGACTGGTAGGGCGTGTAGGCCGTGTACCAGCCCGGGTTCTCGAGGATGTTCCGCTGGATCACCGGCGGCACGTGGCAGTCGTAGTAGCCCATGCCCAGGTAGCTGCGCGCCACCTTGTTGCGGTCCATCATCGCGCGCAGCCGCGCCAGCGCCTCGTGCTCGCCCAGCGCCGGCGGCAGGTCCAGCGCGCGGCCCAGCCGGATGCCGGCGGGCACCGTCTCGTCGATCAGCTGCGCGCGCGTGCGCGCGCCGATCAGGGCCAGCATGGCCTGCTCCTCGGCCGGCGGCCGGCCCAGGTGGCGCTCCACGAAGGGATCCAGCGCGGGCAGGTGGAAGGAGGCCTGCGCGGCGGCTGCCGCGGCGTGCGGGGAGGAGGCGGTGCGGGTCTCGGGAGGCACGGACATGGCACAGAGCCCTCGGGGGAGGAAGAACGCGCGCACGCCGCGTGGCGCCGCGACCCGAGGTTGTATCCCTCCCCCCCGCCGACGCACGCACCATCGCCACCGGCCTGTGGAGCAGCCCGGCCGGGCGCAGGGGATGGCCTCGGGCACCCGAGGGCACGCCCCCGCGGCCGCGCCACGGCCCCGGGGCACCCTCCCCGGCCGAGGGGCCGAGGGGAGTAGAGTCCCGGCGCCCCCGCGAGGTCCTGCATGCCCCCCCTCCCTGCCGCCGCGCCCCTCTCCACCGCCCGCCGGCGCCCTGCGCGCGCAGTCGCTGCCCTGCTGCTGGGCCTCATGCTCGGCCTGCCGTCGCTGCCCCCCCTGCGCCAGGCCGGCGCCGAGCCGGCCGTGCTGGGCGAGGCACCCGAGACGCTGCTGCTGCAGGAGCCCACGGCCAGCGCCGGCCACGTGGTCTTCACCCACGCGCAAGACCTCTGGGTGGTCGAGGCCGTGGGCGGCGAGGCCCGGCGCCTGACCAGCAGCCCGGGCGCGGAGAGCGCCCCCTCGCTCTCGCCCGACGGCCGCTGGGTGGCCTTCACCGGCGAGTACGAGGGCAACGCCGACGTCTACGTGCTGCCCCTCGAGGGCGGCCTGCCGCGGCGCCTGACCTGGCACCCCGACCGCGACCGGGTGCTGGGCTGGCACCCGGACGGCCAGCGCGTGTGCTTCGCCAGCCCGCGCGCCGGCGGCCCGGGGGTGGACAAGGCCTTCCTGGTGCCCGCCGCCGGCGGCCCGGTGGAGGAACTGCCGCTGCCCGAGGTGGCGCACCTCGCCTTCGACCCCGCCCAGCCCGGCCGCGTCGCCTACACCCCCATCCGCCCCGCCTTCCGCACCTGGAAGCGCTACCGCGGCGGGCGCGTCTCGCCCCTGTGGCTCACTGACCTCGCCTCGCTGGAGACCACGGCGCTGGCCGCCGAGGGCGCCAGCCAGGCCTGGCCCTGCCTGCTGGGCGGCTGGGTGTGGTTCGCCAGCGATCGCGACACGGCCTCTCCCACGGGCAACCTCGCCGAGGACCGGCGCATGCAGGTGTGGCGCTGGCGCCCGGGCTCGGCGGCGCCGGAGCAGGTGACGCGCTTCACGAACTTCGACGTGCGCTGGATCAGCGCGGGCGGCGGCCGGCTGGTGGTCGAGCAGGGCGGCGCGTTGCACCTGCTGGACCCGCAGACGCTGGGGCTCACGCGCCTCGTGGTGCGCATCCGACACGACGGGCTGCACGCGCTCCCGCGCTGGCAGGAGGTCAAGGGCCACGTGCGGGCCATGGCCGTGGCGCCCAACGGACAGCGCGCGGCCTTCGAGGCGCGCGGCGAGATCCTCTCGCTGCCCCGCAGCGACGGCGACGTGCGCAACCTGAGCGACACCCCCGACGCCCACGAGCGCGACCCGGCCTGGTCGCCCGACGGCAAGCGCCTGGCCTGGCTGGGCGACGGCGGCGGCGAGATGGCCCTGTGGGTGCGCGACGCCCGCGGGCAGGGCGAGGCACGGCGCTACGCGCTGCCCGGCAGCGGCTTCGCCTACAGCCCGCAGTGGAGCCCGGACGGCCAGCACATCCTCTACAGCGACGAGAAGAGCCGGCTGTGCTTCCTCACGCTGGCCGACGGGCAGTCCACCGAGGTGGCCGTGCTGCGCGGCAGCCTGGGCGTCATCGCGCCCAGTGCCTGCTGGTCGCCCGACAGCCGCTGGATCGCCTACGAGGGCCGCAACCCGGGCACCGCCTACGACCAGGTGGTGCTCTACCGGCTGGAGGACCGCCGCAGCGTGGTGCTCAGCGACGCCTTCGGCTCGGCCGAGAACCCCGTGTTCTCGCCCGACGGCAAGCACCTGTTCTTCAAGGCCACCGTGGACAGCGGCCCGCAGCGCTTCGGGCTGGACATGTCGGCCACGACCGCCCGCGCGGCCAGCAGCAGCCTCTACGTCGCGGTGCTGGCACGCGATGGCGCCAACCCCCTCTTCCCGCGCAGCGACGAGGGCGACGGCAAGGCCCCGCGCGAGGGACGCAAGGAGGCGCGCGAGGGCAAGGACGGGAAGGACGCCAAGGACGAGGCCGCGCCGGCCCGGGCCGACGAGGAGGCGGAGCCGGGCGAGGAGCAGGCCGGCACGGCGCGCGCACCCGCGCGCACCGTGATCGACCTCGAGGGCCTCGACCAGCGCGTGCTGGCGCTGCCGCTGCCGCCCAAGGCCTATGGGCGGCTGCTGGCCGGCAAGGAACGCCTGTTCTTCCTCGAGCCGGGCAGCGAGGGGCAGGTGCTCTCCTCGTTCGGCTGGAAGGCCCGCAAGGCCGAGGAGGTGGCGCGCGGCGTGGACGACGCCCTGCTGAGCGCGGACGGCAGCACGCTGCTGCTGCAGGGCAAGGAGGGCTGGCACCTGCAGCCCGTGGACGGCAAGGAGCGCAAGCGCGTGGCCGTGGAGCAGGCGCGCGTGCGCGTCGAGCCCGTGCGCGAGTGGCGCCAGGTGCTGCGCGAGGCCTGGCGCCTGCAGCGCGACCTGTTCTACGACCGCGGCATGCACCACGTGGACTGGCCCGCGATGTGGGAGCGCTGGCAGGCCTTCCTGCCCCACGTGCGCCACCGCGCCGACCTCAACCTGCTGCTGGGCGAGATGCTGGGCGAGCTGGCCTGCGGCCACCAGTACGTCAGCGGCGGCGAGCTGCCCGCCGGCCCCACCGGGCCCGGCACCGGGATGCTGGGTGCCGACATCGAGGTGCGGGACGGCCGCGTGCGCATCGCGCGCATCCTCGACGGCCAGAACTGGAACCCCACCCTGCGCGCGCCGCTGACCGAGCCGGGCGTGGACGTGCGCGTGGGCGACGTGCTGCGCTCCGTGAACGGCAAGCCCGTGCAGGCGACGGCCAACGTGCTCGCGCTCTTCGAGGCCACGGCCGACACGCAAGTGGAGCTGGTGCTGGAGCGCCCCGGCGAGGCGACGCCCCGCACGGCGCGCGTGGTGCCCGTGGCCAGCGACCGCGAGCTGCGGCGGCGCGCATGGATCGAGGAGCGGCGCGCGATCTGCGAGCGGCTCTCGGGCGGGCGGCTGGCCTACGTCTACATGCCCGACACGGGCCCGCGCGGCATCGACGCCTTCCAGCGTGACTTCTTCGGCCAGGTGGACCGCGAGGGCCTCGTGCTCGACGAGCGCTACAACGGCGGCGGCAAGGTAGCCGACTGGGTGATCGACATCCTCTCGCATGACGTGTGGTGCTGGTGGATGACCCGCACGGGCTGGGCGGGGCGCACGCCCTTCAGCACGCTGCAGGGCCCCAAGGTGATGCTGGTCAACGCCTACGCCGGATCGGGTGGCGACGCCATGCCGTGGTTCTTCCGCCAGCAGCGGCTGGGCCCGCTGGTGGGCACGCGCACCTGGGGCGGCCTGGTGGGCATCACGGGCTATCCCCCGCTCATGGACGGCGGCAGCGTGACCGCCGCCGCGTTCGGCATCATGGACCGCGACGGGCGCTGGATCATCGAGAACGAGGGCGTGACGCCCGATGTCGAGGTGCTGGAGTGGCCCAAGGACTGCGCCGGCGGCCGCGACCCGACGCTGGAGCGGGCCGTGGCGCTGGCGCTGGAAGCCCTCCCCGCCCACCCGCGCGTGCACGCGCCCGCCTACACGCCCCCGTCGCCGCGCTAGGGTCGCCTGCATGCGCGTGCTCGTCGACGGCCACAACGCCCTCCACCGCCTCCGCATCCAGCGCGGTTCGCGCGAGGCGGAGCGGCACGCCTTGCTGGACCGCGTGCGTGCGAAGGACGCACGGGCCACGGTGTTCTTCGATGCCAGCCACGGCAGCGCCCTGGGCGGCGGGCCCGGGCGCGAGCACGGCGTGGCCGTGCGCTACTGCCAGCGCGACATCGCCGACAACGAGATCGTGCGCGAGGTGCGCACGCTGCGCGAGCGCGACGCCCGCGAGCCGGTGCTGGTCGTCACCGACGACCACGAGCTTGCCGGCCGGGCCCGCCAGGTGGGCGCGCAGGCGCGCGGCGTGGAGGACTGGTTCGGGGTCTGCGACGAGGTGGCGCAGCCGCCCCCGTCCGCCGCGCGCGGGCAGCAGGACAAGCCGCTGTCGGCGGCCGACTTCGGCTTCGCGCCCGGCACGCCCATCGACCCGCTGGGACGCGGCCCGGCCGCTGCCGCAGCGGCGACGCCGGCGCCGGCCGCACCGGCGCAGCGCGCCGCCGAGCGCCCTGCGAGCCCGGCCCTCGACAAGGTGGCGGCCCTCGCCGCGGGTCGCCCTGTGCGCCACCTGCTGCTGTGCGCGGAGCCCACCAAGGCCAAGTGCGCCGACGCCGCCACGGGTCGCGCGGCCTGGGAGCACCTCAAGCGGCGTGTCGCGGACCTGGGACTCGACCCGCTCAAGCCTCCGGCAAAGGGCCTCTCCGGCCCCTGCGTGCTGCGCACCAAGGTGGACTGCCTGCGCGTGTGCGCCGAGGGGCCCATCGCGGTCGTCTATCCCGACGGCACCTGGTACCGCGGCGTGACGGCCGCGGTGGCCGAGCGCATCCTCGTCGAGCACGTGCTGGGCGGGCGCGTGGTGCGCGAGCACCTGCTGGGCACGGCGCCGCTGGGCACGACCCCGCCGCAGCCCCCCCCGCCGGCCGGGCAGGGCCGCGCGCGCGGATGACGGGCCGCGCGCCGACGCGGCCCCGGATGGGCACGACAACGGCTCCCGACGACGGCTCCCGACGACGGCGGGCAGGTCCCTTCCCGTGCCGTCCGGGATGGCCGAGCCCGCGCGGGAACCCAGCGCGCGGCGACCCACCGACCCGGCGGCCCACCACCGCCCTGTCCCGGGCCAGGCCGGCCATCGGACAGCCTGGCGCCGGGCCGCAAGGCCCGGGCGCCTGTCCCGCCGCGTCAGGGACTGCGCCCTACATGCGCTTGTAGGCCGGCCCGCTGCCGCCCTCGCGCGGCGTCCAGCGCGGGCCCAGCACGTCGGTGGCCTTGCAGTCCACGCAGTTGGGCGCGTTCACGCGCAGCCGCTCCCCATCCTGCTCGTAGACGCCCGCCGGGCACAGGGACACCAGCATCTGGGCCACGGCCGGCGGCACGTCCTGCCCCACCACGAGGTGCGAGGGGATGTCGTCGCGCGTGGCGTTGCCCGAGCGGGCCACGCCATCCACCTTGCTGAAGGTGAGCGTGGCGTCCGGCGCGAAGGCCTCGGCCGGCACCACGGCCCGCGGCACTTCTGCGTCGCTCTCCACGCTGAGCGTGCCCGCCGGGATGCGGCCCTTGGTGAGCGTGCTCAGGCCCGCCGTGAGCGTGCCCTTGAGCCATCCGTCCTTGAAGCCGAGACGCACGTTGCGTGCCCGCCACAAGTCGTCGTGCACGTACGAGGCCCGGATGGCCCGGTCGTAGGCGGACAGCGAGGCACGCGAGGTGTCGCCCCGCGCCAGCGCCGCGGCCACGGCCCGGCCGGCCTCGAGGCCGCTCTTGATGGCGTAGTGCACGCCCTTGAGGCTGCTCACCTCGAGGAAGCCCGCTGCCTCGCCTGCCACCAGCACGCCATCGCCCGAGAAGCGCTCGGGCAGCGCCGCGTAGCCGCCCTCGGTGATGGACTTGGCGCCCCACTCGAGGCACTCGCCACCGGCCAGCAGGTCGCGGTAGAGCGGGTGTGTCTTCATGCGCTGCATGAGGCGGTGCACGTCGAGGTTGGTCACCGGCGCATCGAGGCCCACCACGAGGCCCAGGGCCAGCGTGCGGTCGTCGAGCTGGTAGCAGAAGGAGCCACCGAAGGCGCCCGAGGGCACGGGCCAGCCCATCGTGTGCAGCACGTCGAAGCCCATGGGCTTGCGTACCGACCACAGCTCCTTCACGCCCAGCGAGTAGATGGGCTTGCTGGCCGAGCCCACGCCCTGCCAGCCCAGCCAGGCCTGCGTGAGCGCGCCGCGCACGCCCTCGGCCAGCACGACGACCTTGGCCGCGAGGTCCTGCGCAGGCTGCGCCCCGGCACCCGGCGTGCCGTCGCGCTTCAGGCCCGTGGGCGTGGTGCGCACGCCGACCACCCGCCCCCCCTGCACCAGCAGCGAGCGCACCGGGAAGCCGGTGAACAGGTTGATGCCCAGCCCCTCGGCACGCTGGCCCAGCCAGCGCACCACCTCGCACAGGCTCACCACGCGGTTGCCGTGGTTCTGCATGGGAGGCGGCGGCGGCAGGCGCAGCGCGCGCCGCTCCGTCAGGAAGAAGACGCGCTCCGAGGTCACCTCGCGGCCCAGCGGCAGCTCGGCGTCCGCCAGCGCAGGGAACAGCTCGCGCAGCGCCACGGGGTTCATCACCGCGCCCGAGAGCGTGTGCCCGCCCAGCTCGGCCGCCTTGTCGAGCACGGCGATGTTGACCTCGCCGGGCCCGCCGCCACGCGCCTTCTGGGCGGCCAGCTGCTGGGCCAGCTCGATGGCGCAGGCGAGGCCCGCCGGGCCGGCCCCCACCACGACCGCATCCATCTCCAGGGCCTCGGGACCCGGCGCCTCCTCCACCACCAGCCCGGCCGCTGCGAGGGCCGGCTGGTGCAGGTAGGCGTGGATCCGCTGCGGGGGGCGCGCGTCGCTCACGGGGGGCTCCAAGAGCACGTGGGGTCGGGCCCGTTGTAGCGGACGCCGCCCCGAGCCCGGCCACCTGCCGCCCCGCGGTTGGCCGCGCCCGGCATGGCCCCGGCCGGGCCCGGCCGGCCCGCGTCCGCCTCCGCGCCGCCCGGCGGCCGCCGCCCTCCGGTGGCCCCCGCCGCGACCCCACCCGGGAATGGGGTGGCGAGCCGGGCGTTGCGCCCCCGGGGCGCACGGTTTCCACCCCCCTGCGCGCCGCCGACCGGCATCATCCAACCAGCATGAGCGACCCCTCGCCCCCCTCCTCGCCCCCGCCGGCAGGCGCGCACCCGGGCCCGCGACCGGAGGCGGCGGGCGGTGACGCACCCGCCCGCAAGCCCTACGTGCCGGTCGTGGGACCCGGCCTCAAGAAGGTGCTGGTGGCCGTGCTGGGCCTGTTCGCCCTGCTGACGGTCAACTCGCTCTACCTGGGCTCGATCACCTTCCTGGAGTGGGTGACGGGCTCCCTGCTGCAGACGCCCTTCTACTTCTTCATGCACTTCGCCCACATCGTGATGGGCGTGCTGCTGACGGTGCCCGCGGTGGTGTTCACCGCCGTGCACTGGAAGGCGGCCCACCACCGCGCCAACCGCCGCGCCGTGCGCGCCGGCATCGGCCTGGCGGCCGCGACGCTGGTGACGCTGGTGAGCGGCTTCCTGCTGCTGCGCTTCCAGGGCTTCACGCCCGTCAAGGACCCCGCCACGCTGGAGGTCGTGTACTGGGCCCACATCGTGGGCCCGATCCTGATCGTGTGGCTGTTCGTGCTGCACCGGCTGGCGGGCAAGAAGATCCGCTGGCGCGTGGGCGTGGCCTGGGCTGCCGTGGCTGCCGTGTTCGCCGGCGTGATGGCCGTGATGCACGCACAGGACCCGCGCGAGGCTGCGGTGGGCCCCAAGGCCGGGTCCGAGTACTTCTTCCCCTCGCAGGCGCTGACGGCCACCGGCAAGTTCATCCCGGCCGACGCGATGCTCAACGACCAGTACTGCCTGCAGTGCCACAAGGACGCACACGCGCAGTGGTCGCACTCGGTGCACCGCTTCAGCTCGTTCAACAACCAGCCCTACCTGTTCAGCGTGCTCAACACGCGCAAGAAGATGTTCGAGCGTGACGGTCACGTGCGCGGCTCGCGCTTCTGCGCCGGCTGCCACGACCCGGTGCCCTTCTTCAGCGGCGCCTTCGAGGACCCGAAGTGGGACGACCCGGCCTACGACATGGGCAGCGACCCGCTGGCCAACGCGGGCATCACCTGCACCGTGTGCCACTCCATCACGGCGCTCAACAGCCCCAAGGGCAACGCCTCCTTCACCATCGAGGAAGCCCAGCACTACCCCTTCGCGAACAGCAAGAACCCGGTGCTGCAGTGGATCAACCGCCAGATGATCCTGAGCAAGCCCGAGTTCCACAAGCGCACCTTCCTCAAGCCGCTGCACAAGTCGGCCGAGTTCTGCGCCACCTGCCACAAGGTGCACCTGCCTCCCGAGCTCAACGACTACAAGTGGCTGCGCGGCCAGAACCACTACGACAGCTTCCTGCTCAGCGGCGTGTCGGGCCACGGCGTGGCGTCCTTCTACTACCCCAAGGAGGCGCAGCCCAACTGCAACGAGTGCCACATGCCGCTGATGCCCAGCGACGACGTGGCCGCACGCGACCGCGACGGCTCGGGCGTGCGCAAGGTGCACGACCACATGTTCCCGTCGGCCAACACGGCCATCCCCCACATCAAGGGCATGCCGGCCTGGGTGCACGAGAAGCACCTGAAGTTCAACGAGGGCGTGATGCGCGTGGACCTGTTCGGCGTGCGCGAGGGCGGCACGGTGGACGGCCGCCTCGTGGCCCCGCTCAAGCCCGAGGTGCCCGCGCTGGTGCCGGGCTCCACCTACCTGCTCGAGGCCGTGGTGCGCACCATGAAGATGGGCCACCACTTCACGCAGGGCACGATCGACTCCAACGAGGTGTGGCTGGACGTGCGCGTCACCTCGGGCGGCAAGGCGATCGGCCGCAGCGGCGGCATGGGCGAGGCGCGCGAGGTGGACCCGTGGTCGCACTTCATCAACGCCTTCGTGCTCGACCGCAAGGGCCAGCGCATCGACCGGCGCAACGCCGAGGACATCTTCCTGCCGCTCTACAACCACCAGGTCGGGCCGGGCGCCGCCGACGTGATCCACTACCGCCTGCGCGTGCCGGAGGGCACCACCGAGCCCATCGAGGTGGAGCTGGCGCTCAAGTACCGCAAGTTCGACACGCAGTACACGCGCCTGTTCCAGGGCAAGGCCTTCCGCGAGAACGACCTGCCGGTGATGGTGCTGGCCACCGACCGCGTGGTGTTCCCCGTGGCCGGCGGCGCGCCCGTGCCGGCGCAGGCCGCGCCGGCCACGCCCGCCTGGATGCGCTGGAACGACTACGGCATCGGCTCGCTGCTCAAGGGCGGCGAGGGCGGCTCGCACAAGGGCGAGCTGCGCCAGGCCGAGGATGCCTTCCGCGAGGTGGAGCGGCTGGGCCGCCCCGACGGCCCGCTCAACCTGGGCCGCACCTACCTGCGCGAGGGCCGGCTGGACGAGGCGGCCGCTGCGCTCGCTCGCGCCGCCACGTGGGACCCGCCCGCGCCGCCGTGGTCGGTGATGTGGTTCTCGGGCCTCGTGAGCAAGCAGAACGGCGACCTGGACGGTGCGCTGGAGAAGTTCCGCGGGCTGGCCACCCTGGACACCGAGGAGACGCGCACGCGCAAGTTCAGCTTCCGCAAGGACTACCGCCTGCTCAACGAGCTGGGGCGCACCTGCTACGAGCGCGCCAAGCAGGAGCGCGGCGAGGCCGGCGCGGCCGCGCGCGACGCCTTGCTGCGCGAGGCGCTGGCCTGGCACGAGGAAGCGCTCACGATCGACCCCGAGAACATGGACGCGCACTACGGGCTGTCGCTGCTGCACGAGGAGCTGGGTGACGCGGCGCGTGCGGCCCACCACCGCGCCGAGCACGCCCGCTACAAGCCCGACGACAACGCGGCCGACCAGGCCGTGGCTGCCGCGCGCAAGCGCTACCCCGCGGCGGACGCGGCCGCCGACCCGGTCGTGATCTACGACCTGCACCGCCACGGCGCGTACGATCTGGCGCGATGAGCGCGCGTACCCCGGACCCGCTGCCGCCCCAGGAGGATGAGGTCCCGGCGGACGACCGCATCATCGGCCGCGCCTTCCGGATCTCGCTGCTGGCCTTCCTGCTGCTAGGGCTGGCCGGGGCCGGCGCGTGGTGGTGGCTGCGGCCGGCCCCGCCGCCGCCCGCGCAGGCCCCCACGACCGTGGCGGCGCCCGTGGTGCGCGAGAAGGCCGTGACGGCGCCCGACCTCCCCTTCAAGGACGTGACGGCCGAGGCCGGCATCGCCTGGAGGCACGTCACGGGCGGCACGGGCAACAAGTGGCTGCCCGAGACGATGGGCCCCGGGTGCGCCTTCCTCGACCTCGAGGACGACGGGGACGCGGACCTGCTGCTGGTCAACGGATGCGCGTGGCCCGGCGAGCCGCTTCCGGCCGGCAGCCCGCCCGCCCGGCACGCCCTGTACCGCAACGACGGCCGCGGCCGCTTCACCGACGTGACCGCTGCCTTCGGGCTCGTCGAGCCCTTCGAACGCCAGCCCCACTACGGGATGGCGGTGGCGGTGGGCGACGCAGACGGCGACGGCGACCGCGACCTCGTGTTCACGGGCGTGGGCGGCAACCGCCTCTTCCTGCGCGACGGCGACCGTTACGTGGAAGCCACGGCCGGCAGCGGCCTCGCCGGCGACCCGGTGGCATGGACCACCAGCGCCGGGTTCCTGGACGCCGACCGCGACGGAGACCTTGACCTCGTGGCCTGCGAGTACGTGCGCTGGTCGCAGGACATCGACCGCAGCATCAACTACACGCTCGACGGGACGCACCGCGCCTTCGGCCCGCCAAAGAACTACCAGGGCGGCATCGTGCGCCTGTACCGCAACGAGGGCGGCGGCCGGTTCACGGACGTCAGCGAGGCCTCGGGGATGGTGGTGCGCAACGCCGACACCGGCCTGCTGGTGGCCAAGGCGCTGGCGCTCGTGCTGCAGGACCTCGACGACGACGGCCACCCTGACGTGTTCGTGGCCAACGACACGACGCCCAACTTCCTGTTCCACGGGCTGGGCGGCGGCCGATTCGAGGAGGCGGGCGCCCGCAGTGGCGTGGCCTTCGACGCGCAAGGCAACAGCACGGGCGCCATGGGCTCGGACGCCGCCGACTTGCGCGGCGACGGCGCGCTGGCCATCGCGGTAGGAAACTTTGCCAACGAGATGAACTCGCTGTACGTGGCCCCGCGTGACCCGCTGCGCTTCAGCGACGCCAGCATCGCCGAGGGCTACGGGCCGCCCAGCCGCAGCGCATTGACCTTCGGCCTGCTGTTCCTCGACGTGGACCTCGATGGCCGCGTGGACCTGTTCCACACCAACGGCCACCTCGAGGAGGAGATCGAGAAGGTCCAGCGCAGCCAGCGCTACCGCCAGCCCTCGCAGCTGTTCTGGAACGTGGGACCGCAGGCGCGCGCCTGCCTCGGCGAGGTGCCGCGCGAGAAGACCGGCGACCTGGCCACGCCCGTCGTGGGCCGGGCAGCATCGATGGCTGACATCGACCTCGACGGCGACCTTGACCTGCTCATCACGCAGTGTGGCGACCGACCGTTGCTGCTGCGCAACGACCAGGCGCTGGGGCATCACTGGCTGGCCGTGCGGCTGGTGGGCAAGGGTGGCAACCGCGACGGGCTGGGGGCCCGTGTGGAGCTGCGCGCCGCCGGCCTCACGCAAAGGCGCTGGATCTCGGGCACGCGCAGCTACCTCGCGCAGGTGGAGCCCGAGGCACGCTTCGGCCTGGGGTCGACCCGCGCCGTCGAGTCGCTGGAGGTGCGCTGGCCCGACGGGTCGCGACAGGCCGTGGTGGTGCCCGGCGTGGACCGCGTGGTGGTGGTGCGCCAGCCCTAGGCAGGCCGAGCCCTTGCAGGCCCACGCCGCGAGCCCTTGCCGGAGGCCCTCCGCGGCGGCCGGGCCCATCCATGGCGGGCTGGAGCCCACGCGTTCGCATCTTGAAAGCATGCGTGCGGGGCAGGCGTGACCGCCGCGGGCTGGGCCGCGAGGAAGCTTCACCATGAGCACCACCCACCCCACGCTGGATCCCACCCCCGACCCCGAGGCCTTCGCGCACCTTCTCGCCTCGCTGCGCGCCGTGCGCGAGGCCCAGATGGCCGCCGCCCAAGCCCTGGAACGGCTCGAGGCCTGCAGGCACTGGCACACGACCGGCTGCGCCTCGCTGGCCGAGCTGGGCGAGCGCCACGGCCTCTCAGCCGCCGAGACCGCCCTCCTGCTGCGGCTGGGGCAAGCCCTGGCCGCACGGGCCGACCTGCGCGAGGCCCTGGTGGAAGGGCGCGTGAGCCTCGAGAGCGTGGCCGCGCTGCGCGACGTGGTCCTGGACCCCACGCTGCAGCGCCCAGGCGAGGACCTCGTGGCCATGGCGCCCGACCTGCCCACGCGCCAGCTGGTGCGCCTCGTGCGGCACCGCGTGGCCGAGCGCCGCGAAGGCGGGCCTGTGGTCGAGGTGACCGTCCACCTGTCGGGCACCGACCGTGAGCGCCTGGAGCGTGCCCGCCAGCTGGCCTCGCGCAAGGAAGAGCGCATGCTGAGCATGCCCGAGGCGATCACGCGCATCGTCAACCACTACCTCGACACCTTTGACCCGCTGCGCGTCCGGCCTGCCGCGCGACGCCTTCCTGACACGCGCGCTGTGCCCGGACGTGCGATTGCCGCGCAGGTGAAGCGTGCGCTGGAGCTGCACTTCGGGGGCCGTTGCTCCGTGGCCAAGTGCGAGCACTTCGTGTGGCTGCACCGGGCGCACCTGCTGGCCAAGGCCCGCGGCGGGAGCCAGGAGGCGGACAACCTCATCCTGCTGTGCCCACGTCACCATGCGATGTTCGATGCCGGGGAGATCCGGATCGTGGGGACGGCGGGCAAGCGGCGCTTCGCGACGGCCGATGGCACGGACCTGGGCCCGCTGGACCTGCCTGGCGACGGCGAGCCCCCGCCTGCCTGCGGTGCCGCGCTGGCACCAGGATAGGTGCTAGGGCGCGCGGGATGCGTCCACGACTGCGCGCGCGCTCGAGGATGTCCAGCCCGAATGCATCGTAGGCCCCGCCGCCTGCGCCACGATGGCCTCGGCCTCACGCTCGAGCCACCATGCCCAGCGCTGGTCTGCCTGCCCGGGCGTGAGCATCGCGCGGGCCAGCTCGAGGAAGGTGCCGTGATGGCCACGCTCGGATGCTTCGAGCGCGGTGTACAGGCCGCGCAGGTCGCGGTCGGTCGCAGCCGCTGCGAGCAGCGCAAAGCGCTCGCATGAGCGTGCCTCGATCAATGCGGAGAGGTGGAGGAGGTCGATGACCTCCTCGGGGCCGCGCCCGGCGCGCACATGCCGGTGCAAGGCAGCGGCGTAGGGGTTGCGATGCCCCCTCGACATGGCGCTGCCCTTGCGCTCGAGCAGGCGGAGCACGCGCCCCAGATGGTCTGTCTCGTCGCGTGCGATCGCACCAAGGCGCCTCACCCAGGCCTGCGCAAGGCGCTGGCCACCTGCATCAGACACTTCCAAGGGCCAGCGGTGCATCAGCGACAAGGCGTTGAGCGCGGCCTTCTTCTCCAGGTGCGCATGATCGTTGAGCAAGGCCAAGGGGTCGCCGAGCACGCCCTCCGCCCACTGCGATGGCGTCGCCACCCGCAACCCCGCGGCGCCCAGCTCGCTGGCCATGCCTACGCCCTCCGGGTCGGCACGCGCCGCCGGTAGCGCTCATTCACGCCAGGCCGCGGTGGTCGCTCGTTGCGACCCACCCACGGCAGCAAGATGCCCATCAACAGCAGGCCACTGGCGAAACCGCCGAGGTGCGCCCAGTGCGCCACGTTGTCCTGCGAGCCACGCGCCAGCACAGGCACAACGTCCTGCACCACGAACCAGATCACCATCACCAGCCGCGCTGGCACGAGGAAGGTGCGCACGATGTAGATGAACCACAACAGCAAGCGCACGCGTGCACCCGGGCAAGCGACGAAGTACAGCCCCTGCACCCCGCTGACGGCGCCCGAGGCCCCCACGAGCACCTGGTCGCTGCCCAAGCCCTCGAAGGCCAAGTGCGCATGCAACGCCACCACGCCGGTGGCAAGGTAGGCCAGCAGGAAGCGAAGGTGCCCGAGCCGGCTCTCGACGTTGTCGCCGAAGATCCACAGGAACAAGCAATTGCCCAGCACATGCAGCCAGCTGACATGGCAGAACATGTGCGTGAGCACCGTCACGGGATCGGCCACCGAGGGCACGTAGCCCCAGCGACGCAACACGGCTTCCAGCGAGGCCTCGTCCGGGCCCGCGTGGGACAGCCACGCGAAGAACGCGAGGTTCGCCACCAGCAGCAGCCACGTCACCACCGGCTTGCGCAGGTGGCGGTTGGGCTCGTCGCCGATCGGCAGCAGCACGAACATGCAGCCGGGAGCATACCCGGCACAGCACGCTAGCCGCCCAGTGGAACCTCCACGTCCACCAAGGGCAGGTCATCCGGCACGGTGAACTTGCGCTCGCGACCACGCACCACCTGCCCATCGCGCTCGGCCCACGCCTGGACGTAGTAGCGGCCCGGCAGCATCTGCAGTTCCAGCGGCGTCACGCCAGGCAACTCGCGCCAGCGAATGGGCCGGTCCTCTTGCCGCGCAGTGAGCCGCTCCGGCACGCTCACCAGCCGCACGCGCACGCCCGGACGCTCCTCGCGCCGGGCGTCGCCCAGGCTGCCCGTGAACGCCTGCACGCGCAGCCGGTGCGGGCCCAGCCCCGGCACGCCATAGCCTGCCTCCACGAGCAGGCGCACTCCCACCTCGGGTTCCTGCGCCGACGGCGGCCGTCGGCTGCGCGCGGCGCTACGCGCGGCGGCCAGCGGCGCACGCCACGACCCTCCGCGCACGATTCGCTCCTGCGCCTGCAGCGGCCCGGTGGGCAGCGTCACGGGCGAGACGGGATAGGGCGCGTAGCCGTCGCGGCACCACTCTGCCACGTTGCCATGCATGTCATGCAGGCCCCAGCCGTTGGGCTCGCCGGCGCCCACGCGCCGTGGTCCAGCGCCCAGCCCTCCCGCCCACACCCCTGCCGGCGGCTGCGCCCCGCTGCACCACCCAAGCTCGCTGCCCGCCCGGCAGGCGTGCTCCCACTCAGCCTCCGTGGGCAAGCGGTGGTACCAGGTCGCATCGCCCGCGTTCACCCACGCCACGAACTCGCGCCACTCGTCATGCGAGAGGCCCGTCGCGGGCAGGTCGTCGCTGGCCTGTTCCCGCGCAGGCGCTCGCTCCGGCCGCCACGCACGCACCTCGCCCCACGTCACCTCGGTAGCGCCCAGGTAGTAGGGCACCAGCAGCTGGACTTCATGCGAGCCCTCGTCAGCACCCCGGCCGGGCTCGTCCGGTGGCGACCCCCGGCGGTAGGTGGCCGGCGGCACCAGCCGGAAGCGCACGCCGCGCGCGTCGCGCACCTCGCCCGGCACGCCGAAGTGCACCATCGCCTGCCGCTGGCGCGCAGCGGCCGCCTCCGCAGGACGAAGCCTCGGCGCGCCCTCGGGCGCATCGGGCGAGGCGCCCGGACCCAGCCAGTCGCCACATCCACCCAGCGCCAGGGCCAGCACCAGCCAAGCGACCCAGCCCAGCCGCCCCGGGCCCTCTGGGACGAGCAGGCCGGCACGCGGGCGGCACGGGCGCATGGCCCCAAACCTACCGCCGGCCCCACCCCGCAGAGCAGCCCTCGGCGCGACCGACGGCGCACCCCAAGGACCGCCGGGCCACGCAGCCCGCCGCAGCCCCCCGTCCCCGCCACGATGCCGCGCCGGCCAGCCCGACGCCCGTTCGTCGCGGCGGCCGCCCGGCGCTAGCCTTGGGGCGCGTTCTGGAGCACCCCGCCATGGCCGCAAGCCTCGAGTCCGCCAAGAGCCGCCTGCTGGACGAGGTGGTGAAGGATGCCGCCCGACAGGCCGGCGCCAAGGAGGCCAAGGACGCCGAGGCGTGGGCACGCCAGCTCTACGCCGGGGCTCCCCCGCGGGACTTGCTGGGCGACACGGCAGCCAACCTCGCTGGCGCCGCCCTCGCCCTGTGGAGGCACGCCGGGCAACGCGCCCCAGGCCAGGCCAAGGTGCGTGTCTACCAGCCCACGCAGTCCGCGGACGGCTGGACCTGCGGCCACGACACCGTGGTGGAGGCCGTCAACGACGACATGCCCCACCTCGTCGACAGCCTGTGCGCATTCCTCGGCACCCACGCCGAGGTGAAGCTGGTGGTGCACCCGGTCATGCTGGCGCGCCGTGACGCTGCGGGCCGCCGCACGGCCCTGTGTGCCGCTGGCTCCACCGAGCCGGGGACCCTGCGCGAGTCGGTGATCCAGGTGCGGCTGGGCGAGGTGCCCGCCAAGGACCTTGCCACGCTGCAGTCGGGCGTCGAGGGCGTGCTGTCCAGCGTGCGCCGCGCCATGGACGACCAGACCGCCCTTCGCGAGCGCCTGGCCGCGCTGGCGAGCGACCTCGACCGCGGGCCTGCTGCACTGCCCGCAGCCGAGCGCGCCGCAGCCGCTGGCTTCCTTCGCTGGCTGGGCCAGAACCACTTCGTGCTCCTCGGCTACCGCGAGGTGGCCTTCGACGTGAAGGGCGACGACGCGCGGGCCCGCCTGCTGCCCGGCGCGGGGCTGGGCCTGCTGCGCGACGAGGCCTACACCCTGTTCGATGGCTTGCAGCGCATGATGCGCCTGCCCGAGGGCGCGCGCCGCGCCCTGCTGCAGCCCGAGGCCCTGCGCGTGGCCAAGGCAAGCCGCCGCTCGCCCGTGCACCGGGCCGTGCCGCTGGACGTGATCTCGCTGCCCACGCTGGACGCCGCCGGCAAGGTCGTGGGCGAGCGCTGCATCATCGGCCTCTTCGCGCTGGGCGTGTACACGCAGGCGCCGCAGCAGATCCCCTACCTCGCGCCCAAGGTGGAGGCGGTGCTGGCCCGTGCGGGCGTCCCGCTGGACGGCCACCGCGGCAAGCAGCTGCGCCACGTGCTGGAGACCTACCCGCGCGACGAGATGTTCCAGAGCAGCGTCGACGAGCTGCTGGAGATCGCCACCGGCATCCTGGACCTGCAGGACCGCGCCCGCGTGGGCCTGTTCACGCGCCGCGACCCGCTGGGCCGCTTCGTCAGCTGCCTCTGCTACGCCCCGCGCGACAAGTTCGACAGCACCCTGCGCAAGCGCTTCGCGACCCTGCTCGAGCAGGCCTACGGCGGCAAGGTGGATTCCTTCTCCACGATGGCCGGCGACGCGCTGGCGCGCGTCCACGTCCTCGTCACGCTGGCTGCGGGCGCGCCCGCCGAGGTGGACGAGGCCGCCGTCGAGGAACGCATGCGCGAGGCCGCCCGCTCGTGGCCCGAGCGCATGCAGGCCGCGATGCACGAGCGGGATGGCAGCGCCGCCGGCCGCGCCCGCGCCGCACGGTTCGCGCACGCCTTCTCGCAGGCCTACGAGGAGCGCAACGACCCCGCCACGGGCGCAGAGGACGCCTTCCACGTGGAGGAGGCATTGCGCGACGGGCTGGCACTGCACCTCGACCGCGCCCCCCGGGCAGCCTCCTCGGCGCTGCGCTTCAAGGTCTACTTCACCGGCGCGGCCGTCCCGCTGTCGCACGTGCTGCCCATGCTCGAGAACCTCGGCGTGGTCGTTGCCGAGGAGTTCCCCTACGAGGCCACGCTGCCCGACGGTGGCGGCACGGTGCGCATCCGCGAGTTCGAGATGCACACGGCCGACGGGCGCGACGCCGACGTGGCCACCCTGCGCGAGCGCTTCCAGGACGCCTTTGCGCAGGTCTGGAAGGGCGCGATGGAGAACGACGGCCTAAACCGGCTGGTCGTGGCCGCAGGCCTCTCGGCCCGCGAGGTGACCGTCCTGCGCGGCTACGCCAAGTACCTGCGCCAGGCCGGCATCCCCTTCAGCGAGGCCTACATGGCCGGCGTGCTGGCACGCCACGCCGAGGTGGCGCGCCTGCTGGTGGACCTGTTCACGCGGCGGTTCGACCCCGCGCGCGACGCGCGCCGCGAGGCCGACGCCAAGGCGCTCGTCGAGCGCATCCACGCCCGGCTGGCCACCGTCACCAACCTCGACGACGACCGCATCTTGCGTCGCTTCCTCAACGCCATCGAGTGCACGCTGCGCACCAATGCCTTCCAGCGAGACGGGCAGCGCCAGCCCAAGGCGTGGCTCTCCTTCAAGCTCGACTCGCGCCGGCTGGACGACCTGCCGCTGCCCCGCCCCTTCCGCGAGATCTTCGTCTACAGCGCGCGCTTCGAGGCGGTGCACCTGCGGGGCGGCAAGGTGGCGCGCGGCGGCCTGCGCTGGAGCGACCGGCGCGAGGACTTCCGCACCGAGGTGCTGGGCCTCATGAAGGCGCAGCAGGTGAAGAACGCCGTGATCGTGCCCGTGGGCAGCAAGGGCGGCTTCGTGCTCAAGCAGGCCCCCGAGGGACGCGATGCCCTGCAGGCCTACGCCGTGGACTGCTACAAGCAGTTCCTGCGCGGCCTGCTGGACATCACCGACAACTTCCAGGGCGCGGCGGTAGTGGCGCCTCGTGACGTGGTGCGCCACGACGAGGACGACCCCTACCTCGTGGTGGCCGCCGACAAGGGCACGGCCACCTTCAGCGACTACGCCAACTCCGTCTCGGCGGAGTACGGCTTCTGGCTGGGCGACGCGTTCGCCTCGGGTGGCAGCGCCGGCTACGACCACAAGGCGATGGGCATCACCGCGCGCGGCGGCTGGGAGGCCGTCAAGCGCCACTTCCGCGAGATGGGCAAGGACATCCAGGCGCAGGACACCACCTGCGTGGGCGTCGGCGACATGTCCGGCGACGTGTTCGGCAACGCCTTGCTGCTGAGCCGCCACCTGCGGCTGGTGGCCGCCTTCGACCACCGACACGTGTTCGTCGACCCTGCGCCCGACCCGGCGACCTCCTTCGCCGAGCGCGAGCGCCTGTTCCGCCTGCCGCGCTCCTCGTGGGCTGACTACGACGCCAGCAAGATCAGCAAGGGTGGCGGCGTCTTCGACCGCAAGGCCAAGTCGGTGCCGGTCTCGCCCGAGATGCGCGCGCTGCTGGGCCTCACGGGCGAGACGGCCACGCCGGCCGACCTGATGCGCGCGGTGCTCAAGGCCGATGTCGAGCTGATGTGGTTCGGCGGCATCGGCACCTACGTAAAGGCCAGCGCCGAGACGCACGCCGACGCCGGCGACCGCGCCAACGACGCGCTGCGCATCGACGCCACCGAGCTGCGCGTGAAGGTGGTGGGCGAGGGCGCCAACCTCGCCATGACGCAACGCGCCCGCATCGAGTTCGGGCTGGCCGGCGGGCGCCTCAACACGGATGCGATGGACAACAGCGCCGGCGTGGACACCAGCGACCACGAGGTCAACATCAAGATCATGCTGGGCGACGTGGTGGCCTCGGGCGGGCTCGACCGCGCCCGCCGCGACGAGCTGCTCAAGCAGATGACCGACGAGGTGGGCGCGCTGGTGCTGCGCGACAACTACCTGCAGACGCAGGCCATCACCATCACGCACACGATGAGCGCGCGCCTGCTAGACCGGCTGGGCCGCTTCATGGGCACGCTGGAGTCGCAGGGCAAGCTCAACCGGCGCCTGGAGGGGCTGCCCGATGCGGCCGCGCTGCGCGCGCGGCGCGGCGTGGGCCTGTCGCGGCCCGAGCTGTGCGTGCTGCTGGCGTACGCCAAGATCGACCTCTACGACGCCCTGCTGGCCAGCGACCTGCCCGACGACCCGGCCATGGCCGAGGACCTCGCGCGCTACTTCCCGCCCGTGCTGCCGCAGCGCTTCCCCGAGGCCATGGCGCGCCACCGGCTGCGCCGCGAGATCATCGCCACCTGCATCACCAACCAGCTGGTCAACCGCGTGGGCATCACCTTCGCCCACGAGGTGGCCGAGAAGACCGGGGCCACGCCTGCCGACGTGGCGCGCGCCTTCGTGCTCGTGCGCGAGGCCTTCGACCTGCCCTCGCTGTGGGCCGGCATCGAGGCCCTCGACGGCCGCGTGCCCGCGCTGGAACAGGCCCGCATGCTGGCCGAGGCCGGACGCATGGTGGAGCGGGCCACCGTATGGCTGCTGCGCGAGGAGGCCCGGCCCCTCAAGGTGCAGGAGCTGGCCAAGGCCTGGAAGGAGAGCCTCGCCGAGGCCGTGCGCGTGCTGCCCGAGGTGCTGGTGGGCACGGCACGCGCCGACCACGAGAGGCGCGCGCAGGCGGCCGTGGCCGCCGGCGTGCCGGCCGCGCTGGCTGCCCGCGTGGCCGCGTTGCCCAGGCTGGCCACGGCGCTGGACCTCGTGCGCCTCGCGCGCAAGGCCAAGTCCCCCGCCGCCGAGGTGGCGCGCGAGTACTTCGCCGCCGGCGAGCGCTTCGGCCTGGACTGGCTGCGCACGGCCGCGCTGGCCCTGCCCGCGGAGAGCGCGTGGGACAAGCAGGCGGTCACGGCGGTGGTGGACGACCTCTATGCGCAGCAGGCTGCGCTGGTGGCGAGCGTGCTGGCTGGAGGCGGCAAGGGCGCCCGCGGCGAGGTGGCGGCCAAGGCCCCCACCGAGGCGCTGGCCCGCTGGTGCGCGGCGCGCGCCGCGCAGGTGGAACGCGCCGACCAGCTGCGGGCCGAGCTGCAGGCCGCGGGCACGCCCAGCCTGGCGATGCTGGCCGTGGCCAACCGCGCCCTCAAGACGCTGGCGGGCTAGCCCGCGAGGAGGCTGCGATGGGCCGGGAGCTGCGCCAGCACTGGGGACTGGACCCCGAGGTGACCTTCCTCAACCACGGGTCCTTCGGCGCCGCCCCACGGGACGTGCTGGAGGCCCAGCGTGCGTGGCGCGACCGCATGGAGCGAGAGCCGGTCGCGTTCATGGTGGAGGTGCTGGAGGGCGCGCTGGACGGCGCCCGCCACGAGGCGGCGGCGTTCGTGGGCGCCGACCCCGAGGGCTTCGCCTTCGTGAGCAACGCCACCACGGGCGTGAACACGGTGCTGGCCTCGCTGGCCCACGGCACGATCGCCCCGGGGCACGAGCTGCTGACGACGGACCACGTCTACAACGCCTGTCACAACGCCTTGCGCGTGCTGGCCGAGCGCACGGGCGCGCGCGTCGTGGTGGCCCCGGTGCCCTTCCCCTGCACGGGACCTGGGCAGGTGGTGGAGCGGGTGATGGCCGCCGTCACCGAGCGCACGCGCCTCGTGCTGCTGGACCATGTCACCAGCCCCACCGGGATGGTGCTGCCCGTGGAACGCCTCGTGCCGATGCTGGAGGACCGTGGCATCCACGTGCTGGTCGATGCCGCGCACACGCCCGGCATGCTGCCCCTGGACGTCACGCGGCTGGGTGCCTCCTACATCACCGGCAACTTCCACAAGTGGGTGTGTGCGCCCAAGGGCGCGGCCTTCCTGCACGTGCGCGCCGACCGCCGCGCAGGCATCCGCCCGCTCGTGATCAGCCACGGCACCAACGCGGTGCGGCCTGCACGCTCGCGATTCCGGCTGGAGTTCGACTGGGGTGGCACCGACGATCCCTCCGCGTGGCTGTGCGTGCCGGACGCACTGCGATTCATCGACCGCCTGCGCCCGGGAGGATGGCCCGCGCACATGCAGGCCAACCGCGAGGGCGCGCTGGCGGCCCGCCGCCGGCTGGCCACGCGGCTGGGCGTGGCGCTGCCCTGCCCCGACAGCATGATCGGCACGCTGGCCACCCTGCCGCTGCCGCCCGCGCCGGCGGGTTCGGCCGCGCCCGCGCGCGGCTACCACACGCTGCTGCAAGAGCGCCTCGTGACCCAGCACCGCATCCAGGTGCCCATCGTCGTGTGGCCGGCCGCCCCCGCGCGCTGGGTGCGCACGTCCACGCAGGCCTACAACGAGCCGGCGGAGATCGACCGCCTGGCCGACGCGCTCGAGGCCGAGCTGGCCCGCGAGGTGGGAGCGCGCGCGGTCCCCCGTTGACGTCGCCGCACGCGCGCGGGTGCGCCACCCCGGGCGCAGCGCACACCCGCTAGCGAGGCGCCTGCGCCCGCACCGCGCGAGGACGCTCGCGCCACGCCAGCACCAGCTGGCGCCACGCCTGCGGGTAGAGCGGGTTCCAGCGCAAGGCTTGGCGCAGGCAGGCCAGGGCCCGTCGCGGGCGCCCCGCGCGCCATGCCTCCTTGCCCGCATTCGTCCAGCGGCGAGCCATGGCGGCGCGCACGCGGGGCCGCAGGTGCGCGCGAGGTGCCACCGGCGGCAGCAGTCGCTCCTGCATCCTTGCCCATCGGCAGGCCGCGAAGCTCACCTGGCGGTAGATGTGATCGGCCTCGCCCCGCAGGGTGGCGTGATTGCGCCGCATCGTGCACGCTTCGCCCGGAAGGCACTGCCACGAGCCCCGCATGCCCATCCGCAGGAACAGGATGGTGTCGTGTCCCGTGAGCGCACGCTCGCACCAGCCGCCGGCCTCGAGCACCGCCTGCCGGCGCAGCAGCGCACACGACGCGAAGGCAGCCCCGCGCCGCACGCCCCACAGCACCGGGTCCCGTACGAACCCCTCCAGGCTCTCGGTGCGGCGCGTGCCCGCCGCGACATCCCACGTGACGCGATCGGCGATGACGCCCACGAGGCGCGGATCGCGCTCCAGCCCCGCGCAGGCACGCGCCAGGAAGTCGGCCGGCCACAGGTCGTCGCTGTCGAGGAAGGCCACGGCGTCCACCTCCCCCAGCGCCCGCAAGCCGGCGTTGCGTGCTGCGGGTGCGCCCGCGTGCGGGCGCTCCAGCAGCTGCCACCCTGGACGAGCGTGGTGCGCGAGCCACCCACGCACGGCCCCGGGCGTGCCATCGGTGGAGCCGTCGTCCACGACCGCCACGCCTTGGGGCTGGCGCTGCTGCGCCGCCACGGTGTCGAGGGCCTCCAGGACGAGGCGGGGCCGGTTGCGCACCGGGATCACCACGCCGACGCGCAGGGGCGAGCCCTCCGCGGCGGCAGGCAGGATCCGCGGGCCGACGTGCTGCATCTCGTTCACCGCAGCACTCTAGGCGAGGGCCCGCGCACTCCATCGCACGGCGACGCCGTGCGACCCGCCGGTGCGTGCGCCGCCGGTCCAGGCAGGGACGCTGGCGCAGAGTTTCCGCCGGCAGCGCCGGCTCCCGCGCCAGCCCAGCCTGCGCCTCATGTCACGCGAGCGGATCGTCGTCGGGAAGCGTGGGCAGCCGCAGCATGACGAACAGGCCGATGCTGCTCAAGCCCAGCACGAGCACGCGCGCGTACAGGCTCAGGCTGCTGAAGGCGAAGCTGGCGCCCGCGACCGCAAGGATCACGAGGACGGCGCGCACCTTGACCCGCCTGCGCACGCCACGGCGTGCCTCCCAGTCGCGGATCATGCCGCCGAAGAGCCGGCTGCCACGCAGCCAGGCATGAGCCCGCGGGCTGGAGCGGTAGAAGAGCCACGACGACAGCAGCACGAAGGGCGTGGTGGGCAGGCCCGGCACGAAGGCACCGACCACGCCCAGGCCCAGCGAGGTCCAGCCACCCACCTGGTAGAGCACGGTGCGCATGGGGTCGAGGAGCGGGGGGAGGTCCATGCCGTCCGCAGCCTAGCGGTCGCGGGGCGGCTGCCATGAGATGGCGCCTGCGCCCGGGACCGGCCACCGGCCTGGGCAGGGAGGCTATGCTCGCACCACGACCGGAGGCCCGCCCATGCCGGACCAGCCCAGCCCCCGTACCCGAGCAGGCGCCAATGCCGGGGACCGAGGAGGTGCCCTGCTGGCATCCGCCGCCCGGCCCGCACGGTCCCTGGCGCGGGGCGGGGGGCGGCTACGCCCCCTTGGGTGCTGCCTGCTCCTGCTGTTGCTGCTCTCAGCCTGCGGAGGAGGGGGCGGATCCACGGACAGCGGCGGCAGCCCGTCGCCGGATCCGGGCCTGTCGGCCCTCGACGACGAGTTCAGCACGGGGCCCTCGCTGGACGCCGGCTGGCAGCGCGTGTGGCAGGTCGAGCAGTGGCCCTTCGACCAGCTGCAGTCGCTGGACGTGGGCGTCACGCGGCCCGGGTGGCTCACGCTCGTGCCCTACGCCAGCACCTGGTACCAGGACTACCGCGGCGAGCTGGCCTTCAAGCCCGTGACGGGCGACCTCGTCGTGACCACCCACATCGAGGCGCGCAACCGCGCCGGCACGGGGGCACCCGCCAGCCTCTACTCGCTGGCCGGCATCATGCTGCGCGCGCCGCGCCAGGTGACGCCCGCCACCTGGACCGCCGGGGGCGAGGACTACGTCTTCCTGTCGCTGGGCTGTGGCGATACCCCGGGCACCTACCAGACCGAGGTGAAGACCACGGTGGACAGCGTCTCCACGCTGGCCCTGGATCCGGGCCCCGGTGCCGCCACGCTGCGGGCCGCACGCGTGGGCCCCCACCTGCTGCTGCTCATCCGGCCGGAGGGCGGCAGCTGGGCCGTGCACCGCCGCTACCGGCGCGACGACTTCCCGGCCACGCTGCAAGTGGGCATCACGGTCTACACCGACTGGACCACCTGCTCCGCCCTCACCCCCACCCAGCACAACACCAGCCTCATCACCTCCGGCTCGCCCGACCTGCGCGCGCAGGTGGACTACGTGCGCTTCGAGGACGCGGTCGTGCCCACCGCGCTGCTGGGCGCCGACCTCTCCAATCCGGCGGCGGTGAGCGACGCGCAGGTGCTGGCCTGGCTGGGCACGGACTAGGGCACGGTGGACAGGCCCCGCCACACGGCTAGACCAGAAGCAGACCCGGAGCCGCACGCCATGGCCCACCGCGCCCTGCACCAGAGCACCCTGCACCAAGGCACCATGCGCCAAGGCACCATGCACCGCCGCGACCTGCTGCGCGCCGCCGCGCTGGCGGGAGCCGCCGCCACGGCCGGCGCGCTGGCCTCGCCCGCGCAAGCCGCACCTCCCGGCCAAGGCGGCGCTGCGGCGGGTGCGCCCGCCCCGGCGCGCCTGCGCGTGCGCCGCAGCGCCGAGCGCGGCGCGGCCAGCCACGGCTGGCTGGACACGCGCCACACCTTCTCGTTCGCCTCCTACCGCGACCCACGCCACATGGGGTTCCGGGCGCTGCGCGTGATCAACGAGGACTGGATCGCCGGCGGGCGCGGCTTCCCGATGCACCCGCACGACAACATGGAGATCGTCACCTACGTCCTGTCGGGTGCCCTCCAGCACAAGGACAGCCTGGGCCACGGCGGCGTGATCGTGCCCGGCAACCTGCAGCGGATGAGCGCTGGCACGGGCATCCGCCACAGCGAGTTCAATCCCAGCGCGCGCGAGAGCACCCACCTCCTGCAGGTCTGGCTGCTGCCCAGCCAGCGCGACGTCACGCCCTCCTACGAGGACCGCACCTTCCCGGCGGCCGAGCGCCAGGGCCGCCTGCGCGTGGTGGCCTCTCCCGACGGTCGCGAGGGCTCGCTGCGCATCGTCTCGCCCACCCTGATCCACGCCTGCACGCTCAAGGCCGGCGAGCGGGTGGTGCACGTGCTGGCGCCGGGACGCCACGCGTGGCTGCAGGTGGCACGCGGCAGCCTCACCCTCGATGGGCTGGGGCTGCAGCAGGGCGACGGCGCCTCCACCAGCGAGGCCGGGTCGCTGGCGCTCGTGGGTGGCGCGCAGGGCGCCGAGGCACTGCTGTTCGACCTCGCGTAGCGAGGCCGCGCCCGGCCCCGCGCCAGGGCGGAGGAGGAGCGATGTCGGCATCCGGTGCAGCACCCCGGCGGGACGCACCGCCGCTCCAGCCTGCGCTGGCCGCGGCCTACCTGGCCACCGAGGTGGAGGTACGCGACGCCGCGGGGCAGGCGTGGGTGCTGGTGCCCGACGGCCCGCGCAGCGGGCAGGCCCCGCACTCGCCGCTGGCATGGCCATGGCGTGGCACCCTGCACGTGCTCACGGCGTGGAACCCCTACAGCGACCTGCTTCCGCACGACGAGAACGAGGCCGCGCAGCAGCGCCTCGCCGCGGCCTTG
>CAXQZU010000012.1:0-38622 GCA_964228555.1 Planctomycetota bacterium
GTCGTCTCGTTTGAGGGCCTGTGCGGCGGCTGGCCTGGGCCGGCGCTGCCCGCGCGGGTGCCGCCGGGCCGCCCGGGCAGGCGCCGCCGGCGCCCTCGGGGCCGCCCTGCCTTGTGGGGCAGGCCCGCGGGGCTAGAGTGGCAGCGCAGGCCCGCAGGGGCCTGTGCCGCGCGTCCGGGCGCATAGCTCAGCTGGCTAGAGCGCCGCTCTGATAAGGCGGAGGTCCTTGGTTCGAGTCCAAGTGCGCCCACCACCCCGGTCGCCGGCGGCGGCCTGTGGGGGGCTCCCGGCGTGGCCGGGCCCGACGCGCGGGCTGTTCTGGAGCGGGGGTGTAGCTCAGTTGGTAGAGCGCCGGTTTTGCAAGCCGGAGGCCAGGGGTTCGAATCCCCTCACCTCCACCACCCTCCCCGGCCCGCGCCGGGGGCGCGGCGGTGGCCGCAGGCCCCACGGCGGCCCTCGCCGCCGGCCTCCGCACGGCCGGCCCGCGCCGGGCAGGTCCGTGCGCCCTGAGGCCGCGCACGCGCTTCGCAGGGGTATGCTCGCGCTTCGCAGGGGTATGCTCGGCCTCGATGCCCAGCGCAGCCCCTCCTGACCTCACCGGGCGCTGGCTGCTGCCCTTCGACACGCACCGCCTGCCCCAGCACCTGGCCGATGTGCTGGTCGTGGGGTCGGGCGTGGCGGGCCTGCAGGCCGCACTGGAGGCCGCACGGGCCGGCCTGCGGGTGATCGTCCTGGCCAAGCAGCGCTGGGAGGAGAACAACACCGCCTACGCGCAGGGGGGCGTGGCGGCGGTGCTCGAAGGCATGGGCGACTCGCCCGCCCTGCACGGGCAGGACACCTTGCGCGTGGGCCAGGGCCTGTGCGACCCCGACCTCGTGGAGGCCGTGGTGGCCCGGGCCCGCGAGAGCATCCAGGGCCTGGTGGCCGAGGGCGCCCGCTTCGACAGCACCGACGGCGTGCCGCAGCGGGCGCTGGAGGCCGGCCACTCCGCGGCGCGCGTGCTGCATGCCCGGGGCGATGCCACCGGGGCGGAGATCCGCGAGACGCTCTCGCGGGCGCTGGAGCGCTTCCCCAACGTGGTGCGCTGGGCGGACGCCATGCTCGTGGACCTGCTGGGCGAGCCGCGCGGCCCGGTGCGGGGTGCGCTCGTCTGGTCGCGGGACAACCTGCGGGCCGTGTGGGCGGGCGCCGTGGTGCTGGCCAGCGGCGGCTACGCTCGCATCTACCGCGAGAGCACGAATGTCTCGGAGAGCACGGGCGACGGCATCGCGGCCGCCTGGCGGGCAGGCGCCTCGCTCATGGACCTCGAGTTCGTGCAGTTCCACCCCACGACCCTCTACCTCGCCGGCGTCCCCCGGCTGCTGCTGACCGAGGCCATCCGGGGCGAGGGCGGCCACATCGTGGACGACCGCGGGCGGCGCTTCCTCGTCGACGCGCTGGCCGAGGCGGAGCTGGCCCCCCGCGACCAGGTCTCGCGCGCCATCGTGCGCCACCTGCAGCGGCCCGACGTGGGCGGCGTGTTCCTCGACCTCACGCACATGGACAGCGCCCGGCTGGCGGCGCGCTTCCCGGGCGTCGTGAGCTCGTGCCGGGCGCACGGGCTGGACGTGGCCGTGGACCGCATCCCCGTGCGCCCGGCCGCGCACTACACCATCGGGGGCGTGCGCGTGGATGCCGAGGGGCGCACGGACCTTCCCGGCCTGTTCGCGGCCGGCGAGGCCAGCGCCTCGGGCCTGCACGGGGCCAACCGGCTGGCCAGCAACAGCCTGCTGGAGGGGCTGGTGCTGGGTGGCGCGGCGGGCCGCTCGGCCGTGGCGCACGCGCGGGCGGCGGGGGTGGGGCCCCTGCGCATCGTCAGCGAGGTGCCGGAGCCGCAGGAGGGGTTCATGGACCTCGACGACCTTGCCGCCTCGCTGCGCGCCCTGATGTGGCGCGAGGCGGGCATCGAGCGCAGCGGCGCGCACCTCACCGGCGCGCTGGCGGCCGTGGCGGGATGGGAGGGCTTCGCCCGGCGCGTGGGCAGCTCCCGCGTGGCACAACGGCTGGTGCTGCTGGACATGCTGCTCGTGGCCCGGCTGGTGTGCGAGTCGGCGCTGGCGCGCGAGGAGAGCCGCGGCACGCACCACCGGCGTGACTTCCCGGCCCGCGACGACGCCCACTGGCGTGTCCACCTCGTGCACCGCAAGGGCCAGCCGCTGGAGCGCGTGCCGGTGGCCTCCTCGAGCCGCGACCCCGACCGTGCCGCCCCGGCCACCGCGGGGGCGCGATGAGGCTGGACCGCCAGGGCAAGCCCCAGCGCGGGGCGGACGAGGCCGGCGAGAAGGCCGTGCTGGTGGGGCTGGTGCTGGAGGAGGGCCCCGGCAGCCGTTCCAAGGCGGCGGTCGGGGGCGTCACGCGGGGCTGGGCGGCCGCCGAGGAGCCGCTGGGCGAGCTGGGCCGCCTGGCCGACACGGCGGGCGCCCGCGTGGTGGACCGGATGCTGCAGAAGCGCAGCCGGCCCGACGCGACCACCTTCGTGGGCAAGGGCAAGGCCGCCGAGATCGGCGAGCGCGTGCGCGAGCTGGGCGCCCGGCTCGTGATCGTGGACGGCGCCCTCTCGCCCTCCCAGGCGCGCAACCTCGAGAAGGCCACCGGCGCGCGCGTGGTGGACCGCACGGAACTGATCCTCGACATCTTCGCGCTGCGGGCCAGCAGTGCCATGGCGCGCGCGCAGGTCGAGCTGGCCCAGATGCAGTACGCGCTGCCGCGCCTCAAGCGCCTGTGGACGCACCTCAACCGCGAGGTGGGCTCCGGCAAGGCCGGCATCGGCGTGCGTGGGCCGGGCGAGAAGCAGCTGGAGACCGACCGCCGCCTCGTGCGCAAGCGCATCGACGAGCTGCGCAAGGACGTGGCCGTGCTGCAGGAGCATCGGGTGCGCCAGACGCACAGCCGCGAGGGGGTGTCGAGCATCTGCCTCGTCGGCTACACGAACGCAGGCAAGAGCACGCTCATGCGGGCGCTCACGGGGGCGCAGGTGTTCGTGCAGGACCGGCTCTTCGCCACGCTGGACACCACCACCCGCGCCTGGGACGTGGTTCCCGGCCGCACGGTGCTGCTGAGCGACACGGTGGGCTTCATCCGCGACCTCCCGCACCAGCTCGTGGCCTCGTTCCTCAGCACGCTGGAGGAGGCGCGCTTCGCCGACCTGCTGCTGCACGTGGTGGACGCGGGCGACCCGGAGGCCCTCGAGCACGTGGCGGTGGTGGAGGAGACGCTGGCCTCCATCGGGGCCGGTGCGGTGCCGAGGCTGGCCGTGCTCAACCAGGTCGACCGGCTCCCGCACCGCGTGGGCTTGCGCCAGCTGCAGGAGCGGCTGCCGGGATCCATCGCCTGCAGTGCGCTCACGGGCGAGGGGGTCGATGCGCTGCGCGCGGAGGTGCGGGCCCGCATCACGCGCCGGGATCTCGACCTCGTGGTGGAGGCGGACGCCGGCAACGGGCGACTGCCTGCCTTCCTGCGCGAGTGCGGCGAGGTGCTCGATGCCACCTACGGCGACGAGGTGGCGCGCTTCCGCGTGCGCCTGCCCGTCAAGCACCTGGCGCACGTGCAGCGCGCCGGCGGGCGCGTGATCGAGGGCGCCCCGCCGCCGGACGAGGACGCGTAGGCCGCCGCGGGCGGAGCCCCTCCCCGGGCGCTGCGGGGGCGCTGGGCAGCGCAGGGCGCTGCAGGGCGCGGCCCCACGGCCCCTCCCGGGTGCCGCAGGGCCCCTGACGCGACGCGCGACTAGGCGCTGGCTGCGGGCGCAGCGGAACCAGCGCTGGGCGGAGCCTCCTCGGCCTTGCCCGACAGGGCCCACGGCGTGAAGAGCAGCAGGCCCACCACGAAGGCGTAGGCGCTGAAGGCCACGGCCCACAGCAGCCACGCCACCAGTGCCACCGGGAGCAGCGGCATGAGCACCCAGCGAGCCGCGCAGGCGCCCACCAGGGCGCCCTTCGGCGCCAGGCCCTTCACCCGCGTCCACGCCCAGGGCAGGAACAGCAGCAGGGGCGCGGCGATGGCAATCGAGGAGTAGGTGCCCACGAAGCTGCCCACGATCAGGCAGAAGGCGAAGCCTTCCAGCACGTTGCGCTGGCCCACGTTGAAGAAGAAGAGGGCGAAGCACACCAGCAAGATGGTCGTGATCGTCTTCAGGGTGCGGCCGAAGGTCTGGTTGAGCGAGAGGTCGATCATGGCCGTGGTGATGGTCGGCGCGCGGCCGCGGTTCTCGCGAATGCGGTCGTAGATCACCACCGTGTCGTTGATCGACAGGCCCACGAGGGTGAGGAAGGCCGCCACCATCGTCAGGTTGATGCGCGCATCCACCAGGCCCAGGGCATTCACCAGCGCCACGACACCGGCCGTCACGGCCACGTCGTGGAACAGGCACAGCACCGAGGCCAGGCCCATCGCGCGCGAGCGGAAGCGCAGGGCCACGTAGACGATGATGCCCAGCAGCGACAGGGAGAGGGCCAGCAGGGCGTCGTTCTTGAGGCGCTGCGCCACGGAGGCGCTGATCTGGTCCTGGCTGGGCAGGGGCTGGCTCAGGGCCACGTCCTCTGCCTCGCGCGCATCGGCCAGGCCCAGCTCGCGTGCGACGGCGGCGCGGAACGCGCCGCTGCCCAGCCACTGCTCGAGGTCCTTGCCGAAGCGCTCCGGGTCGGCGTCCTCGGAGGTGGTGCCGTCCTTGGTGCTGGTCTTGACCCACACGTCGAAGCGCCTCACGACGCCCGTGCCCTGCTGGGCCGAGGGCCGCACGACCACCGAGCGCTTCATGTCCGCCACGGCCACCGCCCGGCGCTTGCCGTCGTGCACGTAGTGGGGGAAGTCCTTGGAGAGCACGGACTCCAGCAGCGCCGGCGTCAGGCGGGCCCGCGGGTCCACGAAGGCCACGTCCGTGGTGATGCCGCCGGCGACCGCCGCGAGCGCGGGATCGGCCGGGGCGGCCGGCGCGCCGGCGTTGCCCTCGGGGGCCGGCGCCGTGGGGATGCGGCGCGCCGGGGCCGACTGCCATGCGGGCAGGAGGCGGCCGGCGAAGCGCTGGGCCAGGAAGCCGCGCAGGGCCTGCTCCTCTTCCTCAGGCCCGAGGTCGGCCCGGTCCGTGGCGCGCTGCACCTTGAGCTCGATGGCGTCGCCGCCGTCGCCCACCGTGAACACCTCGGCCCCGTCCAGCGGGCCCACGGCGACCTTCTGCCGGCGCATCTGCAGCACCTGGTCCTGGTCGAAGTAGGAGGAGGCGACCTCCACCTCCACGGGGGCGCCGCGCAGGCCCTGCTTCACCTCGTCCACCGTCACGGGGCCCGCGAAGCGCATCTGCACCTTCTGGCCGCCCGTGAAGTCGATGTCGTAGAGGGTCAGGCGATCGGTGGTGGCGAAGAGGAAGATGCCTCCCACGACCAGGAGCACCGAGAGCGGCACCATCCACGTGCGGTTGGCCATCCAGGCGAAGGTGGGCACCTTCCCGCTGCCGGTGACCTTGAACTCGCGCAGGCTGCCGCGCTTGATCTGCCACTCGAAGATGGCGCGGGTGACGAAGATGGCCGTGAACATCGAGATCAGCAGGCCCAGCACGAGCGACACGGCGAAGCCGCGGATGGCGCCCGAGCCGTACGCGTAGAGGAAGACGGCCGTGATGATGCTGGTCATGTTCGAGTCGACGATGGTCGTCAGCGCGCGGCTGTAGCCCTCGTCCAGGGCCCGGTGCAGGTTGCGGCCGAGGGCCCGTTCCTCGCGGATGCGCTCGTTGATGAGGATGTTGGCGTCCACCGCGACGCCCAGCGTCAGCACGATGCCTGCGATGCCAGGCAGCGACAGTGCCGCGTCGGCGAAGGCCAGGGCCCCGATGAGCAGCACCAGGTTGAGGATGAGCGCCACGTTGGCCACCACGCCCATCCAGCGGTAGTAGACGAGCATGAAGACGAGCACGAGGCCCAGGGCGACGAGCGTGGCCAGCACGCCACGGTCACGCGACTCGCCGGCCAGGCGGGCGCCGACCTTGGTGCGCGCCTCGAGCACGGGGCGCAGCTTGAGCGAGCCCGTCTGCAGCGTGGTCTTCAGCTCCTCGGCCTGCTTGCGGGCGTCGTCCATCGAGGTCGCGCCCAGCGTCACCTGCACGTTGTCCGACAGCGGCTGGTTGATGAACGGCGCCATCACGTGCTCGCCGTTGAGGATGATGGCCATGGGCAGCTGCACGTTGCGGCCGGTCCACGCCTCGAAGGAGCCGCGGAACTTGTTCTTGACGTCGAACACCGTCACGGGGCGGCCCTCGTCGTCCTTGCTGACCGCCGGGTTCTCGAGGATGGCGCCGTCGAAGCGCTCGTCAGCCGAGGCAGGATCCTCGACCACCGCGAAGGCGAAGGCGCCCGCCTCGGCGGGCGCGCCCTGGCGCGGGACCACGCGGTAGGGGGGGCGCGAGGGGGTGTAGGCCGTCCCGGCGGCCTGCGCGGCCTGCCACGCCTTCACCTCGGCCTCCTTGAACGCCGTGAACTCCTCCTGCGTGCCGGTCCAGACGCCGAAGCGCTGGCGCTTCCAGGCCGACGCCTGCCCGTCGCGGCGGTAGAGCTCGTCAGGCAGCACCTCGACGCGGAACTGGAGGTCGCCCAGCGTGGTGACGAGGCTCACGATCTGGTCGATGTCGCCGTCATTGCCCGAGGGCAGGTTGATCTCGAAGCGGTTCTCGCCCAGCTCCACCAGCTCGATCTCGGCCAGGCCCGACGCGTTGATGCGCTGGTCGATGACGCGCAGCGTGTCGGCCACCACCGTGGCATCGTCCTGGCCGCTCACGCGTCCCTCGGCGCGGGCCTTGGGGATGTCCATCCAGAAGCGCAGGCTGGTGCCGCCGCGCAGGTCCTGGGCCAGCTTGAGGCCGCGCTGCTCGTAGAAGAGCACGGCGAGCACGGTGACGACGAGGATGGTGATGAACCGGCCGGTGACGTTGATCTGCTTCATGGGAGGCCTTCGGGGGTACGAGACGTGAGGCGAGGGAGTGCGGGCACGAGAGCCGGTTGCAAAGGTCGGCGCGCCCTGGTTGGCGCCGACCCCGGGCTCAGAGCGTGCGCTCCCAGGCGCCGGCGCGGGCCTCGGCCGGCGCGAGGAGGGCGGGCTGCGGGTCGGCCGCCCGGGGCGTGCCCGGCGAGGCCGCGAGGGCCAGGGCGCACGAGGGCGCATCCAGCCGGACGGCCAGGTCGCCGCCCAGCAGGCGCTGCACGCGGTCGAGGGCGGCCGTGCTGAGGTCCTGCGCGGCGCAGCCCAGCTCGGGCACGCCGCTGGCGGGCGCCATCGGCGGCTGGGCCAGCAGCGCCAGCGCCAGCGGCAGGAGCACCACCGCCAGGATCCCGGCGAGGCAGGCGCCGCGCATCAGGAGCCCGAGCCTTGCGCGGGGGCCTGCGGCGCGTCCTCGGCGGGCGGCGCAGCCGAGCCCTCGGGGTTCACCTGCCAGACGGCCGAGCGCGAGAACACGATGCGCACGTTGCCCTTGTCGTCCACGCGCAGCGTGATGTTGTCCGCATCGAGCGCCACGACCGTGCCATGGATGCCGGCGTTGGTGATCACGCGGTCGTGCTTCTTGAGGTTGCGGACCTTCTCCTCGCGCTGCTTCTTCTCCTTCGAGGCAGGGCGGAAGACGAGCAGCCAGAAGATCACGAACACCAGCACGAAGGGCAGGAAGGAGAGCAGGCCTCCGCCGGCGGGCGCGGCGGCGTCCGACGCCAGCCAGGTCGCGAGGATGGGGAGGATGCTCACGCGGGTGCCTGCCCTTGGGGCCCGGGGGCCCGGAGGCCCGTACTCTAGGGCCGCTGGGCACGGCGCCCGCACAATCGCGGCCAGCCCCGGGCGGGGCGAACGGGAGCCTACCCTGCGCATCCTGGTGGCACTCTCCGGTGGCGTCGACAGCGCCGTGGCGGCGGCTTCGCTGGTGGACCAGGGCCACGAGGTGGTCGCGGCTCACCTGCGGACCGGTGTCGAGGCCGAGGGCGTGTCCGCGGGCGGTCACCGGTCCTGCTGTGGGGCGGACGACGCACGCGACGCACGCGAGGTGGCGGGCGCGCTGGGCATCCCCTTCTACGTCGTGGACGTGCGCGAGGCCTTCGCGCGCGAGGTGCTGCGGCCTGCGGCCTCGTCCTACGCGAGCGGGCGCACGCCCAATCCCTGCGTGGCGTGCAATCGTGGGGTCAAGCTGGGGCGCCTGCTGGACCTCGCGCGGGGGCTGGGGGCCACGGCGGTGGCCACCGGCCACTACGCCCGTGCCGGCAGGCACGCCAGCGGGCGCCAGCGCCTGCTGCGCGCGCGCGACCGCCGCAAGGACCAGGGGTACGTGCTGCACGCGCTCTCGCAAGAGCAGCTTGCCGCCGCCTGCTTCCCCCTGGGCGATCGCACCAAGGACGAGGTGCGAGCCGAGGCTGCGCGACGCGGGCTGCCCGTGGCGCAGAAGCCCGACAGCCAGGAACTGTGCTTCGTGCCCGACGGCAACATGCGGCGCTGGCTCGAGGGCGCGCTGGGCAGCCTGGGCAGGCCGGGCCCGGTGGTGGACGAGCACGGCACCGAGCTCGGCACGCATGCCGGGGCCATCGGCTTCACGCGTGGCCAGCGGCGGGGCCTGCCGGCGGGCGGGCGCGCACTGCACGTGACGGGCACGGACCTCTCCACGGGCACGGTGCACGTGGGCCCGCGCCCGATGCTGGAGGATCGCGTGCTGGAGGTGGCAGGGCTCAACTGGGTGGACGAGCCCGAGCCCCCGCCCGGCACGGTCCACTCCGTCGAGGTGCAGGTGCGCCATGCGCAGGCACCGCAGGCAGCCCGGCTCACCGTGCTGGGCGAGGGGCGTGCCCGCGTGGCCCTCGAGCAGCCCGTGTTTGCCGCGGCGTGTGGGCAGGCGCTGGTCGCCTGGCGCGGGGAGGCCTTGCTCTGCGGAGGCCCCATCGAGCGCGTGGGGGGCGCTGGGGGGGGGCTGGAGGCATGAACCGGCCCAGCACGGCCGCGAGGGCCGGGGTGCGGTGCCACGCGAGGTCGCCCGGCGTGCGTAGCCGGGCGGGCGTCACCGTGCGGCGACGCCCCGCGCGATCAGGAGAGGCGCTCCTTGAGCGCCTTGCCCGCACGGAAGCCCACGCCCACGCTGGCGGGGATCTCGATGCGCTCCTTGGTCTGGGGGTTCGTGCCCATGCGCGCCTTGCGGTGCGAGATGCGGAAGGAGCCGAAGCCAAGGATGGCCACGTCCTTGCTCTTCTTGAGACCCTCGACCACGGCCTCGACGAAGGCGTCGAGGGCGCGCTCGGCGTCGGCCCGGTTGGAGCCCATGTGGCGGGCCATGGCGTCGATCACTTCGGCCTTGTTCATGCGTCCTCCTGCGAACCCGTTCCACGCAGTCGTGCGTTCCACGCTGCGATGCGAGCCGTAGACCCTACCCCGGAAGCGGCCATCCGGCCAGCCCGAGCCCCGGAGAAGGCCATGGATGGCCTCCGGATGGCCCCCCCCTGGGGTCCCCCGGCCCCCCGGGTCGGCCAGCCTGGACGGGACTCGTGAGTCCCGGGCTGCTGGTCTTGAGGGTGGCCTTGCTGGGCTGTGTCGCCGGCGCTGCCGGCGGCTGGTCGCCCCTGCCCGGGATGGGCCAGGGGGACATCGTGCAGGTGATCGACGCCTCGGCCAGCGTGGGCGAGGCAAGCCCGGCGGCGCCGCCGCCGGCCTTCGCCGGCACGACCGGGCAGCCTGAGCTCTGGGTGGCGGACGGTCACGCCTGGCGGATGCCGGGGCAGCCCGTGCCCCGCCTGCCCCGGGGGGCCAGCGGGCTGGGCGCCGCCTTGATGGAGGTGGCGCAGCGCCGCCCCGGCGCGCACGTGCTCGTCGAGAGCGACGGCCGCGCCACCGACGACCTCGAGGCTGGCGTGAGGGCCGTGCTTGCCTCCGGTGGGCGCGTGTGGACGCGTCCGCCGGCGCGCGCGGTGGCCGACGTGGGCCTGCTGCACGTGCGCCTCGCCTCGGGCGCGCAGGCGGGCCGCGTCGTGCTGGAGGCCAGCGTGGCCAGCAGCGTGCGTGGTGCCGTCCGGTTGTGCGTGGAGGGCGGCCGCGAGCGCGTGCTGCGCGAGCTGGCCGTGGAGCCCGGCAGCGAGCAGCCCGTGCGGCTGGAGGTGCCCGTGGCCGGCCTGCCCGCGACGCTGGAGGCTTGGCTCGAGGCAGCGCCCGGCACGCCAGACGACGTGCGCGGCAACAACCGCGTGGTGCTGGTCCTGCCCTCCGAGCGCCGCACGCTGGCCTTGGTGGGCGACCTGCCCGTGGACCTGCTCGCGGCTGCGCTCGAGGGGCTGGAGGTACGGCAGCACGCCAGCGTGGCCGCCGCGGTGGCCAGCGCACCGGACCTGCTCGTGCTGGCGGGCGTGCCGTGGGCCGACGTCGGCGTGGAGGGCGTGGCGCGCATCGAGGAACTCGTGGCCCGCGGCACGCACCTGCTGCTGCTGGGCGGTGCGCGCGGCTACGCACGCGGCGGCTGGGGCGGGACCGCGCTGGAACGACGCCTGTCGCCCTTGCGCGTGGCGGCCCCGCCCGGGCGCAGCGCTGCGTGGGTGCTGGCGCTGGATGCCAGCGGGAGCACCGCGGGCGCGCCGGCGCAGGCGCTCGCGGGCGCAGCGCTGGAGGCGCTGGCAAGCCTGCAGCCAGGCGAGCGGCTGTGCGTGCTGCCCTTCCGCGCCGCGGCTGCGGCCGCCCCGCTGGCGCCGGGCTGGATCGAGGCCGGCGATGTGGCAGCGGGAAGCCGCCTGCGTGCCGCGCTGGCCGCGCTGGTGTCGCAGGGTCCCACCGACCTCGGTGGCGGCATCGTGGGGGGCGTGCAGGTGCTGGAGGCGCAGCCGCCCGGGCGGACACGCTGCCTCCTGCTGCTCACCGACGGCGACCCCGACGAGCGGCTCGACCCGCAGGCCCTGGCGGGCGTGCGCGCTCGCGTGGAGCAGGCGGGCGTGCGCTTCTCGGCCCTCGTGGTGGGCATGCGGGAGGCCGTGGAGGCGCTGCGCCGCGGCGTGGCGCGTCGGCCCGAGCACGTGGCGCTGCTGGGGGGAAGCGAGGCGCTGGTGCCTTCGTTGCTGGAGCAACTGGCCCGGGAGCGCGCTGCGCTGGAGCAGGAGTCGCTGGGCGCTGGCTGGCTGGCGGAGCCCTTGCTGCCGGGCTGGGCCTCCACGCTGGGGGCGATCGGCCCCCTCGACGGCCTGCATGCGGTGGAGCCCGTGCCCGAGGCCACCCTCGTGGCGCTGGCGCGGCCCGCCGGTCCCGGCGGGTCGGCGCGGCCGCTGGCGGCGCAGCGCAGCGTGGGCAGCGGGGAGGTGCATGGGCTGGCCTGGGGACCGCTCCCGGGAGAGCAGGCCCAGCGCGCGGTGCCAGGCCTCGCGGGCGTGATGCGCGAGCTGGCCGAATCCAGCCAGCGGGCGCTGGAGGCTGAGGTGCTGCCCGATGGCGTCCTGCGCGTGGCGTGGCCGCAGGTCGCTGGGTCCGGCCGTGCCGTGCTGCGCACGGGCACGACCGAGCATGGGCTGCTGGAGGTGGCGCCGGGCGTCTTCCAGGGCATGGTGCCGGCGCTGGCGGCCGGGGCAGGGCCTGCGTCAGGTTGGTCCCTGCGCGCGGGGAGTGCCTCGCGTCCCGTGCGTGGGCCGGCCATGCCGGATGCTGAGCATCGGGGCGTGGGCGTGGACCTCGATCGGCTGCGGCAGGCGGCGCGTGCGGGCGGCGGCGAGCTGGTGGCGGCTGGATCTGCGGTGCCGGTGCCCTTGCCCGGGAGGGGCTGGCCCACGCCGCCAGCCTGGCTGCTGCTTGCGGCTACGCTGCTGGTGGCAGAGCGCGTGGTGGCCTGGCGCGCCGCACGTCGCCCCCGCACGGAGTCCGCGTGAGCGCATCGAGCCTTGCTGCACGTCACCGCGCGCAGGTGCTGGCCCTGCTCCTGGCGGGGCTGGGCGCCTGCGCAGGGCCCGCGCCGGCCGTCGGGACCGGGGTCCGCCAGGCGCCCCGGGCACGCTCGTACGACGAGGGGGGTGAGGCCACGCGGCAGCAGGTGCAGGCCGCGATCGCGGCCTTCGAGCAGCCGGACGCGCAGCAGGTGATGGAGGCCAGCGCGCGGCTGGCCCGCATCGGCGAGCCGTCGGTGGTGCCGCTGCTGGAGGCGTTGCGCGCGCATCCGTCGGGCCGTACACGCTCGCTCTCGGCGTACACGCTGGGCTTCCTGCGCGATCGTCGCGTGGTGGAGCCGCTGGGAGCGGCGTTGCGTGATCCCGACGCCACCGTGCAGCTGGAGGCGGCCACGGCGCTCTTGCGGCTGGGGGACGATCGTGGGGCACGGCGGCTGGTGGACGCCCTCGAGGACGCCGACGCACGCGTGCGCGCGCGGGCCCTGCGCGTGCTGCAGGAGGCGGTGGGCAGCACCTGGGGCTACCGCGTGGACGACGATGCGCAGGACCGCGCCGCTGCCGTGGCGCGCTGGCGCTCGTGGCTCCAGCAGCGCGGGGAGGGCCGCTCGTGAGGGCATCCCGCGCCCGCATGCCGCGCGGCTGGCTGGCCTGCGGAGCAGCCTTGCTCGTGGCAGGCTGCGCCGGGGTGGTGATGCCCCAGCCTGCGGGCGGCACCCTGCCCAGCACGCCCGTGGAGGAGGCCGAGGCCCAGCGGCGCGCGGGTGACCTCGATGGCGCAGCGAGCCGCTTCGCCCTGCTGCGGGACGGCGCGCCGGCAGACGTGCGAGCGCACCTGGGGTACCTGCGCGCCCAGCTCGAGGCGGGCCGGCGCAGCGCCGTGCGTGACGAGTACGCACAGCGGGCCAGCCTGCCCGCAGCCCTCGAGGTGGATCGCGTGCTGGCCGAGCGCCTGGCCGGCGATGGCGCGTCGTCCACGCTGCGCGACCTCTACCAGCGTGCACTGCAGCGCGAGCCGGGCTCGCCGTGGTGGCCGCTGGCCATCGCCGAGGTGGAGCTGGCCGAGGCGGATGCCTGGCGGCTGCGCCGTGAGGAGGGCCGCGCGGCCGGCGACCGGGGCGCCGAGAAGGACGCAGACCTGCAGGCGCGCGCTGCGCTGGTGCGCGCCGACGCGGCGCTGGACCGGGCTGCGACGCTGCCCGGGGCGCCCCTGGAGGTGGACATCGTGCGGGGGTACGTGCGCGCGGTGGAGGGCGACCTCGCCGCGACGTCGGCCGCACGGCAGGCGGCCTATCGCGCCGCGCTGGACGGCTTCGAGCGCGTCACCGTGCTGGCGCCTGCACGGGCCGACGGGTGGTATGGGCTGGCTGACATGCAGACGCGGCTGGGCGACAGCGGCGAGAGCCTGCGGGGATGGATGGAGGCGGTGCGCCGGTCGCCCGCCGACGCGTACCCGCGCATGGAGCTGGGCCGCACGTTGCAGCAGCTGGGCAGGATGGAGGACGCCGCCCGCGCCTACGAGCAGGCGGCGCGGCTGCGCCCGCGCTGGGCCGAGCCGTGGATCCGCATCGGCGACTCGTGGGCCGAGGACGAGCGCTGGGAGCGTGCGGCCGACGCGTATCGGACGGCGCTGGAGCGCGAGCCCGGCGCGGTGGAGGCATGGGCACGCCTCGGGGCGGTGCTGGAGCGCCGCGGCGATCGCGCGGGGGCGCGCGATGCCTACGGGCGCTACCTCGAGCAGGGCGGCGAGCGCAAGCAGGCCGTGCAGCGCGCGCTGGAGCGCATGGACCGCGCTCCCGGCCAGCGCTAGGCCAGCGTCCGCGCTCAGCGCGGGGTCGCGCCGGGCACGTCGAGCGTCGCGGCGCCCAGTCCCGCAGGCCCCGGCCCCACGAGCCACGCGCGCACGTGCAGGGTGCCGCCCAGCGCCGCGTCGGAGAGCGCCATCGTGCCGGGCTCCGGCAGCAGGCGCAGGCGCGCCACGCCGCCCTCCACGGCCGCCCGGCCGCCCAGCACGCGCTTGTCGTTGGCGCGCGCATGGTTCTCGCGGATGGCGGCGGCCTGCGCCGGGTCCGAGGGCTTGAGGCCGCGCTGCAGCGGCCGCAGCGGGTTCTGGCGCAAGCGCGGCACGTCCACCTGCACCTCGACCTCGCGGCCGGCGGGCACGCCGTGCACCTCCACGGCCAGGCCCTCGCCGTCCATGCGGGCCTGCACCTCCAGCGCCAGCTCGGGCAGCGCCAGTCGCGTGGCCGGGTCGCCCAGCAGGGCGTAGAGCAGGAAGGCCTCCTCCTTCAGGCGCGCCAGCGTGCTGCCTGGCGGCAGCAGGGCTGCGGTGCCCGTGGTGAGGAGGCGCAGCTCGTCCTGGTCGTCCTCGCGGGGGTCCAGCACCTCGCGGCGCGCGGCAGCCCGCACCTCGCCCAGCCGCCGCACCTCGCCGGCACCCGCCGCCGGCCCGCGCGGGAACATGGCGCGCGCCAGCGAGCGGCCCAGGAAGGCGTTGCCGGCTGGGTGGCAGATGCGCGTTGCGCCCACGTAGGCGATCGGGCCCGCAGGCTGCGCCATCAGCGCCTCGCCCAGGCAGGGCACCCCGGGGGCATCGAACTCGGCCGTGTTGCAGGCCAGCGCGATGACCACGGGCGGCGTGCCGCGCACCGCGACACGCGGCGCATCGCTGCGGTGCAGGATGCGGTGGCGCTCGCCTCCCACGCGCAGGTCGTCGAAGCCCTCGGCGAAGCCGTGGCCCACGTAGGTCACGAACAGCCCGCCCTCGTTGAGGCCCTCGATCACCTTGTCGTTGAGCTCGCGCGGCGCCCAGAGGAAGGCCGAGGCCGGGCTGGCGAAGGTGACCTCGACGTCGTAGGCGGGCGGGATCGAGCGGCCCACGATGCGGCGGAACAGCTGCTCGATCATCATGTCGGCCACCAGCCCGAAGCGTCCCTCGCTGGCCAGGAAGCGCAGCATGCGCCGCGAGGCATCTGCCGGCGGGGCCTGCTCGTAGGCCACCAGGCGCGTGACGAAGCCGTCGAGCGTGGCGGCGTCCTCCAGCGGCAGGCGGCCCACCACCGGGGCGTCCAGCGTGGGCGCATCGTTGCGCTCCACGCACAGGGTGTCGGCCGACGTGGCCCCGTTGTACTGCGTGCGGCCCAGCCACGTGGGCAGCGTGGGGCGCTGCACGAGGTCGGGGCGGTCCAGGGCCGCGTCGCCCACCAGCAGCACGTAGCGCAGCGCGGGCAGCGCCGCGTCCTCGCGCCGCTGCACGAGGAAGCGGCGCAGCAGCTCCGGGTCGTGGTCGCCGTCGCCCTTGGCGGCATCGACCTCGTGCGTGGTGATCACGGCCGAGGAGAGGCCTTGCGCGCGGCGGTGGGCGGCCAGGCGCTCGCAGGGTGCACGCAGGTGCGGCAGGCACACGATCAGGTGCTCGGCGCCGGCGCGCGTCCACAGTCCTTGCGGCTGCGGGGGGGCCGCCACGGGAACGGCCTCGCGCTCCGGGCCCAGCCACAGCGAGCCGGACTCGCTGCCGGGCTGGAACTCGGTCTCGAGGGCCGACCAGCCGGGCGGCAGGCCGGGCAGCAGGTGGTCGAGCGTCGAGGGCCAGGTGCGGGGCAGGCCGTACACGCCGTCCTCGAGGTCCAGGGCCAGTGCGTGCCAGCCGGCACGCGGCCAGCCACGCAGCGCGAAGGGCCGGTCGGCCAGGGCGACGTGGACGGCGCTGTCCGCCCGGGCGAGGTCCCACGGGCCTTCCCAGAGCAGGCGCTCGATCCACACCGTGCCGCGCCCCGTGCTCACGTCGCTCCTGGGGGCCGGCAGGATGGGCGTGGCGTGGCGCAGCACCACCGGCTGGGAGGGATCGGGGCGCTCCAGCATCACCTCCAGCCCTGAGGTGCCGCGCACCTCCTGCTGGGTGCCGGCGTGCTCCACCGAGAGGGTGATGGGGCCGGGCTGGGTCACCTGCGCCACGACCAGCAGGCGCAGCGGAACGCCCGGCACGGTGCCTGCAGGCAGTGCGAGGCCCAGGTGCTCGCCCGGTGCCAGCCGGGCGTGGAACCATGTCGGCCCAGGCCGGGCGTAGGCCTCGGCCTCGGCGGCGGACTGGGGACCGTGCACGCGCGGGAGGTGCTCCCAGCACATCGCACGCGCCTCGTCGCGCACGGCATCGATGCCGGCCGGCGGCGGCCCGGCAGGCGCCACCGAGCCCGCGGCCACGGCGCGACGGCTGGGGCCGGCCATGGCGTGCAGCGTGTACGAGCGCCTGGCCCCGATCCGGGTGGCGAGGAAGATGACGTCGTCGGCCACGCTGTCCTGCAGCACGGGCACGGGCTGGCCTGCGTGGGTGACGCGCACGCCCTGCGCCGCCTGGAAGCCCAGGGCCTGCAGGGCCGCGCCACGCACGCGCACGAAGCCAGGGCCGTCCACCGAGACGCGCGCGCGCAGCGCCCCCGAGGCTTCCCCGGGCCCGCCGGATGCGGGAGCGGGTGTGCGCAGGCCCAGCACCACCGCCAGGGTGAGGCCCATCCAGCGCAGGAAGCCTCGCAGTGGGGCGGCGAGCCGGACGCGGGGGGCGCGCATCGCTTCCAGCCTACGCGGCCGGCCGCGTAGGCTGCCCGCGCATGCACGGACTGGGCAAGTTCCTCCAGCTGGTCGGCCTCGTGCTGGCGCCCATGGCCCTCTTCTACGGCATCGAGGCGGGCGACAGGCGCGGGGCGCTGGCCCTCGAGCTGGGCCTGCTGGGCGCCGCCGTGTGCGTCTTCCTGCTGGGCCGCTGGCTGGAGGGCCGCGGCCGCTGAGGCGCGCTACTGCGAGGCGGCCACCTTGTCCTCGGCGGCCTTGCGGTCGGGGAGCGCCTCGTCGCGGGGCACCAGGCGGATGGCTTCCTTGATGCACACGGCCACGCACAGGGCGTCACAGCCCTTGCACACGTCCGGGTTCACCTCGGCCACGTTGTAGAAGCCGTCGTCCACCGCGCGGTACTTGATCGCGTCGAAGGGGCAGACGTCGAAGCAGAAGTCGCAGGCCGTGCAGCGCTCGGGAGTCACCACCGCGATGCGGTCGGCGTCCTTGCGGCGCTTGAATCGGGTGGCCACCGTCCCGTTGAAGTCGACGATCGCCTCGGGCGGGCACACGTAGCCGCACAGGCCGCAGTCCACGCAGATGTCGGCGTGGATCACGTGCATCTCGTTGCGCGTGCCGCTGATGGCGTTCACCGGGCAGGCCTTCACGCAGGCCGTGCAGCCGATGCAGGTCTCGGTGATCGAGTAGGCCATGGGGCTCCGGGCGGGCCGGCTGGTGGCCGCGGCCGCCGGGCGTAGGATACGGGGCCGGTCGACGCCCGCCAGCATCCGGGGGCAGGGCCGGCAGGAGAGCCGCCCACGTGAGCGACACCACCCGCTTGGTCGTGGCCGCCTTGCTGCGACTGTCCCTGCTGGGCTTCGGGATGTGGATCGCCTTTGCCCCCAGCGCGCTGCCCGAGGGCACGCCTGTGGTGACCCGGGCCGCCTTGACCATGCTGTTCGTGGTCGTGGCCCTGCTCTTCGGGGACATGGTCCAGCTCAAGGACCAGTTCGCCCTGCTGCAGAAGCTGCTGAAGGCCACGGGAGGGGGCCCGGGCAAGCGGGACGACCGCGAGGCCATCGACCTGCTGATCCGGGGCCTGTCGGCGCCGGACGCCGACACGCGCGAGAAGGCGCATCACCACCTCAAGCGCCTCACGCGGCAGGACATGCCGGCGCGGCCGGAGCTGTGGCAGGCCTGGTGGGCGGCCAATCGTGATGCCTACCTGCCGCCGGACAAGGGCGTCTCGGCCTGAGCCCCGTGGCGGGGGCACGCGCCCCTTGGGCGCGCGGCAGCCGCCGGCCGCGGTGTGCTAGAACCGCGCGCATGGCTTCCCGAGCCCCCGAGCCTGACGCCGTGCCGGGGCCTCGCTCGGGCCTTCCCGCCGTGCTGGCCCCCGTGGCCGACGACCTCGCAGCGGTGGGGGCCCGCTACGCCGAGATCCTCTCGGTGCATACCGAGCGCGTGCGCGAGGTGGTCAGCCCCTCGGCCCGCTTCGGGGGCAAGCGCCTGCGGCCCGCCCTCACGTGCCTTGCGGCCCGCGCGGTGGCGGGCCGGGCAGGCGACGACGTCATCACGGCGGCCGCGGTGGTCGAGCTGATCCACACCGCGACGCTGGTGCACGACGACATCCTCGATGGCGCTGCGACGCGTCGCAAGGTGGCCACGCTCAATGCGCGCTGGGGCGACCAGCTGGCCGTGCTGGGCGGGGACGTGCTGTTCAGCAAGGCCTACCGGGCCGCGGCGCACCTCGACGATCCCTTCGCGGCGCGCTACCTGAGCGACGTGGTGGGCGAGATCCTCGAGGGCGAGATCCACCAAGACCTCGTGGCGCGCAACCCGGCCCTGACGCAGGACGAGTACCGGCGCATCATCCGGGGCAAGACGGCGGCACTCTACGAGGCGGCGTTGGTGGTCGGCGCGCACTACGCCGGCGCCAATGCGGCGGCGCGCGAGGCGCTGGGCCGGTACGGCCACCACCTCGGCATGGCGTTCCAGATCGTGGACGATCGCCTCGACCTCACCGGCGACGAGGGCACGGTGGGCAAGACGCTGGGCCGCGACCTCTCCGAGGGCAAGACGACGCTGCCCGTGATCCTGTGGCGCGATGGGCTGTCGGGCGAGGCGCGCGAGCAGGCCCGTGCCCAGATCGAGGCGGCGTGGGAGACGCCCGAGGCAGCCCGCGCCCTGTCGGCGGCGCTGGCCTCCACGGGGGCCCTGGAAGCCGCCGACGAGCACGCTCGGCGCGAGGTGGAGGCTGCCCGTGGTCACCTGCGCGGCCTGCCGCCGGGCCCGGCGCACGACCTGCTGGACCGCCTCGGCGCCTACGTGCTGGAACGCAACTGGTAGGGGCTGGCGGCCGGGCGGTGGCCCGCCCGGGCACTGGGCCCGGTTCCCTTCGGGCGCACCTTGCCGGAGGCGTACAGTCCGCCTCGCAGCCGGGCGGTTCCCGTCCGGCCGCGCCCGGACGCCATCCCCATGACGACGACCCGGCCCAGTCTCCTGTTCGCGCGCCTGGCCCCTACGGCCGGCGGCCTGCTGCTGTGCAGCCTCGCGTTGGCGGCGTGTGGAGGCGATGAGCGAGGCCCGTACCCGCTGGAGCCCGGGCGCGAGCGTCCCGCCCCTGACCGTGAGGTGCCGGAGGCGGCCACCGCGCTGGAGCGACTGGGCGTGCGGGACGAACAGGGCCGGCCCGTGCTGGTGCCCACCCTGCCGCAGGGCTGGCAGGCCCAGCCGGCGTCCTCGATGCGCGTGATCTCGGCGCGCGTCCCGGGCAGCGGCGCGGGCGATGGCGATCTAGCGGTGAGCTGGGCCGGCGGGGACGTGGCCAGCAACGTGAGTCGCTGGCTGGGCCAGTTCGGCCTGCCCCCCGTGGACGAGCAAGGCATCGATGCGCTGCCCCGCGGCCAGCTGGCCGGCGGGCCCGCCGTGCTGGTGGAGGCCAAGGGCCGCTACGACGGGGGCATGGGCCCTGCTCCGGCGGCCGACGGCCAGATGCTGCTGGGGATGGTGTCGCTGCTGCCCGGCCGTGACCGCCTGTTCGTGAAGCTGGTGGGCCCGGACGCGCTCGTGGAGGCCCAGCGCGACGCCTTCATCACCTTCTGCGCCACGCTGGTGCGGGCCGGGACGGCGACGAGCGCGCCGCGGCCCGTGGCAGCGCCCACGGCGGGCAGCGCCCCAGTGCCGGGAAGCACCCCAGCACCGGGCAGCGCGGCGCCGGCCGCCACCCCGCCCGCGGGCCCTCGCGCCGGACTCGATGCCGGGCGGCTCGCCTGGGACCTGCCCAGCGGGTGGAAGGCCCAGAAGCCGCGCGGGATGATGCGCATCATGGACTTCCGCGTGGAGGGCGCGGCTGGCACGGAAGGCGTGCTGTTCCAGCTGGCCGGCGATGGCGGCGGCGTGGCCCTGAACATCAACCGCTGGCGCGGCCAGATGGGCCAGCCGGAGCTCGCGCCCGAAGCGATTGCCGCGCTGCCCCGCGTGCGCTGGCTGGGCCGGGACGCAGCCTGGGTGGAGATCACGGGCACCTACCAGGGCATGTCGGGCGAGCGCGTGGAGGGCGCGCTGTTCGTGGGCGTGGTGTGCCTGCTGCAGGCCGACTCGCTGTTCTTCCGCTTGGTGGGACCCAAGGCGGAGGTCGAGCCGCAGCGCGACGCCCTGCGGTCCCTGCTGGCCTCGATGCGGGAGGGCGGATGATCCGTCGCCTCGCCGGCCGGCTCGTCGACCTGCTGGGCTCGTACGCCCTGGCCGTGAGCGTGCTCTCGTTGCTCTTCGTGCTGACGCTGTTCGGCACGCTGGAGCAGCGCTACGCCAGCATCTACGACGTGCAGACGAAGTACTTCGAGTCGCTGCTGCTCACCGACCTGCGCACGGGGCCGGACAGCAGCTTCCCGATCCTGCTGCCCGGCGGCTACCTGCTGCTGGCCTTGCTCGGCGTCAACCTCGTGGTGGGGGGCGTGCTGCGCGTGCGCAAGAGCCTGCCCACCTTGCTCCTCGCCTGCGGCACGGTGCTGCTGCTGGGCGTGGTGCTGCCCACCATCTCCGCCGGCGCGATGTTCGTGGTCGCGGGGCTGGTCACGCTCTTGCTCTTCGTGGTCACGGGCTGGGCGTGGCCGCAGGCCGACTGGGGCCGGCTGGGCGTGCTGGTGGTCCACGGCGGCATCCTGATGCTGCTGGCCGCCGGGCTGGTCGAGTTCTACGCCAGCGACAAGGGCACGCTCGCGCTGGCCGAGGTGGAGGGCGGCCCCTACCGGCGGGCGGGCGACGAGTTCGAGAGCTACTACGAGTGGGACCTGGTCGTGGCCGAGCACCTCGAGGGCGGCGGTGTGCGCGAGCGCGTGGTGCCCTTCGAGCGCTTCGAGGGCCTTGCCCCGGGCGAGTCGGCCCGCTTCGAGGATGCCGCGCTGCCCTTCGACGTGCGCCTGAGCGGCTTCCACCGCAACTGCGTGGTGGTGCAGGAGCGCGAGGGCGGGGTGGACGGCCTTGCCCTGCGACGCCTGCCGCCCGACCCGGAGAAGTCCGAGCGCAACGAGCCCGGCATGCTGGTGACGCTGCTGGAGAAGGGCCCGGGCGGGCGCACGCACCGGGGCCTCGTGCACGCCGACCAGTCCTTCCCGTGGCGTGTGGGCGTGTCCCGCGAGGGCCGCACGCAGGCCTGGGACGTGGACCTGCGGCGGCGGCGGTGGTCGTTCCCGTTCACGCTGCGCCTGGATGAGTTCGTCGCGGCGTACCATCCCGGCACCACGCGCCCCAAGGAGTACTCCTCGCGCGTGACGAAGATGGAGGAGGGGAGCAGCGAGCCCATCCTGATCACGATGAACCAGCCGCTGCGCCACAAGGGCTACACCTTCTTCCAGTCTTCCTTCGAGCCCTCGCGCGAGGTGGTCACGCGCGAGGGTCGGCGGGTGCGCACGCCGCCCGTGTCGATCTTCTCGGTGGTGCGCAACCCGGCCGACGCGTGGCCGCTGACCGCGTGCGGCATCATCATGGTGGGCCTCGCCTACATGATGGGCATGAAGCTGGCCAAGCACATGCGCAGCGAGCGCGCACGGAGGGCTGCATGAGCGCGGTCCACCCGCTGCTGCATCGCCCGCGGCCCGCGTGGCAGGTCGCTGGGCTGCTGGCGCTGTCCCTCGCCCTCGCCGTGCTGCCGTCCCCGGCCCTGGCCGGCCCCGAGGCGGGCGAGGCTGGCGAGGCGGCGGCGCCGGGCCGGCTCCCCAGCCGCCCGCGCTGGGACCCGGAGGCCCTGCGCGTGGCCGACACGCTGCCCCTGCAGGCGGGCGGCCGCGTCAAGCCCCTGATCACGTTCGCGGGCTACACGCTGCTGGGGCTGTCGGGGCGCAAGTCGGTCACCGTCGTGGAGGGCGGTGTCGAGCGCACGCTGGGACCCACCGAGTGGTTCCTCGACGTGCTCTTCTTCCCCCAGCACGCCGCCACCTATCGCGTGTTCCTGGTGACGGACGATGCGGCGCTGGACGCCATCGGGTTCACGCGCGAGATGCGCGAGCAGGCTGCGCGCGAGGATGCTGCCCGCGACGGCGGCGGGCCGGCGATGCGCAAGAAGCGCGACCGCTGGTCGCTGTCCGACCTGGCCCCGGCCGAGGACGGGCTGCGCCAGCAGGCGATGGCCGCCTCGCGCGTGGAGCCGCGCGAGCGCACGCGCACCCAGCAACAGGTGCTCTCGCTGTGGCAGGCGTGGACCGCGTACCACGACGTCGCCACCAGCTGGCAGCTGGCCACCGGGCGGCTCGAGGTGCCCTCCGCGCCCGCCGTGACCCGCATCGTGGGCGAGGGTCCCACGATCACCTTCACGCAGGCCGCGGCGCGGCTGCAGGACTTGCTTTCCCTGCTGCCCGCGCGCAACGAGGACCGCCAGCCCAGCGAGGACGAGCGTGCCGTGGCCCGGCTCGTGTTCGACCTCGAGCGCCTGGCCGGCAGCAGCGACGGCCCGGGCCTGCTGGCGCCCGCGCCGGGCGCCGAGGACGCCACGTGGGCCAACCCGTGGCGCCTGCTGCAGCGCGCCGCCGAGTCCGGCGAGCCGGTGGACCCGCGCGCCCTGGGCCTGCTGGCCGCGCTGGAGCGCGTGGGGGACTCGCTGCAGCGTCCGGCGGCCACGCTCGACGCGTTGCGAAGCCTGCGTGACGGCCTCGTGGGTGCTGCCGAGGCGCGCGGGGAGCATGCCAGCGTCCCGCTGGAGGTGCGCTACCAGCGGCTGGACCCGGTGCGCTGGGCGTGGGTGCTCTCGATGGTGGGGCTGGCCCTGTCGCTGCTGGGCCTGCTGTCGGTGGCCGGCCGCTTCGGCGCCGCCATGCGGGGCATGGCGTGGCTGGTGCTGCTGGGCGGGGCCGGCCTGCTGGTGGCCGGCATCGTGATGCGCTGCATCATCCGCCAGCGTCCGCCGGTGAGCACCCTCTACGAGACGGTGCTGTTCATCGCCGCCACCGGGATGATCGTGGCCTTCGCGGCCGAGGGCTTGACGCGGCGGCGCTTCGGACTGCCGCTGGCGGGCGTCACCGGCACGCTGGGCCTGCTCCTCGCCCAGTGGTTCGAGAGCCTCAACAGGCAGGACACCATGCCGACGCTGGAGGCCGTGCTCGACACGAACTTCTGGCTGGCCACGCACGTGACCACGGTGACCTTCGGCTACTCCGCCGGCCTGCTGGCGGCGCTGCTGGGCCAGGCCTACGTGTTCGGGAAGGTGCTGGGCGTCGCGCGCGACAAGCCGGATGCCTACGCGGCGCTCGGGCGCATGGTCTACGGCGTGATCGCCTTCGGCCTGCTGCTCTCCATCGTGGGCACCATCTTGGGGGGCATCTGGGCCAACGACTCGTGGGGACGCTTCTGGGGCTGGGACCCCAAGGAGAACGGCGCCCTCATGATCGTGCTCTGGGAGCTGGTCATGCTGCACGCACGGCTGGGCGGCTACGTGGGGCCCTTCGGGTTCTCGATGCTGGCCATCGGCGGCGGCGCCGTGGTGGCCTGGTCGTGGTGGGGCGTCAACCAGCTGGGCGTGGGCCTGCATTCCTACGGCTTCACCGAGGGCATCCAGGCCCTGCTCGATGGCATCTACGCCGTGGTGGGTGGCAGCATGGCGGTGGGGCTGGGGTGGTGGCTGCTGCGCCGGCCCGACCGCGCCCGGCCGGGGGCCTGAGTGCCCGGGCGGCCTTTACCGCCTTTTCACGCAGGCTCACGCGCTGGCACGCGGGGTTGCGCGTAGGCTGTCGGCACGGCCGCCGCAGGCGGCGGATGGCGAGGCTGCCTTGAAGCGCGAGAAGATCCTGGTCATCGAGGACGAGGCCGACCTGCGCGAGGTGCTGGCCTACAACCTCACGCGCGAGGGCTACCGCGTGGTGGTGGCCGAGACGGGCGGCGAGGGCCTGCGCAAGGCGCGCAAGGAGGGGCCCGACCTCACCCTGCTCGACCTGATGCTTCCCGACGTCGACGGCATCGAGGTGTGCCGGCGCCTCAAGAAGGACCCGGTGACGGGCTCCATGCCCATCATCATGGTCACGGCCAAGTCCGAGGAGCCCGACGTGGTGCTGGGGCTGGGCGTGGGCGCCGACGACTACATCACCAAGCCGTTCAGCCCGCGCACGTTGCTGGCACGGGTCAAGGCCGTGCTGCGCCGCGCCCCTCCCCGCGAGGAGTCCGGCGGCGCGCGTCGCGTGGCGCGCGGCCCGCTGGTGATCGACGCCGACCGCCACCAGGCCCGGGTCGATGGACAGGACATGCCGCTGACGGCCACCGAGTTCCGCATCGTGCACTTCCTCGCCGTGCACGCCGGCCGCGTGTTCACGCGCGACGAGATCATGCGGCGCGTCATGGGCGAGGAGGTGGTGCTCGAGGACCGCAACATCGACGTGCACGTGCGCTCCGTGCGCGCCAAGCTGGGCAGGCACCGCGACCTGATCGAGACCGTGCGCGGCGTGGGCTACCGCTTCAAGGATCCTGCGGGTGGCTAGGCTGCGCCAGCTGGGGCTGGTGTGGCGCTTCTTCCTGCCCTGTGCGGCCCTGCTGGCCGGCACCGCGGCGGCCGTGGGATGGCTGGCCGCCGCACGCCTCGAGCGCACGCACCTCGAGGACCAGCGCGTGGCGCTCCAGAGCAAGGCGCTGCTGCTGGCCGAGATCGCGCGCCCCGCGCTCGGGGGCACGGACGAGGCTGGCGCGCAGGCCCTGCTGGTCGAGATGGAGCGGCGCTCGGGCCTGCGCATGACCGTGGTGCGGCTGGACGGCCGCGTCGTGGCCGACAGCAGCGTCGAGGACCTGCGCACGGTGGCGCCGCATGGCACGGAGCGCGAGGAGCTGCGCGAGGCACTGGCCGAGCCCTTCGGGTTCTCGGCCCGCCAGAGCGACACGACCCGCGCGCCCACCCTGTACGTGGCCGTGCGCGTGGAGCAGCGTGGCACCGTGCTGGGCTGGGCGCGCGTGTCCCGTGCGGCCACGCTCGTGGAAGCGGAAGTGCGTGACCTTCGCTCGGACGTGCTGGGGGCCACGGCCATCGCGCTGGCGGTGGGCTTGGTGGCGGCCGGCTTGCTGGCACGCCACCTGGCCCGACCGCTGGTGCAGGTGACGCAGGCGGCCGACGCCATGGCCGGCGGGGACCTCTCGGTGCGGGTGCGCGCGCGCGGGAGCCGCGAGGTCACCTCGCTGGCCGCCGCCTTCAACGGGATGGCCTCGCAGCTGGAGCAGCGCATCCAGGAGGTGGAGGCCGGCCGCCGGGAAGTGCAGGCCGTGCTCGGCTCGATGGTCGAGGGTGTCATGGCCGTGGACGCGCAGGAGCGCATCGTGCTCCTGAACGGGGCCGGCGCCCGCATCCTGGGCCTCGACCCCGCCGCGGTGCAGGGGCAGGCGTGGTACGAGCACCTGCGCATGCGAGAGCTGGGCGAGGTGCTGGCTGCGGCGCTCAAGGACGAGGCGCCGCGTGACGTCGAGGTGCGGCGGCCGGGCAAGCACCATGACACGGTGCTGCGCCTGCAGGCTGCTCCCCTGGCGCGCGGGGGCACGCCCTCGCGGGGTGCCGTGGTGGTGGTCCATGACCTGACCGCGCTGCGTCAGCTGGAGCACGTGCGCCGTGACTTCGTGGCCAACGCCAGCCACGAGCTCAAGACCCCGATCGCGGCCGTGCGGGGCCTCGTGGAGACCATCCTCGACGACCCCGAGATGGACCTCGGCACCCAGCACCGCTTCCTCGAGAGCATCCGCACGCAGGCCGGGCGCCTGGGCACGCTGGTCGACGAGATGCTGCTGCTGTCCCGGCTGGAGTCCCATGGGGCCGCGCTGCAGGTGGAGCCGCTGGACGTGGCGCCCGTGCTGCGCGAGCTGGGGGAGGCGCTCCAGCCCCTGGCGGCGCAGCGAGGCCTCTCCCTCGCCGTGGAGCTGCCGCCCGGGCCGCTGGTGGCGCTGGCGTCCGCCGAGCCCCTGCGACGCATCCTCTCCAACCTCGTCACCAACGCGCTGGCGTACACGCCCGCGGGGGGGCGCGTGCGCGCCGTGGCCCGCGCCGAGGGGGCTGCCGTGCTGCTGGAAGTGATCGACACCGGGCCTGGCATCCCCGAGTCCGAGCGCGAGCGCGTGTTCGAGCGCTTCTACCGCCTCGACAAGGGCCGCAGCCGCGAGACGGGTGGCACGGGACTGGGCCTGGCCATCGTCAAGCACCTGGTGCAGGGGTTGGGAGGCCAGGTGGGCATCGGCGATGCCCCGGGCGGCGGGGCCCGCGTGTGGGTGCGCCTGCCACCTGGTGCCAGCGCCTAGGAGGGGCCGGCTGCCGGCTTGGCGCTTCCCCGGGCGCAGGGGGGGCGGTACCCTGCCCTTGCGTTCCGTGGGTGGCCGTCGCCGGCTGCCGGGTGCGCGACCGCCCCGGGTGGGCCCCAGGCTGCCCCGCGTTCGTGCCCTCGCGTGCCGGCGACGGAAGGCAGGCCTCGTGGCCCCGCCGGCGGATGCCGTGCCAGGCGGCACGACCAAGCAGGTGCGAGCGGGCGGGCGCCTTCCCGCCGGCGCGCACGTGTGGGCAGGACAGCCGCGGAAGCAGCGATGCTGCCTTCCCGGCCTGGAGGTCACATGACGACGAATGCAATCCACGCATGGGGCGTGGCCGTGGCGCTGGCGCTGGCCGGCACGAGCGCGGCCCACGCAGGCGAGGGCCCGGCCACGGACGCCGAGGTGCGCAAGCTGGTCCAGGAGGAGGTCAAGGCCATCCTGGAGAAGAAGAAGGAGGAGGACGCCAAGGCTGGCGTGATGAAGGCCTCCTGGAAGGACGGCCTGCAGCTGTCCACGGCCGACAAGGCCTTCAGCATGCGCATCGGCGGGCGCGTCCACCTCGACACCCAGCTGGTGGACGACGACGAGCTGGAGCCCATCGCAGGTGTTGGCGACGTGGAAGACCAGACCTTCTTCCGCCGCCTGCGCCTCTACGTGGCCGGGGACCTCACGCAGCACGTGGACTACCGCATCCAGGCCGACTTCGCCACGCCGCAGAACCCGGTGCTGCGCGATGCCTACATCACGATCAAGAACCTCAAGCAGTGCTTGGCCTGCTGGATGCCCAACGTCCGCGTCGGCCAGCAGTGGGAGCCCATCGGACTCGAGACCATCTCGGGCTCCAACCCGGCTGCGATGATCGAGCCGTCGCTGACCACGACCTTCCACCCGCAGCGGCAGGTGGGCCTCAACCTGCTGGACTCGTTCTGGAACGAGCGCGCCACGACGCAGCTGGGCGTGTTCAGCACCGACTTCGCGGATGATGCCGACGGCATCGGCGTGTGGGACAGCGAGGAGAACGACGGCGGCTACGCGATCACGGGCCGCTTCACGCTGGTTCCGTGGGCCAAGGACACCTGCCGCTTCCTCCACGTGGGGGCCAGCGCCTCGTACCGGACCACGGACGAGATCCGGTTCCGCGCCCGCCCGGGCCTCTCGAAGGGGCCGTTCACGGCGGACACGGGCGTGCTGGGCAGCCTGGACGACGACTCGCTCTGGATCTGGAACGGCGAGCTTGCCCTCGTGTGGCGCTCGTTCCATGCCTCGGCGGAGGCCACGCTGGTGGAGGTGGACGAGACGGCGCTGGGCAGCCCCTCCTTCTCGGCCTGGTACCTGCAGGCGGGCTGGTTCATCACGGGCGAGACGCGCGGCTACAACTGGAAGAACGGCACGTGGGCGATCACCAAGCCCTGCTGCAGCTTCCTCGACAACAGCTGCTGCTGCCTGGGCGCGTTCGAGCTGGTCGCGCGCTACGACACGCTCGACCTCAACGACGGCACGGTGCAGGGCGGGGAGCTCTCGAACATCACCGTCGGCCTCAACTGGCACCTCAACGCCCACGCCCGGATCATGCTGGACGTGATCTTCAGCAAGGCCGAGGACCGCACGGTGGGCGCCACCATCGACGAGGCCGACGCCACGGCCTTCCTGATGCGCTGGGACGTTCACTTCTAGGCCGCAAGCCCACGGAGCGCCCCACGGGCCGTTCCTGCGCCGGGCCGGGCACCCCCCGGCCCGGCGCTTCCATGCCTGCAGTTCTCTCCCGAGGCACATGCGCGCTTCACATGGCCTTCATCTTGGAGGCCTACCTTCCGGGCTCAACCCCTACCGGAGGAGCAGCAGTGGCAAACCGTCTCGCACTCGCGGTCCTGGCCTCGGGCCTGGCCGCCTTCGCGTTCGCCGGCGTCTCGCACGCCGACGACGCGGTCAAGAAGCTCGTCAAGGACGAGATCAAGGCCTACATGGACAAGAAGAAGGAGGAGGACACCAAGGGCAAGGTGTTCAAGGCCTCGTGGAAGGACGGCCTCTCCCTCGAGACCCCCGACAAGGCCTTCACGATGAAGATCGGCGGCCGCATCCACCTGGACACGGCCTTCGTGGACGACGACGACCTCGACACGCTGGTGCCCGCCCAGGACATCGACGACCAGACCTTCTTCCGGCGCTTGCGCCTCGTGGTGTCGGGCGACATCGACACGCACGTGGACTACAAGATCCAGCTGGACTTCGCCACGCCCCAGAGCCCGGTGATCCGCGACGCTTGGATCACGCTCAAGAAGCTCAAGGACTGCCTGGGCTGCTGGGTGCCCGACGTGCGTGCTGGCCACCAGTACGAGCCCATCGGCCTGGAGACCACGAGTTCCTCGAACCACAACGCGTTCATCGAGCGCTCCCTCACCTCCGCGCTGCACCCGGAGCGGCAGGTGGGCCTGAACTTCCTCGACTCGTTCTGGAACGAGCGGGCCACGAGCCAGCTGGGCGTGTTCGGCACCGACCTGGCCGATGACGCCGACGGGCTGTCGGTGTGGGACAGCGAGGAGAACGACGGAGGCTACGCGTTCACGGGCCGCTTCACGCTGGTCCCGTGGGCCAAGGACACCTGCCGGTTCCTGCACCTGGGCGCCAGCGCGTCCTATCGCACGACCGACGAGGTGCGCTTCCGGGCGCGTCCGGGCCTGGGCTACGGCAACCGCCTGGTGGACACGGGCACCCTCGGCAACCTGGCCGAGGACAACCTGTGGATCTGGAACGGCGAGCTGGCGCTGGTGTGGAACAGCTTCCACATGGCGGCCGAGTACACGGTCGTGGACATGGACGACGCCACGCGCGAGGACCCCTCGTTCAAGGCGTGGTACGTGCAGGCCGGCTGGTTCCTGACGGGCGAGAGCAAGGCCTACAGCTTCAAGACGGGCACGTGGGGCAACAACAAGCCCTGCTGCAACTTCCTCAGCAACGACTGCTGCTGCTGGGGCGCCTTCGAGCTGGTCGCCCGGTACGACACGATCGACCTCAATGACGGCACCATCGAGGGTGGCGAGATGACCAACATCGCCGCCGGCCTCAACTGGTACCTCAACCCCAACATGCGCATCATGTTCAACGTGGTGTTCAGCACCACCGAGGACAAGACGACGGGCGACGACATCGACGATGCCGACGTGACGTCGTTCCTGATGCGCTGGGACGTGCACTTCTAGGCGGTGCTCCACGGCATGCGGGCAGCCCCCCGGATGCCGTGTCCCCTCGCGCCGGGCCAAGCATTCCGTGCCAGCATGGGAAGTCGCCATGGCCATCCACCTGCAGCGTGACCTGGACCACCTGCGCCGGCAGGTGCTCGTCGTCGGCTCGCTCGTCGAGGAGGCCACGGACAAGGCCATCTCGGCCCTCGTGGACCGCCGTCCCGCCCTCGCGGAGGAGGTGTTGCGGGGGGACGACCGCATCGACCGCAAGGAGGTCGAGGTGGAGGAGGAGTGCCTCAAGGTGCTCGCCCTGCACCAGCCGGTGGCGGCGGACCTGCGCTTCATCATCACGGTGATGAAGGTGAACAACGACCTCGAGCGGATGGGCGACCTCGCCGTGAACGTGGCCGAGCGGGCCGCGTTCCTCTCCACGCATGAGCCGCTGCAGGTGCGCGTGGACTTCACGGCGATGGGCGGCCTCGTGCGGGGCATGCTGCACGACGGCCTCGATGCCCTGGTGCGCCTGGACACGGACCTGGCGCGAGCCGTGTGGAGCCGCGATGACGAGGTGGACGTGGCCAACCGCACGATCCGCGAGACGCTGGAGGACCTGATGCAGTCCGATCCCAGCACCGTGGAGCGGGCCCTGCACACCCTCTCCGCGAGTCGCAGCCTCGAGCGGCTTGCGGACCACGCCACGAACATTGCCGAGGACGTGCTGTTCATGGTGCTGGGCGAGGTGGCCCGGCACCGCTTCCGGTACTACCTCGGGCGCAAGATCGCCCCGCGCAGCTGAAGCGCGCACCACGCGCTCGAGGCGGCAGGGCGCTAGAGGTGGAACAGGGGGAGCTGGCCCGCGTCGTCGGGCGGCGGCAGGCCGCGCGCGGCCAGGATGGCGTTGCGCATCAGCATGGCGACGGTGACGGGACCCACGCCGCCCGGCACGGGCGTGAAGGCCGAGGCCACCGCCGCGACGCCGGGATCCACGTCGCCCACGATGCGCACGCCCCCGCTGGCGCTCGCATCGGCGATGGCGTTGATGCCCACGTCGATCACGACGGCCCCCGGCTTGACCATGTCCTGCGTCACCAGCCCGGCCTTGCCCACGGCCACCACCAGCACGTCCGCCTGCCGGGTGCGCGAGGCCAGGTCGTGGGTGAACTTGTGGCACACGCTCACGCTGGCGTCCTGCGCGAGGAGCAGCAGCGCCACGGGCTTGCCCACGATCTCGCTGTGGCCGACGACCACCGCGTCCTTGCCCCGCAGGCTGATGCCGCTCTCCTGCACGAGGGCCAGGGAGGCCAGTGCCGTGCACGGCAGCAGGCCGTATCGACCGTAGAGGCAGCCGCCCAGGTTCTCGGGGTGCACGCCCTCGACATCCTTGCGCGGCTCGATGGCGTGCTGCAGCGCGCGGGCGTTCATGTCAGGCGGCAGCGGCAGGGCCAGCAGGATGCCGGTGACGGACTCATCCTCGTTGAGCTGGCGCAGCGCCTTGCGCACGGCGCGCTCGCCGCCCTCGGGGGCCACCGGGTGGACCGTGAGGTCGATGCCCCAGCGCTCGGCCCCGCGCTGCTGGCCGCGCACGTAGGACTGGGCCGCCTCGTGGCTGCCGACCTGCACCACGCACAAGCGCGGCTTGCGCCCGGCGGCCGCGAGGCGCTCCACCTCGGGCGCCATGGCCGCGCGCATCCGCTCGGCCAGCGCACGTCCGTCCAGCAGGCGTGCGGTGGGGGTGCCGGGCATGGCGGGAACCCTGCCACGGCGCGCGGGGCGCCCCAAGCGTTCCGCCGGAGGCCCGGGCGGCGGTACGGTACCCCCGTGCCCCACTCCCTTCCCCAGCCCGTCGTGAAGGCCTTCCTCGTCTGCGACCACGTGATCCAGGACGCGCAGACGGGGAAGAAGTCCCTGATCGGCGTGTTCCATGAGCTGCGCGCCGAGCGCTATCCGGCCGTGCATCCCCAGCTGTGGATCTACGCCAACCTCACGGATGGGCATGGCCGCTACGCGCTGGAGATACGGCTGGTGGACGTGCAGGAAGGAAGCGTGCTCAGCCGGGGCGAGCCGCCTCCGCTCGAGATCGCCGGGCCGCTGCAGGTGGCCGAGCTGAGCGCGCAGCTGCGCAACGTGGGCCTGCCGCGGCCCGGCCTCTACGAGTTCCACCTGCTCAGCAACGGGCAGGTGCTGGCCACGAAGGCCGTGCATGCCACGCTGCTGGCGTCCCCGCCCCCCAAGGGCCCGCGCACGCCCGCGCCGTAGCGCGGCCGTCCCGGGCGTGGGCACGGGTCGCCCGCGGCAGCCTGCGGGGGATGGTGGGCGCAAAGGGACTCGAACCCCTGACCTCGTGCGTGTGAAGCACGCGCTCTAACCAACTGAGCTATGCGCCCGCGCACAGCCGCGAGGGGTCAGGATAGCGGCAGGCGCGGCAGGCCCCAAGCCAAGGCAGGCCGTCCACGGCCGCCGGTGCCCACGGCCCAAGCGGTGGTCGGGCAAGGGCTTAGGGCGTAGCGCGGGCGCCCGGGGCGGCGCGCAAGTTTCACCGCGCCTTCACATCGGGGCCACCCCGGCTTCACCCCTGCCGGTCACCCTGCGGCACATCAACCCCCCAGGAGATCGATCCCATGAAGCGTTTCCTCGCGACCCTTGCCGGGGTCGCCCTGCTGTCGGGCGCTGCGGCCCTCGCCGGCACCGTGAAGGTGGACCCGGAGATCCCTGCCTACACGCCGGTGAGCGGCGTGAGCGGCACCATCAAGAGTGTCGGCAGCGACACCATGAACAACCTGATGACCCTCTGGAGCGAGGGCTTCCGCCAGTACTACCCCAACATCCTGCCCGAGATCGAGGGCAAGGGCTCCGCCACGGCGCCGGCTGCGCTCATCGCGGGCACGGCGAGCTTCGGTCCCATGAGCCGCGAGATGAAGGCCGCCGAGGTCGATGAGTTCGAGAAGAAGTTCGGGTACAAGCCGGTGGGACTGCCCACGAGCATCGACATGCTGGCCGTGTTCGTCCACAAGGACAACCCGATCGCCTCGCTGTCGCTGCCCCAGGTGGACGCCATCTTCTCCAAGGCGCGCAAGGGCGGCTTCGGCAACGACCTGAAGACCTGGGGCGACCTGGGCCTGACGGGCGAGTGGGCCGCAGCACCGATCAGCCTCTACGGCCGCAACTCGGCCTCGGGCACCTACGGCTACTTCAAGGAGAACGCGCTGTTCAAGGGCGACTTCAAGGACACGGTCAAGGAGCAGCCCGGCACGTCCTCCGTGGTGCAGGCCGTGGCGAGCGATCGCTTCGGCATCGGCTACGGCGGCATCGGGTACCTGACGGCCGACGTGCGCGCCGTGCCCCTGTCCAAGGACGGCAAGCTGGCACCCGTGCCGGCCACGCCCGACAACGCCTACAGCGGGGACTACCCGTTGTCGCGCTTCCTGCTCGTGTACGTGAACGCCAAGCCCGGCACGGCGGTCGATCCGCTGCGTCGCGAGTTCATCCGCTTCATGTTCAGCAAGCAGGGGCAGGAAGTGGTCGTCAAGGACGGCTACTTCCCCGTGCCCGCCAGCATTGCCGCCGATGCCCTGGCATCCGTGGGGATCACGTCCGGGAAGTGATTCCCGGCCGTCCTGGATGCCCCGGGTCCTCCCTGCCACCGCCTGGCGCCTGACCAAGTGACCCACGGGCATTGCGACAACGCCGGTGCCGGCGAGAATCCCGCCGGCACCGGCATCCTGTCCGGACGACCCCCTTCCCCCGAGGGCCGATGACGCCTGACGAGCTGCCCAGCCGGCGACTGCCCGCGCCCAGCCCCGGGGCGTCGGGCAGCCGCGTGCGCAGGCCCCGCGGCACGCGGCGCAGCGTGAAGGTGGCCGAGCGCATCGCACGCTCGCTGATCACCGTCGGTGGGCTGGGCACGATCGTGGCGGTCACCACGATCTTCGCATTCCTGCTGTGGGTGATCGTGCCCCTGTTCCAGGACCCCGAGGTGGGCGAGGCCCGGCTGGCGCAGGGGGGCGCCGCGCCCGCTCGCGTGCTGGCGACCGGGACCGACGAGCACGGGATGCTGTGCTGGACGGTCACCGCGCAGGGCTGGCTCGAGGTGACCGTGCCCGGGCAGGCCGGGACGCTGGTCGACCAGCCCCTGCTGCCCGGCGCGGCGGTGACGGCCGTGTGCCTTGGCGCCGACGGGGCCTCGGGTGCCGTGGCGCTGGCCGACGGCAGCGTGCGCACGCTCGCGCTGGGCTACCGCAGCGAGGTGATCGCGCGCCGCGACGCGCCCGTGGAGGCGTGGCGCAGCCTCCCGGCGGGAGTGCTCTCGCTGCACGAGGGGCGCGTGGCGCAAGGCTGGCCGCGAGGCGAGCTCCGCGTCAAGAGCCTGGAGGTGCGGCTGGGCGAGCCGTTCCCCGCCGGGGACGCGCCGGTGGTGCGCGTGGCACGGACGGAACTCCCGGGCGGGTCGCTGCTGGTCACGGTGGATGGACAGGGGCGCGCGCGCGTGCACCGGCTGGAGGAGAAGCGCAACATGCTGGACCGGCGCAAGCCGGTCCGCATCGAGCGCACCACCGTGGACCTGCCTCTCGAGGGCGTTGCCCCGGAAGGCCTGCCCGCGGCGCTGGCCGTCGCCGGGGCCGGCGACAATGTCATGCTGGCCTGGCCCGACGGCCGCTGCCTGCGCTACGACCTGCGTGACCTCGAGCGCGTGCAGATGGTCGAGTCGGTGGACCTCGTGCCCGCCCCCGGGGAGCGCCTCGTCTCGCTGGGCTGGATGCTGGGCCGCACGACGCTGGTGGTGGGCGACTCGCGGGGCCGCGTCGCCGGCTGGTTCCGCACCAAGCCGTACGCCGCCTCGACGCCGGACGGGGCCTTGCTTCAGCAGGTGCACCTGCTGGAGGACGGCGCCGCACCGGTCACCGCGCTGTCCTCGGGCCAGCGCAACCGCCTGGTGGTGGCGGGCGACGCCGCGGGCGTGGTGCGCGTGTGGCAGATGACCACCGGCCGCCTCCTGGCTCGCCTCGACGCGCCGGGCCCGGTGGATGCCGTGGCGCTCGCCCCCAAGGAAGACGCCATCGTGGTGCGCTCGGGCGCCACGATGCTGCAGTGGGCGTTCCACGCACGACACCCCGAGTCGGGCCTCGCTGCCCTGTTCGGCAAGGTCTGGTACGAGGGCTACGAGAAGCCCGAGCACGTGTGGCAGTCCACGGGCGGCACCGACGATTTCGAGCCCAAGCTGGGCCTGGTGCCGCTGGTGTTCGGCACGCTCAAGGCGACGGCGTACTCGATGCTGTTCGCCGTCCCGATCGCGCTGCTGGCTGCGATCTTCACCAGCGAGTTCCTGGGGGCCCGCCTGCGCACCAGCGTCAAGAGCGTGATCGAGATCATGGCCAGCCTGCCCAGCGTGGTGCTCGGCTTCCTGGCCGCCATCGTGGTGGCGCCGTTCGTGCAGGACGTGGTGCCCACCGTGCTGGCCTCCTTCGTCGTCGTGCCCGCCGTGCTGCTGCTGGCCGCGCACCTGTGGCAGATGCTGCCCCAGCACGTCGGCCTGCGGCTCGCAGGGCTGCCGCGCGTGCTGGCCATGGTGGCCGTGTTCCCGCTGGGCCTTGCCCTCTCGGCCTGGGTGGCGCCCGGGATGGAGCGAGCGCTGTTCCGTGGCGACCTGCTGGGATGGCTCAACCACGAGGTGGTGGTGGACGACCTCGCGCAGGCGGGCGTGGCCCGCGGCGAGCCTCCGGGCCCGGAGGGCCGAGCCGCGCTGGCTGCGCTGGTGGCCGGGGCCGACCTGCCCGCGGCCCAGCGGCAGGGAGTGCTGGCCACCGCCGGCATGGAGGCCGGCGGGAAGCGGCCGGCCGAGGGCGAGGCGGCGCTGCTGCGCGGTGACGAGGTGGAGCGGGTGCGCGCGACGCACCAGGCCTCGGCGTGGGGGGGCTGGGCCTTCCTGGGCTTCCCCCTCTGCGTGCTCCTGGTGCTGCTGGTGCTGGACCGCCTCGTGAGCCCGCGCCTGCGCCAGGCCTCGCGGGGCTGGACTCGTGGCAAGGCGGGCTGGGTGGCGCTGGCTCGCCTCGTGTGCGGCGGGCTGGCCGCACTGGTGCTGGCCGTGGTGCTGGGCCATGCGCTGGCCTCGCTGGGCGCGGATCCGCGCGGTGACTTCTCGTACGCCTCGCGTGGCGAGGGTGCCCTGATGGGCAGCCCGGTCCAGCGCAATGCGCTCGTGGTGGGCTTCCTGATGGGGTTTGCGATCATCCCGATCATCTACACTCTGGCCGAGGATGCGCTCTCCAGCGTGCCCCAGCACTTGCGGCTGGCCTCGCTGGGCGCCGGCGCCACGCCCTGGCAGACGGCCACGCGCGTCATCCTGCCCACGGCAGCCTCGGGCCTGTTCTCCGCGGTGATGATCGGGCTGGGTCGCGCGGTAGGCGAGACCATGATCGTGCTGATGGCCGCAGGCAACACGAGCGTGCTGGACTGGAACATGTTCAACGGCTTCCGCACGTTGTCGGCCAACATCGCCACGGAGATGCCCGAGGCCGTGGTGGGCAGCACCCACTATCGCGTGCTGTTCCTGGCCGCGTTCACCCTGTTCATCCTGACCTTCCTGCTCAACACGCTGGCCGAGGCCGTGCGCCAGCGCTTCCGCAAGCGGGCCTTCCAGCTGTGAGCGTGGCCCAGCCCCCCGCGCCGCGTCCGGCCACCCCGGCATCGCGCCCGGCCCCGGTGCGCCGTGCCCGCGCGACCTCGCTGTTCAGTGCGGGCGAGGCGCAGGTGTGGCTCACGGGGGGTGCCCTCGCGCTGTGCCTGCTGATGATCACCGGGCTCCTCCTGCTCGTGGTGGTGGAGGGCGGCAAGTCGTTCTGGCCCGGCCCGCTGGTGGAACTGGCCACGCACGACGGCCGCCGGCTGCTGGGCGAGGTGACGCGCGACGAGCGCTACCGCCCGGAACCGCTGCTGCTGTCGCGCATGGACCCGGCCAGCCGCGCGCGGGCGGAGGCCGAGATGCGTGCGGCCGACGGCACGCTGCGGCGCCGGCAGCTGCGCACCGGCAACTACGAGCTCACCGGCACCCACTTCACGTGGGTGAGCGACCACGAGGTGGCCTCGGAGTCGCAGCCCCCCTGGGCGCTGCTGCTCGAGCGCCTCTCGTGGGGCCGGTTCTACGGCATGCCCGCGGCCCTGCTCGAGGGCGAGGCCGTGCGGGAGGAGCCTGGCGCACCCGGGCTGCCTCCCCGCGTGGTGCCGCCCTCCGACTCCAGCCTCCAGCCCGTGGCCGAGGGCGCCGAGGCCGCCTGGCTGGCGTTCCAGCAGCGCCACGACGAGGTGCGCGCCCGCCTCGAGCAGCGCCGCCATCTCGAGACCGAGGTGAACGGTGCGATCAATGCGCGCATCGAGGCTGCACGGCATGCCGTGCGCAAGGCCGAGCTGGCGCTGGAGGGCGTGAGCGGCCTGCCGGCGCTGCGGGCTGCGCTGGACGCGGAGGTGGCGCTGGCGTCGTGGGAGGCTGCCCGGGCAGAGGCGGTGGCCGCGGGCCGCCCGCACGACGAGCCCCAGCCGCCGCCGGCACCCGCGCGACCCCGCCTCGAGGCGGACCCGGCGGCGGTGGACGCCTTCGCACAGGCCTTGCATGCGCAGGGACGCAACGACCGGCTCTGCCAGCAGGAGTTCCTGGCGGTCCGCTGGCGGATCGACCGCCTGCGGGCCGAGAACCAGCGCTACGCGTTGCTCATGTCCACGGCGGACGGCACCGTGGACCTGCGCGTGCCGATGGAGGAGGTCGTGCGAGCCGTGCCGGCCAACCAGCTCGGCATGGGCGGGCGACTGTCCACCACCCTGTCGCGCTGGGGCGAGTTCCTCGGTGACGAGCCTCGCGAGGCCAACAGCGAGGGGGGCGTGGCCCCGGCCATCCTGGGCACCGTGGTGATGACGCGGGTGATGAGCCTGCTGGTCGTGCCCTTCGGCGTGCTGGCGGCCCTGTACTTGCGCGAGTACGCGCGCCCCGGCGCCGTGGTGAGCGTGGTGCGCATCGCCATCAACAACCTGGCGGGCGTGCCCAGCATCGTGTTCGGCGTGTTCGGGCTGGGCTTCTTCTGCTACACGGTGGGCGCCGGGATCGATGGCTGGCTGTATCCCGAGCGCCTGCCCAACCCCACCTTCGGCAAGGGCGGCCTGCTGTGGGCCTCCTTCACGCTTGCCCTGCTTACGCTGCCGGTGGTGATCGTGGCCACGGAAGAGGCGCTGGCCGCCGTGCCGCGCAGCATGCGCGAGGGCTCCTACGCCTGCGGCGCCAGCAAGTGGCAGACGATCCGGCGCATCGTGCTGCCGCGCGCCATGCCCGGCATCATGACGGGCATGATCCTGGCCATCGCGCGCGGTGCGGGCGAGGTGGCCCCGCTGATGCTGGTGGGCGTGGTCAAGCTGGCGCCCGAGCCGCCGGTGGACGCCGTGTTCCCCTTCGTGCATGGCGACCGCAGCTTCATGCACCTTGGCTTCCACGTGTACGACCTCGGGTTCCAGAGCCAGAACAGCGAGGCGGCCAAGCCGATGGTGTTCACCACGACCTTGCTGCTGATCGCGCTGGTGGTGCTGCTCAACGTGGTGGCGATCTGGGTGCGTTCGCGCCTGCGCCGCAAGTTCCTGGCGGTGCAGGCATGAGGCGCACACGCGACGAGGAGGTGACCATGGCCGACGAGACCACCCAGCCCGTTCCTGGCCCGGGCGCCCGGGTTCCCGGCCCCGTCTCGGCCTCGGTGCCCCCGCGAGGGCAGGCCGAGGCTCCGCAGGCTCCCGGCCGGCGCAGCGCACTCTTCGAGGCGATCTCGCGTGGCGAGACGCCGCCCACGGAGACGCATGCCTCGCTGGCGGGCATGGATGCGGTCGTGGAGATCCAGGGCTTCCAGCTCTGGTACGGCGCAGCCAAGGCCCTGCACCAGGTCTCGATGGCCGTGCCTCGGGGGATGGTCACGGCCCTCATCGGTCCCTCGGGTTGCGGCAAGAGCACGCTGCTGCGCAGCGTCAACCGCATGAACGACCTGATCGACGGCGTGCGCATCGACGGGCGCATGCTGCTCAACGGCGATCCCATCTACGGCAAGGCCGTGGACGTGATCGAGCTGCGCAAGCGCGTGGGCATGGTCTTCCAGAAATCGAACCCTTTCCCTAAGTCCATCTACGAGAACATCGCTTACGGGCTCCGACTCCAGGGGGTCCGGGAACGAGCTCGGCTCGATGCCGTGGTGGAGCAGTCGCTGCGCGGAGCTGCCCTGTGGGACGAAGTCAAG
>CAXQZU010000013.1:0-9261 GCA_964228555.1 Planctomycetota bacterium
GCCTACTTCCAGGCCGTGGCCACGCGGAAGCTGCGCCGCACGGTGGAGTCGGGGTTGCGCGTGCGCGTACGGGCCTGCTCGCCCTCGCCCACCTTCTCGTCCTGCGTATAGGGCGTGCCCGCCTTGTCGAGCACCTCGACCACCAGCAGGTAGGACTCCTCGGGACCGGTGGGGGCCAGCACGCCCAGCGAGACGGCCACCGCCGGATCGGCAAGCTCGGCCCACGCGCCCTGCACGGCGCCCTTGTCGAGGCGGTAGCGGACGCGCGCACCCTCGTTGCGCCCGATGCGGTGCATCACGTCGATCTTCGCCAGCACGGGACCGCCGGGGCGCGAGGGCACCACCACCTGGCCCTCGTGGGGCGTGCTCACGCGCACGGCGGGAGCGCCCAGCGTGTTGTCCACGCCCGGGTTCTCGCGGTGGCCGGCGTCGCAGCCGCCGAGGGCGAGGGCCAGCACGCCCGCGAGCAGCAGGCGGGCGCCGCTGCACGATCCGGCGAGGCGCACAAGGTCAAGGCGCGAGGGGGAGGGACGCATGGCGAGGAGGATACGCCGTCGGGGCCCGCGGCCCGCCTGCCTGCCGGGGCGCGAGGCCCGCCCGTCCGGCAAGGGCCCTCCTCGCGGCAGGCCCCCGGTCGATACAGTACGGCGCCCCGGCCGGGCCCCGGCCGGCCAGCCCCCCGGAGCGCCCATGCGTCCCTTCACCACCCTGATCGTCCTCGGCGCCCTGCTGGGCCTCACGGCGTGCGGAGGCCCCCAAGGCGGGGACGGCACCGGCGAGCGCCTCAAGGTGGGCGTGATCCTGCCCATGACGGGCGATCACTCCACCTTCGGCGAGGAAGCCTGGAACGGCATGCAGATCGCACGCGATGACCTCGCCGCGCGCCAGCAGCCCAAGGTGCCGTGGGACCTGGTGCTCAAGGACGAGCAGAGCAAGCCCGAGCCCGCGGCCACGCAGGCCAAGACGCTCATCAACACGGCCGGCGTGCACGTGATCGTGGGCTCCGTCACGAGCGGCATCACGAAGAAGATCTTCCAGGAGTGCCGCGAGTCGGGCGTGCCGGGGCTGACGCCGGGAGCCACGAACGACACCGTGACGGTGGAGGGCACCAACCCCGAGTACTGCAGCCGCATCTGCTTCAAGGACGGCTTCCAGGGCCCGGCGCTGGCGCGCTTCGCCCTCTCGCAGGGCTGGAAGAAGGTGGTGGTGGTCGAGGACAAGTCCGCGCCCTACGCCACGGGCCTCTCGGAGTCGTTCCGCGCCGCCTACGAGGCCGCCGGCGGGCAGCTGGTGCGCACCTACTACCAGGGCACCGACACCGACTACTCCAACCTCGTGCAGAACGTGAAGGACGCCGCCGCGCAGGTGATCTTCATCGCCGGCTACTACGCGCAGGCCGGCCTGATGCTCAAGCAGGCGCAGGGCGCGTGGGGCGAGACGCCCATCATCGGCGGCGACGGCCTGGACTCGCCTGACCTCGTCGCGCTGGCCGGCGACGTGAAGAACCCGATCTACTTCACCACGCACTTCGCTGCCGACGACCCCTCGCCGCTGGTGCAGTCCTTCGTGAAGCGCTACACCGAGCGCTTCGGCAAGCCGCCGGGTGCGATGGCCGCCGTGGGCCACGACGCGCTGCTGGTGCTGGCCGACGCGGTGGGCCGCTGCGCGCAGCCCACCGACCGCAAGCAGCTGGCGGCGGCCATCGCCGCCAGCAAGGCCGTGCAGGGCGTGACCGGCAGCATCTCGCTGGACAATGCGGACCGCACGCCCAAGAAGCCGCTCGTGGTGGTGCGCGTGGACAACGGCTTCAAGTTCGTCAAGGCCGTCTCGCCCGAGTAGCCCGGGCCGCGCGAGCGGCCGGCTCCCCTTCCCCGCCATGCCTCCCAGCACCCGCAGGCCTGCCCGGTGAGCGACCTCCACGTCTTCCTGCTCAACGGGCTGGGCCTGGGCGCGATCTACGCCTTCATCGCGCTCGGCTACACGATGGTGTACGGCATCATCCGCCTGATCAACTTCGCCCACGGCGAGGTGTTCATGGTGGGCGCCTACATCGGCTACTTCGCCCTCCGCGGGCTGGGCGTGGAGCAGATGCCGCTGCCGGCGCCATGGCCCGTGGTGCTCGCCATCCTCGTGGCGCTGCTGCTGGCGGGGCTGGGCTCGGGCCTGCTGGCGGTGGTGGTGGAGCGGCTCGCCTACCGCCCCGTGCGCAAGGCCGGGCGCATCGCCGCGCTGCTCACGGCCGTGGGCGTGTCGCTGCTGCTGCAGAACCTCACGCTGCGCCTGTTCACCGCCACGCCCCGCCCCGGCCCGGCCGCGCGCGAGTGGATCGCGCTGGAGTCGCTGCCGGCCACGGCCCCGGGCGAGCTGCGCGTGGACCGCACGGTGCGCCTGAGCGATGGCCGCAGCGACACCGACGAGGTGGTGGTGGCGGACTCCGGCGTGGCGCTCGACGAGGCGTGGCGCGCGCGCCTCGCCGCCGAGGGGCACCAGGGCGTGTTCCGGCGCGTGGAGCTCACCAAGCAGCAGCACCAGCTGTTCGTGATCGGCATGCTGGCGCTGTTCGCGCCCACCCTGTGGTGGCTGGTGAAGCGCACGCGCACGGGCAAGGCCATGCGCGCGGTGTCCGAGGACATGGACGCGGCCCGCCTCATGGGCATCCCCATCGACCGCGTGGTGATGGCCACCTTCTTCCTGGGCGCCTTCGTGGCCGGCCTGGGAGGCGTGGCCTACGCGGCCACCTACGGCAAGGTGGAGCCGATGCTGGGCTTCCTGCCGGGCATGAAGGCCTTCGTGGCGGCGGTGATCGGCGGCATCGGCTCCATCCCCGGGGCCATCCTCGGCGGCCTGGTGCTGGGCCTCGTGGAGGCGTTGCTGCCCTTGCTGCTGATGCGCATGGGCTGGGCCGAGGCCTTCGGCTGGACCGATGCGCTCGCCTTCCTGTTCCTGATCGTGGTGCTGCTGGTCAAGCCCACCGGCTTGCTGGGCAAGCCGCTGCGGGAGAAGGTCTGATGGGCAGCGACGCCTTGCCCTCGACGCTGGTGCTGGGCCTCTCGCTGGGGCCCACCGGCCTGTGGTGGACGCACCTGCTCGTGATGGTGGGGATGTACGCCCTGCTGGGCCTCTCGCTCAACCTCATCAACGGCTACGGGCGCATGTTCAGCCTGGGCCATCACGGCTTCTGGGCGCTGGGGGCCTATGCGGCCGGGTCGCTGGTGCACCACGCGGCGGGCAGCATGCCCGGGCCGCTGCTGTTCCTCGCGAGCGTGGTGCTGGCCGTGGGCGTGGCGGCGCTGGGCGGACTGCTCATCGGCGTGCCCTGCCTGCGCCTCAAGGGCGACTACCTGGCGGTGGCCACGCTGGGCTTCGGCGAGATCCTGCGCATCACGATCCAGAACCTGCCCGAGGGCCTGCTGGGCGCCAACATCGGGCTGACGGTGCCGCGCGTGCTGCTCGAGAAGACGCCCGAGACCAAGGGCCTGTTCCAGGCCGGCTGGGCGGGGTTGATGGTGGTGGCCGTGGTGCTCGTGGCGTGGCTGGTGCGCAACCTCGTCACCTCGGCGCGCGGCCGCACCATGCTGGCCGTGGCGCAGGACGAGGTGGCCGCCGGCCTGCTGGGCGTGGACCCCACGCGCAGCAAGGTGGCGCCCTTCGTGGTCGGCGCGGCGCTGGCGGGCCTGGCCGGCGCGCTCTACGCGCACTACCAGGGGACGATCGCGCCGCAGGAGTTCACCTTCCTCGAGATGGTGAAGATGCTGCTGGTCGTGGTGCTCGGAGGCCTCGGCAGCATCTCGGGCTGCATCCTGGCGGCCTTCGTGCTGCTGTACGTGGAGCAGGTGCTGCAGCTGGCCGGGCAGGACATGCTGCCGGCCGGCGTGCCGCCGCTGCCGGCCTCGTGGACCTGGCTGGCCGAGTGGTGGAGCGTGATCTACGCGCTGGTGCTGGTGCTGCTGATGATCTTCCGGCCGCACGGCCTGCTGGGCACGCGCGAGCTCAACGACCTGCTGCGCTCGTGGCGCACGCGGCGGACCGGGCGCGGCACGGGGGCGGGCGCATGAGCACGCCGCTGTTCGCCATCGAGGGCGTGACCAAGCGCTACGGCGGCCTCACCGCCGTGCAGGGCGTCAGCATCGCGTTGCAGGCCGGCGAGCTGGTGGGCCTGATCGGCCCCAATGGCGCGGGCAAGACCACCTGCTTCAACCTCATCACCGGGGCCGACACCGTGACCGAGGGGCGCGTGCTGTGGCAGGGCGAGGACGTCACGGGCCTGCGCGACTGGCAGCGCGCGCGCCTCGGCATGGCGCGCACCTTCCAGAACATCCGCCTGTGGAAGGACATGACGGTGCGCGACAACGTGCGCACGGTATGCCGTGCGGCCGCGCAGGCCGGCTGGCTGGACGGCCTCCTGCGCACGCCACGCCACCGGCGCGTCGAGGCCGAGGTGGGGGCGCGCGCCGACGAGCTGCTGGAGCGCCTGGGCGTGGCCTCGCTGGCCGCGCTGCGCGCGGGCGACCTTCCCTACGGCCCGCAGCGCAAGCTGGAGATCGCCCGCGCGCTGGCGCTGGAGCCGCGGCTGCTGCTGCTCGACGAGCCGGCCGCCGGCATGACGCCCAGCGAGAAGACCGACCTGATGCAGGTCGTGCAGGGCCTGCGCCGCGACCATGGCCTCACGGTGCTGGTCATCGAGCACGACATGCGCTTCGTGATGGGCATCTGCGAGCGCATCGTGGTGCTCGACCACGGCGAGCTCATCGGGCAGGGCACGCCCGACGAGGTGCGGCGCGACCCGCGCGTGGTGGCCGCCTACCTGGGGAGCGCCTGATGCTGCGGGTAGACGGGCTGGAGGTGGCCTACGGGGCCGTGCGTGCGCTGGCGGGCGTGAGCCTGGAGGTGCGCGAGGGCGAGATCGTGACCCTGGTGGGCAGCAACGGCGCCGGCAAGAGCACCACGCTGCGCGCCATCTCCGGGCTGGTGCCGGTGCGCTCGGGCACCATCGCCCTCGAGGGACGCTCGCTGCTGGGCCTGCCGGCCGACCGCATCGTGGCGCTGGGCGTGGCGCACTCGCCCGAGGGCCGGCGCGTGTTCACGCGCCTGAGCGTGCGCGAGAACCTCGAGATGGGCAGCTACCTGCGCCGCGACCGGCACGAGGTGGCCGAGTCGCTGGAGCGAGCCTTCACCCTCTTCCCGCGGCTGCGGGAGCGTGAGGCCCAGGCCGCGGGCACGCTCTCGGGGGGCGAGCAGCAGATGCTGGCCATCGCGCGGGCGCTGATGAGCCGGCCGCGCCTGCTGCTGCTCGACGAGCCCAGCCTGGGCATCGCCCCGCTGCTGGTGCAGGAGATCTTCCGCGAGGTGGTGCGCATCAACCGCGAGCTGGGCACGGCCATCCTGCTGGTGGAGCAGAACGCCTACGCGGCGCTGGGCATTGCCCACCGCGCCTACGTGCTGGAGACGGGGCGCATCGTGCTGGAGGGCCCGGCCGCGGGCCTGCGCGACCACCCGCAGGTGAAGGCCGCCTACCTGGGCTGAGCCGGGCCGAGCCGGTGGGGGTGGGGGACGGAGGCGGGCGCGGGCGGGCGGCGGCCGGCCCCCGCGCTAGCCTCCACGGTCGTCTCCCGGAGGCCTCGCATGCGCCCCTCGCCGCGTCCCTTCCTGTTCTGCTTCGCGTGCGTGCTGCTGGCGTGCCTGGCCGCGCTGCTGGGCGCGAGGCTGGCCCTCGGGGACCCGCTCGCCGGCACGCCGGCGCGCGCCGGCGCGTCCGCCCCGGTGCGCTAGGGCGGCCACGGCCCGCTTCGCCCCGGTGCTGCGCGGCGGTACGGTCGGGCCATGCGCAAGGCCGTCGTCCTGCTCTCCGGAGGCCTCGACTCGGCCACGGCCGCAGCCTGGGCGCGGTCGCAGGGCTACGAGGTGCACGCCCTCGCGGTGGACTATGGCCAGCGCCACCGCGTGGAGCTTGGCCTGGCGCGACGCATCGCCGCCGCGCTGGGGCTGGCCTCCTTCCGGGTCGTGACGGTGGACCTCGCTGCGCTGGGCGGCAGCGCGCTCACCACCTCCGAGCCCGTGCCCAAGGACCGCAGCGACGCGCAGATCGGGCAGGGCATCCCCAGCACCTACGTGCCGGCGCGCAACACGGTGCTGCTGGGCCTGGCGCTGGCCGCCGCCGACGTGCTCGAGGCCGATGCCGTGGTGATCGGCATCAACGCGCTGGACTGTTCCGGGTACCCCGACTGCCGGCCCGGCTTCCTGCAGGCCATGCGCAGCGTGGCGCGCGAGGGCACGCGACGGGGCGCCGAGGGGTGGCCGCTGGAGGTGCTGGCGCCGCTGCTGGCCGACACCAAGGCCGACATCGTGCGCCGTGGCAAGGCCCTGGGCGTGCCGTGGCACCTGACGCTGAGCTGCTACGACCCGCTGCCCGCCACCGCGGGCGGGCACGAGGCCGGCCCGTGCGGGCGTTGCGATGCCTGCCGGCTGCGGGCGCGCGGCTTCGAGCAGGCCGGCGAGGCCGACCCGACGGCCCGCGGCTAGCCCGGCTCAAGCGCGGCGAGGCGATGGCCGACAAGGGAGGCGCCGGCGCAAGCCGGTGGGTCCCTGCGAACCCGTTCTCCCGCGAGGCGCCCGCATCGCCCTGCCTGCCCGAGGGCGCGAGCACCCCGGGAGATCCACCGGCGAGCCCCGCTCGCCGGTGTCCTCTCAGGGGCGCGTGCCGGTCCCACGGGACGGCACGCGCCCCGCCTGCCCCGCCTCGCCCAGCGCGCGCAGCGCCTGCGGCCACGGCGTGCGGGCCAGCCATGCGTCCCCGACCTCCAGCCAGGCGGGCTGCGCCGGCCGGCCTGCGGGCGCGAGCACGAGCAGCGAGCCCGCCTCGCGCAGCGCGTCGATCCCCGGCGCCGGCGCCTCGTCCAGCGCCTCGAGCCAGCGCTGCTCCTCGGCGTCCAGCGGCACGGCGTCCCGCGCGGCCGCGGGGCGCAGGTCCAGCACGCTTGCCCGGCGGCCGCATGCCTTGGCGGCCACCAGCGTGCGCAGGAAGGCGCGCCGGGCGTGCGCAGCGGGCGCCGGGTCCAGCCACAGCCCCAGCACGAGGGTGCCGTCGCTCGTGCTCATGGTGCCAGCCACGCCACGGGGCGGCTGCCCAGCGTGGCCATCCAGGTGGCCACGCTGGTCCAGCGCACCCCCGCGGGGGTGCGGGACGCGTCCAGCCCGGCCTCGCGCGCGGCCTGGCTGCACACGGCCAGTGCCTCGGCCACCGCCGCGAGGCGTGCCAGGGCCTCGGGCTGGGCGAGCCACGCCAGTCCACCTTCCACCAGCAGCACCGGCGCGGGCTGCCGGGCGAGCCGCTCCAGCACCGCTGCCACGCCGGGCGCCTGCGGCCCCGCTGCCACGACGAGGGGCGTGCCGGCCCCAGCCGGGGCGCCGTGCCCCGCGTCGCGCGCGGGGCCGGGAGCAGGGGCAGGCGTTGCCATGCGGAGAGCCTACCGGCGGGCGGCCGCGGCCCCGGATGGGCTCCGTGCCATCCGGCCCTGCGCGTCGGCCGGGCGCACGGGGTCCCAAACGGGCACCGGGCCCGCCGGGAGGCTAGGGTGGCCCGTCCACGGAGGACCGCATGGCCGACACGGACAGCACCGACAAGAAGAAGAAGGACACGCCCCAGCACACCCTGCTCAAGGCGCGCACGGTCATGCTGTTCGGCGGCATCGAGCCCAAGCTCACGCGCGAGGTGATCCAGCAACTGGTGCTGCTGGACCAGATGAGCAAGACCAAGCCCATCCGCCTGCTCATCAACAGCCCCGGCGGCCTGGCCGACGACGGCTTCGCCATCTTCGACATGGTGCGCTTCATCAGCGCCCCGGTCTTCACCATCTGCACGGGCCTGGCGGCCAGCGCGGCCACGATCGTGATGGTGGCGCCGCCCAAGGAGCGCCGCTTCATCCTGCCCCACACCCGCGTGATGCTCCACCAGCCCAGCGGCGGTGCGCGCGGCACGGCCTCCGACATCGCCATCAGCGCCAAGGAGATCCTGCGCCTGCGCAAGAAGGCCAACGAGCTCTTCGCCCGCGAGACCGGGCAGCCCCTCGACAAGATCGAGAAGGACATGCACCGCGACTTCTGGATGGCGCCCGAGGAGGCCCTCGCCTACGGCCTCGTGGGCAAGATCCTGCGCTCGGAGAAGGACCTGCCCGCCAGCTAGGCGTGCGTGCGTGCCTGCCCCCCGGCCCATGCCGGGGCGGCGGCTGGGTGTCCCATCCGCCTTGGGCCCTGCCCCCCGTCGGTTGCGCCGGCCGTGGCCGTGCTGGGTCGGCGGGCGGCCGCATGGGGTCAGGCGCTTGGGGTGGGGCCCTGGGCCGCCAGCCGGTCGGTGCGGCCAGCCCGCCGAGGCAGGTTGCGCAGTGGGCTGGGCGCGCTGTGGTCCTGCCCAAGGGCGGCCGCGCGGCGGGGCAGGGTCTGGCGAGCGGCGCAATGTTGCGACGGGCTTGCCCGTGTAATGGGGGCGAGCGCCGAGACCGGCTGTCAGGCCGCGCTGTCGGGCCGCATGGTGCCGGCCCCAACTTGCTTGACAATCGAGGCCAAGGGAATCAAGGTGCTGCGTGCCGGCGGTGGAAGCCGGCTCGATAGCGCTTTCGCGGGCAGTTGCTGCATCCCGGGCTGGCCCGGCACGCAACGCAACCGCGAAACGTTCACGGCGGCCCCGTGGTGGAATGGCAGACACGGCGGGCTCAAAATCCGCTGCCTCACGGCGTTGTGGGTTCAAGTCCCACCGGGGCTACCAGCGTCCAGGCTCAGCTTGTCGACGTGTGCGGGATGCAGGCCGGCGCTTGGGCAGGCCGGCTGCGCCCCGTCGCGAGGGCAACCCCGGCGCGAGCGACGACACGTCGAGGGAGCCGGCCTGGAGGACCACGAGATGCGCAGCCGCGAGCATGGCGCGAGAATGCGGGGCCACCCGAGAGGCAATCACGGTGGTCCGTTGACCTATTGACAGCGCCGTTCCTTGGCGTATGTTCTGGCGGCGCAGGAGGAAAGGACTGCACCGCGACTTCTTGACGGCTGGTCAACACGTCGCCAAGACCGATGCGTGAAGCCAGGCGCGTTTGCGTGATGGTGGAGACACAGGGAACCGCGGCTCGTCGCAATCTTGCGATGGCCCGGCATGGGTGGCAGCGGCGGCTGGGAGCAGTGTGAGGCCGTAGGCACGCCTGGGGGCCTGGGGAGGGTGTCGAGAGCACGCTCGGGGATGGGGAAGGTGGCGGGGGCGTTGGGTGCCGGGGGGCGGGG
>CAXQZU010000014.1:0-41900 GCA_964228555.1 Planctomycetota bacterium
TCGAAGGATGCGAAGCTGGTGTGGGTCGTGAAGCCCGCCACGCTGGACACCAAGGCGGTGTCGGTGCCGTAGATGGGCAGTCCTGCGGACTCGAGGTCGAGGAAGTTGACGTCCGTGGCCGTGATCGACGAGGGGGGTGAGGCATCGAAGAAGCCAAGGGCGTAGGCACGCTGGCGCGTGTCGGAGGGGTCGCCGGGCTGGACCACGCCCTGCACGCTGCTGATCACGTAGACCCTGTCCAGCACGAGGGCGGCGTCCGAGCCCAGGTACTTGCCCGCGAGCAGGCCGGAGCTGAACGTCATGCTGCCGCTGAACAGGCAGTAGCAGCGGGTGAGGGTTGCCCCGCCGGACATCCCTACGCCACTGCCCACGAAGGCGCCGGCACCCTGGTCCAGCGTGGCGTTCGAGGAGAGCGCGGTGTCAGGGTTGCTCTCCAGCACCATCGTGAACGAGTCGGCGAGGGCGGCGCGGCACCCGTTGAACAACCCGAGCAGGGGGCCGGCAGCGTAGCCGACCTTGCCGCTCACGGCCGCCGAGCAGCCGGCCACCTCCATGTCGGGCGGCGTGTACGCGAGCAGGCCGGGGACCTCGCGCGCGGCGCGGCCGTAGGCGAGGCCGCCGCCCCCGTCGAGGATGCTGCCGGCCAGCCGCAGGTGCACGTTCGCCAGCCTCACGTAGCCTGAGGCCCTGAGCAGGGCGCAGAGCACGTCCGAGGTGGCGCAGATGGAGAGGTTCTTGATCTCCAGCCGCTGGGCGCTGGAGGGACCGCCCCCGAAGAACAGCGTGTCCGTGTTGAGGGCCAGGATGGTGATGGTCCTGCTGTTGCCGTCGAGCACCACCTTGCCGGACTGGAGGCCCACCTCGTCCCAGTTGTTGTTCACCGTGAAGCTGCCCTGCAGCGTGTAGGTCGTGGTGTCCGTGGCGGGCGCGTAATCGGCCTGTGCGAGGGCGCCGAACAGGGCCGAGACCGCACGCTGGTAGACCTTGCCCTCGACCGGGCTGGAGGCGAATAGGCTGTTGTTCACGAAGGCCAGCCGTCCCGGGGTGAACGGTGCGCCCGCATGGACCACCTGCGTCAGTCCCGTGCCCAGGTGGATGCGGTGCACCTGCGACGACCCGTCCTGGCACACGTAGGCGTGCTGCCCATAGATCACGAGGTCGCCCTGCACGCCGGCAGGCAAGGTCGCCAGCGCACGCCCACCCGTGCCGTCGAAGCCCACGGCATAGACCGTGTCGCTCGTGCCGCCGTTGCACCAGAACAGCGAGATGCCGTCGGTGTCGAGCCCGCTGGGCTGGTCCACGGCCTGAACGCCGTCCACCAGCAGGCTGGTGTCCGCGATGGTGTACACGATCGACGGATCGGCCAGCACGTAGGCCCGGATGGCGTCCGCAACGGCCACGTACAGGTAGCCGTCGAGAGCCAGCAGCGCACGAGGGTCCGTCAGGCCGGTCACGACGTCCACGGCCACGGGCACCTGCGCGTCCAGGTCGATCGAGACCACGCGACCTTGCGCAGGCGAGGTGATGTGCCTGAGCGCGCAGAAGAGCCGGTTGCCGTACACGTGCAGCGCCGCCACCCGGTCGCTTGCGTCGAGGACGAGGTAGGTGAGCGCGTTCCACGCGTCCGCGCGCTGGAGGGCGTAGATCGCGTTGCCCGAGCCCACGTAGAGCAGGCCCGCCCGGTAGGCGAGGGCCGAGGCCTCGGGCACGCTGGCGATCTCCGTCATCGACGGGTACGTGCCGGTGGGCACGTGGCTGGGCGTGCCGCCCGCGCCGCAGCCGGTGATGCCCGTGTTGGGCGGAGTGGGGGGCGCGCCATCGCCCGGATCGGTGGTCGCGTCACGGCCGCCCCAGCCGCAGCCGGGCTGGGCTCCCAGCACGAGCACCAGCAGGGCCAGTACCAGCCATCGCAGGCTTGTCATCGAGCCTCCTCCGTGAAGGCGGCGGGCTGGCCCGGCAGGCGCCGGGGCCGCGTCGCACGCACGGCCCATCCTACGCCGGGCGAGCCGAGAGGGCCCGGGTCGCCCCGCGTGGCGCGGCGGTGGTGCGCCGGGCCCCGCAGCGCCTGCCGGTTGCGCTCAGGGCTTCGGCCCCACCGTGACGAGGCGGGCGCCCTTCTCCACGGCGGTGCCTGCCTTGACGTGCACGGCCTCCACCACGCCCTCGTGCGGCGCGCGGATCTCGTTCTCCATCTTCATGGCCTCGAGGATCAGCAGGGCCTCGCCGGCCGCCACGGCATCGCCCGGCCGCACGCGCAGTTCCTTCACCACGCCCGGCATCACGCTCTTCACCTCGGCCCGGCCGCTGGCCTGACGGGCCCCGCCCGTGGCCAGCCGCGCCGCTCGCGTGCGCTCGTCCTCGATGCGCAGGCGCACCTCGCGGTCGTGGAAGGAGAGCACGGCGTGGCCCTCCTCGAAACGCGTGGCGATGGTCCACGAGGCGCCGTCGAGCACCAGCGAGAGCAGCCCGTCGCTGCCCGCGTGGGCGATGTCGGCCACGTGCGCCGCGCCGTCCACCAGCACGTGCGTGCGCCCGTCCACCTGGCGGATCTCCACCTCGCGCGTGCGACCGGCCCACTCGACGAAGTACTTCACGCCTGCCCCCAGCCTGCGCGGCCCGCGCGCACCCACGGCGGCATGCCGCCCCCGGCCTGCTGGCCCGGCGGCGGCGTGGGTGCCGCCACGGGCGCGCGCCGCTGCATGGCCAGGGCCGCGGCCACCACCGGGACGATGTCGTCGGCCGAGGGCGCCGGCGGCGCGCTGCCCTCGAGGATGCTGGTGTCGTAGTCGCCTGCGAGGAAGCGTGGGTCGGCCAGCGTGCGCAGCAGCAAGGGCAGGTTCGTGGTCACGCCCGGCAGGCGCACCTCGTGCAGTGCGCGCTTGAGGCGCCGGATGGCCGTGGCACGGTCGGCGGCGTGCACCACCAGCTTCAGCAGCAGGTTGTCGTAGTGCAGCGTCACCTGCTGGCCCGCGTACACGTGGCCGTCGCAGCGCACGCCGGGCCCGCCCGGCAGCTGCACCGCGCCCAGCGTTCCCGTGGAGGGCAGGAAGCCGTCGTCGGCATCCTCGGCGCAGATGCGCGCCTCGATGGCGTGGCCTTCCGGCGCCGGCACGCGGCTGCCGAAGGAGATGGGCAGGCCCTGCGCGATCCTCAGCTGCTCGCCCACGAGGTCCACGCCGAAGCGCTCCTCCGTGATCGGGTGCTCCACCTGGATGCGCGTGTTCATCTCCAGGAAGTAGAAGCTGCCGTCGCCGCCGACGAGGAACTCCACCGTGCCCGCGCTGCGGTAGCCGCAGCTGCGCGCCACGGTGCAGGCTGCCTGCTCCATCTTGGCGCGCAGCGCGGGCGTCACCACGCAGGAGGGCGACTCCTCGATCACCTTCTGGTGGCGGCGCTGCACGGAGCACTCGCGCTCGCCCAGCGCCACCACGTGGCCGTGCCCGTCGGCCAGCACCTGGATCTCCACGTGGCGCGGCTTGGTCACGTAGCGCTCGAGGAACACGGTGCCGTCGCCGAAGGCCGTCACCGCCTCGGAGGAGGCGCGCTTGACGGCTTCCGCGAGGTCCTCCATGCGCAGCACCTTGCGCATGCCCTTGCCGCCACCGCCGGCCGAGGCCTTCACCAGCAGCGGGAAGCCCACGCGGGCGGCGGCGGCCTCGACGGCGGCGCTGTCGCCGGCGTCCGGCACCTCGGCACCCGGCACGATGGGCACGCCCTGGGCCGAGACGGCGCGCCGGGCGGGCACCTTGTCGCCCATGGCCTCCATGGCCGAGGCCGGCGGGCCCACGAACACCAGCCCCGCGGCCTCCACGGCCGTGGCGAAGTCGCTGTTCTCGGACAGGAAGCCGTAGCCGGGGTGGATGGCGTCGGCGCCGCTCTCGCGCGCCGCCGCCAGCACCGCCGGGATGGAGAGGTAGCTCTCGCGAGGCGGCGGCGGGCCCAGCCGCACGGCCTCGTGGGCTGCGCGCACGTGCAGGGCCGTCCGGTCGGCATCGGAGTACACCGCCACGGTGCGCAGGCCGGCCTCGTGGGCCGCGCGGATGATGCGCACCGCGATCTCGCCGCGGTTGGCCACCAGCACCTTGCGGATGGGGCGTGAGGCGGGGGACGCGGCGGGGGGAGTGGCGGGCACGCTCACAGCGGGATGTTCCCGTGCTTGCGCGGCGGGTTGCGGTCGCGCTTGGTCTCCAGCGCCGCCAGTGCGCTGATCAGGCGGGCGCGCGTGGCGCGCGGCTCGATCACGTCGTCCACGTAGCCCAGCGCCGCGGCCGCCCACGGCGTGGCGAAGCGCTCGCGGTACTCCGCCTCCATGCGCGCCTGCGCGGCCCCCGGGTCGTCGGCCTGCCCGATCTCCTTCTTGAAGATGATCTCGACCGCGCCCTTGCTGCCCATCACGGCCACCTCCGCCGTGGGCCACGCCAGGTTGAGGTCGCTGCGGATGTGCTTGCTGTTCATCACGCAGTAGGCCCCGCCGTAGGCCTTGCGCGTGATCACGGTGATCTTCGGCACGGTGGCCTCGCAGTAGGCGTACAGCAGCTTGGCCCCGTGCTTGATGATGCCGTTCCACTCCTGGTCGGTGCCGGGCAGGAAGCCGGGCACGTCCTCGAAGGTCACGATCGGGATGTTGAAGGCATCGCAGAAGCGCACGAAGCGTGCCGACTTCATGCTGGCGTGGGTGTCGAGGCAGCCGGCCAGCACCTGGGGCTGGTTGGCCACCAGGCCCACCACGCGACCGCCCAGGCGCGCGAAGCCCACGAGGATGTTCTCGGCGTAGTGGGGCTGCACCTCCATCCAGTCGCCATCGTCCACGATGAGGCGCAGCACCTCGCGCATGTCGTACGGGCGGTTGGGATCGGCGGGCACGATCGTGTCCAGCCGCTGCTCCATGCGCCCGGCCGGGTCGGAGGTGGGCTTGGCGGGCGGCGGCTCGGCGTTGTTCTGCGGCAGGAACGAGAGCAGTCGCTTGAGCATGCCCAGCGCGGCCGTGTCGTCGGGGGCGCGGAAGTGCGCCACGCCCGAGCGCTCGGTGTGCGCCGAGGCGCCGCCCAGGTCCTCGCTGCTCACCTCCTCGTGCGTGACGGTCTTCACCACGTTGGGGCCCGTCACGAACATGTAGGACGTGCCCTCGACCATCACGATGAAGTCCGTGATGGCCGGCGAGTAGACGGCGCCGCCCGCGCAAGGGCCCATCACGCCGGAGAGCTGCGGCACCACGCCCGAGGCCAGCGTGTTGCGCAGGAAGATGTCGGCGTAGCCGCCCAGCGAGGCCACGCCCTCCTGGATGCGCGCGCCGCCCGAGTCGTTGAGCCCCACCACGGGGCAGCCCACCTTGAGCGCGAAGTCCAGCACCTTGCAGATCTTCTCGGCATGCGCCTGCGACAGCGAGCCGCCGAAGACGGTGAAGTCCTGCGCGAAGACGGCCGTCAGGCGCCCGTCCACCCGGCCCCAGCCGGCCACCACGCCGTCGCCGGGCACGCGCTTCTCGTCCATGCCGAAGTCGCGGCAGCGATGCACCTTGAAGGCGTCCAGCTCCTCGAAGGTGCCCGGGTCGATGAACAGGTCGATGCGCTCGCGCGCGGTGAGCTTGCCGCGCTCGTGCTGCTTCTGGATGGCGTCGGTCCCGCCGCCCAGCTGGGCCTGCTGGCGACGCTCGCGCAGATCGTCGAGGCGGTCTCCCGGCGGGGGGGCGGGGGCGGGCGAACGCTCAGCGGCCATGCACGGGGCCTCCGGGGGGGTGCTGCGAGAGCTCGACGAGCACCCCGCCAGCGTCCTTGGGATGCAGGAAGGCGACCTGGCAGCCGCCGGCACCCGGGCGGGGCGCGGCGCCCAGGGGCTGGATGCCTCGGGCGGCCAGCTGGGCCAGCGTGGCCCGGATGTCGTCCACGCGGTAGCAGACGTGGTGGATGCCGGGCCCACGCTTGGCGAGGAAGCCGGCGATGGGTCCCGCAGGGTCGGTGGACTCCAGGAGCTCCAGCCGCAGGCCGCCGCCGTCGTAGCCCGCCACGCGCACCCTCTCGCTGGCGACCTCCTCCTCGAACAGCAGGCGCAGGCCCAGCACCTCGCCGTAGAGGCGCTTGCCCTCGGCCAGGCTGCGCACCGCGATGCCCAGGTGGTCCACCGGGCCCACGGCACCCAGCCGGCCCGGCGAGGCGGGGATCGAGGGCGGCACGGGCGGCGTCACCATGGGCGCGGAGTGTACGCCACGGGCCCCGCAGCCCCGCCCGGCCCGGCCGCAGCCCCAAGGCTGGCCCCGACCGCGCCTTGCGACGGCCTGGCTCCAGCCCGGTCACGCCGCGACGCCGGACCCGGGCCTGCCGCGCCCGCCGGCGATGCGGGGGCGGCGGGCCGGCGCCCGCCCGCGGCCCGCCCGGCCTACTTGGCCTCGATGGCGGCCTCGAGCTGCTTGACGAGCTCGGCGGCGGCCTTGCCGGCGCGCGTCTCGTCGTACTTGTTGGCGATGGCCTTGAACAGCGGCAAGGCCTCCTTGGGCTTGAGGTCCTTGTCCAGCTGCGCCTGCTTGGCCTTGACGAGGCGCTCCCACGCCGAGATCTCGTCCTTCTTGGCCTTGTCGGCCAGCATGGCCTTGATCTGCGTGTCGGCTTCCACCGACTGCGGCAGGCCCTTGAAGGACTTCTTCACGTCCTCCAGGGCCAGCCGCGCCTCGTACCAGCGGCCCTTCTCGCCGTGCACGCGGGCCGTGTCCAGGCCGCCCTGCGCCAGCCAGTCGATCCACGCCACGATGTCCGTGGCAGCCTTCTTGTCCTCGTCGCTGGGGAGGGTGCCGCCGTCGAGCGCGGCCTGTGCCTTGGCGCGGGCCTCGGCGTACTTCTCCTTCTTCAGCGCGCCGCTCACCGCCAGCAGCGTGCGCGGCAGCTCGGGCGGGATGCGCACGAGGCTGAGCGACTGCTCGATCTGCTGGTCGCTGGGGTTGACGCCCAGGATCTTGCCGTCCGGGCCGAGCAGGAACATGGTGGGGAAGCCACGGATCTCGAAGGCCGTGGCGCTGTCCGTGGCCTCGATCACGATGCCGTGCCGGGCGCTGGTCTTGGCCACGAAGCCGTCCACCGCCGACCGCGCCTCGTTCGTGATGGCCAGGACCTTGAGGCCCTTCGTGCCGAACTTGTCGTGCAGCTCGTCCAGGTGGACCACCTGGGTTGCGCACGGGCCTCACCAGGTGCGGAAGACCTCCACGAGCACGACATGCCCGCGCAGGCTCTTGAAGGAGCAGGGCTCGGTGTTGACGAACTCGCTGCCCTCGAACTCGGGGGCAGACTCGCCCTGCTCCAGCGCCGGCTCGGCCGGGGCCGGAGCCCAGGCGAGGAGGCCAGAGAGGGCCAGCAAGACGAGGGCACGCAAGCGCATGGGGGAAGCCTCCACGACCGACACCCTAGGTTGTACCGCCGGGGGCCGCGCACGGCCCCCGGCGGGGCCTCGGGAGGGGCCTGCCCGGGGCCTGCGTCCCCCCGCAGCAGGGTCGCAAGGACCTGTCAGCGGGGCGTGCTGTCCGGGGTGGAGGGCCGCCCCGGCAGAGGCTGCGGCTTGGCCCACACGCGCCCGGCGCGGATCGACTTCTTGTTGTCCTCCCACCAGCGCACGCACTGGTGGTACGAGGCGAAGATCTGCCCGCCCAGGGCGTTGACCACCTCCACGAAGGGCTTCTCCACCGTCTCGTACCAGTCCTTCGAGACGGGCGTGATGGTCATCCCCGTGCGGATGCCGGCCTCGTCGCGCAGGCGCGTGAACAGCGCGATCACCTCGCCCATCACCTCGTAGCGCTGCTCGCCGCGCTCGAGGCCCCGGAAGCCCTGCAGGGCCATCAGCGCCGAGATGGCCAGTGTCTTGGCCTCGGCATCGGCCGAGGGCAGCCGCACGTACTCCAGCAGCTCGCCGTGCGTGCCGGGGTCGTGGATGGCGCCCCACGCCGCCAGCGCGGCCAGCCGGATCTCCAGCGGACGGCGCTTGTTGTCGCGCTTGCGCGCCATGGCCTTGAGGTCTTGCGAGCTGCCGGGCGTGGCCAGGATCGCGTAGCCCTCCATCCCCGCCAGGATGAGCGCCTTGCTGGGCTGGAAGATGGCGCGCTGGCAGAACACGCGCACGCGGGCGCGCGCGGCCAGCACGGCCTTGCGTGCCTCGAGGTCGCTCTCGGGCCAGGTGGTGGCCACCGCGGTGCTGCACAGGCCCGGCAGCATCATCACGCGGCGATCGAGGTCGTTGGCGCGCACGGCTGCGTCGTAGGCCGCCACCATCTCGACGAAGGCCTTGACGTCCGCCGGCGTGGAGCCCGACGCCACGTCGGGTGCGGCCGTGGCCGCGCGCCAGCCCCACGGCGCCGGGGCCAGCAGGGCCGCCAGCAGGGCGAGGGCGGCGAGGGCACGGGGGGAACGGGCGACGCGCATCGGGGGAGCCTCCTCGGAGCCACGCACCATCCTAGCGCGCCCCCGTGGCGGCAGGCCAGCGGGGGGTGCGGCTCGCACGGAGGGCCGGCTCAACACTCCGGCAGGCTCACCGCCAGGCCGCCCTCGCTGGTCTCCTTGTACTCGCGGCGCATGTCCTCGCCCGTGCGACGCATGACGGTCACCACGCGGTCGAGGCTGATGATGTGGCGCCCGTCGCTGGCCAGCGCCAGCTGCGCGGCGCTCCACGCCTTGCTCACGCCCATCGCGTTCCTCTCGATGCACGGCGCCTGCACCAGGCCCTTGAGCGGATCGCAGGTCAGGCCCAGGTTGTGCTCGATGCCGATCTCCGCGGCGTACTCGACCTGCTCGGGGCGGCCGCCCAGCAGCTCGCACAGCATGGCGGCGGCCATCGCGGTGGCTGCGCCCACCTCGCCCTGGCAGCCCACCTCGGCGCCCGAGATGCTGGCGTGGGTCTTGACCAGCATGCCGACGGCGCCCGCCGTGGCCAGCGCGCGGTGGATGCGCGGCCGCGAGAGGCTCCAGCGCTCGGCGATCTCCACCAGCACGCCGGGCACGACGCCGGCCGCGCCATTGGTGGGGGCCGTCACCACGCGACCGCCGGCCGCGTTCTCCTCGTTGACCGCGAAGGCGTAGGCCTGCGCGCGCAGGATGTCGGCGTAGCCGGGCTCCACGGCGCCCTCGTCCACGCGCCGCAGCAGGTCACGTGCGCGCCGGCGCATGCCCAGCCCGCCGGGCAGCACGCCCTCGCGCTCCAGCCCGCGGGCCACGCAGGCGCGCATGGCCTCCCACACGCGGTCCAGGCCCGCGTGCACCTCCTCGGGGGAGGCGCCCCAGGCGCGCTCGTTCTCCAGCACCACCTCGCCGATGGGCAGGCCGTGCCGGCGCGCCTGCTCCAGCAGGGTGGCGCCGTTGTGGAAGGGGTGCCTCGGGGCGGGCAGCCCGGGGTGCGCGATGGGGCGCGTCACCCACTCGGGGCGGCAGACGAAGCCGCCGCCCACGCTGCACCAAGGTTCCTCCAGCAGCACGCGGCCCTGCGCGTCACGGGCGCGCAGCACCAGCGTGTTCGGGTGGGCCAGCCCCTCGTCGCGACCCTCGGCGTGCGCGAGGAAGCGCACCGAGGCGGGCGCCAGGTGCACATGCCCTGCGCCCAGCGGCACGCGCGGGTCGGCAGCCAGGCGCTCCGGCAAGGCGTGGACCGCATCCACGTCGCAGGTCTCGGGATCCCAGCCGTGCAGGCCGGCCAGCACCGCCTGCAGCGTGCCGTGCCCGCGGCCCGTGGCGGACAGCGAGCCCTTGAGGTCCACCTCCAGGCGCGCCGGCGCGAGGCCCCGGGCCAGCAGGCCCTCGCGGAAGCGCGCGGCCGCGCGCATCGGGCCCACGGTGTGGCTGCTGCTCGGCCCCAGGCCGATGCGGAAGATCTCCAGCAGGCGTAGCGTGATGGGCGTCACGGCGTCCATGCTGCCACCGGGATCGCCGGCGGCTCGCTTTGGGAGGGCCTGCGGGGCTAGAGCGCTGCCGCGAGGTGCTCGACCAGCGTGGGGACCTGCGCCTCGGGCACGGCGCAGATGCCCAGCCGCAGGCCGCCGTCCACCGGCACCACGAAGGTGCCGCGCTGGCGCAGCGCCTCGCCGGCCTCGCGGGCGCGCGGGGTGAGCACGGTGACGAAGAAGCCGCCGTCGTAGGCCGGGTAGCGCAGCCCGGCCTTGCGCGCGTGCGTGTTGAAGGCGGTCACGCGGCCCGCCAGCAGCCGGACCAGCCCGCCACGCTCGGCCTTCACCGCCGAGGCCAGCGCGGGATCGGCCAGCAGTCGCGTCACGGCCACCAGGCCGCCCCGGTTGCAGTTGCTCCACGTGCCGCGGCAGGCAAAGGTGAGCGCGGCGGCCACCTCGTCGCGTTGCGCGCGGTCAGGGACCAGCGCCACGAGTGCGCCCACGCGCAGGCCGTAGTGCGTGAAGGTCTTCGAGGCCGTCCACGCCACCAGCAGCAGCAGGCGGCCCGCCAGGCGCTCGAGCGCGGCCACCGGGCGCTCGAGGTCGCCGGCGGGGCCGTAGGCGCAGTAGGCGCCGTCCAGCACCACGGCCACGGGCCCGCGCGCAGCATGCCGCTCGAGCACGCCGGCCACGCCTTCCCAGTCCTGCGCGGTCATGGAGTAGCCGGTGGGGTTCTGGCACGGGTCGTTGAGGATGAGCAACGCGCGGCCCTGCGTCGCCAGGTGGCGGCCCAGCGCCTCGTCCAGGCCCGCCACGTGGAAGCGGCCCCCTGCGTCGAACATCGGGAAGGTGTCGATGCCGCGCTCGTTCTCGTCGGCCAGCGTCGCGTAGGGGCCCCAGTAGAACGAGGTGGTGAGCAGCCGCTGGCGCGGCTCCAGGAAGGTGGCGATGGCGTGGCGCAGGGCCCCCGTGCCGCCGGGCGTGGCCACCGCCACGGAGGCCTCGCGCAGGGCCGCGCGCGTGGGGAAGGCGTCGGCGATGGCGGCGGCAAGGAAGGGCGGCGTGCCCGCGATGGGGGCGTAGGCCGCCCACTCGCCTGCCGCCACCTCGTGCACGGCGCGCGCGGCCGTCGGCAGCACGGCCAGCTTGCCGGCGTCGTCGAGCAGCGCACCCAGCGTGCCGTTGATGACGGCCTCGCCGCGCGCCTTGCGCGCAGTGGCCTCGGCGTTGAGCGCGAAGATGGGGTCGTCACCGGGCCGGCCGCGGCGCGTGGTGGCGAGGAAGGGCGTGGCGGGTGCGGGCATGGTCGGGCTCCGGGCGCGCACTCTCGCACCCCCGTGCGACGCCCGGCGGCTGGCGCGGGCGCGCCGCGCAGGCCCTACGAGGCGGGCCGGCGCCGGGCGTGCCACGCCTGCGCCAGCGTGGCGCCCACGATCAGCAGGCCGCCGGCCAGCGCATGGGGGCCGGGCTGCTCGTCGTGCACCACGGCGGCCAGCAGGGCGCTGAGCACGGGCTCCAGCAGCAGCAGCAGGGCCCCCTCGAACGCGGGCACGCGGCGCATGCTGGCGGTCAGGAACAGGTAGGCCACCGCGATCTGCAGCACGCCGAGGAACAGGACGACGCCCACGTCGAGCGCGCGCACGCTGCCCAGCGGGAAGGCGAAGGGCGCGCAGAGCAGGAAGCCCAGCCCGTTGGCGGCCACGGTGGCAGGGACGGCGGCCCCGCCCGCCCGGCCGGCCTCGCTCGCGCCCGCGGTGCCGGCGCGGGCCAGCCAGCGCAGGCCTGCGATGGTGAGCGCCCACGTGAAGCCGCTGGCCGCCGCCAGCAGGTTGCCGCGCTGGGGGTCGGTGGCCGTCGAGCAGCAGTCCTCCTGCCCGAGGAAGAACAGGGCCAGGCCCGCTCCCATGACGGCCAGGAAGCCCATGTCGGCCAGGCGCACGCGCTCGCGCAGCAGCCACGGCGAGAGCACCAGCAGGTAGAGCGGCGCGGTGGCCTGCAGGAAGATCGCGTTGGCCGCGGTCGTGAGCTTGTTGGCGCTCACGAACAGGACCAGCGTGAGCGCGGACACGAGGCCCACGAGCGGCGTGCGCCACGACCACCCGCGCCGTGCGTCGCGCGAGAGCAGCAGCAGGGCCACGGCCGCCACGCCCGAGCGCAGGCAGGCCACCTGCAGGCCGCTGAGCTGCGTGAGCTTGATGGCCGTGCCGCCCGTGCTGAACAGGGCGGCCGCGGCCAGCACCTGCAGGCGGGGCGTCACGCCCGCAGCCGGCGGGGCGCCGCGCGACGGGCCGCCCGCGTCGCTCACGCTGCCGGCCCGCCCTCGCCCAGCCGGCGCTCGAGCACGCCCATGATCTCGCCCACCGTGGCCCACGCCTCCACGGCCTGCAGCACGGCCGGGAACAGGTTGGCGCCCGAGATTGCATCGGCGTCCAGGCGCGCCAGCGCGGCCTGGTGGGCCGCTGCAGGGCGCCGGGCGCGCACCGCGCGCACGCGTTCCACGGCGCGGCCCTCCACGGCCGGGTCCACGCGGAAGGTGCCGGCCTGCGGCGGGCTGCCGTCGTCGAAGCGGTTGACGCCCACCACGACATCCTCGGCCGACTCGATGCGCCGTTGCGCCTCGTAGGCCGAGGCCTCGATGCGCCGCTGGGGCCAGCCGGCCTCGACCGCCGCCAGCATGCCGCCCATGCGGTCGATCTCCTCGAGGATGGCCCGCGCGCGCGCCTCCACCTCGTCGGTGAGCCGCTCGACGTAGGGGCAGCCGCCCAGCGGGTCCACCACGTCGGCCGCCCCGCTCTCGTAGGCGATGACCTGCTGCGTGCGCAGCGCCAGCACGGCGCTGGCCTCGCTGGGCAGCGCCAGCGCCTCGTCGCGGCCGTTGGTGTGCAGCGACTGCGTGCCGCCCAGCACGGCGGCCAGCGCCTGCAGCGTCACGCGCACCACGTTGACGTCCACCTGCCGCGACTGCAGCGTGCTGCCCGCGGTCTGCGTGTGGAAGCGCAGCATGCCGCTGCGCGGGTCGCGCGCGCCGAAGCGCTCGCGCATGATCGAGCCCCACAGGCGGCGGGCGGCGCGGAACTTCGCCACCTCCTCGAAAAGGTTGTTGTGCGCGTTGAAGAAGAACGAGAGGCGCGGCGCGAAGGCGTCCACGTCCAGGCCCCGCTCGCGCGCCGCCTCCACGTAGCCCACGCCGTCGGCCAGCGTGAAGGCCACCTCCTCCACGGCCGTCGAGCCGGCCTCGCGGATGTGGTAGCCCGAGATGGAGATGGGGTTGAACGAGGGCAGCATGCGCGTGGCGTGCTCGATCACGTCGGTGACCACGCGCAGCGAGGGCCGCACGGGCAGGCGCTGCGTGCCGCGCGCGATGAACTCCTTGAACAGGTCGTTCTGCACGGTGCCCGTGAGCACCGCCGGGTCCAGGCCGCGGCGACGCGCGACGGCCACCAGCAGGGCCAGCAGCACGATGGCCGTGCTGTTGATGGTCATGCTGATCGAGACCTTCTCCAGCGGGATGCCCGCCAGCAGCGTCTCCATGTCCTCGAGGTGCGCGATGGACACGCCCACGCGGCCCACCTCGCCCAGCGCCAGCGGGTCGTCCGGGTCGTAGCCCACCTGCGTGGGCAGGTCGAAGGCCACCGAGAGGCCCGTGGTGCCCTGCGCCAGCAGGGTGCGGTAGCGCTGGTTGCTCTCCTCGGCCGTCGAGAAGCCCGCGTACTGGCGCATCGTCCAGAGGCGGCTGCGGTACATGCTGGCCTGCACGCCGCGCGTGAACGGGGCCTCGCCCGGCAGGCCCACGCGACCCGGCCAGCCCTCGGGCGCCGGGACCGGCGCGTAGCAGGGCTCCAGCGGGATGCCCGAGGAGGTGGTGAAGTCACGCCGCTCGGGCGCCTTCTCGACGGCCTTGCCGTAGCGCTCGCGCCGCCAGCGCTCCAGCTGCGGGTCCTCGGCAGGCTGCGCCATGGTGGGGGCCTCCTGCGGCGCGGGCTGCGCCGCCGGCGCGAGTCTCGCCGGGAAGCGCGGCGCTGCCCAGCCCTGCGCCCTGCCCGCCCTCAGCCGGGCGCGCGCCGGCGCGAGGCCGGGGGCAGGTCCGCCAGCGCCGCCAGCGTCGCGCCGAAGGCCTCGGGCACCGGGGCCTCGAAGGACAGCGCCGCACCGGTGACCGGGTGGCGGAAGGCCAGCCGGTGCGCGTGCAGCATCAGGCGCGGCACCAGCGACTCCCACGGCCAGCCGTGCGGCCCGTAGGTGGCATCGCCCGCGATGGGGTGCTGCACGGCCATGAGGTGCACGCGGATCTGGTGCGTGCGCCCCGTGCGCGGCATGCAGCGCAGCAGGGCGTTGCGCGGCAGGCGCCGCTCCACGCGCCAGGCGGTGTGCGCCGGGCGCCCGCCCTCGGTGTCCACGCGCATCTTCGTGCGCTGCGCCTCGCAGCGACCGATGGGCAGCTCGATCGAGCCCTCGTCCTTGCGCGGCACGCCGTGCACCAGCGCGAGGTACTCCTTCTGCACCTCGCGCGCGGCGAACAGCGCCGAGAGCGCGCGCTGCACGCCCTCGCTGCGCGCCACCACCAGCACGCCGCTGGTGGCCTTGTCCAGGCGGTGCACGATCCCGGGCCGGTCGCTGCCCGAGGCCTCGGGCAGGCCTCGGTAGCGCGCCACGAGCGCGTTGGCCAGCGTGTCCTCGTGCTGCCCGTTGCCCGGGTGCACCGTCATCCCGGAGGGCTTGTCGATCACCACGAGGTGCTCGTCCTCGTGCAGCACGGACAAGGGCAGCGGCGAGGCCACGAGGTGGGTGGGTCGCGGCGGCGGCACGTCCACCTCGATGCGCTCGCCGCCGGCCACCTTCGACTTGCCGGGCAGGGCCTGCCCGTCCACCAGCACGCGGCCCTCCTCCAGCCAGCGCTGCACCACGTTGCGGCTCTCGCCCGGGAAGCATCCGGCCAGCGCCTTGTCGAGGCGCTGGCCCGCGGCCTCGGGCCCCAGCACCACGGTGGTGCGGCCGGCGGGCGGTCGGGGCGGGAGGGGTGCGTGGGTGATGGCGGCCTCGGGGCCCGGGCCCGGCCATCCCGCGTGCCGCCGTCGGGCCGGGAGGGACAGCCGCTGCGCGGGGCGGTACTCCTATACCTCGCCCGTGAGCCCTGGAGCCCCGCGCGTGAGCGAGCCTGCTGCCCCCGTCCCGTCGCCTGCGCCCGCGTCCTGGCGCCGGTTCCTGCTGGTCGGCATCGTGCTCGCGCTGGCGGCGGGCGCGGGCGTCATGCTCTTCCTCGACACCTTCCGGCTGCGGCACATGGTCAACCAGCTCTCCAGCCGCGACATGCGCACGCAGGCCGAGGCGCGTGCCCAGCTGCGCCGCAGCACCGACCCCGAGGTGGACGCCGTGCTGCGCGACACCGTGGCCGATGTCACCCACCGCTTCGGGGCCCGCATGGCGTGCGCCGACCTGCTGATGGACCGCAACCGGCTGGTGCTGGTCGAGGAGCTGGCGCGCAGCGCCGACATGGGGACGCGCGCCGTGGCGCTGGCCCGGCTCTCGCGCGAGGACTTCTTCCTGGCGCAGGTGCTTCCCGATCCCTCCTTCCAGGTGCCGGCCACGCTGCGCGCCTGGCTGGCCGATGCGCGCATGGAGCGCCGGCACGAGGCCGTGCGCATCGCGCTGCAGGCCGACCTGCCCGACCTGCTGCCCCTGGTGCGCCCGCTGCTGGATCGCGCCGTGGCGGAGGGCGCCGGGCGGGACGACGCCGAGCTGCTGCTGGTGGCCGCGGCCGACGCGGTGGCGCGCAAGGCCGACTGCGAGAGCGTGCCCCGCGTGCTGGCGCTGGCGGCCTCCGATCCCGCGCTGCACGTGCGCCTGCGCACGCTGGAGGCCCTCGAGCGCATGACGGTGGGGCTGGCCGGCAACGCGCCGTCGTGCCCGGGCTCGCTGGAGGATGCGCGCTGGGTGGGCATGATCGGCGACACGCTCGATGCGAGGGGCGGGGATGCCGACTTCGAGCGCAACATGCGCATCAAGGTGCTGGGACTGGTCGAGCGCCACCCGCAGTGGCTGACGCCGCTGGCCCCGCGCGTGCGGGCCGTGCTCGACGGGCCCGGGCGGGGCGCGGAGCGCCGCGCCGCGCTGGCGGCGCTGGTGCTGGGCAAGGATGCCGCCATCGCCAACGAGCTGCCGCGCCTGTTCCATGACCGCGACTTCGAGGTGCGTTCCACGGCCGCGCAGGTGGCCGACCAGGTGGAAGGCCTGCCGGCGCCCTCGCTGTGGGTGGGCCTCGTCTCCAGCGAGTCGGACACGCGCGCCAAGGAGGCCGTGCGCCAGGCTTACCTGCGCCTCTACAAGGTGGCCGGCGAGCACGTGGGCCTGCCCGCGCGCGTGGTGGACGTGCGTGCGCGTCCCTCGGAGCAGGAGCGCGTGATGCGCGACTTCCTCGAGCAGATGCTGGAGCAGGGCCGTGCCCAGGGCATCGCGCGCGAGGAGTGGGCCACGGGCTGGTTCCGCTGGCTGGCCGCCCAGCAGGGCCTCTCCGGCGAGGGCGTCGAGGCGGCCCTGCGCGCACGCGCGGCGGCGCGGGCCGCGATGGAGCGACGCGATGCCGCCGGCGTCAAGGCCGCGGTGGACGCGGCGCCGCAGGGGCAGGGCGGCCTGTGGGCCTACGAGCGGGGCTGGCTGGCCTCGCGCTGACGCGTGGGCGCAGCGGCAGGCAGGGCTGCGCGCGCCACGCGCGCCAGCCACACGGTGGCCACCACGGCCGCCAGCGCGCCCACGCCGAGCAGCAGGCCGTACGTGGTGGTGTGCAGCTCGCCGTCCAGCGCCGCGCCGGCCGCGGCGCCCAGGCTGGCGTTCATGGCGATGCCCGGGAGCATGGCCAGCGAGGCCACGAGGTAGCCGCGCAGCGGCAGCCGCGTGAGCCCCAGCGCGTAGTTCAGCAGGGTGAAGGGCACGCCCGGCGCGAGGCGCAGCAGGCAGGCCACCACGGTGCCGCGCGTCGCCATCAGCTCGTCCAGCGCCAGCAGGCGCGGGTGGCGTGCCAGCCAGCGCTCGATGCGCGGACGCAGGCGGCTGCGCGCCACGAGGAAGGCGATCACGGAGCCCAGCGTGGCGCCGGCGTACAGCGTGGGGATCGCCACCGGCAGGCCGAAGGCCGCGCCGGCGGCCATGCCCAGCGGCAGTCCCGGGACGAGGCAGGCCACCAGCAGCCCGAAGCCCAGCGCGAACAGCGGCGGGCCCCACGGGCCCAGCGCCACGAGCTGCTCGCGCAGGCCCACGGCCGCGGCGCGCAGCGGCAGGTCCACCAGCATCGTGGCCGCCACCAGCGCCACGAGCGCCGCCAGCAGCAGCGAGCGGCGGCGCGCGCCCACGGGCTGGCTAGGGCGCGCGGATGGGCAGGCGCAGGCGCACCCGCTGGGGGTCCTTGGCCTGGGCCAGCACGTACTCCTGCGCGTTGCGGCCGGCGATCGTCTCGCGCAGCACCTCGCGCACCGCGGCGAGGTCCTTGCCCGGCTCGAGGCGCTTGCGACGCAGCAGGTGCACCTCGCTGAGCGTCTCCACCGGCGCCGGCGACACCTCGCCGTCCTTGAGCTTGCCCGCCTCCTGCCAGAGGATCTGGTCCATGGGCGTGTTGGTGATGCGGCGCTCGCCGCTGCGCACCGTGCTGTCAGGCCCGCCCGTGCGCGGATCCTTCTGGCGCGAGGCCATGTCCTTGGCCACGAGGTCGAAGGGCTGGCCCCGCGCCACCTGCGTGAGCACCTCGTGCGCCAGCGCCAGCGCTTGCGCGCGGTCGCGGCGGCCCGAGTCGCCCAGCAGCGCATTCTTGCGCTCGAAGCCCACCTGCAGGGCGTCCACCACGACCGCCGGGCCGTAGGACCCCTCGCGCTTCTGCTCCCACTCGCGGGCGATCATCTCGTCGGTGACGCGCGCGCGCTCGCGGCGCACCAGCCCGTAGAAGCTGCGGTAGTAGCGGTCGGCCTTCACCTCCGCGCGCGTGCGCTTGAGCTTGGCCTCGAGGAACTCCTCGTAGCCGACCTTCTGCCACTCGGGCTGTGCCTGCAGCGTGCGCTGCACCAGCCAGTTGCGCTCGCGCACCCGCAGCTCGTCCTCCATGGTGGCCTCGTCGAGGGCCAGGCTGTCCACCTGCAGCAGCTTGGTGGTGCACTCCTTGTCCACCACCTCCTTGAGCACGTCCTCGGGCAGGCGGTCGAACAGGGCCTTGCCGTAGGTGGCGCGCGTGATGGGGACGCCGTTGACCGAGACGAGCGCGCCGCCCGCGTCGGGCGTGGGTGCCTGCTGGCCGGCCTGCTGCAGCATGATCTCGGCCACCGGCACGTGCCACACGAGCTTGGCGCGCTTGTGGAGCTCGGTCACGACCACGATCACCTGGCTGATGTGCTGCTTCTGCACGCCGGGCAGGCGGCCCAGCCACTCGGCGTGCGCCGCCACCTCCTCCTTGAGGATCTGCGTGCGCAGCGACTCGCGGAAGGTGCCCCACGCCATGCCGTGCTGCTTGCGCTTCTCCTCCAGCGTCTGCTGGCCGCCCGAGCGCGTGCGCAGCTCGCGGTCCAGCCGGGCGGCGTAGGCGCTCACCTCCTCGTCGGTGGCCGTCACGCCCAGCCGGCTGGCCTCCTGGCGCACCAGCGCCTCCTCCACCAGCTCGCGCAGGATGGTCAGCGGCGCGCTGCCGGCCTCCTTGAGGTCGGGCATCACGTGCTGCACCAGCGCGCCCTCGAGGCTGGCGGCGGTGAGCTCGGCCACCATCGTCCCGTCGGCGGCGTGGATGCGCGCGATCACGCCCGCCGGCAGGTCGGCACCCCGGGCCGGCTGCGCGGGCGCGGCAGGGGCGCCGGGCGCCGTGGGCGCATCCTCGGCCCGGGCCGCCGGCAGGGCGGACCCCAGCAGCAGGGCACTGAGCAGGGAGACGGCGTGGGCGAGGCGCAGGGCTCGGGTCATGGAATCGTCACAACTCCTTGGGAGACAACAGGCTAGGACGGCGCCTGAGGAGGGTCAATGCGCGGTCGCAGCCTTGACCCGGCCCATGGTCAAGGGTACCCCAAGGAGACGATGCCGCGCCGCCTTCGCCGCCTGCTGCCCCGGGTGCTGCCCTGCGCGGCGAGCCTCTGCCTGCTGGCGGGCCTCGCCACGGGCTGCGCGAGCAGCCCGCAGGGCCTCGGTGGCGGGGCCGGCGCGCCCCTGGGCGCGCCCTCGGCCCCGCCCGTGGCGGCCAGCGCCCCCAAGGCTGGACGCATCCGGGGTTCCTCGGCCTACGCGCCTGCCAGCGGGGTCTTCAATTTCGGGGGCGGCCGCCGCGTGCTGGCCTTCACGCCGGGTGCGCCGGCCCCGCAGGAGCCCGAGGAGCCGCGCACGCCCGGCCGGGGCACGGGCAGCGACGCCCCGCTCGCCGGCGAGCCCCAGCCGCCGGCTGCGCAGCCCAGCGCGCCGCAGGAGCCGCGCGCCGCCGATGCGCCGCTGCCGGCGCCGACGCGCGCCGAGCTGGCCACGGTGGCGCCGCGTGGCGTGCGCATCACGTGGGAGGCGCTGGCCGTGGAACGGGACCAGATCCTCAACCCGCGCACGCCGGCTGCGCGCCGGGCGCCCACGGCCGTGCAGGCCGACTCGAAGATCATCCTCGTGAGCGACGACCATCCCGCGGCGCAGGGCAAGGCGCCCGGCTCGGCGGTGGAGCGCTCCTCCGACGGCAGCTCGGTGGCGGTCGTGGCGGGGCAGGACCTGCGCCTGATGGTGCGTGGCCTGCGCGAGGCCGGCTTCTTCGAGGTGGCCCGTCCCACCGACGGCGTGGCGGCGATGTTCGCGAGCGAGGATGCGCGCGGGCGTGTCACCGTCGAGGTGGACGGCGCCACGCGCACGCTGCTGAGCATGCGCGGCCAGGGCCTGCAGGCCACCACGCGCGACATCCCGCGCATCTACTCGCAGGCCAAGCAGTCGGTGGCCGCCGTGCGCAACAACGCGCCCTCGCTGAGCGTGGTGACCAGCGGCAACGCGCCTGCGCGCCCGCGTGCGCGCCTCTCGCGCAGCCCCAGCCGCACGCTCACGCCCGAGGAGGCGGCGGCCGTGCTGGGCGAGGAGGTGCCGGCCGGCGGCGCGTCGCCGGGCACCCCGGCCGCGGGCCCCACGCCGCCCGCTGCGCCGCCCGCTGCGCCGCGGGCTGCCCCGCGGGCGTCGCCCGCCCCCGTGGGCCCGGCCCCGTCGCCGGCCGCCCCGCGCCCCGTGGACGACACCTGGGGGCTGGGCCGCTGACGGTGCGCGCCGTGGCGGGCCCGAGGGCCTCCCGGGCGGGCCAAACGGGGACGCGCGCGGACTGCGGGAGCATCCTGCCCCGAGGTCATGGCCCACCCGTACGCCATCCTCATCCCGGCCCGCTACGGCAGCACGCGCCTGCCCGGCAAGATGCTGCTGCGCGAGACCGGTCGCTACCTCGTCCAGCACACGCACGAGCAGGCGCTGGCCGCGCCCGGCAAGCCGCGGGTGGTGGTGCTCACCGACGACGCGCGCGTGGACACCGCGGTGCGCAGCTACGGCGGCGAGGTGATGCGCACGCGCGAGGACCACGCCTCGGGCACCGACCGCTGCGCCGAGGCGGCCCAGCGCCTTGCCGAGCCGGTCGTGGTCAACCTGCAGGGCGACGAGCCGCTGATCCACCCGGCCGACCTCGCGCGCCTGGCCGAGGCCGTCTCGGGCGACCAGGGGGCCGACCTGGCCACGCTGGCCTGCGCCTTCGCGCGCGAGCAGGACATGGTCCCGCCCCAGGTGGTGAAGGCGCTGCGGCGGCCCGACGGGCTGGCCGCCGACTTCCGTCGCAGCGTGCCCACGCCGGCCGAGCGGGCGGGGCTGGAGGTCCTGCACCACGTGGGGGTGTACGCCTTCCGGCGCGACCGCCTGATGGCCTTCGCGGCCATGCCGCCCAGCCCGCGCGAGGTGGCCGAGCGCCTCGAGCAGCTGCGGGCGCTGGAGAACGGCTGGCGCGTGCGCGTGCTGGACGCCTCGGGCCCGGGCTTCGGCATCGACACGCGCGAGGACTACGAGCGCTTCCTGGCGCGGGTGACCCCGGGTCCCCACGCCCGCTAGGCGCAGGGCCGGTGGCGCGGGCCGCGGCGCCCGGGCCGCCCGCCGGGGCTGGGCGCGGCTCGTGGCGCCCGCCACCCCGCCCGGCCCGTGGCCGGCGGCGGGCCGGCGGCGTCCCTTCCGGCCTGTACAACCTCGCCCCGTCCTCCCCGAGGTTAGGCTGGTGTGTCCCGACGCGCGCCGCGTCCGGACAGGCCAGCGGCGGAGCGTGCGGGCGTGCCCAAGTACATCTTCGTGACCGGTGGCGTGGTGTCGAGCCTGGGCAAGGGGCTCACCAGCGCCAGCATCGGGCTGTTGCTCGAGGGCCATGGCTACAAGGTCCAGCACCAGAAGCTGGACCCGTACCTCAACGTGGACCCGGGCACGATGTCGCCCTACCAGCACGGCGAGGTCTACGTCACCGACGACGGGGCCGAGACCGACCTCGACCTGGGCCACTACGAGCGCTTCACGCAGGGCGCGCACCTGACGCGCGACAGCAACTACACCACCGGCAAGATCTACAGCTCGATCATCGCCAAGGAGCGTCGCGGCGACTACCTGGGCAAGACGGTGCAGGTGATCCCGCACGTCACCGACGAGATCAAGGCGGCCATCAAGCGGGGTGGCGCGAACGCCGACGTGCTCATCTGCGAGCTGGGCGGCACGGCCGGCGACATCGAGGGCCTGCCCTTCCTCGAGGCCATCCGCCAGTTCATCCTCGACGTGGGCCGCCAGGACGCCATGGTGGTGCACCTCACCTACGTGCCCTACATGCGCACCAGCGGCGAGCTCAAGAGCAAGCCCAGCCAGCACTCGGTGCAGAAGCTGCGCGAGATCGGCGTGCAGCCCGACGTGCTGGTGTGCCGCACCGAGAAGCCGCTGCCCGAGGACCTCAAGGCCAAGCTCTCGCTGTTCTGCAACGTGTCCCGCGACTGCGTGGTGGAGGAGCAGGACGTCCCCACCAGCATCTACGAGCTGCCGCAGATGCTGGCCGAGCAGGGCATGGACCGCCTGCTGCTGCAGCGGCTGGGCCTGCCGGTGACGGACCTGCACATCGAGGGCTACTACGCCCTGCTGGAGCGCATCCGCAACCCGCGCAAGCAGGTCGAGATCGCGCTGGTGGGCAAGTACATCGAGCTCACCGATGCCTACAAGAGCGTCTACGAGGCCATCACGCACGGCGGCTTCGCCGCCGAGGCCAAGGTGCGCGTGCGGCGCATCCTCTCCGACGACGTCACCGACCAGAACGTCGAGGAGCTGCTGCGCGGCGTGCACGGCGTCGTGGTGCCCGGCGGCTTCGGCGGGCGCGGCGTCGAGGGCAAGGTGAGCGCCGTGCGCTACGCGCGCGAGCGGGGGCTGCCCTACCTGGGCCTGTGCCTGGGGATGCAGGTGATGGTGATCGAGTTCGCGCGGCACGTGGCCGGGATGGCCGGCGCCCACAGCACGGAGTTCGACGCCCAGACGCCCTTCCCCGTGATCGACCTCATGCCCGACCAGCGCGGCCTCGACAAGGGCGGCACCATGCGGCTGGGAGCCTACCGCTGCGTGCTCAGGCCCGGCACGCTGGCACGGCTGGCCTACGGCGACGAGATGATCAGCGAGCGCCACCGCCACCGCTACGAGTTCAACAACGCCCTGCGCGAGCGCCTCGAGAAGGCCGGCTTGGTGGTCTCGGGCGTGAACCCCGAGCGCGACCTCGTGGAGATCTGCGAGGTGCGCAACCACCCCTTCATGGTCGGCGTGCAGTTCCATCCCGAGTTCAAGAGCAAGCCCACGCGCCCGCACCCGTTGTTCCGCGACTTCGTGGTCGCGGCCCTGCGGCACATGGACGACGTGCCGGCCCCCGACCCCACGCAGCCCTCCCTGCCGCTCACGCGGGGCAGCGACGAGGCGCGCTAGCGCCGATGGGGGCCGATCGCCCGCCGCCGCCGGCCCCGGCCTCGCTGCCGCCGCCCTTCGAGATGCTGCTGGGCGGCCTGGCGGCCCAGGCGCAGGTGGGGCTGGGCCTGCGCGAGGACCCTTCCACCGGGCGCACGGCCACCGACCTTGCGCTGGCGCGCCATGCCATCGACATGCTGGGCTCGCTGGAGGAGCGCACGCGCGGCAACCTCAGCGCGCACGAGGCGCGCCTGCTGGGCGCCGTGCTGGCCGACCTGCGGCTGGCCTGGGTGCGCGTGGCCGGCGCCGGCGGTGCGGGCCCGGCGGCGGGGGCAGGCGCGACGGCGGGCTAGAGCCGCTTGAGCGGCGGCTCGCCGGTGGTCACGGCGCGCCAGCCTTGCCAGGCATCCACCAGCGGGCCCACCAGCCCGGCCAGCGCGCCCGCCTGGCCCTGCTCGCGCGCGCGCGCCATGGCCAGCAGCGCCTGTCCGAAGGTGGCGCGCGCCTCCAGCCAGCGCGCGGCCTCGTGCCGCGGCAGCAGGTTGGGCATGGCCGCGCCCAGCACGCTCACGCCCTCGCGCTCCAGCGCGGGGAAGGCAGCGTCCAGCGCGGCGCTGTCGCCGGCGGCGGCCAGTGCCTCGGCCCGGGCCAGCAGCGGCTCGATGCGCCCCCAGCCCGCCGGCAGCGCCGCGGGCGCCGGGGCCCGGGCGCCCGTGCTGCCGGCGCAGCCGCCCAGCAGCGCGAGGGCCACGAGGAGGGCCGCGCGCCTCGTCGGGCAGCTCACGCGCCGTCGTCCCTGCGCGTCCACGCGGCCTGGCGCTGCGCGAGGTGGTCCACGATGCCGCTGCCGGGCACGCGCACCTGCTCCATGGTGTCGCGGTCGCGCACGGTGACCGTCTCGTCCACCAGCGTCTGGCTGTCCACCGTCACGCACCACGGCGTGCCCACCTCGTCGAGGCGGCTGTAGCGCTTGCCCACCGTGCCACCCTCGTCGTACTGCGAGCGGAACACGGCCTTGAGGCGGCGGTGCAGCGCATCGGCGCGCTCGGGCATGCCGTCCTTCTTCACCAGCGGGAACACGCCCACCTGCACGGGCGCCAGCCGGGGATGCAGGTGCAGCACGGTGCGGCTCTCGCCGTTGGGCTTCACCTCCTCCTCGTAGGCGTCGCACAGCACCGTCAGGAAGCAGCGGTCCACCCCGCACGAGGGCTCGATCACGTAGGGCACGACCCACTCCTTGCGCTCCTCGTCGCGCCAGGACAGCGGCTTGCCGCTGCCGGCCGCGTGCGCCTTGAGGTCGAAGTCGGTGCGGTTGGCGATGCCCTCCACCTCCTCCCAGCCCCACGGGTAGCGGTACTCGATGTCGCCGCAGGCCTTGGCGTAGTGCGCCAGCTCGCGGGCCTCCTGGTCGCGGATGCGCAGGCGGCTGGGCCGCACGCCCAGGCCCTTCCACCACGCGAGCCGTCGCGCACGCCAGTCGGCGTACCAGGCGTCGTCCGAGCCGGGCAGGCAGAAGAACTCGATCTCCATCTGCTCGAACTCGCGCATGCGGAAGATCAGGTTGCCGGTCACGATCTCGTTGCGGAAGGCCTTGCCCACCTGCCCGATGCCGAAGGGCGGCTTGACGCGCACGGTGTCGAGCACGTTCTTGAAGTTGACGAAGATGCCCTGCGCGGTCTCGGGCCGCAGGTAGACGGTGGCGGCGTCGTCCTCGATGGGGCCGGCCTTGGTCTTGAACATCAGGTTGAAGGGGCGCGGCTCGGTGAGCTCGCCGCCGCACTCGCCCGGGTGCTTGCTGGGCTTCTGCGGGCAGGCCACCTGGCCCAGCTTGTCGGCGCGGAAGCGGCCCTTGCAGCGCTTGCAGTCCACCAGCGGGTCGCTGAAGCCCGCCACGTGGCCGCTCACCTCCCAGACGCGCGCCGACATCAGGATGGAGGCGTCCAGGCCCACCATGTCATCGCGGTCCGTGATGTTCGTGCGCCACCAGTCGTCCTTGATCAGGCGCTTGAGCTCGACGCCCAGCGGGCCGTAGTCGAAGGTGGCCGCCAGCCCGCCGTAGATCTCCGAGGAGGGGTAGACGAAGCCGCGGCGCTTGGTGAGCGCCACGATCTTCTCCATCGCGGCGGCGGGCGAGGCCGGGGCAGGCGAGGCCGGGGCAGGGGTGTCGCTCACGGGGGCTCCGGTCAGGGCGGGTGGGCCTCCCTCGCCGCCGCGGGCGCGGGAGGGGCCGCGCGGTTCTACCCCCGGGAGGCCTGCGCGCGCGGGCGTCGCGCGAGCGAGGCAGGGCGCCGGGGCCGGCCTGCGACGGGCCCGCGCCCGCCCTGGGGCGGCCTCAAGCACTGCGCCAGCCCGCCCGATCGCCTCTCGTGAGCCCGCCCGCGCGCGTGACGCGGGCATGACATCCCCCGCAGGCGGTGCGAAAAGAGCCCTTACACCACAACGGGTAGTGGTTTTTGGCCCCGGGCCGCGACTCGGACCCCAGCCGTAGGGCCTGTGCGAAGGCCATTTCTTGCGGCTGTGTCACTGTCGGTGGCCACTTGGCCGTAGGTGCGCCCCGCGCGTCAGGCCATCCTCGCGCGGGTCGGCAGCCCTGGCCGGGGCCGCGCCATCGACCGCCCCCGGGCGGTCGCGGCAGCGGCGTCGGCGGGGGCGTCGCAGGAGGCCTCGATGCGCTTGGTCCCGTCCCCCGTGCTGCGCGGCAGGAGCTCCCGGTGAGGGCCACGCCGTCCACCTCGCCTGGCGTCGCGGGTCGCGAGAGCACGAAGCCCAGCAAGCGCAAGCTGGACCAGCTCTGGAAGCGCTACACGGCCACGCGTGACGAGCAGGTGCGCAACGAGCTGGTGACGGCCTACTTCTACCTGGTGCGCGTGATCGCCAGCCGCATCGCGGCGCGCCTGCCGCGCTCCATCGATGTCAACGACCTGCGCAGCGTCGGCGGCATCGGCCTGATGCGCGCGGTCGAGAACTTCGACACGCGCCGGGGCACGCCATTCGAGTCGTACTGCGCCACGCGCGTGCGTGGTGCCATCCTCGACGAGCTGCGCAGCCAGGACTGGGTGCCGCGGCTCGTGCGCAACCGGGCGACCCAGTACAACGAGGCGCTGGCGGCCCTGCGCCGCGAGCTGGGGCGCGAGCCCAGCCCGCACGAGGTGGGTGCCCGGCTGGGCATCCCCGTGGGCGAGGCCGAGCGCATGCGGCGCGAGTCCAACTTCACGAGCATGTTCACGCTCAGCCCGCAGGAGGAGCGCGACGACGACTCGCGCACGCTGCGGCGGCTGGACGTGCTGATGGACAAGGGCAGCGAGGAGCCCTTCGAGCGCATGGTGGCGCGTGACCTGGCCGGGTCGCTGTCCAAGGTGCTCGCGAAGAACGAGCAGGTGGTGGTGGCGCTCTACTACAAGGAGAGCCTCACCATGAAGGAGATCGGGTCGGTGCTCGGGATCTCCGAGAGCCGCGTGTGCCAGATCCACACCAAGACGCTGGAGAAGCTGCGCGCGCACCTCGAGGGGCTGGGCGTGCGCGGCCTGCACGTGCTGCCCGAGACGCCGAGCGCGCGACGGCCGCGCGAGTAGGCCGCGGCGCGCCGGCCCGGCCCGTCGCGCCGGACGGGCGCGAGGCGCGGCGGGGGGCACCGCCCGCGGCTGCGGGTATCCCTTGGGGCTCCCCCCGGAGCGCCTCGTGGACCATTTCCATGCCAAGGACGGCCAGCTGTGGTGCGAGCAGGTGCCGCTGGCGGCCCTCGCGCAGCAGGTGGGCACGCCGGCCTACGTGTACTCCGCGGCCACCTTCCGCGAGCACCTGCGGCGCATCCGGGCCGCCTTCTCCAGCATGCGCCCGCTGGTGTGCTACGCCGTCAAGGCCAACGGCAACCTCGCCCTCCTCGAGCTGGCCCGCAAGGCCGGCGCGGGCTTCGACATCGTGTCGGAAGGCGAGCTGCGGCGCGTGCTGGCCGTGGGCGCCGACCCGCGCAAGGTGGTGTTCTCGGGCGTGGGCAAGACCGACGACGAGATGTCCTTCGCCCTGCAGCAGGGCATCCTCATGTTCAACGTGGAGAGCGAGGAGGAGGTGGACGCGCTAGAGGCCGTGGCCGCGCGCCGCGGCCAGCGTGCGGGCGTGGCCATCCGCGTCAACCCCGACGTGGACCCCAAGACGCACCGCTACATCTCCACCGGCAAGAAGGAGACCAAGTTCGGCGTGGACATCGAGCGCGGCGCCGCGCTGGCGCGCCGCGTGATGGCCTCGCGCAGCCTGCGGCTCAAGGGCGTGCAGTGCCACATCGGCAGCCAGATCACGACGGCGGCGCCCTACCGCGCGGCCGTCGAGAAGGTGGCGCGGCTGGCGCTGGCGCTGCGCAAGCAGGCGCCCAGCCTCGCCTGGCTCGACATGGGCGGGGGCTTCGGCATCTACTACAAGGACGAGAGCGCGCCGGCGCTGGAGGAGTACGCTCGCGCCATCGGGCCCATCGTGCGCGGCACGGGCCTGAAGCTGGTGCTGGAGCCGGGGCGCGTGGTGGTGGGCAACGCCGGCGTGCTGCTCACGCGCGTGCTGTTCAACAAGCAGGGCGGCGAGAAGCGCTTCGTGATCGTGGACGCCGGCATGAACGACCTGATCCGGCCCAGCCTCTACGGCGGCTGGCACCGCATCTGGCCGGTGGTGGGGCCCCCGCCGCCCCCGCTGGGCACCGTGCCGGCCTTCCCGGAGGCCGACGTGGTGGGCCCGGTGTGCGAGTCGGGCGACTTCCTGGCGCAGGAACGGCCGCTGCCGCCCGTGCGGCGCGGCGAGGTGCTGGCCGTCATGAGCGCGGGCGCGTACGGTTTCAGCATGGCCAGCAACTACAACGACCGCCGCCGCCCGCCCGAGGTGCTGGTGGACGGGGATCGCTGGTCGGTGGTGCGTCGCCGCGAGTCCTACCGCGACCTGGTGCGCCTCGACCAGCCGCACGCACCGCGTCGCACGCTGCCGGGGCGCCCCGCGCGTGCTGCCAAGGGGGCGCGATGAGCGCGCGCCGCGCCTCGCGCAGCGGCTCGGGCGGCCGTCGCCGCACGGCCGCGCCCGCCCCGGCGCCGTCGCCGGGCACGGCGGCGCGCAGCGTGCGTCCCTGCCGCATCGGCCCGCTCACGGTGGGCCCGGGCCAGCCGCCGCTGCTGATCGCCGGCCCCTGCGTGATCGAGGGACGCGAGCACGCCCTGCGCCACGCCGAGCGCCTGCGGGACATCGCCGCCGAGGCGGGCTTCTCGTTCGTCTACAAGTCCTCCTTCGACAAGGCCAACCGCACCAGCCTGCGCTCGTTCCGCGGCCCGGGCCTCTCCGCGGGCCTCAAGGTGCTGGCCGAGGTGCGCAAGAAGGTGGGCGTGCCCGTGCTCACCGACTTCCACACCGAGGAGCAAGCCGCGCGGGTGGGCGAGGTGGTGGACGTGCTGCAGGTGCCGGCCTTCCTGTGCCGGCAGACCGACCTGCTGGTGGCGGCGGCCCGCACGGGCAAGGCCGTGAACGTCAAGAAGGGCCAGTTCCTCGCGCCCGAGAACATGGCGCCGCTCGTGGAGAAGCTGGCCGGCTCGGGCTGCCGCGACATCCTGCTCACCGAGCGCGGCGTGACCTTCGGCTACGGCCACCTCGTGGTGGACTTCCGCGCGCTGCCGGCCATGCGTCGCCTGGGCCACCCCGTGATCTTCGACGGCACGCATAGCGTGCAGCGGCCCGGCGGCCTGGGCAGCAAGAGCGGCGGCGACCGCACCGAGGTCCCGGCGCTGGTGCGCGCGGCGGTGGCCGTGGGCGTGGACGGCCTGTTCCTCGAGGTGCACGAGGACCCCGACCACGCACCCAGCGACGGGCCCAACATGCTGGCCCTGCCGACGCTCGCGCCGCTGCTAGCCACCCTGCGCCGCGTGCGCGAGGCGGTGGGGGGCTAGCCGCGGCGCCCGCCGAGCGCGGGCCGGGCGTTCACCGCGTCGCGGCCCGCAGCAGCGTGAGGCAGCCGGGCCGCAGGCGCAGGGTGGCCGGCAGCATGCCGGCCGCGTCGCCGTCGGCCTGCATGCCCACCGGGCCCTCGGCGGTGACATGCACCTCGCGCGCCGCGTGCAGGGCCAGGCCGCGGTCGCGGTGCGCGCGGCCGAGCAGGCCGCGCACCAGCAGCCGCAGCAGGGGCCAGCGCCCGCCCTGCGTGATGCGCGACACCCAGAGCGTGTCGGCATCCATCCGCGCGCCCGGGGCCAGCGTGAACACGCCTCCGTAGCTGTGCGCGCCCTGCACGACGAGCGCGGCGGCCGGCAGCGGCTCGCCGCCGTCCAGGCGCACGAGCAGGCGCGGCGTCGCGTAGCGCGCCAGCGTGCGCCAGATGGGGCGCACCCACACGCCGTAGCCGCCCCGCCCGCCGCGCTGTGCGCGGGCCGTCGCCACCGCGCGCACCACCTCGGCATCCAGGCCGGTGCCGACGTTGGCCAGCGCGCGCTCGCGGCGCCCGTCGCCGTACTCGATCTCGAGCACGCCCACGCGCCAGGGCTGCGCGTGGCGCAAGGCCTCGGCCACGCGCCGGGCCTTGCCATGGCGCGGCATGCCCAGCTCGCGGGCCACCACGTTGGCCGTGCCCACGGGCGCGAGGCCCACCGGCCACGGCAGCGGCAGGTCGCGCGCGCCCACCACCTCCCGGAGCGTGCCGTCGCCGCCCACCACGATCAGCCGGTCGGTGTCGCCGGGCGCGAGGCCCCGGCACAGCGCAGCCGCCTCGCCGGCGGCCTGCGTGCACAGCACGCGCACCTCCTCGCCCGCGGCGCCCAGCGCCTCGCGCAGGCCCTCGGCCAGGCGCCCGGCCTTCCCCTGCCCGGCCACCGGGTTGACGATCAGGGTGGTGCGCATGCCCCCGACCCTACGCGCAGGCCCGCGGGCCGGCGAGCCGGCCTCGACCCGCCGCGTGGGAGCGCCGGGCGGTCGTGCCGCGGCGGTATCCTCCCGGCTCCCCGCGAGGAGCCACGATGCGCCATCACGCCTTCGGCGACGGCCACCATGTCGTGCGGCTCGACCCCGGCGAGGACGTGCTGGGGGTGCTGCGCCGCGTGGTGGAGGAGCAGGGAATCGAGGCGGGCACGCTCACGGGGCTGGGCTCGGTGGACGCCATCACGCTGGGCTGCCTCGACCCGGCCACGCACGAGTACCTCAAGCGCCACTTCGAGGAGCGCATGGAGGTGGCCGCGCTCTCGGGCAGCATCTCCACCGACGGCGAGCGGCCGCACCTGCACCTGCACATGGTGGTGAGCCCGCGCGAGTTCATCGCCTACGGCGGGCACGTGCACGACGCGCGCGTGGGTGCCATCCTCGAGGTCTACGTCACGGCCTTCCGTGGCTCGCTCAAGCGCGTGCTGGTCGAGGGCCAGCCCTTCCCGCACCTGCTGCTGCCGGGCGAGGAGGCGCCGCCGCCCCCGCCGGCCTCGCCGCCGGCGGTGGCCCCGCCCAAGGCCGGGGGCGGGCGCGGCCGCAAGGACGCCCGCGGGCGCTAGTGCCATGAAGACGGTGCTGCTCGTGGTGGCGGGAGCCGCCGACCGGCCGGTGGCAGAGCTGGGGGGACGCACGCCCCTGGAGGCGGCTGCCACGCCGCGCCTCGATCGCCTCGCCCGGGAGGCGCGCGTGGGCCAGGTGGTGCCCGCGCCCGAGGGGCTGCGGCCGGAGGAAGGCGCCTTCGCGCTGGGCTTGCTGGGCCTGGACGCGCGCCAGCATGCCGACCTGGGCGCGACGATGGATGCGGCGGCGATGGACGTGCCCGTGGGCTCGCTGGACCAGGCCTTCCGCCTGTCGCTGGTGACCGCGGACCGCGAGACCCTGCACGACCCCTGCGCCGGCCACATCCGCCGTGACGAGGCCGTGCTGCTGCTGGATGCGCTGGCGGAGGCGTGCCGTGCGCAGGACCTGCTGCTGGTCCCGGGTCCTGCGGGGCGAGGCCTGATGGTGTGGCGCGGGGCGCGCGACGTGCGCGTCCAGACCGTGCCGCCCACCGAGGTGGTGGGGCGCAGCCTGCGCGCGGCGTTGCCGCGCGGCACGGGCATCGGGCACCTGCTGCAGCTCATCGACCGCAGCCGCGAGCTGTTCGCGGCGCACGAGGTGAACGAGCTGCGCCGCGACCTGGGCGAGAACCCCGCCACGCTGGTGTGGCCGTGGGGCCCCGGCGTGGTGCAGCCGCTCGTGTCGTTGCGCGAGCGGCTGGGACTCTCGGGAGGCTTCGTGGGCGCCGAGCCCTGCATGCGCGGCCTCGCGCGCCTGCTGGGCATGGAGCTGGCGACCGTGGAGGGAGCCACCGGCCTGCCGGGCACCGACCTCGTGGGCAAGGCGCGCGCGGCCTGCCGACTGCTGGCCTCGCACGACCTCGTCGTCGTCCATGTCGACTGCGTGGCCGCCACCAGCCGCACGCGCGACTTCGTCGCGAAGGTGGGCGCGCTCGAGCGCGTGGACGCCGAGCTGGTCACGCCGCTGGTGGAGCACCTCGAGGGGCTGCCCGGCACGCGCCTGCTCGTGGTGGGGGGCGAGGCCATCAGCGTCGAGACGGGGCGCCACCTCACCGACCCCGTCCCCTTCGCGCTGTGGGAGTCCGGCAAGCCCTGGCCCGGCCGCGGCGCCTTCAGCGAGGTGGGCACCCTGGAGGGCGGCATCGAGGTCGCCGAGGCGCACCAGCTCCTGGAGCTGGCGTTCAAGATGTAGTGCGTGGCAGCGCGGCGGGGCGACCCGGGCCCGCGCCGGGTCCCTTCGCCGGGTGCGATCCATGCGCCGGTCGTGCCCAGCGCGTGGCACGGGTTGTAGAGGCTGCAGCCCAGCGCCTGCCGGCGGGGGAGGGCGTGACGGGATCCGGGTGAAGGGGACGCAGGGCCTCGTGTCGCTACGATGCGCGCATGCCCTCGCTGCGCATCGTCATCTCGGGCCAGGCCTTCGATGCCGCGCTGCCGGCCGCGGCCGTGCGGGTTGGCAGCGCCAGCACCGTGGACCTGTCGCTGGCCTGCCCCGGGGTGGCGGCCGAGCACCTGCTGCTCGAGCCCACGCCGTCGGGCGCGTGGCGCCTCAAGGACCTAGGCAGCCCGGGCGGCACGCGCGTCAACGGCCAGCCCGTGCGCCAGGTCTCGCTCAAGGCGGGCGACGTGATCACCGTGGGCGAGGCCAGCATCACCTTCGATCCGCCCGCTGCTCCCGCGGCGGTGCCCGCAGCGAGGCCGGCGGCGCGTGCTGCCGTGCCCGCTGCGCGTCCTGCGCCTGCGGCGCCGGCCCGGGACGCGAGCGCCGCGCCGCCCGCAGTCCCGCCGGCGGGCCCGGCCGCGACCCCGCCCGCCGCGCAGGCGCCGCGCGCCGTCGCGCCCCGTCCCTCGGCACCGGCGCGGCGCAGCTCGGGCAGGCTGGTCGCCGCCGTGCTGCTGGTGGCGGCCATCGGCGTGGTGCTGGTGTTCGCAGGCCTCTCGGGCGGCGGCGGTGGCGATGCCGATGCCGCGCAGCGCGCCCAGCGCGACCTCGAGCAGGCCGTGGCGCTCTACAAGGCGCGCGACGTGCTCGCCGCGCGCGAGGCGCTGGCGGCGCTCACCGCCCGCGTGCGCACCGGCGATGTGGCCCGCCAGGCCAGCACCTGGCTGGACAGCGCCAACGCCGCGCTGACGCAGGCGCAGGGCGAGCTGGAGGGCTGGGTGTCGGGGGCGCTGGACTTCGACCTCGCCGCGGCCGCCAGCCGCGAGGCCGTGTTCCTCGAACGCCACGGTGCCTGCTTCGCGCCCAAGGCGCAGGAGGCGCTGGCCCGCATCGCGCGCGAGCAGCAGGCCTGGCGGGACGCCGAGGTGGCGCGCGTGCGCGCCGAGGCCGGCCCGCTGCTCGACGAGGGCCGCTACCGCGAGGCGCGCGCACGCTGGGCCAAGGCGCGCGCCAGCGCGCCCTCGGGCGTGGACATGTCGGAGGCGGTGGCGCAGGCCCTCGCCGAGGTGGATGCGCAGGCGCTGGCCTCCGCCGAGGCCTTGCTGGAGCGCGCCGCCACCGCCGCGCGCGTGCGCGGGGCCGCCGCCGCCGCGGAGATCCTCAGCCCTGCGGTCGCGGCCTTCGAGGGCACGGCGGCGCACGAGCGCATGGCGGCGCGCCTCGCCGACCTCGCGCGCGAGGCGCGTGTCGCGGCCGCGCAGGCGCCCGCCGCGCCCAGCAGCGGGCCCGCCGCGCAGCCCGCCGCGACGGCGCCGGCCGGCACGCAGCCCACGGCGCCCGCGCCGTCGGCCACCGCGCAGGCCCCCGCGCCTGCCGACGCCGCCTGGCCCAGGCTGGAGGCCGACCTGGTCAAGGCCCACAGCGAGCGCGCCTTCGCTCGCGCCGTGGACCTGCTCGACCAGATGCTGGCGCTGGCGCCGGCCGAGGACAAGGCGCGCCTGCAGGACCTGCGTGCGGACGTGGCGCTGGCGCGCACCGGGCTCGACGCACTGGCGGGGGCCGTGACGGCCGACCCCAAGCGCTTCGGGCGCTTCGACCTGAGCGACCGCCTCAGCGCGGCGCCCGTGTCGGCCGACCGCGAGGGCCTCTCGCTGGGCGTGCAGGGCGGCAGCACGCGCCTGCGCTGGGCCAGCATGAAGCGCGACATCCTCGAGACGCTGTGCGAGCGGATGGCCCCGCAGGGGCCGGATGCGATCGCGGTGGCGGCGTTGCTCAACGAGGTGGGCGCTCGCGAGGCCTGCGAGCGCATGCTCGTGCAGGCTGCCGGGGGCGGCAACGACACGGCCACCATCTTCACGCTGCTGGCGCGCTGGCGCGGCGAGGAGGTGCCCGCGGGCGGCTACGTGCTCTACGAGGGCCGCTACCTCACGCCGCAGCAGCGAGACGAGCTGATCCTGGCCGGCCGCATCCGCAGCGGCATCGCGCGCCTGGCCGACGCCCGTGACGAGGCGGCGCGCCGCGCCGTGATCGAGGAGGTGCTCGCCCTCGGCGACAGCGCACGCCAGCCGCTGGCCGCGGCGCTGGTGGGGCGGCGGGCCACGCTCATCGAGGCCATCGGCACGGACAAGTCGCTGGTGTCGGGGCGCGTGCGCCAGCGCCTCTACGAGATGCTGGAGGAGCGCCGGGCGCACGCACTGGCGCTGATCGAGGACGAGCGCGCCTATCCCTACCCCAACCCCAGCAAGATGGGGCAGGCCGAGGTCGAGAAGCGCGTCGCCGCCGTGCGCGACATCTGGGAGCGGCCGCTGCGCGTGGTCGCGGGCCTGGAGCCCGCGGTGCAGCAGCAGCTGGACCTCATCGCCGAGATCGACAGCGTGCTGGTGCGTGTCATCGACGGCTACAAGCCCGACCTCAAGCACCTCGAGGACACGATCAACCGCGCCATCGACATGCCCGCCTTCGCGCCGGGCAGCGCCGCGGGAGCGCGCGAGTACGCGCTCAAGGTGCTGGCCTACAACGAGCGCGTGGACACCACGGCCGGTCGCGAGGAGAAGGACAACGTGCGCGCGGTCAACGAGTACCGGATCATGATGGGCCGGGCGCCCGTCAAGATCGAGGAGCGCCTGGTGCGCGCCGCGCGCGGGCACAGCCGCCACATGAACCAGAACGGCTACTTCGCGCACGAGGCGCCGGCCCAGTTCGCGGACCTGCTCACGCCGGGGCACCGCGCGCGCCGGCAGGGCTACGGCGGCGGCGTGGGCGAGAACATCGCGTGGGGCATGCCGACGGGGCGCGATGCCTTCTGGGGCTGGTTCGGGTCCAGCGGGCACCACCGCAACATGCTGGGCCGCGGCTGGACCGAGATGGGCGCGGGCCGCAGCGTGCCCTCGCACTGGACGCAGCTGTTCGGGGCGGCCAGCGGCAAGAGCCTTGGCACGCCCGATGCCCTGCCGGCGCCGGCCGCGGACGTGGCGCCGGATCCCGAGGGACCGGCGCAGGGATCGCAGGGCGGCAACCCGCTCGTGCCGCGCGTGCCGGACGTCAAGCCGCCCGGCAGCGAGGGCGATGGCGGGGGCGAGGGCGGCTAGGCCCCGCGGCGCGCACGCACGCCCCGCGCGCCGGGCGAGGCTGTGCTGGCGCGCGCACATGCTTCTCGCGCGGGTCGCGCCGGGGCCTATGCTCGCGCGCATGCCGCGCCCGCTCGACCTGCCGCTGATCGTCCCCGCCATCCGCCTCGACCGTGACGCCGCGGAGGAGACGGCTCGCGCCCGCGAGCGCGCCCGCCAGCCCTGGGTGGCCGGCTTCCTCGTGTTCGGTGGCGAGGTCGAGCAGGTGCGCTCGCTGCTCGCCGACCTGCGTGCGCGCGCCGGCCGTCCCCTGCTGGTGGCCAGCGACATGGAGCGGGGTGCCGGCCAGCAGGTGCGAGGGCTCTCCCACCTGCCGGACCTGGGCATCTACGGGCTGGCTGCCACCCCGGAGGAAGCCGCCGACCACGGCGAGCGCACGGCCCGCGAGGCCCTCTCCGTGGGCGTGGACGTTCTGTTCGGGCCGGTGCTCGACGTGCGCAGCGAGCCTGACAACCCCATCGTGGGCAACCGCGCGCTGGGCTGGGATCCCGCGCGGGTGGGCCTGCTGGGCGCCGCGTGGTGCCGCGGGGCGCTGCGCGGCGGCGCGGCCCCGGTGGGCAAGCACGTGCCCGGCCACGGCGGCACGCTGGCCGACAGCCACGACGCCGTGCCGGTCGTCGAGGAGTCGCGGGCGCGCATCGAGCAGCGCGACATGCTGCCCTTCCGCATCGCCATGCAGGAGGGCGTGTGCCCGGCGCTGATGACCGCCCACGTGGCCTACCCCGCGCTCGACCCCAGCCGCGCCATCGCCAGCTTCTCGGCTCCCATCCTCGCGTGGGTGCGTGCGCTGGCGCCCGACCCCGAGGCCTTGTGCCTGTTCAGCGATGCGCTGGGCATGTCGGGTGCGCTGGGCATGGGCAGCGAGACGCTCGGCGCGCGCGCGGCCCTGCAGGCTGGCTGCGACCTGCTCCTCTATCCCGAGCAGCCCGAGCGCGTGGCCGAGGAACTGCTCGAGGGCCCGGGCGCGCACCTGCGTGCCCACGCCGAGCGGGCCCTGCCTCGCGTGCGTGCCCTGCTGGCCCGCATCGGGCAGGCCGGCGCCCTGGCGCGTGCCTCGCGGCTGGCGAGCGGCGACGCACCCCGCGCCGTGGCGCGCCGTGCGCTGTCGCTGGCCGGCGGCGAGGCCCTGCGTCGCGAGCGGCGCGCCGTGCTGGTGCTGGACGACGACACGGTGGCGATGCGAGGCGTGGCGCTCGGCGAGGCCGGTCGCGCGGCGGGCGTGCCGGTGCACGTCCTGCGCGTGAAGGAGGGCGAGCGTCCCCCGGCAGGCCTCGTCGCCGGGGGCGCCCTCACGGTGGTCGTGATGGCCTCGGTGCGCGCGTGGGAGGGTGCCTCCGGCGTGAGCCCGGCCCTGCAGGCCTTGCTGGGCGAGGTGCAGGCCGGCGCTGCCTCCGGTGGCCACCCCTGCCAGGTCGTCTGGCTCGCGCCCCGGGCGACGGGGCCCGGCGTGCTGCTGCCGGGCGGGGGCCCTGCCGTGGAGCAGGCCTTGGGGGAGCGGCTGTTCGGCGTGGGGCCGGCCTAGAGGGCGGGCCCCGCGCGCTGCCGGCTCCGGCGGGCCGGGCCTGCGAACAAGGCGCGAACAGCGTGCGAGCACGGTCTGGCGGCGGGCCCGCCAGGCATGGGCCTCTGGCCCCGGGTGCTGCGGCCGTCCCTGCTTTCGTCTCGGGCGCGTCTTGGCCCCGTCACCGGCCCTTCACGGGGGCCTTCTTGACACCTGTCGCGCGCCAAGACTAGACTCCGCCTCTCGCCCGGGCCCCAGCGGTCGTGGGCGAGGGGCCTGCTGGGCTCCCGGACGTGGTGTCCGGGGCCGGGCGGGCTGGGCAGGTTGAGGCAGGCGGGGCGCCCGTGGGCGGGCGCCTCGTGTTCCATCTGGTTCTCGAAGGGAGGCCCTTCATGAAGGCAATCCGCCTTCGTTCTCTCGTCCTCGCTCTGGCCAGCGTCACGGCGCTCGCCGGTGCGTCCGGCTCCATGGCGTACGCCGACGGTCAGTCGCTGACCGACGCCGTGCAGGCCTACAAGGAGAACCGCTTCGAGGACGCGCTGGCCAAGCTGCAGGAGTACTGCGCGGCCAACCCCACCGACGAGGAGGTCTACGCCCTCCTGCGCGAGGTGGACGAGAAGGTGCTGGTCAAGGCGCTGGCGCAGCGCGGCGAGCACGAGCGCCTCATGAAGTACCTGCTGGGCAAGGCCCGTCCCTCGGCCGCCGAGCAGGCGGCTGACGCGGCCGCGCTCAAGGCGAAGTGCGACGAGGCGGTCACGAACGCCGACTTCGACACGCGCCGTCGCGCGGCGATGGACCTGCGCGGTGGCGGCGAGCTGGCCGTGCCCTACCTCGTGGGCTACCTGGCCTCGCCGGATGCCGCCACGGTGGTGAACGCTATGCAGGCCCTGCGCTTCCTGGGCCAGGACGCCACGATGCCCCTGTCCGAGGTGCTGGCCAGCGACGATGCGCGCACGCGCGCCTACGCGGCGGCGATCCTTGGCCAGACGGGCGACAGCCGCGCCGCGGCCCCGCTGGCGCGCATGGCCGAGACCGACAGCGACCCGGCTGCCAAGCAGCGCGCGCTGGAGGCCCTGGCTGCGCTGAAGGCGTCGGGCAAGGCCTCGGACCTCTACGTGGAGGCCGGCCTGCGCTTCTACGCCAACGACCCCACGGTGGTCGAGGGCTTCGAGAACACCCGCAACATGTGGCGCTGGGAGGGCGGTGCCCTCGTGCGCTACACGGTGCCGGCCTACCTGTTCCCCTTCCAGCTGGCCGAGGAGTGTGCCTCCGACGCGCTGGCGCTGGACGCCTCCAGCCGCCGCGCCCGCTCGCTGCTGGTGCGCTCGATCCTCGCCCAGAAGGTCGAGGGCGAGGTCCTGAAGAGCGCCGGCCGCGAGGTGCCCGAGGCCCTGGCCGGCTCGATGGCACTGGCTGCCAGCCAGGGCTTCCAGGCCGCCAGCGACGCGCTGGCCGCCTCGCTCAAGCTGCAGGACTGGGACGTGGCCGTGGAGTGCTGCGACCTGCTGGCCGCCATCTACGGCAAGCAGGACCTCTCGGGCCACCCCATCGGTGACGCCCTCGTGGCCCCCGAGCGTCGCGTGCGCTACGCCGCCGCGATCGCGGCCCTGATCATGAGCCCCAAGAAGCAGGGCCTCGCCAACGCCGAGAAGGTGGCCGACCTGGCCGCCCGCGCCGCCTCCGAGCGCGCCCAGCGCCAGGTGCTGGTGATCGACGACAACGACAGCACGCGCACCGCCCTGGTGCTGGAGCTGGGCCACAGCCGCTTCGTGGCGGCCGGTGACGGCAGCGGCTGGTCGGGCCTCGCCCGCGCCAAGGCCATGCCCACGCTGGACGTGGTGGTCGTGGGCTCGGCCCTCGGCGACAGCGACAACACGGTGCCCAGCAAGCGCCACCTGACCTCGATGGCCGTGATCGACGAGCTGCTGGCCGATGCCCGCACGCGCGACATGAAGATCCTGGTCCGCATCGACGCCACGCGCGAGAGCAGCGCGGAGGTGGTGCAGAAGTTCTTCGCCGACAAGTACGGCGAGAAGGTCGCGGGCTTCATCGGCACGCCGGTGGTGGCCACGGCCGCCCTCGAGACGATCGAGGCCGCCGCGGCCCAGGTCGAGCTGGGTGGCGACCGCGAGCGCGCCAACAAGCTGGCCGTGAAGGCCGCCGACGCGCTGGCCCGCACGGACTTCACCTGCGCCTCGTGGAACCTGCAGGTGGCGCTCGACCCGCTGGTCGAGGCCGCCACGGGCAGCGACTCGTCGGCCGAGCTCAAGCTGGCCGCCGTCAAGGCCCTGGGCAACATCCGCGTGGGTGGTGCGGCTGCGCTGGCCAAGATCCTGGCCGAGGGCGAGGGCGACGAGATCAAGATCGCCGCGGCCTTCTCGCTGGGCAAGGTGCTGGCCACCAACGAGGGCACGGCCGAGGAGATCGGCGCCCTGATCGCCGCCAGCAACGGCGAGGGTGACGTGGCGAAGGCGGCGCTGGCCGCGCTGGGCCACGCCAAGGGCATGACCGGCGAGCAGCGCAACAAGGCCTTCGCCGACCACCGCCTGCCGCTGGCCACCAAGGCCGAGTAGCACCGGTCTCACCGGCTGGCCTCTCGCGGGCTGCGTCGCCACGGGCGACGCGGCCCGCGCTCGTTTGAGGGCCCGGCCTTGGGTGACCTGCGCCGCTGCCCAGCGAGCCCCCTGCCGGCAGTCCCGCGCGGCGCAGGTGCGGCGATCGCTACGCGCGGCCTAACGCGCCAACGACTGCCCGCACGGGCCTACCGGTCCACCGGCCAGGCCAGCACCACGGCCAGCGCCAGGTCGCCGTCGTGCGAGAGGCTCACCTCCAGCACCACGCCCAGCTCGCGTGCACGTGCGGCTGCGCGCCCATGCAGCAGCAGGCGCGGCGGCGTGCGCCCGCCGCCGGACACCTCCACCTCGCGCAGCCCGCCGCCGCCTCCCCAGCCCGTTCCCAGCGCCTTGAGGGCAGCCTCCTTGGCCGCGAAGCGCGCGGCCAAGGCTGCGTCCCGGTCCACGCGGGAAGCGCAGGCGGCCCACTCCGACGTGGTGAACACGCGCCGCCGGAAGCCCGCCTCCTGCCGCCCCAAGGCGGCTCGCAAGCGCGGGATCGACACCAGGTCCTGGCCGATGCGAGGGGTGGACACGGAATCGAACCTAACAGCGCCCCGCCCGCCTAGCCCCTGTTCGCACCTTGCTTGCTAGAGGGGCCTCGAGGCCCGTCCGATGGATGGTCGGGGACCTACGGGTCTCCTTGTGGGCCTTCTCGTGAAGGCCTACAGTCTGCGGGGTTGCACCCCGGGAGCCACGGCCCGCGCCATGTCGAAGAAGAAGGACTGCTTCGGGAGCGAGACCTACGTCTGCCGGACGTCGGACTGCCCCTACATGGCCGAGTGCGTCCAGGTGGTCTGGGACAAGAAGCTGCGCCGGGTCGTGGCCCAGCGCTCCGGCCTGCTCTCCGATGCCCGCCTCAGGCCCGCTCCCAGCATCCGGGTGCGCTCCAAGGAGTTCATGCAGGGGGGCAGCGGGCGGGCCTGAGCCGCGTCCCGGCAGGGGCCGAGGGCCCCGCGGGCGCCCGGCCTAGAGGACGGCGTCGGCCACCAGCCGGAAGCCCACGTCGTCGAGCCGGGCGGCCTTGGGCTCCTCGGTGCGGCGCTGCACGGTGCACTCGTAGATGCCGCGCAGGTAGGAGCCGCCGCGCACGGCCGCCCGGCCCTGCCCGGCCTCGTCCTGCGCGCGCCACTGGACCCAGTAGCGGCTGCCGGCCTTGAGCGGCGGCTGGTCGGTGAGCGTCCACTCGCGCGCGTTGCCGGCCATGCCCACCACGCCGTCGTCCGTCTCGTCGCTCACGGCACGGCCCAGGTCGTCCTCGTCGAGGTAGCGCAGGTCCACGGGCTGCAGGCGCGGCGTGGCCCCGTCCGGCCACAGCTGGGCGTTGTTGCAGGCCCGCAGCAGCGGCTCGTTGCCCCAGGGCCAGGCCCGGCCCACGCGCTCCTCGTCGCCCGGAGGCGGCGGGGGCCGGCCGCTGTGGGCGATGCGCTGCCACTCGCCCTCGACGGGCAGGCGCAGGGCCAGGCCGCCGCCCAGCTCCTCGCGCGCCCAGGCCGCGAAGGCTGCGGCGTCGGTCCACGCCACGCCTGTCACGGGCAGTCGCTCGGTGCCGGCGGGCATCGGCAGGGCCAGCAGCAGCCCAAAGGTGCTCAGGTACGCCCACGCCGGCGGCGCCGCCGCCAGCAGGCCCAGGTCGTCGGGCCACGGGAAGGGCACGCGCAGGGCCAGCTCGCTGGTGGTGAGGCTGGGCGTGCGCAGGTCCTCCGGCACGTAGGCCAGCAAGGGCTCGAGCGCCTCGGCGCGCCCCATGCCGCGCGCTGCGGCGTGCTGCACCCAAGACTCGGCCCACTCGGCCAGGTAGCGCTGCGCATAGACGCGCTCGGCCTCGCTGGTGGGGTGCCAGATGCGCTCCAGCCCCGGCCCGGGACCGCGCCCGGCGCGCACGCGCTCGGCCAGCGCAGTGAGGTACTCGGCATAGAGCCGGCGCGTCACCTCGAAGGCCATCACGTTCAGCGGGCGCGCCCAGCGCTCGCGCATCACGGACTGCCCGGCTTCCTGCTCGCTCACCCAGTCGGCCACGCCCTCGCCCACGGTCACCATGCACGAGGGCAGCGTGAGCACGGTGAGGTCGATGGCGCTGCGCTTGGCGGCCAGCATGCGCGGCGTCTCGGCCGGCGGCTCCGCGGGCTCCTGGAAGATCACCACGCCCACGATCACCAACGCCGCCAGCAAGGCCGTCATGCCCACGCCCAGCGCCACCGTCCACGGCGAGGGGGGCGAGCGGGGCGGCTCGGGCAGGTCGGGCGTGCCCGCCTTCAGGCGGCATGCGCACGACGGGCAGTACTTGAAGTCGCCCGTCACGGGCGAGGCGCAGCGGGGGCATACGACGCGCGTGCGCGGGGCAACCGCCATGGGGGGCTCCGCGCCCGATCCTAGCACCGCGCGACCGCCCCAGACGGGCACCTCAGGACCCATCTCTTGGGGCCTCTGGGCGCTTGCGCTAGCGTCCGGGACTGCGCGAACGCCCTGGTAGCTCAGTGGTAGAGCACCGCTTTCGTAAAGCGGGGGTCGTGGGTTCAAATCCCACCCGGGGCTCCATCTCGCCGCGTCCGCGGCCTGCGTCGCAGGGGCTGGCCGGGCAGCCCGCCCGGTCGCAGTTCCTGCGCCCGGGAGGCCTGATGCGCCGTGGCTGGATGCTGCTTGGCCTGCTGGCCTTGCTGCCCGCCTGCGGCAGGCGGGTCCCGCCGCTGCCAGCCAGTGCGCGCGGGGACCTGCGCGTGCAGGCCCTGCCCGGGTCCGCGGGGCCCGTGCCCGCCTGGGCGCAGGTGTCGGAGGTCCAGCGCGCAGAGGCCCGCCGCTGGGGCGTGCCCGTGGCCTTCGAGAACAGCCTCGGCATGCGCTTCGTGCTGCTGCCGGCGGGCTGCTTCACGATGGGCTCGCCCGCCCACGAGCCGGACCGCGATGCCACCGAGAGCGCGCACCGCGTGACGCTCACGCGGCCCCGCTACATGCAGGTGACCGAGGTCACCAACGCCCAGTTCCGCCGGTTCCGGCCCGCGCACCGCAGCGGCTCGGCCGAGGCCGGC
>CAXQZU010000015.1:0-11495 GCA_964228555.1 Planctomycetota bacterium
TCAACCGGCCGTCCACGATCACGGCCAGCGTGGGCATCGTCGACCTGCTGCCCACCCTGCTCGCGCGCGTCGGCGCCCCCGTGCCTGCTGCGCTCGACGGCGTGTCACTGCTGGACGTCGTGGCCCGTCCCGGCGCGGGGCACCCCGTGGTGTCGGAGGTGCGACGCACCTCGCTGCACACGGGCGGCCTCGCAGAGGCCGAGTGCCTCGCGGTGCGCAGCGGCACCTGGAAGTGGGTGGCCACGTGGGACCGCATGGCGCAGCGCATCGAGGAGTCCTGCTACGACCTGCTGGCGGATCCCCACGAGCGCACCGACCTCCTGCCCGCGCGCGCCCAGCAGCCGCGCGCGCCGGACCGCGCCGCCTGCGAGGCCAGCGAGCGCGCGCGGGCGCGCTTGCGCGAGCGGGTCCCGGCAGGCACGCCAGGGTTCCCCGCGGCGCAGGCCTGCGACAGCGCCCGCTGACCCCTGCGGGACCTTTGTCCCTCGCGCGGAAAGCAGGTTTCCACGCCCGCTCGGCACGCGTGCTTCGCGTGCCACGCGCGCCGCACGCAAGCGTAGAACAGAGTCGTGCTCCTGCACGTGCGCGCCCTGCCCGCGATCCTTGCCACGCTCGCGCTGGCCGCGTTGGCGTGCTGCGGGCGCGCGCCCGAGGTGCCTGCAGCACGCGCGCCGCACCTCGCCCGCGAGGTCCGCACGCACGCGGGCGCGCGGCGCGCCGGGCCCTCACCCGACGTCGTGGTGGTGCTGCTGGACGCGTTGCGCGCCGACGCCGTGGATGCCGACGAGAGCGAGGCGGTCGCCATGCCCTGGCTCTCGCGGCTGGCCCGCGCCGGCACCTGCTTCACGCAGGCCAGCGCCAGTGCGCCGCGCTCGCTGCCCTCGCTGGGCAGCGTGCTGACCGGGCTGCTGCCAGACGAGCACGGCCTCACGGGGGTGGACGCGCCGCGCGCGCCGCTGGCCGGGGTGGCGACATGGGCGCGCGTGATGGCCGAGGAGCTTGGCTACCACACGGCCGCCGTGATGGGCGACCTGCCCTCCAGCGTGTCCACGGCGCTGTCCGCGGGCTTTGCCCATGTCGAGCGCAACGTGTCGCTGGCCCAGCCGCAGGCGGCACTCGACCGCGTGGCGCTGTCCTGCCCCCCGGGGAAGCCTCGCTTCCTCGTGGTGCACGCCGACGCCGCCGCCGCGCCCTACGGGCGTGCCGTGGCGACGCCCGCCGACGCCCTCCTGCATGCCCGCGCGGCCCTGGAGCGCCTCGCTGCGGACGCCCCCGTGCGCGAGCTCGTGCTGCGGCGGGCAAGCGACGCCGCGCAGGCCGCCCTGCTGGCCTCGCACCCGGTACACGGCCGCCGCGAGGCCGAGGTGGCCCGCTACCTCTGGGACGGCCTCGCCACCGACCCGGATGCGGGCGCAGCCGATCGCATGGCTCGTGAGCTGGAGGGTGCCTACCGTGCCGGGCTGGCGCAGGTGGACCTTGCGCTGGAGCAGCTCGTGGGCGGCTTGCGCCAGCGTGGCCTGCTGGACGGCGCGCTGCTCATCGTGGCAGGCACGCACGGCGAGGCCCTCGGCGAGCACGGCATGCTGCACCATGGACGGGCGCTCCATGAGGAGGTGCTGCGCGTGCCATTGGTCGTGCAAGGCCCGGCGCCCTTCGACCGGCCACGCGCGGTGCACTTCTCCGTGGGCATGCGCGACCTCTTCCCCAGCGTGCTGGAGTGGCTGGGAGCTCCCCTGCCCATCGACCTCGAGGGCCGTTCGTGGCTGGCACGCCTCGCAGGCGACGCAGGCCCCGGACTGCCCGTGGAGGCCCAGGAGGTCCGCACGCACCACGACACCGGGGGTCGCTCGCATGCCCTCGCCTGCTCCGTGCGCAATGCGCACTGGAAGTACGTGGGCACCTACGACCTCGCGCAAGGCACGCTCGTGGAGCAGGCCTACGACCTGCGCGCCGACCCGCAGGGCCTGCGCAACCTCGCCTCCGCCTCCGACGGCATGGTGCGGGACCTGCCCTTCGACCCGCCCTTCTGCCGCGCCGTCGAGCGGGCTCGCGACCGCCTGTGGGCCGGCGCCACGCAGGCCGCGTGGAGCCAGGCGCAGGGCTACAGCACGGGCCGTGCGCGCCTGCTGGACCCGCGTCCGGCAGCGCCCTGCGACACCTTGCCCCGCTGAGGGGCGCGCCGGGCCGCGACACGACCGCGCCGCAAGCAGGCCTCGCCACCCGCGTCACGGCGTGCTTCCATCGCGGGATGGACCCCGCCGAGGCCGACGCCCTGTTCGACCGTGCCGTGACGCTGTGGAACGCGCGCGACTTCCACGCGGCCCACGAGGACTGGGAGACGCTGTGGAACGAGGAAGAAGGCGTGCGGCGCGACTGGCTGCAGGGCCTGATCCAGTACGCCGCGGCCCTGTTCCACGCCGACCGCGGCTTCCATGCCAGCGGCTTCGTCAAGCTGATGCGCTCTGCCCGGGCACGCGTGGCGGAGCATGACGCCTCGGGCGAGCGCATCCGCTTCGACCTGCTGGCCCGCGACCTCGAGCCCTGGCACCAGCACGCCGCGGCCGTGGAAGCGGGCGCCGACCTCGTGCGCGCCCAGCCGCCGTGGCCCCAGATCCGCTGGCGCGAGGGCGTGGTGCCCGCCCCGGCGCCGCCCGCGCCCGAGGACGAGGACTAGCCCCGCCTGCCGAGGCGCTGGTGCGGGATGCCGCACTCGTCGTAGCCGTCGCCCTCCGGCACCCAGCCCAGCCGCCGGTACCAGCCCACGAGGTGGGCCTGCGCGCTCATCACGGCCGGTCGGTGGCCCAGCACCTCGTGCACGTAGCCCATCAGCGCCGTGCCCACGCCGCCGCGCTGCAAGGGCACCGCCACGGCCACCCGGCCCACCTTGACCGGGTCCGAGCCGAGGAACAGGCGCGCCGTGGCCACCAGCCCGCCCCCCGCCGCCCGGGCGAGCACGTGGTGCGCCTGCGGGTCCAGCCCATCGAACTCAGCCTCGGCCGTGATGCGCTGCCCGACCACGAACACCTCCTCGCGCAGGCGCACGAGGTCATGCAGTTCCTGCAGCGAGAGCGCCCCGAAGGGCCGCAGCGTGAAGGCGAGGGGCGGCATGCCCCAAGCCTACCGTCGGCCCCGGCGCTGCCGTGCGGCGGCACCCTGCCGTAGGCTGGCCGCCCTCCGACGGGAGTCCCGCATGTCGACCCAGCACGAGCTCGAGCGCACGATCCAGCAGATCCTCCAGCCCGGCCGCGGCATCCTGGCCGCCGACGAGAGCACCGGGACCATCGGCAAGCGCTTCGCGTCCGTGGGCGTGGAGAACACCGAGGAGCACCGCCGCGCCTACCGCGACCTGCTGTTCAGCGCGCCCGGCATGAGCGCCACGATCTCGGGCGTGATCATGTACGAGGAGACCCTGGGCCAGCAGAGCGCCGACGGCACGCCCTTCCCGGTGATGCTCGAGCGCATGGGCACGGTGCCCGGCATCAAGGTGGACAAGGGCACCGTGGCCCTGCCCGGGGCCGCGGCGGGCGAGCTGGTCACGACGGGCCTGGACGGCCTGCCCGAGCGCGTGGCGGCCTTCCGGGCCCGGGGCGCGCGCTTCGCCAAGTGGCGCGCCGTGATCGACATCGGCAGCGGCAAGCCCACGGAGGCCTGCATCCAGGCCAATGCGCACGCCCTCGCGCGCTACGCGGGCATCTGCACCGCCGCGGGCGTGGTCCCGATCGTGGAGCCCGAGGTGCTCATGGACGGCGAGCACGGCCTCGCGCGCTGCGGCGAGGTCACGGAAGCCGTGCTGCACGCCGTCTTCCACGCACTGCGCCAGCAGCGCGTGGCCCTCGAGCACATCCTGCTCAAGCCCAACATGGTGATCGCCGGCGCCAAGTGCCCGCAGCAGGCCGGGCCCGCCGAGGTGGCCGCCGCCACGCTGGCCTGCTTCCGCCGCGTCGTGCCCGCGGCCGTGCCGGGCATCGTGTTCCTCTCGGGCGGGCAGGGCGACGTGCAGGCCACCGAGAACCTCGCGGCCATCCGCGGGCTGGGTCGCGCGCCGTGGGTGTTCTCCTTCTCCTACGGGCGCGCGCTCCAGTCGCCGGCCCTCAAGGGCTGGGCGGGCAAGGCCGGGCAGGTGGCCGCAGCGCAGCAGGCCTTCCTCCACCGCGCCCGCATGAACGGCGCCGCAGCGGCCGGGACGTGGACGCCGGCGTCCGAGAAGCGCGCCTAGGCCCGTGGCCGACCCCTTCATCACCCTCGTGCGCGAGCTGCGCGCCGAGGTGGCCACGGTCCTGCGCGAGGCGCGTCGCGCCGGCAGCGGCAGCCTGCCGGCAGCCAAGGCCGTGCAGCGGGCGCTGAAGGCTACCGCCGGCCGCTGGCCCGGGGCCGCGCGCTGGGCCTGCACGTCCGGCTGCGCGTGGTGCTGCCACAACGCGGTGAGCGTGTCCGCCCCGGAGGCCTTCCGCCTCGCGCGCGAGGTGCGCACGTGGCCCGCGGCACGCCGCGAGGCCCTCGAGCGCCTGCTGGAGGAGCGCGCACCCCACCTCGCGAGCCTGGCGCTGGACCAGCAGGCGCAGGAGCGCACGCGCTGCGCGCTGCTGGGCGAGGACGGCGCCTGCGGGGCCTACGACGCACGCCCGCTGCCCTGCATCGGGATGGTGTCGCTGGACGCGAAGGCCTGCGAGCAGGTCTCGCGCGCCCCCGGCGGCAGCACGAAGATCCCCGTGGACCGCACCTGGTTCAGCATCTCGGGCGCCCACAACCTCGCCCTGCGGCTGGGCTCGCGTGACGCGGGCCTCTCCTTCGTGCGCTACGAGCTGCACGACGCGTTGCGCGTGGCGCTGGGCCAGCCGGACGCCGAGCGCCGCTGGCTGGCGGGCGAGGATCCCTTCTCCGCCTGCCGCCCCGACCCCACCTGCGTCCAGCCCGACGCGCTGGCGGAGCTCGAGCACCTCGACCGCCTCACGCGCTAGCCCGCGCGCGGCCGGCGGCGGGATCCCCAGTCGATCGCCCGTCAGCGTGGGGGGAAGCCCTCGGGCATCCAGCCCGGGAGCGCTGCGACCTCGGCGCGAGCCTTCTCGCTCGTGGGCACGCCCCAGGCATTGAAGAAGGGCCCGAGGTTGCGGCCCACCTGTCGCGACATGCGCAGCATCCACTGGTCGCGGCGGTCGGCGTCGCTGCGCGGACGCTGGTCGTCCGGCAGCGCGCGGTAGGCACGGAACACCTCGCGGAAGGGTGTCCAGCCGAAGGCCTCGCGCAGCTGCACGTACATCTCCAGCGCGAGGAACGGGTCCTGCTTCCACGCCTCGAAGCGCAAGCCGTCGGCGAAGTGGGCTCGCGTGCGCTCCCGGCGGGTGCGGAAGGCCTCGTGGGCGTCGGTGCCCACCAGCCCCAGCACCTCCTCCAGCACGTAGAGCGTGAAGAGGTTGACGGTCACCTCCACCGTGCCCTCGAAGGTCCAGTCGTCCGACTGGTGGTTGTGGCCCAGCTCGTGGAAGAGGCCCCAGTCGCCGCGCGTGGAGAGCAGTCGCGCATCCACCATGCGGGGTGCCGCATCGAGGTGCGTCATGATCGGGTAGCCGCTGTGCATGTAGCCGGCGGAGATCGCCACGTCGGCCACGATGCGCTCGGCACGGTCGCGGGCGCGCGGGCGGCCGGCGAGGTCGGCACAGCCGTCGAGCACGCGGTCCCACAGGTCCAGGAGGGCCTGGGGATCCTCGAGCTGTCGCACCACCTCGCTGGGCACGCTCAGCACCAGCGTGCGCGAGCAGAGCTCGGCCCACGGCGCCGGGGCCTCGCGCGCCAGCGCCCAGGCCTCGGGCGAGGTCAGCCCCGACTCGAAGAAGGGCGCCGGCACGGCGCCTTCCACCGTCACCTGCAGCGTGCCCCGGCTGGGCCGTTCCACCACGAGGTAGACCAGCCCGCCGAAGGGGCTGGCCATCGCGGCGCCGTCCCCCGCGAGCGGCACGCTGCGCACGAGGCTGGGCACGCGCGGCCACGCGTCCAGGTGCCAGAGCGTGTCCGTGTGGCAGCCCACCTGCAGGCGCAGGGCCGGCGTCTCGGCATGGCCCAGCCGCGGCGTCACGCGGCAGGACACGGGCACGCCGGGACGCGCGTAGACGCCCAGGCTGTGCCAGCCGGGCGTGGCCAGGTCCACGGTGCGCGTGCGCGTGACTGCCTTGGCGCTGGCCGGCACGCTGCCCGGGAAGGCAGTTGCCGCCGGGTGCGCGCGCACCTCCTCCATGGGCAGGGCCTCGCCCTCGCGCAGGTCCAGCGCCAGCAGCAGCCGCTCCAGTGCGCGTTCCGCCTTCCACGGGGACTGCGGCGTGGGCGGTGCGCCCGCGCCCTGCCGAGCCCTGAGGCGGGCCACGTCGCCGCGCAAGCCATCGCGCCCGGCCGGCTGGAGGTCCAGTGCCGCCATCACCGTGCTGGAGGCCTGCGGCAGCAAGGCAACCTGGTCCCGGCCGCGTCGCGCGGCGGCGTCGGCCAGCAGGCGCAGCGCACGCTCCGCGTGGAACGCCGGCCCGGGCACCTCGCCGGCCCGGAAGCCGGCGGCCGAGGTGCGCTCCAGCGTGGCAGCCCCGAAGCCCAGCCCGGCGGGCAGCAGCAGCCGGTTCCACGGGTTCTTGCGCAGGTCCTGCTCCTCGGCCACCTGCTGCCAGCCCCACCCGGTCTGCGCCACCAGCAGGCCGCCGCCGGCGCGCACGAAGGTCTCGACCAGCGCGGCCTGCGCCTCGTCCAGGTCGCTGCCCATGGCCACGAGCACGTCTACGCCTGCGAGCGCATCGCGCCAGCCCTCGCGCAGCACGCGCGGCTGGCCCCAGCGGGCGCCCTCCAGCGAGCCCTCCACCACGGCGAGGGAGGCGCGATCCCGCCCGCCCGCGGCCCAGCGGATCGCGTTCTCCAGCAGTCGCTGCGTCTCGCCAGCCGCACACGACTGCCGGCTGCCGTAGCCGGTGTGACCGAAGGCCACGACACGCCCCTTGGCCAGCCGTGCGGCGGCCACCACCGGGGCCTGCTGCGACTCCCCTTCCCTGCCCAGCACCACCGGGAAGGCCTGCTCGCCCCACACGGCCAGCGCGCCCGGCACGCCCGGCGCGGCCACCTCGCGCACGCCCAGCAGCAAGGCTGCCACGTCATCGGCCCAGGGCATGCGCCCGGCCGGCTCGCCGCGCGCAGCGCCCGCGGGGACCATCGCGGCCAGCAGCAGCAGCAGCACGTGCAGCAAGCCCAGCCGGCCGCCGTGCGGGCAGGGCATCGGGGTGGTGCGCTCGCTCATCGACCGCAGGTCCTCGAGGGCCCGCCCGCTGCCGCGGCATGCCCGGCAGGCAGGGCGGGATGGTGCGGGCGGAGGGAGTCGAACCCCCAACCGCCGGATCCGAAGTCCGGTGCTCTATCCAGTTGAGCTACGCCCGCAAGCCTTGCAGCCCGGCCGCCGCCTGGCGCGGGCCGGCCCGGGCCCGGCCCGGCACGGACGGCCTGTGCGGCCCGAGCGGGCCCCGGCGACTGGTACGGGCGGAGGGATTTGAACCCCCAACCTTCGGATCCGTAGTCCGATGCTCTATCCAGTTGAGCTACGCCCGCAGCCGCTTGGGGACAGGGGGACGCTAGCGCAACCGGCCCCCGTAGCCAAGCCGGTCCTGACCGCCCAGCGCCACGAGGGCCCGGCCACGGCCCGGCGGGCGGCCGGGGCCCTCGCCCGCCCGCGTGGCGGCACGCGCTTTTGGCGTGCAGCCGGGGCCGCCTGATCCTAGGATCCCGCGCTTCCCCTGCGGAGGACGCCACGCTCGCGCGACGGCGCCCGCAGGAAGGAGGGAATCGTTCCCCGTCCGTGAAGAAGCCGACCTCGAAGCAGGGCCGCACCGCTGCCCGCCCTGACCGCACTGCTGCATCCCCTGGCGCGCACGCTGCGGCGCGTCCCACGCCGACGCGCAAGGACGCGCGCCCGATCGTGCTCGCCTTCTCGGGCGGGCTCGACACCACCTTCCTCGTGCTCTGGCTCAAGGAGCAGACGGGTTGCGACGTGGTCACCGTCACGGTGGACACGGGCGGCTTCCGTGCCGGCGAGCTGGACGCCATCGCCGCGCGCGCACGCTCGCTGGGCGTGCGCGACCACCGCACGGTGGATGCGCGGCAGGCCGTCTTCGACCGATTCGTCGCCTACCTGATCAAGGGCAACTGCCTGCGCGGCGGGACCTATCCGGTGAGCGTGGGCGCCGAGCGCACGGCGCAGGCCGAGGCCGTGGTGCAGGTGGCCCGCGAGCTGGGTGCCGGCGCCATCGCGCACGGCAGCACGCGCGCCGGCAACGACCAGATCCGCTTCGACGTCGCCATCCGGGCCCTCGCGCCCGAGATGGCCATCCACGCCCCCATCCGCGACCTCGGCTGGTCGCGCCAGCAGGAGAGCGACTGGCTCGCGGAGCGCGGCGTCACCATCCCGCCCAAGACGGTGGCCTACTCGGTCAACGAGGGCCTGTTCGGCACCACCATCGGCGGCAAGGAGACCCACGACCCGTGGTCGATGCCTCCCGAGGCGGCCTACACGGCCACGGTCTCGCCGCTGGAGGCCCTTGACCAGCCCGAGGAGCTGGTGGTGGGCTTCGAGCAGGGCGTGCCCGTGTCGCTGGACGGCAAGCGCATGGCCGGCCCCGCCCTGGTGGCGGCGCTCAACGCGCGTGCGCGGCCGCACGGCGTGGGCCGCGGCATCCACCTCGGCGACACCATCCTGGGCGTGAAGGGCCGCCTGGCCTTCGAGGCCCCCGGCCCGCTGGTGCTGATCCAGGCGCACCGCGACCTGGAGAAGCTGGTGCAGACGCGCTGGCAGGCCTTCTGGCGCGAGACGCTGGGCTCCTTCTACGGCAACCTCATGCACGAGGGCCTCTACTACGACCCGGTGATGCGCGACCTGGAGGCCTTCCTCGACAGCGTCAACGCGCGCGTCACCGGCGAGGTGCGCGTGCGCCTGTTCAAGGGCGCCAGCAGCGTGGTGGGCGTGCGCTCGCCCTTCTCGATGATGAACCCCGCCGTGGCCGTCTACGGCGAGGGCGCCTCGGCCTGGTCGGGCGAGGAGGCCGCGGGCTTCGCCCGCATCTACGGCATGGCGACCAGCCTGGCCCTGCGCGCCGGCGGCGCGCAGGCAACGGGCGCAGCGTCCCCGGCGGGCAAGGGCCGCGCGGGCAAGGCCGGCCGCGCCGGCGGCAAGGAGAAGCGCTCGTGAAGGTACGTCCGCACAAGCTGGGCAGCGTGGTGCACCGCGTCCCGCTGCCGCGCGAGGTCGAGTTCAGCCGCCAGATCGACGCCCGCGTGGGCACCGTGCTGGTGGTGAAGGCCCTCGAGGAGAAGCGCGTCTACGACGTCATGGAGCTGACCACGGGCCGCATGGCCCACATCAGCAAGGGCGACGTGATCGTGGGCGCGCTGGGCCGCCGCGGCGCGCTGCGCGGCTTCGTGGGCCGCGTGCCGGAGAAGGTCAAGGCCGGCGACACGCTGCACGTGCTCAACCTGGGCTGCGTGCTGGGCGAGGCCACCAGCGAGAACAAGGACGTGGGGCACCCGCTCAAGGTCGAGGTGCTGGGCATGGTGACCATGCAGGACAAGCCGGTGAACATCGCCGACTGGTCCATCCCCGACCCTGACCCGCGCACCCCCATCCCGCCCGTGATCGCCGTCTCGGGCACCTGCATGAACGCCGGCAAGACGCTGGCGGCCTGCGAGCTGATCACCTCGCTGACGGACCGCGGCTACGTGTGTGCCGGCGTGAAGCTGACCGGCGTGGCCGCCATGAAGGACACGCTCAACATGAGCGACCACGGCGCCGTGGCCGTGATGAACTTCGTGGACTGCGGCCTGCCCAGCACCGTGGGCGTGGACAACGTGGCGCCCATCGCCAAGAAGATCCTGCGCAGCATCGAGAAGCAGGCCAAGCAGGAGCTGGACGTGGTCGTGGCCGAGATGGGCGACGGCATCATCGGCGCCTACGGCGTGGACTCGATCCTCGGCGACGAGGAGTTCCGCGGGATGATCAAGGCGCACGTGCTGTGCGCCAACGACCTCGTGGCCGCCTGGGGCGGCGTGCGCTGGATGAAGGAGCGGGGCCTCAAGCTGGACGTGATCGCGGGCCCGGCCACCGACAACAGCGTGGGCACCGCCTACATCGAGAACGAGCTGGGCCTGGGCGCCGGCAACGCGCGCACCGATCCCTCGCGCTTCGTCGACCTGGTCGAGGAAGCGGCCTTCCCGGGCGCGACCTAGCCGCGGCCCGGCGGCCGCCTAGGCTGGGCCCATGCCCGGGCTGCACCACGACTGGGGCCTCGCGCCCTACGCCGACCTGCACGCGCTCCAGCAGCGCCTGGTCGACCTGCGCGTCGAGGGCCTGCTGCCCGACACGCTGCTCACGGGCGAGCACCCGGCGGTGATCACGCTGGGGCGCAAGACGCCGCGCGAGGAGCGCATCGAGGGCCCCATCCCGGTGGTGGCCGTCGAGCGCGGCGGCGAGGCCACCTACCACGGCCCCGGCCAGCTGGTGGCCTACCCCATCATCAGCCTCGTGCACGTGCACCGCGACCTGCACGCCTTCCAGCGCGACCTCGAGGAGGTGGGCCTTCGCACGCTGGCCTCGCTGGGCCTAGCGGGCCAGCGCATCGAGGGCCTCACGGGCGTGTGGTGCCAGGGCAAGAAGCTGATGAGCCTGGGCATCGCCGTGCGCCGCTGGGTGACGTGGCATGGCCTGGCCCTCAACGTGTGCAACGACCTCACGCCCTTCCGCGCCTTCCACCCCTGCGGGCTGGACGGCGAGGTGATGGGCTCGGTCTCCAGCCTGCTGGGCCGGCCGGTGAGCGTGGCCGAGGCGCGTACGCACCTGCTCGAGCATGCGAACGCCGTGCTGCCCGGCGGCCCCTTCGTGACGGGCCCGCTGCCCGCAGCGGCGCTCCCGCCGCCGCCCTCCTAGCGAGCCCTTGCCAGCACCGCCCGGGCCCCAGGGCGCGAGCGTGGCGGCGGCCGGCGCTAGCATGCGCCGCCATGCCCCGCCCCAAGGCCCTGCCCCCCGTGCCGCGCGATCCGGTGGACGACTACACGCCCGCGGCCGCGGCCGCACGCCGCGCCCTGTGGGCCGCCGCAGGCGCGCCGCTGCCGCGGCACGTGGCCGGGGTGCCGGTGCCCACGGCCGAGGCACGCGGCAACATCGAGAACCTCGCCGGCTTCGCGCAGGTGCCGCTGGGCCTGGCCGGCCCGCTGCACTGCGACACCAGCCGCGGCCCGCGCAGCGTCTACGTGCCGCTGGCCACCACCGAGGGCGCGATGGTGGCCTCCTACGCGCGCGGGATGAAGCTGCTGGCCGCCGGCGGCGGCGCACAGGCGCGCGTGCTGCGCGAGGGCCTGACGCAGAACCCGGTGCTGGTCTACGCCAGCAACGCACGCGCCGAGGCGGCGCGCGCCGTGGCCGAGGCCAGCCTCGCCCGCTGGCAGCGCCTGGTGCGCGCCACCACGCGCCACGGCCGGCTGGTGCGCGT
>CAXQZU010000016.1:0-36351 GCA_964228555.1 Planctomycetota bacterium
GCGCTGCCCCAGCGGGCGGCCAGGTCGGCGGGCGTCTTCACCTGCGCGGGGTCGCGCGCCACGAGGTAGTCGTCGGTGGCGATCTCGCGCCGCAGCAGGCAGTCGGAGGCGAGCAGGCCCTGCACCATCGCCTCGAAGCGCGGGTGGTGCTGGTCGAGCAGCTTCTGCGCCACGCCGAGGTAGGCGTCGTAGTACGTGCCCTGCGGCGCAGCCACCCACGGCCCGTGCGTGGGCCAGCCCAGCTCCACCACGGGCCCGTCGTGGTCCAGGGTGCTGGGCAGCAGCAGGCTGGAGTAGGCCGCGCGGGCCTCGCTGGCCCGCGCATCGTCCAGCGGCGCGGCCAGCTGCACGCGCGCGGTGGCGCGGTTGAGGCGCTGGCCGCCGACCACCACGTCAGGGAAGCGGGCGCGGGCGGCCTCGCCGGCGTGGTCGTAGGAGGCCGCAGGGGCGTAGGTGGGCAGGCTCATGGGCGCAGTATGGCCGGGCCCTTGGCCTCGTCACGCAAGAACATGACGACGCGGGCGCCGCGGACGCAGGCTCGCCCGCGGCCGGTTCAGCGGGCGAGCGGGTTGGGCTGCTGCTCGCTGGTGAAGAGGGCGGCCGAGCGGCCGCGAACCACCACCTGCACCCAGCACTCGCCCTCGACCTCCACGTCGTCCTGGACGCTCGTGGCACCGTCGAGGAACACGGCCGAGATGCGAACGGGGCCGCTCTTGACGCTCACGGTGGGCAGCACCACCGTCGGCAGGCCCGGCTGGAAGGTGATGGGCCCGTCCACGGCCTTGACGCCGGCCACGTAGACCAGGGCGGGCAGCGTGCCACCCTGCGCAGCCACGTCGGGCGCCGTGATCCAGACGTGCACGGGCGTCTCGCGGTCCTCCAGCGAGTAGGTGCCCGCGCACGAGGCCAGCCCGAGGGGCGCCAGCAGGCCCAGCAGCAGCAGGGCCGCCCGCAGGCGTGCCGGCGGGCGCTGGGCGGGTGCCGCGAGGGCGCGGCGAGGCGGGGAGCTGGGCGTCGCGTGGGCCATGCGGCCACCCTAGGACGGGGGGCGGGGGAGGGCAAGCACCCGGGCGGGCCTCGAGGCGTCGCGTGGCGGACGGGCTTGGTGCGCGCGCGCGCTGCCCGTAGGGTGCACCCTCGGCATGAGCGAGGCCGCCTCCACGCGCCGCAATCCCTTCCGCGGTCGCAGCCTTGTCTCGGCGGACGACATGTCGCGCGAGGACATGCTCTGGCTGCTGGACGCGGCGCAGCACTTCGAGGGCGTGGCCAGCGGCGAGCGCGAGCTGCCCCGGCCGCTGCCGCTGGAGGGCCGCATCCTGGCCCTGCTCTTCTTCGAGCCCAGCACGCGCACGCGGCTCTCCTTCGAGAGCGCGATGCTGCGGCTGGGCGGTGGCGTGCTGGGCTTTGCCGACGCCAAGATCTCGTCCAGCAGCAAGGGCGAGTCGCTGGCCGACACGGTGCGCGTGGTGGCGGCCTACGGCGATGCCATCGTGCTGCGCCACCCGCAGGAGGGCGCGGCGCGGCTGGCGGCCGAGGCCGCCGGCGTGCCCGTGCTCAACGCCGGCGACGGCAGCAACCAGCACCCCACGCAGACGCTGCTGGACCTCTACACCATCCGTCGCGCCACCGGGCGGCTGGACGGCCTGACGGTGACCTTCATGGGCGACCTGCGCTACGGCCGCACCGTGCACAGCCTGGCCACGGCCCTGCTGCACTTCGACGTGCGCATGCAGTTCGTGGGCCCTGCGGGCCTGCGCCTGCCCGACGACCTGCGCCAGGCGCTGGGCGCCAGCGGCAAGGTGGTGGCCGAGGCCAACAGCCTCTCCGACATCGAGCGCACGGACGTGCTCTACGTGACGCGCATCCAGAAGGAGCGCTTCCCCGACCCGGCCGACTACGAGAAGGTGCGCACCTCGTACCGCATCGACCGCGAGGCGGTGGCGCGCTTCGGCGAGGGCCTGAAGATCCTGCACCCGCTGCCGCGCGTGAACGAGGTGGACCCCGACCTCGACTCCCATCCCGGCGCGCTCTACTTCCAGCAGGTGCGCAACGGCGTCACGGTGCGCATGGCGCTGCTGCACGCCGTGCTCGGGGGGCGGCCGCTCTAGCCATGCCGGCCCAGCCCGACGACGCCTTCCGCCTCACCGACGGCACGGTGGTGGACCACCTGCCCGCCGGCAGCGCCACGCGAGCGCTGGCGCTGCTGCGGCTGCCGCGCGAGGGCCCCGTGACGGTGGGCATGAACGTGCCCAGCAAGCGCCACGGCCGCAAGGACATCGTGCGCGTCGAGGGGCTGGTGCTGAGGAAGCGCGAGCTGGACCGGCTGGCCCTGCTGGGCCGGCAGGTGACGGTCTCGATCGTGCGCCGCGGCGTGGTGACCGAGAAGCAGGTGCTGGAGGTGCCGGCGCGCATCGAGGGCATCCTGGGCTGCCCCAACCCGACGTGCATCACGCGCAGCGAGTCCGTGCCGACCGTGTTCCACCGCCAGGGCGAGTACCCGTACCGCTTCCGCTGCCACCACTGCGAGCGCGTGATGGCCGGCGAGGACGCGCAGCGCAGCCTGGCGCACTGAGCGCAGCGCCGCGCTCGACGGCGACGCCGACAGGCCGGCAGCGGGCTAGCGCGGCCGCTGCGTCCCGCGCGGGCGATCGTGGCCCTGCGGGCGCGGGCGGCGCACCGGGGGGCGGCCCTGCTGGGCGTCGAAGGTGGGCTCGGGCAGCGCCTGCGCGCGCGCGTCGGCCTTTGCCGCGTCCAGGTCCCGCCGCGTGGCGAGCAGGCGCACGATCGAGAGCCCCTGCGCGCGCGCCACGATCTCGCGCAGCGTGCGCCCGCGCGGCGCGTCGGGCCACGGCTCGGGGTGCTCGCGCACCGTGAACAGCGCCGGCAGCACCTCGCGCGCGTAGGCGGCGTAGGCCGGGTTGTCGGTCTGCAGCACGAACAGCCCACCGGGCCGCAGCGCGCGGTGGACGGCCCGCAGCACGGCGGGCGTGAGCTGGCGGCGCGCGTGGCGGCCGGCGTCGTAGTAGGGCTGCGGGTGGTAGAGGTGCACCTCGTCCAGCGAGCCGAGCGTCACGCGTTCCTGCAGGAAGGCCGTCGCGTCGCCCCAGGCGAACTTGGCGTTCGAGAGGCCGCGCTGGCCGGCGCGCAGGCTGGCGAAGCGCACGGCCGGCGGCACGAGGTCGATGCCGAGGTGGTCCACGCCCGGTCGCGCCAGCGCCGAGCCCACCACGAAGCGGCCGTTGCCGCAGCCCAGGTCCAGCAGGCGCGGGGCCTCGCGCCCGAAGGCTGCCGCCCAGTCGAAGGGGCCCTCGCCGCGCAGGCCCACGCGCGTGCGTGACCACTGCTCGCGCGGCAGCTTGCGGCCCGGGAAGGGCACGCCGCAGGACGACTCGCGGTCGTGGCCGCGCGGGCGCATGCGCTAGGCCACGCGCGCGCGCAGGCGCCCCAGCGCGGCGTCCAGCGCCGGCTCGAGCAGGTCGTAGGCGGTGGTGCCCGCGCCCACCGAGCGGCTGAAGAAGTGGTTGAGGCCCGGCAAGACCTCCAGGCGCGCCACCGGGGCCAGCACCTCGCGCAGCACGGGCGGCGGCGCCACCACGTCGCACTCGCCCACCAGCACCTCGCACGGCACGGGCAGCGCGCCCAGCCGCTGCACGGCGCGCGGGTCGAGGCGCGCGTCGGCCAGCGGGCGGCCCAGCAGCAGGTTGCCGAAGTCGCGCGGGGTGGACGGCACGTGCGTGGCCGGCGCCAGCAGCAGGCCGCCCGCGAAGGGCGCGCGCTCGGGGGTGGCCGGGTCCACCACGGCGGCGAAGAGGCGTGCGCCGTAGGAGAAGCCGCCGCCCAGCAGCGGGCCCGTGGGCACGCGCCGGCGCGCCTCGCGCGCGGCCGCGCGCACGTCGTCCATGTGCGCGGCCAGGTCGTGGCGGTCTCCTTCGCTGCCGGCCACGCCGCCGAAGTTCCAGCGCAGCACCAGCAACCCCTGCGCCGCCGCGCGGCGTGCCGCGCAGGCCAGCACGGGGTGGTCCATGCGCCCGCCGTGGGCGGGATGCGGGTGGCCCAGCGCAAGCACCCCCTGCGGCGTGCCGGTCGGCGCATCGACCAAGGCCTCGAGCCTGCGCGTGCCGGCCAGCACCGACACGGGCTGGCTGGGCGGGAGGGGCGCGCCGGCCTCGCTCACTTGCCGGGCGGCTTCATCCACGGCCGCTCGTGTCGCAGGCCGGGGCTGGGCACGGCCGGGCGCACCGCCGGCGCGGGCTGCGGCGCAGGCTTGGGCTGCGTGGCTGCCTTGGGCTGCGTCGCCGGCTTGGGCTGCATGGCCGGTTGGGGCTGCACTGTGGGCTTTCCCGCAGCCGGCGCCTTGGCCTGAGGGGCGGGCGGCACGGACGGCGCGGACTTCGGAGAGGCGGCCTTGGGCGCGGCGGCGGGAGCCGCAGGCTTGGCCGGCGCGGCCGGCGTGCGCGGCGCAAAGCGCCCGCCCGGCAGGCGCGGCAACTCACCCGGCTTGCCGGCCTTGGGCGGCGTCGCGGGTGCAGTGGGCGTGGGTCCCGTCGGCTTGGCAGGCGCTGCGGGGCGCGCCGCGATGGGCGGCTTGGCTGCGGTGCCTGCCGCGGATGCCGTGCCGCCCCGTGCCGGGGCCGCGCCCTTGGCGGGCGCGGCCTCGTGGCCACCGGGCTTCGTGCCGGCGGGCTTGGGGCGGGCACCCTTCTCCGCGCTCGGCGCGGTGCCGGCTGCCGAGGGCTTGGAGGGCGTCGGGGCGGCCTCGCGCGCGGCGGGCGCCGTCGCCGTCCGCACGCGGCCGGCCACCGGGTCCCACGCCTCGACTTCCTCGGCCAGCGCGCGGTAGTCGGCCGCGCCCGGCGAGTCGGGCTGGTACTCGAAGATGTGCTGGCCGTGGCTGGGAGCCTCGGCCAGGCGCACGTTCTTGCGCACGCGCGTCTCGAACACGCGCTGGCCGTAGTTGACGCGCACTTCCTCGATCACTTCCCGGGCGAGGTTGGTGACCGGGTCCACCAGCGTGGCCACGATGCCCGAGATGCGCAGGTCGGGATTGACCTGCTCGCGCACCATGTCCACCGTGCGCGTCACCAGCCCGAGGCCCTTGAGCGAGAGGTACTCGGTCTGCAGCGTGATGAACACCTCGCGCGCGGCGACCATCGCGTTGAGCGAGAGCAAGCCCAGGCTGGGCGGGCAGTCCACCAGCACCCAGTCGTAGCTGCGCTCCGGCACGGCGGCCAGCGCCTGCTTGAGGCGCGACTCCCGCCCCGGCGCATCGGCCAGCTCGATCTCCACGCCGGCCAGGTCGGGCGTGCTGGGCAGCACCCACAAGCCCTTCGTGGCCGTGGCCAGCACCGCCGAGGCCAGCGCCACGTCGCCCATGAGCACGCCGTAGGAGCTGGGACGCTCGTCCGTGGAGGGGTCGTCGGCGGCCAGGCCCAGGTGGTCGGTGAGGTTGCCCTGCGGGTCGAGGTCCACCAGAAGCACCTTGCGACCGCGCAGGGCGAGGGCCGCGCCGAGGTTGACGGCGGTCGTGGTCTTGCCGACGCCGCCCTTCTGGTTGATGACTGCGACAATGCGCACCGCGGGAGGGTACAGGCAGCCCGGGACTGCGCGGCCCGGCGGGCTCAGGCGCCGTCGTCGGCCTCGTCGCCGGCCTCGTCGGCCCACGCCTCCCCGGCCTGCCCTGCCGGGCCCAGCTCCTCCGGGGTGCCGTCGGGCTCCAGCAGGCTGGCCTCGCCGGCCTGGATGGCGCGGGGCGTGCTGCCCTCGCCCGCCGCGGGCCGGGGGACGGGAGCGGCCTGCGCGCCGGTCGTGTCACCGTCCATCAGCTGCGCCAGCAGCACGGTGGCGAAGGCCCCCGGCGGCAGCACGAAGCGCACCAGCACGCTGCCCGAGGGCTCCACCTCCAGCGAGGCCTCGCGCACCGGCACGCGCAGCGGGCGCCGGCTGCCGCGCATGCGCCCCAGGCCCTCGCGCAGGGCCTCGGGGTCCACGCCTTCCGCGGCCAGCACCTCCTGCTCCAGCCGCCCGGGGGCGCCCTGCGCCAGGTGCAGGTCGTAGCCCGGCAGCGGGCCGGTGGGGGAGGCCAGCAGCGCGGCTGCGCGCTGCCGGTCGCGCGCATCGCCCGTGGCCGGCAGGCAGGCGCCGCTGTCCGTGAGCCAGGCGATGTCGCCCGCCAGCACCTCGTCCCAGGTGCCCTCGGCCCGCCGCCGCTCCAGCACGCGGTTGAACACCCACGACTGCCACGCGCTCACCCACAGGCGACGGGCGGCCGGGGGCACGGCCTCGCAGGCGGCCGTGGCATCGTGCGTGCGCAGCCACGCCGAGAGCGCGCGCTTCTCGCTGCGACGGCGCCGCGGCCACAGCTCCAGCGCCTCCTCGGGCGCGCCGCGCTCCCAGGCCACGCGCGCACCCTGCACGCGCACGTCCTGCTCCAGCGGGCTGGGCTGGCCCAGCAGCGTGTCGAGGAAGCCGGCGTGGTCGTGCGTCACCAGCGCCCGTCCCAGCAGGTGCCCGTCGCCCTTGGTGCCGAAGCGCTGCCCGCCGTAGGGGTTGGGCATGCCGTGCGCGGCCATGTGCTCGAGTGCGCGGCGCGCCGCCGCCTCGTGCGCGAGGTCCACGTCGCGGATGCGGATCGTGAAGCGGTTGCCCTTGAGGTGGCCGATCTTCAGGCCGTGGGGGTGGCACGCGGCCGAGAGCACGTGGAAGGCGGGCCCCGCCAGCGCGGCCACGCGCGCGGGGTCCACGCGCGGCAGGGACACCCACTGGCGGGTGACGGCGCGTGCGTCCTTCAGCCCGGCGTAGCCGATGCTGCGCTCGCTGGTGTGCAGGGCCTTGGAGAGGAACAGCAGCAGGTCGAAGGTGGTGATGCCCCGCTTCTCGACCTGCGCCAGCACGTGATCGCCCGTGCCCGTGGGCGCCACCAGCGGCAGCTCCTCCACGAGGAAGTCCTCGGGCTCGTGCCGGATCCTGCCCCCCAGCCGTGCCGCGGGGGGCGCCGCACTCACTTCAGGATCTCGAAGCCCTGCAGCAGGGCCGCGACGGCCGGCCCGTACTTCACGTGGCCGTCGCGCGCGAAGCTGATGTTGATCATGTAGGTGAAGCGCGGCGTGCGCCAGCCGTAGCGCACGGTGACCTCGTCGCCCACGCGCGGGCGCGAGCCCTTGAGCACGCCGCGCCAGGCCTCGCCGGCCTTCTCCTTGCCGATGGTGCCCTTCACGCCCTCGGCGACGCGCTTCTTCTCGAGGTCGCTGCTGCTGGGCTCGAGGTCGCGCTTCTTGGGCGTCTCGGCCACCATGATCGGCTTCTCGAAGAGGGGCAGCACGAGGAAGCTCTGGTTGGGCCGGTTGCTGGGCCAGTCGAAGGTCTGGATGGCCCCCTCGGGGTGGTTGGCGAGGAAGTAGCCCCACCACGAGGTGGTGACCCACTTGCGGATGTCCTGGTCGGGCACCTTCTGGCCGTTGGTCACGAGCCCGTTGGGATAGACGCTGATCATCACGCTCACGGAGCCGTTGCGGTCGTTGGCCTCCAGCGAGCTGACGGCGTACTGGTAGACCTCCTTGTCGATCTCCTTGGTCTCCAGCAGGCGCGGCTTCTTGAAGCGCCAGCCCTGCGCCTCGTCCTCGACCACCTTCTCCTCGCCGGCGTCGCCGGGCAGCTTCTCCTCCTCCGGCTCCGTGCCGGGAGGCATCTCGGGCCGCGGGCCCTTCACCTTCTCGGCGGCGGCATCGATGAGCATGAAGTTGATCTCGATGCTGTCGATGTCGCTCTTGAGGCTCTCGTCGTCGTGCTGCGTCGTCCAGGCCACGAGGCGCAGCCGGTAGAGGCGCTTGTTGAGCACCAGCAGCACCAGCATGCCGTGGCAGGGGCCGGCTTCCGCCTGCAGGTTGAGCCCCGTGCCCTTGGCCGTGAGGCGCACGCCCGTGACCTCGCCGCCCGTCTCGCCCTTCACGGTGGTCTCGGCCACCTCGGGCTTGGGCCAGTCGGCCTGCGCGCCGAACATGCGCATCAGGAACTCGCGCTGCGCGGGATCCTCGGCCAGCTCGGCGGCCGTCTTGCCCTCGGGGGCGGGCAGCACCGAGACGTGCACCTGCGCGCCCTGGCCGCGCGCGGGCTTGCCGTCGTAGGTCTTGTCCAGCAGGCGCTTGGCGCCGTCCACGATGCCGTCCTTCTCCCACGAGGGCTTGACCGACTCTCGCGTCCAGCCGTCCGGCACCTCGACGCTGTAGTTCCGCTCCTTGCTGCTGAGGATCTCGGCGCCCGCCGGGGACGGGACGGCACCCAGCCACGGCAGCAGCACGAGCAGCAGCGCGGCCAGCCGCCGCGGGAGGCTCGACGGGGTGGGGATGGACAGCATGCGGTCCTCCGCGCCGGCGGCCCGGCCTAGTTGATCTTGATGCCCTTGCGCATGGACTTCCATGCCGCGTCCATGACCTTCTCGGCGTCCTGGCCGCCGAACTGCGCGCGCAGGAACAGCACGCTGCCCTTGGCGCGCACCACCCAGCCCTGCTCCACCAGCGGCTCGCCGCCCGGCGTGCTGCCGGTGAAGCGGTAGGTGACGCCCTTGGCGCCCGCGAAGGCGCCGTCCTGCCACGCCTCCTTGCCCTTCGTGACGGTCAGGGCGTCGCTGCCTGCCACGCCCTTCCACTCGCCCTCGCGCTCCGTGACCCACTCCTCCAGCTTGCGCGCGGCCACCTGCCGGTCGCTGCTGCTCCAGCCGCGCACGTCGAAGAACACGTAGGCGAGGCCGTCGGGGCTGCGTGCCTCCCAGGCCAGGCGCTGCGCGGCCTCGCCCGACTCCCACGGCACGCTGAGCACGCCCTTGGGCTTCTTCGCCGTGCCTCCTGCGAAGGCCTGCTCCACCTCCTTGTCGCCGCTGTGGCCGCGGCTGCTGGGCAGGGCGCCGATGCCGGCCACGCCCACGGGGCCGGAGACGGGCTCGACCGTGTTGGGGAACTCCACGCCCTCGAAGAGGCCGCCCACGTGCTTGCCCCAGGTGGAGAGCACGTCCTTGCCGCCCTCCACGATCACGTGCCACTCGTAGGTGCGGTCGCGCAGCATCACCGTCACGAAGATGAAGCAGGCCACCGTCTTGCCCTGGCCGCCCACCAGCATGAAGGAGGCCCCCTGCATGTTGCCCACCTTGCGGTCCGGGTCGATCTTGGTCTTGCTGGCGTCCACGGGCGTCTTGCCGAACACGGTCTTGATGAAGTGCTCGTGCACGCCGCTGTTGTTGACGATGCCCGAGGGCGTGGCGCCCGCCGTGCGCGGGCCCACGACCAGCAGCACCTGCGACGAAGTCACCTTGGGCTCGTCGGCGCCCTCGGCCTTGCGCTCCATGCCCGCCTTGGCCTGCAGCAGCATCTGGCCCACCTTCTTCTCGTCGTCGGTGGCCTTGGTCCACGCGTAGGGCGAGCCCTCGGGCAGTGTCCAGCGCAGGTTGTGGGAGGGGAACACCACCGTGCGGCCCTCGCGCTTGGGGCCCAGCGGCGGGAAGGCCTCGCCCTGCAGGTCGGCGCCGCCGCCCTCGACGGGCGTCTGCCCCGCGGCCGGCGCTTCCTCGGGGCCGGCGCCCGCCAGCAGGCGGTAGCCGCGGCGCAGGGCGTCGATCTCGCTGCCCAGGTCCTTGTCGGCACCGTGGAACACGTCCACGATCAGCGCGTGCAGGGTGCCGCCCTGCAGGATCACCCAGGCTCGCATCGTGTAGGGCACGCCGCCCTGCTCGCCGCTCACCAGCACGGCCGAGCCGGCCAGCCCCGAGAGCCGGCCGTCCATCACCTGCGCCTGCGCCTGCTTGGAGAGGCCCTTGGAGGTGCCGTCGCGGATCTCCTCGGCCAGGTCCTTGGCCGCGAGCCCCTCGGCGGGCGTCACGCGCGCCCACGCGCGCACGCCACCGCCCTCGTGCTGTGCGCCCAGCACGTAGCCGTTCTCCTTCTCGGGGGCGCCCGGCTCGACGAAGGACCACTGCGCCGACGGCAGCGTCCACGCCAGGTTGCGGTCCTTGACCTCGCGGCGCTCGGAGGCGAGGGCGGGCCCGCCCAGCAGGAGCAGGCAGGCAAGGGCGATCAGGGGCAGGCGCATCGAGAGCCTCCAGCCGGGGTGTGCCAGCATTCTAGGCCGTGGCAGGCCAGCCGGTCGCGGGCCCCGCCCGGCCCGGCCGCCCGCGGGCGTCCGGGCCCGGCAGGGAGGCCGCGCGCAGGCCCGCCGCGCGCGCTAGCCGGCGCTGCCGGGCGCGGGGGCCTCGGGAGCCCCTTGCTCGGCGGCGCTGGGACGCACCCAGGCCATGGACACGAGGCGGTCGCCCTCGGGCACGTCGATGGCGCGCACGCCCCCGGTGGCGCGTCCCATCAGGCGGAACTGCTCGGGCGTGACGGTGGTGCGGATGGCCTGCCCGCCGTGGGTGATGAGGATCACCTCGTCGCCGTCGAGCACGGCCTTGGCCGCCACGATGGGCCCGTTCCTCTCCAGGCCCTCGTGCGAGCAGTTCTGCACGCCCTGCCCGTCGCGGCCCTTGGTGGGGTACTCGGCGAAGGCGCTGCGCTTGGCCTGGCCGCGCTCGAACACGCACAGCAGCGAGGCCTTCTCGTCCACGCGCTCCATGGCCACGACATGGTCGTCGCCCAGCAGCTTGATGCCGCGCACGCCCGTGGTGTCGCGGCCCATGGCACGCACCTCGGCGAGGGCGAAGCGGATCGCCTTGCCCTGCGCGCTCACCAGCACCACCTCGTCCTGGTCGCCGGCCACGCAGGTGCTGATCAGCTCGTCGCCGTCGCGCAGCTGGATGGCGATGATGCCGCCCCGGTGGATGTTCTGGAAGTCGGACAGCAGCGTGCGCTTGACCTGCCCCTTGCGCGTGGCGAACACGATGGCGCCCGGCGCCGTGAGGTCGCTGATGGGCAGCACGGAGCGGATCTTCTCGCCCGGCTCCAGCGGCACGTAGTTGACCAGCGCGCGGCCCTGCGCGTAGCGGCCCAGCTCGGGCAGCGCGAAGACCTGCTCCTTGTGCACCCGGCCCCGGTCGGTGAAGAGCAGCAGCCAGTCGCGCGTGTTGGCCACGAGCAGCCGCTCGGCGAAGTCGCCGTCCTTGGCCTCCGTGCCGATGATGCCCTTGCCGCCGCGGTTCTGCACGCGGTACTCCGTCAGCGAGGTGCGCTTCACGTAGCCGGCGTGGCTGAAGGTGACCGCCACGTTCTCGGGCGTCACGAGGTCCACGTCCACGATCTCGCCCTGCGCCTCCTCGATGCTGGAGCGGCGCGCGGTGGCGTAGCGGGCCCGGATGGCCTCCAGGTCGCCTGCGATGAGCGCGACCACCTTGGCGTCGTCGGCCAGCACGGCCTTGAGCTCGGCGATGCGCGCCTGCAGCTGGGCGTGCTCGTCCTCCAGCTCCTTGCGCTGCAGGCCGGTGAGGCGCGAGAGGCGCATCTGCAGGATGGCCTCGGCCTGCGGGTGCGTGAAGGCAAAGCGTGCCATCAGGCCGGCGCGCGCCGCCTCGGTGTCGGCGCTGGCGCGGATCAGGGCCACGATCGCGTCGATCAGGTCCAGGGCCTTGAGCAGGCCCTCGACCACGTGGTCGCGCTCCTCGGCCTTGCGCAGCTGGAAGCGCGAGCGGCGCACGATCACCACGCGGCGGTGGCGCACGTACTCCTCGATCAGGCGCTTGAGGCCGCACAGCACCGGCCGCCCGTCGATGAGCGCGATGGCGTTGACGCTGAACGAGTCCTTGAGCTGGCTGTAGCGGTAGAGCTGGTTGAGGACCACGTTGGGGTCCTCTCCGCGCTTGAGCTTGATCCAGATGCGCGTCGTCTCGTCGCTCTCGTCGCGCAGGTCGGCGATGCCGGGCACCTTGTCCTCGGTCTTGAGCTCGCCGATGCGCTTCACCAGGTTGGCGCGGTTCACCTGGTAGGGGATCTCGGTGACGATGATCTCGGCGCCGCCGCGCTCGTTCTCGACGATCTCGCAGCGGGCGCGCACCTCGAGGATGGCGCGCCCGGTGGCGTAGGCCTCGAGGATGGCGGTCTTGCCGCAGATGCGCCCGCCGGTGGGGAAGTCGGGCCCCGGCAGGTGCTGCATCAGGCCCTCGAGCGAGATGGCCGGGTCGCGCAGGTAGGCCAGGATGGCCGCGCACACCTCGCCCACGTTGTGGGGCGCCATCGACGAGGCCATCGCTACCGCGATGCCCGAGCCGCCGTTGACGAGCAGGTTGGGGAACATCCCCGGCAGCACCCTGGGCTCGAGGCGGCTCTCGTCGTAGTTGGGCTGGAAGTCGACCGTCTCCTGGTCGAGGTCGGCCAGCATGTCCACGGCCGCGGCCGTCATGCGGCACTCCGTGTAGCGCATGGACGCGGGCGGGTCGCCGTCCACGCTGCCGAAGTTGCCCTGCGGGTGCACCAGCGCGGCGCCCATGTTCCAGGCCTGCGCCATGCGCACCAGCGTGGGGTAGATGGCCTGGTCGCCGTGAGGGTGGTAGTTGCCCATCGTCTCGCCGACGACCTTGGCGCACTTGAGCGTCTTCTTGCTGGGCGAGAGGCCCAGGTCATTCATGGCCACGAGGATGCGGCGCTGGCTGGGCTTCAAGCCGTCGCGCACGTCGGGCAGCGCGCGGTCCACGATCACGCTCATCGCGTAGCGCAGGTAGGAGGTCTTCAGCTCCTGCGCGATGTCCAGGTCGTGGATGGAGGAGGGCAGCGAGGAAGCGTCGCCGGCAGTCATCGGGATCCCTCGGGGGAAGCAGGAAGCGATCGAGCAGGAGGGGCTGGCCCCGGGCCCGCGCGGGCCCGGCGCCGCGGTGCCCGACGGGTGCCCTCGAGGGCCCGCCGCGGCACCGTCGGGCAGAGCGCAAGCCCTTGCGGCGCAAGGGCCTAGGCCTGCCCGGCCAAGGGGCCAGATCCTACCTGTGACGGGCCCCGATTTCGACCCCCTGCCGGGTGGCCTGGCCGCGCGCTTCGCCGGCCGCTGCGAGCCGTGGATGGGGCGTCGTAACCCACCCTCTTGAAGGCACTTGGAACGGTCACGCCGGCCGCCGGGGGAACCCCGCACGGGCCCGCCCCGCGCAGGCACTGCGCGGGCGCGGTGGCGGGCCGCGTCCAAGTGCGGCGGCAGGGCGTGGCGACCCTCGCCCGGAGCGGCCTGCGCGTGCCGGCGGGGCTGCCCCACACTGCCCTCCAGCGGGGCCCTGCCCCCGCATCTCGCGGAGCGCCATGGCCAGCACGCCGACTGCTTCCCGCCTGGCCCGCTGCGCGCGGCGGCTCGCCGCGCTCGCGGCGCTGCTCGGTGCGCTCGCCTGCCTGGCCGCGTGCGGCCGGCCCCAGCCCGAGGGGCAGGGCTGGCTCATCGCGGGCGTGCAGGGCGCACCTGACCACCTCGTGCTCGTGGGCACGGCGCGCGAGCAGGGCGCCTGGCAGGCCTGGCTGCTGGGCCCGCGCGTGGGGGCCTTCCACGAGGCCTGGCAGCGCGCGCTGGTGGCGCAGGACGGCAACCTGCTGTCGCCGGCCACGCGCGCGCGTCGCGCCGACTTGCTGCGCTTGCTGGAGCCGGCGCGCGCGGCGCTGCCGGAGCGCGCGCGCGAGGAGCTCGCGGCGCTCTCCATCGGCAGCGGGCTGCCCGAGCCCACGCTGCTGCTCTCCGAGATGCTCACCGACCTGCTGCGCTACGCGGACCGGCCCGGGGCACGGCTGGAGGGCCGCCTCGCGCGCACGGCAGCCGCGGAGGCGTGGCTGGCGCTGGAGGGGCCGCTGGCCGAGGTGCTGCGCCCGCACCTCGTGTGGATCACGCGGCGCGCGTCGCGGGAGGACCCGGGCTCGACGGTGCTGGCGTGGCCCGGCTCGCTGGGCGCGCTGGCGGCCGTGCGGCCCGACGGCCTCGCCCTGCTGGCGCACGAGGTGCCGCTGGAGCCGGGCCGCCAGGCCCTCAAGGGCGTGCCCTTCGACCTCTCGCTGCGGCTGGCGCTGGAACGGGCCCCGGGCCGGGGCGAGCAGGACGTGCGCGCGCGCCTGCCCGGCCCGCTGGCGGGGCCCGGCGCAGCGCAGGCCCTGCTGGTCGCCCTCACGCCGTCCACCGCGCACCGCGTGCTGGCGCTCGACCTCGCCGCGGGCACGGGCCGCGAGGCCCTGTGGGCCTTGGTGGGGGAGGACGCCGTGGACGCGCCGCTCTCGCCCGCACCGCCCGCGCCCGCCCACGGCCTGCGCTGGCAGGACGGCGCCGTGCAGACCCTCTACGCGGCACCCGGCGGCGCGACGCCCCTGGCCACGCCGCTGCCCGGCCCGTCCGCGCCCTAGCGCGGGGCAGTCCAGCGCGCCAGCTCCTCGGCGGCGTCGCGGCGCAGCTCCACCCATTCATCGCGCTGCCCGGCGCGGCGCTGGAGGTCTTGCAGGATGGCCGTGCCGCCGGCGCGATCGCCGCGGGCCAGCGCGAAGACGCCCTCCAGCAGGCGCAAGCGCGCGCGCGCCAGTGCGCCGTCGTCGCCGTCCGTGGCCCACAGCCCGCGCGAGGCGCGATGCGCGACCTGGGCGGCTTCCTGCAGGCGGCCCTCGCGCAGCGCGATGCGGCCGAGGTCCACCTGGCACTCGAAGGCCAGCCGGCGGCGCAACGGCTCGGGCAGCAGCGAGGCGTCGAGGCTGGCGAGCACCTGCTCGAACCCGTGGCGTGCCACCACGAGGTCGCCCGTGCCGCGCAGGGCCGTGTCGCCCGCGCCCAGCCAGGCCAGCGGCGCCTCGGCGGCCGCACGCACGCGCTCGCTGGCCGTGAGGCGCTCGGCCGCACGCTGGTAGGCGGCCTGCGACGCCTGCCACGCCGCTGCGGCCGGCGGCGTCCCCCAGGCGTCCCATGCCCGTTCGTGCGCCTCGCGTGCGGCGCGCAGGTCGGCGGTGGCGGCCGCCAGGTCGAGGTCGGCCGGCAGGCGCAGCAGCGAGAGGCCTGCCAGCACCACGCCCGATCCCACGATGCCCCAGCGCAGGCGCCGGGAGCGGCGCGCATGGTCGGCACGCACCTGCTCGTGGAGCGCGTGGTGCGCGACGAAGCCCGCGCGCGCGGAGGGCGTGCCGTGGCGGTGGCTGTGCACGTTGCCCAGCAGCAGCTCGATGCGCCGCAGCGCGCCCATCATGCGCGCCGCGCCCGCGGGCAGCGGCGCCGGCAGGCCGGGCAGCTCCAGCGGCGGCTCCTCGGGGTCCAGCGCGGCGCCGTGCAGCGCACCCTCGACATCGCTCTCGCGCTCGAAGTGACGCGAGACCGTGCCCAGCACCACGAACCACAGCAGCGCCAGGTGCAGCAGGCTGCGGCCGATGCCCTCGGGCAGCCCCGCCAGCGCCAGCGGCTCGTCGAGCACGACGAAGGCCAGCGAGAGCACGGCCACGATGGCGAGGAACCACGGCAGGTGTCCGCGCCGCACGTGCCCGGCCTCGTGGCAGAACACGGCCTCCACCTCGGGCATGGGCATCGCCGCCAGCAGGCCATCGCTGACGAAGATGCGGCGCGTGCCGGCGCTCAGGCCCACCACCATCGCGTTGATGCCACGCCCGCCCGTCTTCCACAGGCGCATCTCGCGGTAGCGCACGCCCAGGTGCTGCGCCAGCCGCTCGAGGCGCTCGCGCGCAGGCCCTGCGGGGAAGGGCTCGCTGGGCAGCAGCCGCGTCATCAGCCACGGCAGCAGCCACGCCAGCAGGCCGAACAGCACCAGCTCGAGCACGACGCGGAACTGGGGCAGGTCCTCCATCCACGCGCGCGCCAGCGCGCAGCCGGGCACGCCGAGGTCGGCGGCCAGCGAGAGCGCGCCCAGCAGGCCCAGCAGGATGGCCAGCGGCACCAAGGCCAGGCCGTTGCGACGCAGGCCCGCGCGCACGGCGGCGGCGGCGCCGGCTTGCGGCGCCACGCGGCCCATGCGCTGGGCCACGGCGGCCTCCAGCTGGGCGCGCGCGGCCCACGCGGCGGCGAAGGCCATCACCATCGGCAGGAACAGCAGCGGGTAGCGCGCCAGCGCCCATGCATCAGGCACCAGCGCGTAGACCGCCGATCCGTAGCCCAGCAGCGACAGCGAGGCCCACCACGACAGCAAGGCACCCACCGGCATCAGGCCGGCGCGGCCCAGCGCCACCTCGGGCGCCTCGCCGGCCTCCAGCGCCCGCAGCGCCCGCTCGCGCAGGATGCCGGCCAGCGCCATCGCCACCAGCACCAGCGCACCGGTGCCGGCGAAGGCCAGCAGGGGACGGTGCTCGCCGGGGCCCAGCATGCCCAGCCCGAGCATCACGGCCAGCAGGAAGGTGAGGTCGGGCAGCACGGGCCTAGGCCTCCTGCGGGCCGGCGTAGGTGAAGGTGGCGCGCGCGGCGGGCACGCCCTCGAGGTCCAGCCGCAGCGACGCGCCGGCCTGCAGCGGCCCCACGCCCTCGGGCGTGCCCGTGAACACGAGGTCGCCGGCGCACAGGCCGAACCAGCGCTGCAGCCACGCCAGCAGGCGCGGCACCGGGTGCAGCATGTCGCGCGTGTCGCCCTGCTGGCGCAGCACGCCGTCCACGTGCAGCGTGAAGCGCAGGCGGTCCAGCGGCGGGGCGGCGGCCAGCGGCACCCACGGGCCCACCGCGGCCGAGCCGCGGAAGCCCTTGGCCGCGGCCCAGGGCAGGCCGGCCTGCTTGGCCGCGGCCTGGCGCGCGCGGTCGGTGAGGTCCAGCCCCAGCGCCAGCGCGTCGGGCTGGCCGCCGGGGCCGATGCGCAGCACCAGCTCCGCCTCGTGATGCAACTCGCCGATGCCGGCAGGCACCACGATGGGGCCCGGGGCCGCGACCCACGCGCTGGTGGGCTTGAGGAACACCACCGGCTCCTCGCCGGCGGCGGCCGGGCGCGCGCCCATCTCGCGTGCGTGCGCGGCGGAGTTGCGCCCGACGCAGTAGATCGTCACGCGACGCCCTCCCCGGCTCGCGACGCGTGTCGCGAGCAGCCGTGCCTCACGGGCCCAGCACCCGGAAGCCCTGCGCCTCCAGCGCCGCCGCGATGCGCGGCGGGAGCGTCTCGCGCAGCGCCGGCTCGGCAAGCGTCACGACCACCCTGCTGTCGCCGTGGGAGGCCAGCGCGTCCTTCACGCCCGGCAGGGCCTTGAGCGTGTCCTCGATCTTCTTCTCGCAGCCGGCACAGCGCATGCGCCAGGCCGAGAACTCCAGCGTGCTGCCCTCGCCGCGCCAGCGCTGGGCCACCACCGGCGCCACCGGCTCGGCCGCCGCCGCGGTGGGGGCCGCCGGCGCCGGCGCGGGCGTGGCGCCCGCCGTGGCCTTGTGCTGCGCGCAGTCGCAGTCGCCGCCGGCCGCCAGCGCCAGGGCGGCCAGCGCGAGGGCGGCCGTGCGCAGCGCCGGTCGCGCTGCCCGCAGCATGGGGACGAGGGTGCGTCGGGGCAGCAGGCCGGTCAGGCGCATGGGGACTCCGCTCGGGCGTGGCAGCCGTGGGTGCGAGGCGCTAGCCTACGCGTCCCTGCGGGAGCGACCTCACGCGCATGGCCGAGCCCACGATCCCCCCTGCGCCGCCCGAGCCGCCGCCCGGCCGCGCCAAGGTGCACATGACGCTCGACGTCAACGGCGAGCGCCAGGAGGTGGCCTTCGCCCCGCACAAGACGCTGCTGGAGGTGCTGCGCGAGGACATGGCCCTCACCGGCACCAAGCACGGCTGCGAGCTGGGCGAGTGCGGCACCTGCACCGTGATGGTGGACGGCCAGCCCGTGCTCTCGTGCCTGGTGCTGGGCCTGGAGTGCGAGGGCGCGCGCATCGAGACGGTCGAGGGCCTCGCCAGCGCCTCCGGGCCGCACCCGCTGCAGGTGGCCTTCGCCGACCTGGGCGCGGCGCAGTGCGGCTCCTGCACGCCCGGGTTCCTGATGGCCGCCAAGGCGCTGCTGGACCAGGACCCGGCACCCTCGCGTGACACGCTCAAGGAGGAGCTGGGCGGCAACCTGTGCCGCTGCACGGGCTACCTCAAGATCTACGAGGCCATCGAGTGGGCCGCCGGCACGCTGCGCGGCGAGCACCCGGCCAGCCCGCTGCAGCCGGGCGCCACGGCGCCGCACGTGCACGGCGAGGGCTGCCGCCATGGCTGAGCCCACGCAGCCCGCCCAGCCGGCGCCGGCCCGCAAGCCCCGCCGCATCGTCGGCACGTCCTACCGCAAGGTGGACGGGATGATGAAGGTGACGGGGCAGACGCGCTTCGCCGACGACCTCGTGCTGCCGCGCATGCTCACGGCCAAGATCCTGCGCAGCGACGTGGCCTACGCGCGCATCGTCAGCATCGACACCTCGGCCGCCGAGGCGCTGCCGGGCGTGAAGGCCGTGCTCACCGGCAAGGCGCTGCCCATCCCCTTCGGCATCCTGCCCGTGTCGCAGGACGAGCACGCCCTGTGCCCGGACGTGGTGCGCTTCGTGGGCGATCCCGTGGCGGCGGTTGCGGCGGTGGACGAGGAGACGGCCTTCGAGGCCATCCAGCGCATCAAGGTCACCTACGAGAAGCTCACCCCGGTGTTCGACCCGGAGGAGGCGATCAAGAACGCGGTGCCGCCGCTGCACGCCTACGGCGACGACGGCAACGTGCACAAGCGCGTCTCGATGCAGTTCGGCGACGTGGACGGCGCGCTGGCGAAGAGCGACCTCGTGCTCGAGGACACCTACTTCTTCGAGGGCAACACGCACCTGCCCATGGAGCAGCACGCCACGCTGGCCTGGCAGGAGCCCGACGGGCGCCTGACGGTGTGGTCCTCCACCCAGACGCCGCACTACCTGCACCGCTCGCTGGCCAAGGTGCTGCAGATGCCGCCCAGCCGCATCCGCGTGGTGGCCTGCCCCAACGGCGGCGGCTTCGGCGGCAAGAGCGACCCCTTCAACCACGAGCTCGTCGTCGCGCAGCTCAGCCGCATGACCAACCGCCCGGTGAAGGTCACGCTCACGCGCGAGGAGGTCTTCTACTGCCACCGCGGCCGCCACCCCGTGCTGATGAAGGCGCGCATGGGCCTCACCAAGGACGGCAGGATCACGGGCCTGCACTTCCAGAGCCTGCTGGACGGCGGCGCCTACGGCTCCTACGGCGTGGCCAGCACCTACTACACGGGCGCGCTGCAGACGGTCACCTACCAGGTGCCCACGTACCGCTTCGACGGCGTGCGCACCTTCACCAACAAGCCGCCCTGCGGCCCCAAGCGCGGCCACGGCACGCCCCAGCCGCGCTTCGCGCTGGAGGTGCACCTGGACAAGGCGGCGCAGCGGCTGGGCATCGACCCCGCCGACCTGCGCCTGCGCATGCTGCAGCCCGCCCACAGCGTGACGGCCAACTGGCTGCGCGTGGGCTCGATGGGCCTGGGCCCCTGCATCGAGAAGGTGGTGGGGGGCAGCCGCTGGCGCGAGCGGCGCGGCAAGCTGGGCCGCGACGCGCAGGGACGCCGGCGGGGCCTGGGCCTGGCCTGCGCCTCCTACATCTGCGGCGCCGGACTGCCCATCTACTGGAACGCCATGCCGCACAGCGGCGTGACGCTCAAGCTGGACCGTGGCGGCGGCGTGGCCGCCTTCTGCGGCTCCACCGACATCGGGCAGGGCAGCGACACGGTGCTGGCCGCCTGCGTGGCCGAGGTGCTGGGCATCTCGCTGGGCCACGTGCGGGTGGTGGTGAGCGACACCGACCTCACGCCCGTGGACCTGGGCTCGTACAGCAGCCGCGTGACGATGATGTCGGGCAACGCCGCCATCCAGGCCGCCGAGCGCGCGCGCGAGCTGCTGGCCAAGGCCGTCAGCGCCAGGCTGGGCGTGCCCGAGAGCCGGCTGGCCTTCGCGGAAGACCGCGTCTTCGACGTGGAGGACGCCACGCGCGGCGTCACCTTCCCCGAGGCCGTGGTGCTGGCCGAGTCGCGCTTCGGCACCATCGCCACGGTGGGCTCCTACACGCCGCCGCCCACGCCGGGCGCCTACCGCGGCGCGGGCGTGGGCCCCTCGCCGGCCTACTCGTACAGCGCCGCCGTGGTCGAGGTGGCGGTGGACGAGGACACCGGGCGCGTGGACGCCACCAAGGTGTGGATCGCCCACGACATCGGCGAGTCGATCAACGAGATGCTCGTGCTGGGCCAGGTCGAGGGCAGCGTCTACATGGGCCTGGGCGAGGCGCTGATGGAGGAGATGGCCTACCGGGGCAACCGCTTCGGCGTGCACAAGATCCCCTCGCTGCTCGAGTACAAGAGCCCCACCACGCACGAGATGCCCGAGGTGGTCACCTACATCGTCAAGGACCCCGATCCCAACGGGCCCTTCGGCGCCAAGGAGGTGGGCCAGGGCCCGCTGCTGCCGATCATGCCGGCGGTGGCCAACGCGGTGTTCGACGCCGTGGGCGTGCGCGTGGACGAGGTGCCCATCACGCCCGACAAGGTGCTCAAGGCCCTCGAGGCGCGCGACCGCCGCTACGGGCCCACGTCCTATCCCGACCTGCGCATCACCGAGACCATGCGCGTGCTCACGCCCGCCGAGGGCGGCGACGGCAAGGGCCCCGACGCGCGCCGCGAGCGCAAGCCGGGCGCCAAGGAGGGCAGCCCGCGATGATGCGCCTGCCCGCCTTCGCCTACCGCGCGCCCACCACGCCCGCCGAGGTGGCCCGCGTGCTGGCCTCCGACCCCGCCGCGATGGTGGTGGCCGGCGGCACCGACCTCTACCCCAACATGAAGCGGCGCCACCAGCAGCCCAAGACGGTGGTGGCCCTGCGCCGCGTGCAGGCCTTGCGCGGCATCCAGTGGCACGCCGACGGCTCGCTCACGCTGGGCGCGGGCGAGACGTTGCGCGCGGTGGAGCGCGACCCGGGCGTGGAGGCGCGCCTGCCCGCGCTGGCGCACGCCGTGCGCACCATCAGCACGCCCTTGCTGCGCAACATGGGCACGATCGGCGGCAACGTGTGCCTGGACACGCGCTGCAACTACTACAACCAGACCTGGGAGTGGCGCCGCGCGATCAACTTCTGCATGAAGTGCGACGGCGACACCTGCTGGGTGGCGCCCTCCAGCCCGCGCTGCTGGGCGGTCAACAGCAGCGACAGCGTGCCCGTGCTGGTGGCGCTGGGCGCCACGGCGCGCCTGGTGGGCCCGCAGGGCGAGCGCACGCTGCCGGTGGCGGCGCTGTTCCGCAACGACGGCATCGCCTACCTCACCAAGGCGCGCGACGAGCTGCTCGTGAGCCTCACCATCCCGGCGCAGGGCAGCGCGCGCAGCACCTACCGCAAGGTGCGCCGGCGCGGCGCCTTCGACTTCCCGGTGGCCTCGGCGGCCGTGCGCGTGCGCATGGACGGCGAGCGCGTGGCGGCTGCCGACATCGTGCTCAACGCCGTCACCAGCGCGCCCGTGGTGGCCACCGAGGCGCAGCAGGCCCTGCTGGGCCAGCGCCTGGACGAGGCCACCATCGCCGCCGCTGCCGAGAAGGCCGCCCGGCTGGCCAAGCCGCTGGACAACACCGACCACCTCGCCGCCTGGCGCAAGAAGGTGGTGCAGGTGGAGGTGCGCCGCGCGCTGGAGTCGCTGCGCGCGTAGCCGGCCGGCGCGCGCAGCCGGCGCCCGGGCGCGGCCCGCGCGGCGCTAGCCGCCGGCGCCGCCCGTCACGCCGTGGGCCGCGCAGGCGGCGAGGAAGCGCGCGTGCGCGCCCACCTCGAGGGCCAGCCGCCGGTTCGTGCGCGGGTGCTTGAAGGCCAGGGCCAGGCGCTGCGGGGCCACGAGGTGGCGCTCGCCGGCCGGCGCGGGCGCCAGCGGGGCGTCGCCGCGCTGCAGCAGCGCCCACGCGCAGCCCGCGTGCGTGCCGCGCTCGAGCACGGCCTCGTGCGCGCCGCCGGGCAGCGCGCCGGCCGTGCCCGGCGTGCGCAGCGCCAGCAGCGTCTCGCGCACGCGCCCGTCCTGCAGCGCCGCCGCGTGCGTGCGCGCCAGCGCCGCCGAGGCCAGCAGCAGCACGGGCCCGTGGCCGGGCGCCGACGGGTCGGGCGCGGCGCACAGCCCGCTGCGCCCCAGCGCCGTGCCCACGGCCGCGGCCAGTGCCTCGGGCGTGGGGGCCTCGAAGGCGGCGCGCTCGACCACCACCACCTGCGCGTCGGCGTGCAGCACGCCGGCGGGCAGCGCCGTGCGCGCGCGCGGCGGCGCTGCGGCGCGCAAGGCCTCGGGCGGCAGGTCGTCGGCGTCGAAGGCGAGGCGTGCGCCCGGCGCCACCGGCGTGCCCGGATCGCGTACCACCCGCCCGTCCACGCGCGCCGCGCCGGCGGCGATCAGCCGCTCGAGCAGCCGCCGCGAGGGCGGTCGCCCCGCCTCGGCAGCCAGGTGCGCGCGCAGGGCCTCGAGAAGCGGGGGAGCGGGCTCGGCGGGGGACACGAACAACATGCTACGTCGGCCTCCGACAGGCGCCCGGCCCGGCGCCGGCGGCCATGCCACATCGCAGGGCTGTCGCGTGCGGTCACGCCCGCGCTCCAAGGCCCGCGCCGGGCCTGCCTTGCGCCTGTCGGGACGGGCCAGCATCGTAGGGCCCCCGCGCAGGCGCCGGCGTGCTGCGCATGGGCACGTCGCAGCCCGCCGGCACCCGCAAGCGAGGAGGTCCCGCATGTGCCCCACCCGTCGTGACGAGCGCGCCGGCTGCTCCGGCCCGGGCCCGCGCCGCGAGCTGGTCACCAAGCCCGTGGACGAGGTGGAGAGCCTCGACGGCGTGTTCGAGTCGGCGCTGCCGGCCTTCGGCGCCGCCTACCTGCGCCGCATCTGGACGCTGCTGGACGAGGCGGTGGGCAAGGGCCTGCCCATGACGCTGGCCATCTCGGGCCCGGTGACGGTCTCGGGCCAGCACTACACCTGGCTGCGCCCGCTGCTGGAGACGGGCTGGTTCTGCCTGGTCTCGACCACTGACGCCGTCTGCTACCACGACGGCCACCGCGCGCTGGACAGCGCACGCAAGCACCCGTTCCACGAGGTGCCCATCTTCGGCGACGACGGCCAGCTGCGCGACGAGGCCGTCATCCGCGTCACCGACGTGGGCTTCGACGAGCGCGTGCTGCTGGACCAAGACCGCTTCCTGCGCGCGCTGCTCAGGCGCCCCGAGTTCCAGCGGCGCATGACGGGCACCGAGTTCCGCGCCCTGCTGGGACGCGCCTACGCCGCCCAGGAGCGCAAGAACGGCGTGAGCGAGGGCCTGCTGGCGCAGTGCCACCGCCTGCAGATCCCCATCTTCGTGGGCGCGCCCGGCGACGGCAGCGTGTTCCTCAACAGCATGGCGCTGTGGGCCCTGCAGCAGGCCAATCCCGGCGCCGCCGGCGACGCCCACCGCTTCGACCTCGACCTGCACGCCGAGGTCTTCGAGAGCTGCGCGTACCACTGGTGGGGCATCCGCGAGTCGCCCACGCGCCAGCTGGGCACCCTGATCCTGGGCGGCGGCGTGCCCAAGAACTTCAACCTGCAGCCCGAGCCGGCGCTGAGCCAGGTGCTGGGCCTCTCCGAGGTGGAGGGCTACCAGTACGACATCCAGATCACGACCGCGCCGGTCACGGACGGCTCGCTCTCGTCGTGCCCGCCGGCCGAGGCCGTCACGTGGGGCAAGGTGGACAAGAAGGTCTACAAGAAGACCACCGAGTCGATGCAGTGCGACTACAGCATCGTGATGCCCTTCCTCGTCAAGGCGCTGCTGGACAAGCGCGCGCGCTTCGCGCGCTGGGCCGGGCGCATGGGCGAGAAGGCCCTGTTCCGCAAGCACCCGGCCGCGAAGGGCTACCTGCGCGACCGCGCCGGCTACCGCCTCTACGGCCGCCGCGACGAGCTGGTCGCCAAGCTGCTGCAGCGCGTCAAGAAGGAGAGCGCTCGCCTGCGGCGCGAGTCGCGCTACCCGCTGGCCTGAGGCGCGCCCGGCCCGCGTGCCTGCGGGCGCCGTGGGAGGGTGCCACGGAGGGGCCGGGCCGGGCGGCCGGGCGTGCCGTGGGGGAGGCTGGGGCTGCCCCGTCGGCTGCCGGATGACACCGGGGGCGGGATCGCTCGCAACCAAGACGCCCCCAGGCGCGTCATGTCCTTGGACACGCCTGCGTAGCAAGGGCTTGCCGCCGCAGATCGCTGCGGAGGGCGGAGCCCTTGGCAAGCCTGTTGCCGGCCACCGGGGATCGGGCCGTTCCAGCCGTTCCCCGCGATGGCCGATAGCGGGAATGCCTGCCAACGCAGGCCTGTCCAGCTGCGTAGGGAACAGTGACACGAGTGGTCTCGGGCAGGCCCGCCGGGCTGGCCAGGGACTGGAAAGGCCCCCCATGCTCCGACCCCTGCCGCGCGCCGTGAACCCCGAGGTGCTCGCCCGCACGCGAGCCCTGCCGCTGCTGGATCGCTGCTTCGATGCGCTCGAGATCGCGCTCGCGCGCCTCGGCATCGACGACGCCTCCGAGCTCAAGAACACCTCCGAGGTGGAAGCCGAGGTGAGCGAGGGCGCCCTGCCGCAGGGCACGCTCGTGATCTTCGACGAGGAAGAGGTGCACGAGGCCTGCCGCGACATCCGCGACACGGTGATGGACGAGCGCCTCGGAGGCGCCGTGTTCGGCACCATGCTGCGCTCGCCCGCCGAGTGCGTGCGCCGCGCCCGCCTGCGCGAGATGACGGGCAGCGCCAGCGTGTACGGATTCCTGCCTGTGGGCCAGGGCCCGGCGGGCCTGGGCCGCGTGCTGCAGGTGCGCCGTCCCGCCGCGCTGGCCGACTACGACTTCCTCGTGGCCGACATCCCGGGCTTCCACGTGGCCCTCGTCACGCGCAAGCGTCCCGGCGGCGGCTCGATCACCCTCTGGACCGGCACGCGCGAGCTGGTGGACGAGGTCCTCGGCGCACTGCGTCGCGCGATCGCGGACGACGGCCACGCCGTGCCGGCGCCCGCACCGCTGGTGCCCGCACGCGACGTCGTGCGCAACGAGGCCGAGGTGTGGGCCATGGCGGAGCAACTGCGCAAGCAGCGCGTGGTGCGCGAGGCCGAGCTGCGCCAGGTGGCGCGCCAGGCCGCGCTGCGCGGCGTCGAGCTGCGCCGCGAGCGGGACAAGCGCGCCTCCGCCTAGCCGACGCGCGCAGCCGACGCAGCCATCGCCGGCGCACGACGCGCCCTCGCAGTGCTCCGGCCCGGCCGGTGGAGCAGGGGAGCTGCGCGGCTTCCTCGGGCTTGCGCTGCCGCGCGGGCACGTCGGGCGCGCTCGAGGCCGATGGGCCCGTGGCGATGGGCCCGTGGCGATGGGTCCGGCAGGGCGCGTGGGACGCGGGCGAAGGGGCTCGCACGCGCCGCGGGGGCGTGCGAGAACGGGGGCATGGCGCAGGCGGGCCCCTTGGCGTTCTGGCTGGATGCGGCGCTGCCGGAGGTGGGGCCGCGCTGGCTGGGGTGGGTGCACCTCTGCGCCGTGCTGGCCACGGCGCCGGTGGTGCTGCTCAGCCGCAAGAGCCCGCAGGGCAAGCTGGGCTGGCTGCTGGCGCTGGTGGCGCTGCCGTGGCTGGGGCTGGTGCTGTACTGGGGCCTGGGCCGCGACTGGCTCCACCGGCGCGTGCTGCGCCTGCGCCACGCGCGCACGGCCTCGCTGGAGCCCACCGACCGCGTGCTGGAGGCCGCGCGCCTGCAGGTGCAGGCCAGCCACGCCGCCGGGCGCGCGCTGGGCGTGGCGCCCGAGCTGGTGCTGGCGGCGCAGAGCGAGGGCGTGTGCGCGCCCTACCCCGGCAACGAGGTGCTGGCGCTGGCCGACGGGCCGGCCGTGTTCGCCGCCGCGCGCGAGGCGCTGGCCGGTGCGCGCGACCACATCCACGTGCTCACCTACATCTTCCGCGACGACCGCACCGGGCGGGGCGTGCGCGACCTGCTGGTGCAGGCGGCGCGCCGCCGCGTGCAGGTGCGCGTGCTCTTCGACGCGCTGGGCACCTACGGCACCTCGCGCCGCTTCTTCCGCCCGCTGGTGGAGGCCGGCGGGCAGGTGGCCTCGTTCCTGCCGCTGGGCAAGGGCCTGCGCAACCTGCGCGTGAACCTGCGCAACCACCGCAAGATCCTCGTGGTGGACGGCCACACGGCCTTCACGGGCGGCATGAACGTGGCCGACGAGTACGCCACCGCCGACGGCTGGCGCGACGTGCACGCGCGCGTGCGCGGGCCCGCGGCGCTGGGCCTGCAGCGCGTCTTCGTCGAGGACTGGCACTTCGCCACCGGCGACCTGCTGGACGCCCCGCGCTGGTTCCCCGAGGTGGCCCCGGCCGGCGAGGCGCTGGTGCAGGTGCTGGCCTCGGGCCCCGACCTCGCCAGCCCGGTGATCGAGACCACCTTCTTCGCGGCCATCGCCGCTGCCCGCGAGCGCGTGGACATCCTCACGCCCTACTTCGTGCCCAGCGAGGGGCTGGAGGCCGCGCTGGCCGACGCCAGCCGCCGCGGCCGGCGCGTGCGCGTGGTGCTGCCCCAGCGCCCGGACCACCGCATCGTGGGGCTGGCGGCCGACACGGTGGTGCCGCGGCTGATGGAGGAGGGCGTCGAGTTCTGGGCCTCGCCCCGCATGCTCCACGGGAAGGTGATGGCGGTGGACGATGCCTGGGCGACACTGGGCAGCGCCAACATGGACACCCGCAGCCTGCGCCTGAACTTCGAGGTCAACATCGCCTTCCCGCACGCGCCCACCGCGCGGCGCGTTCGCGAGGTGATCGACCTGCACCTGCGCGACTGCCGCCGGCTCGTGCCCGCCGACTACCGCTTCGGGCCCGGCGGCCGCCTGCTGCGCGGCGTGGCCGGCCTCTTCGCGCCGGTGCTGTGATGGACCTCGAGGCAGCGGCCACGGCGCTGGAGGCGGCAGCGCGCGAGCGGGGCCTCGCGTGGCCCGAGGGCAGCGGGCTGGTGCTGGCGCGCTACCTCGATGCCGTGGTGCGCACCAGCGCGCAGGTGAACCTCACCGCCGCCACCGCGCTGGAGCAGGCGGTGGAGGTGCTGGGCATCCCCTCGCTGGCGCTGGGGCGGCTGGGCACGATCGAGCCCTCGCCGCGCCTCGTGATCGACCTGGGCAGCGGCAACGGCATGCCCGGCGTGGTGGCCGCGCTGGCCTTCCCCAAGGCCGTCGTGCTGCTGGTGGAGCGCCGCGCCAAGAAGGCGCGCGCCATCGCCGCCTGCGCCGCCGAGGCCGGCATCGCCAACGTGGAGGCCCTGCCGCTGGACGGGCGCGATCTGCTGCGCGAGCGGCCCGGCGCGCGCGGCGCCGCGGCGCTGGTGCTGGCCCGCGGCGTGGGCACGCTCGAGGAGGTCACGCGCATCGCCAGCCCGTGGGTGGCGCAGGGCGGCCGCCTCGTGCAGTGGAAGGCCGCCGAGCTGGAGGCGCAGGAGCGCCGCGCCGGCGAGCAGGCCGCGCGCCGCGCCGGCCTGGTGCCGCAGCACGATCTCGTCTTCGACCCGCCCAAGCCGGGCCCCGGCCGGCTGGTCCTCTACCGGAGGTGAGCATGCACCTGTCCGACCTGCAGCGCGAGCTCAAGGACCTCATGGCGGGCATCGAGCACCCGCGCATGGGCGTCGCGCTGGCGCTGGCCGAGGAGACGGGCGAGGTGATGCGCTGCGTGCTGGACCGCGAGTGCTACGGCAAGGACACGCTGCGCGAGATGGAGGCCGAGGTGGGGGACGTTCTGGTGGCGCTGGCCGAGCTGTGCGAGCGCTACGGCCTGTCGCTGGAGCGCGCCGGCGAGGGCGCGGTGGCCAAGATCCGCGCCAAGGCGCCCGGCTGGCGCGCCGAGCTGGGCGACCGCATGGCGCGCCTGCGCGAGCGCATGGACGGCCCGCCGCCCGCCCGCTAGGCCGCTAGCTGCCCAGCCCGATCAGCACCACGCCGGCCACGGCCAGCAGCGTGGAGAGCCAGCTGCGCAGGCCGTGGCGCTCGCCCAGCACCAGCGTGGTGAGCGGGATCAGCCACACGGGCGTGAGCTGGTTGAGCGTGGTGGCCACGCCGGTGTGCTCGGCCCAGGTCAGGCCCGCCTGGTTCATCCAGATGCCCAGGAAGGTGCCCACCACGGCCGCTCCCGCCAGCCGCGGCATCACGCCCGGCTGGCGCAGCGCGCCCGTCCAGGCCCGGCCCTGGCGCAGCACCAGCGCCAGCAGCACCAGCCCCAGCGAGCCCACGAACAGGCGCACGGCCGCCGCGTGGCCGGCGTCCACGAGGCCGTTGGCCTCCTGCCCGCCGGGCGCGCACTGCGCGTAGTAGAAGCCCAGCCGCGCCAGCAGCACGCCGGTCGTCTGGCCCAGCGCCGCCAGCAGGCCCAGCGCCATGCCCCGGCGCAGCTGCTGCTTGGCCACCGGGTCGGGGTGGTGCTCCAGCACCGCCACGGCCACGCCCCCGAGGCAGCACAGCATGCCCAGCACCTGCAGCGCCCCCGGCGCGCCCTCCTCCCACGGCGGCAGCAGCACGGCCAGCTGCGTGAGCGGCACCGCCACGGTCATCATCAGCGTGGTGCGCTGCGGCCCCGCCCGGATCATCGACGCGAAGAGCAGCGTGTCGCACAGCGTCAAGCCCACGAAGCCGCTGGCCGCGAACAGCGCCAGCGCCGTGCCGTCCATCGCCGGCGGCCAGGGCCGGCCGTAGAGCACGAGGAACAGCAGCCCGAAGCACACCGTCGCCGTGGTGTTCTTGCCCAGGTTGAGCGCACCCGCCGGCACGCTCTTCCCCAGCCGCGCGAACACCAGGAAGCTGGTCGCCCAGAACAGGCTCGAGAGCAGCGCACACAGCTCGCCTGCGTAGGGGAAGGGCGCCAGCACCCCCGGACGCTACCCGCGACCCCTCGTGATCGGGCGTCCCGTCTGGTGCGGCCATGTGGCTTGCGTCTGTGCCGGGTTGATGCACCCTGTGGGCATGCCCGCCAGCAGCCTCCAGGTCGCGATCGTGACGCCGCAGAAGATGGCGCGGCGGGGCGGGAACCGGGTGACGGCCGAGCGCTGGGCGCGGATCCTGCGGGCGCTGGGGCACCGGGTGCGGGTGCTGTCGGCGTGGGACCAGAAGCCGGCTGACCTGCTGGTGGCGCTGCATGCGCGCAAGAGCGCGGCCAGCGTGCGGCGCTTCCACGAGCGCCTGCCGGGGCGGCCCATCGTGCTGGCGCTCACGGGCACGGACATCTACGGCACGCTGGCCACCTCGGCGCAGGCCCGCAGGTCGCTCGCGCTGGCCACGCGGCTGGTGGTGCTGCAGCCGCTGGCGACCAAGCAGGTGCCCAGCCGGCACCGCACGGCGGTGCGCGTGATCTACCAGAGCGTGCCCAAGCCGGCGCGCAAGCCGCAGCCGGATGCGGGCACCTTCCAGGTGTGCGTGCTGGGGCACCTGAGGCGCGTGAAGGACCCGCTCCGGGCGGCGAAGGCGGCGCGCACGCTGCCGCCCTCGTCGCGCGTGCGCGTCATGCACGCGGGCAAGGCGCTGCGCGAGTCGATGGCGCAGCGGGCGCGCGACGAGATGCGCACCAACCCGCGCTACCGCTGGCTGGGCGACCTGCCGCACGGGCACGCACAGCACCTGCTGGCCAAGAGCCGCCTGATGGTGCTCTCCTCGCGCGCCGAGGGCGGGGCCAACGTGATCTCGGAGGCGCTCGCGCACGGCGTGCCGGTGCTGGCCTCGCGCATCCCGGGCACCATCGGCCTGCTGGGCGAGGAGTACCCGGGCTACTTCGAGGTGGGCGACACGCGCGCGCTCACGGCCCTGCTGGACCGCGCCGAGACCGAGCCCGCCTTCTACGCCGCGCTGCAGGCTGCCTGCGCGCGGCGCGTCCACCTCGTGGAGCCGCAGCGCGAGCGGGCCGCGTGGCGCTCGCTGCTGGAGGAGCTGGGGCTGGGCCGCCGCCCGCCGCGGCCCGGGCGCCTGCCCGCGCTGCGCTAGCCGGGCGTGCCTAGGGCCGAGCGCGGGAGGGCAGGCCCACGGCCGCTGCGGCGCACAGGCCCAGCAGGCCCGGCAGCAGCGGCAGCGCCCAGCGCGGCGCGGCCCGCCACGCGAGCCAGCGCGGGCCGGGCCCGGGGCCCGTCTCGCCGGCGGCGCGCCGGCGGGCCAGCGTGCCGCGCAGCAGGGCCACGCGCAGCAGCAGCCACGCCAGCGCGAGCCCGGCCACGAGCCAGGGGAGCACGCCGGGAGGCAGGTCGGGGAGCGCGTCCATGGGGGATCCGGGGCGTGATGCGCGGCAGCCGCCCTGCGCGCGGCGTGGCCTAGCCCAGGTTCTGGGCGGCGAAGTCCCAGTTGATGAGGTGCGTGAGGTAGGCGTCCACGTAGGTGGCGCGCGCGTTGCGGAAGTCGATGTAGTAGGCGTGCTCCCACACGTCGCAGGTGAGCAGCGCCTTCTGGCCGTGCTTGAGGGGCAGGTCGGCGTTGCCGGTCTTGGTCACCTTGAGCTTGTCGCCGTCGAGCACCAGCCAGGCCCAGCCGCTGCCGAACTGCGAGGTGGCAGCCTCCTTGAACTGCTGCTTGAAGGCGTCCACGCTGCCGAAGTCGCGGTTGAGCAGCTCGAGCAGCTTGCCCGAGGGGCCGGTGCCACCCGCCGGGCGCATCGAGGCCCAGTAGAAGGTGTGGTTCCACACCTGCGCGGCGTTGTTGAAGACCGCGCCCTCGCCGGCGGCGGCGATGACCTCCTCCAGCGGCTTGCTGGCCTCGGGCTTGCCGGCCAGCAGCTTGTTGAGGTTGGTGAGGTAGGCCTGGTGGTGCTTGCCGTAGTGGAAGTCCAGCGTCTCGGCCGTGATGTGCGGCGCCAGCGCGTCCTTGGCGTAGGGCAGGGGCGGCAGCATGAAGCCGCCGCCGTCGGCCTGCACGGCCGGGACGAAGCTGCGCGGGCCGGCTAGGGCCAGCGCGGCCACGGCGGCGGTGCCGGCGATCACGGCGCGGCGCGAGACGAGGGACTCGGGCTGGGTCGTCATGGGGGGCTCCCGGAAGGAAGTCCAGAGACTAGCCGTCGGGGAGCCCGCCGCGCAGGGAACCGGGGGGGCGACCACGCCCGCGGCAGCGTGCGCGTGCGCGTGCGCGCGTCCTAGCGCGCGCCCGAGCCGGCGTCGCGGGCCAGCGGGGCGAGCAGCACGTCCACCGGGGCGAGTGCGTCGGTGAGCAGCGGGGCCTGCGTGCGCGCGTGCAGGGCGGCCAGCTCGGCAGGGCTGTAGCGGATGATGGGCAGCGGGCGCTCGAGGTCGTCCACGAGGCGCTCCAGCGGGTGGTCGGCGGTCGAGGCCACCAGCAGGAAGGTCTCGCGCTGGTGGTCGTGGCGCGGCCCCAGGGAGAGCACGTGCACGTGGGGGAAGGCCTCGGAGAGGGTGCGGTGCATGGCGGCGAGGAAGGCACCGTGGCGCCAGGCATCCACCACGTTGACGAGGTAGGCGCCGCCGGGGGCGAGTCGCTCGCGCACGCTGCGGGCGAACTCCAGCGTGGTGAGGTGGAAGGGCACGCTGAAGTCGTTGAAGGCGTCACCGAAGACCACGTCGTAGCGCTCGCCGGCGGGGCGTGCCGGCAGCGCGAGGCGCGCGTCCTGGTGCAGGATCACGTGTCGCGGGCTGTCGGCAAGGCCTAGGTGCGTGCGTGCGGTGTCGGTGACGGCCGGGTCGATCTCGGCGGTGACCAGCGCGGCCTCGGGGTCCAGCGCCAGCACGCGGCGCTGGAAGGTGTAGGGCCCGCCGCCCACGAAGAAGGCGCGCTGGCCGCGCGCGGGGGCCACCTGGCGCCAGACGGCCGCGGCCACGATCTCGTAGTCGTAGCCCAGCCAGGTGGGGTCGGAGAGGTCGGCGAAGCCGTGCGTGAGCTTGTCCAGGCCCAGCTGGCGCACGACGTGGTGCGTGCGCAGCGCCAGCCGCGCCACCGCCGCCTGGTCGCGCGGCTCGGCCACGTGCTCGACGAGCGCGGCGTAGTCGGCGCCCGCCAGCGGCGGCCCCAGCCAGGAGAGGCGCTGGCGCTCGGGGCTCCATGCCACCTTGCCCGCGAGGCGCGGGTCGGCTTCCAGCGCGGCCACGTCGGGCGGCGTGGCCAGCCAGCACCAGCGGCCGGGCTCGGGGTCCACGCGGATGCGGTAGTAGGCGCTCTCGCGCACGTGCACGTCGGGGGTGTCCTCGCGCAGCCGCAGCAGGCGTCCCACGCCGGCCAGCGTGTCCAGCACGCTGCCCGAGCCGGCGGGTGCCATGGCCAGCACGGCCACGGCCACGAGCACGGCGCGCAAGGCCAGCAGCGAGGCGCGTCCGGCGACGCGGTCGCTGGAGCGGGACAGCTCGAAGCACAGCAGCGCCACCAGCGCCGTGCTGCCCAGCCACGGCAGCAGCGCCAGCGGCGTGGCCAGCGCGCCCACCACGGCGCCGAGCGTGCCCAAGGCCTGCATGCGGCCCACCACGCGTCCGTGGTGCGCGGGGTCGGCCAGCGCGGCGCGCGTGAGCGGCGGGCCCAGCGCGCCCAGGGCCAGCGCGGCGGGCAGGAAGCCCACCGCCGCGGCCAGCACGCACTGCAGGCCCCAGGGCAGCGCCGGGTGCAGCACCCGCGCCATGAGCAGGGGCGTCCACAGGCACATGCCCACGCCCAGCGCGCACCACGCCAGCCCCTGCGCGAGGCCTTGGCGCGGCGAGGCCTGCCTCGCGAGCCGGTCCGCGAGCCGTCCGCCCAGGGCCGCGCCCACGGCCGAGCCCACGAGCATCACGCCCAGCACGGCGGTCCACGTGTAGAGGCTGTTGCCCAGCCCCAGCACGGCGATGCGCCCGGCGGCCATCTCCAGGGAGAGGAAGGCAAAGCCCGAGAGCGCCGCGAGCCAGGCGAGGCGGCGGCTCGTGAGGCCGCCTCCGGGTGCCGGCGAGGCCTCCGTGTCCTGTGAGGGCGTGGGGTGGCGTGCCACGGGCTGCGCAGGCCGGGGCGCGGTCGCGGCGGCCCGTCGTGCGCGCCACGCCAGCGGCAGCGCGGGCAGGCTGCACAGCAGGCCGGCCACGCCCAGCACGGTGCCCACCTCCAGGCGCGGCAGCAGCAGGTAGCCGCCGGCGAAGACGCCTACGCCGGCACCCACGCTGCCCGCGGCGGCGAGGCCGCCCAGCACGCGGCCGGGCGAGGTGCTCTCGCGCAGGGCCTCGCGCGTGAGCAGAGGGCCCAGCGTCCCCAGCAGCATGGCGGGCGCGAGGAAGCAGGCCGGCGTCACCAGCAGCGCGGCCAGCGCGGGCGACGGCGCAAGGGCCGCCAGCGGGCCCTGCAGGGCGGCGTGCAGCAGGGGCGCCAGCGCCAGCAGCAGGCCCGCGCCCAGCGCCAGCGGCAGCAGCGGGCGCAGGCCGTGGCGGTCGGCGAGGCGACCGCCCCAGAGGCTGCCCAGCGCGAGGCCGCCCAGGAAGGTGGTGATGCTGGCGGCCCAGGCCATGACGCTGGTGCCGACGCTGGGTGCCAGCAGGCGCGGCGCGGCCAGCTCGGCCACCAGCACGGCGGCCGAGGAGGCGAAGGCCAGCCATGCAGGCCAGCCCGGCGCGAGGGTGCGGGGCGCGCTCACGGCTCGGTGGCCCGCACGGTGCAGGGCTTGCCTGCCTCGACCTGCAGGTGCACGGCCAGCCAGTGCGTGCCGTCGCCCTCGCGATGCACGCGTGCGTGGTACTCGCCCGGGCGCAGCGCCACGCCGCTGGCGAAGGTCGACGCGCCGCCCGTGTCGCCTGTGCCCCCTTCGCGCACGAGCCCCACCAGGCCCTCGGCCCGGCCGTAGGGCGAGGCCCCGGCCACGAGGCGCAGCGCAAGGCGCGTCTCGCCGGCCAGGAAGGTGCCCGAGGCATCGATGCGCACGCGGCCTCCCGGCGTGGCGGCGAGGTCCACGCGCGTGGTCTCGCCGGCGTGCACCTCCACCTCCAGCAGCTCCTCGGCCAGCGTGGGGTCGCGCCAGGAGACGCGCAGCGGGAGGCTGCCGGTGGGCAGGTGCGCGATGCTGGCGCGCGTGCCCACCCGGGCCAGCAGCGTGCGGACGCGGCCGTGCAGGCGCACCTCGCCGCCGCGCTCGGGCACGCCGCGCACCTCGAGCTCCACGCCACCGTGCGGACGCTCGTCGAGCGTGGCCGTGGCCTGCACCGGCCCCTCGGCCGGGGCCTGCACGCGTACCTCGCCCGCGCGGGGCGGCGCCTCGTCGGTGCCCGGCGCGCTGAGCACGAGGTGCCAGTCGCCCGCGCCTGGCAGCGCCACGCACAGGCCCGAGGCCGTGGGCAGCACGCCCTCGGCGGGCAGGCGATCGACCCCGTCGGCCCCGTGCACGCTCACCGAGAGGTCGCGTGCGCCCTGCGCCAGCGCGGCCGGGCCCAGCTCGGCCCACGGCCGGGGCTGCACCTCCAGCAGCACGCCCTCGGCACCGGCCAGGGCTTCGACGGGCTGTGGGTCGTGGGCGAAGGCGAGCCGCGCCCGCACGCGGTAGCGGCCGCGCCCGGCGTACTCCACGGCGAAGCGCCCGTCCGGCTCCACGCGCACGCTCGGACGTGCGAGCGGGGGCCTGCCCTCGCGCAGCTCCTCCACCTCCAGCATGCCGTGCAGGCTGGGCAGTCGCGCGTCGCCGGCCACGCGCACCCGGCCGCGGATGGGCAGGGCCGGCTCCGGGCCCAGCGAGCGCTCCAGCAACTGCCCCAGCGAGGGGACGGGCAGCTCGATGCGTACCTGCGCCACGCCGCGGTCGCCTTCCAGCGTGGCCCACAGCGAGGGCGGCGCGCCGGCAAACACGGCCCACGTGGCGGCCTCGCCGGCGCGCACCACGTCGCTGCCCTCCACCACGCACCAGCGGCCGGCCGGCCCGTCGGGGTCCAGGCGCGCGCGTGCGCTGGCGAACCCGCTGGGGGCCACGCCCACGCGCAGCATGCCGCACGGCTCCAGCACCAGCGTGGCCTGCCAGCGGCCGTCGCCGGCCGCGACGACCTGCGCGGCCGTGCCCGGTCGCCGGGCATGGAAGGCTGCCTTGGCCTGAAGGGCATCGGCCAGCGCCGCCGCCACGTCCGGGTCCTCGCGCAGCGAAGGGTCACGCAGTCGCAACGTGCCCTCCGGGCCCAGCGGCGTCCACGCGCCGCCGTAGCGCGTGCGCACGAGGGCCTTGGGCAGCGGCTGGCCGCGGGCATCCTGCACGCGCACCAGCACCTCCACCCCCGGCCCGCCGCGCAGGCCCAGCACGGCGTAGGCTCCCCAGCAGAGGGCGGCCAGCAGGAACAGCAGGCCCAGCACGAGGCGCAGGGCGCGCCGGGCCGGGGCGGGGGAGGCGGGCGTGCTCACGCCCGCGCGAGCCTACCTGAGCGCCCGTGCGTACGAGCCTGCGAGGCGCTCGGCCGAGGCGCGCCCCAGCAGGAAGCGCGCCAGCAGGCCGAGGTTGCCGGCCGTCACGCGCCAGAACCCGAGGCGCTGCCAGCGGCGGGCGTCCACGCGCAAGCCGGGGCCCGCGATGCGGGCGGGGCGCCCGAGGCGGCGCAGGCGCGCGGCCAGCGCCACGTCCTCCATGAGCGGGATGGCGTCGTAGCCGCCCACGCGGGCGTAGAGGCTGCGCTTCACCAGCACGCCCTGGTCGCCGTAGGGCAGGCCCAGCCACCAGGCCCGCACGTCGGTGAGCATGCCCAGCACGCGCAGAAGCAGGCCGGGTGCGTCGATGCGCGTGCGCACGAAGGCCCACGGGTGCGTGCCGCGCTGCGCAAAGGCCAGCACGCGCGCCACCATGCCGGGCTCCAGCGTGGCGTCGGCGTGCACCGTCCAGAGCCAGCGTCCGCTCGCCCGCGCCGCGGCGGCGCGCAGCTGCGTGCCGCGGCCCCGGGGCGCCTCCAGCACGGTGGCACCCAGCGCGCGCGCGGCCGGGGCACTGCCGTCCGTCGAGCCGCCGTCCACCACCAGCACCTCCACCGCGGGGCCCAGCGCGCGGGCTTGCGCCAGCAACGGGGCCAGCCGCGCGGGCAGGGCCGGCATCTCGTCCAGCACCGGCACCAGCACGCTCAGCACGGGATGCATCCCGGCGAGGTCGGCGGCCGTGTCCACGTCGTGAAGGCCGTCCAGCGTGGCGCAGGAGAGGCCGGCCTGCGCGGCGCGCGCGCGCGTCACGGAGGCCACCACGGGCGTGCTCCAGGGGAGGGCGCCGCGCAGCAGCATGGGCGCGGGCGCCTTGAGGCCCAGCAGCCCGTAGCCGCCGTCGGGGGTGGGCGCCAGCACGACGTCGTGCGTGGCGAGCGTCGCGAGCGCCACGCGCAGGCTGTGCACCGAGAGGCCCCGCACGTCGCTGCCCACCAGCAGCACGGCCGGCGCACCCTGCGCCAGCGCGCGCAGCAGCATGCGTTCCATGCGAGCGCCGAGGTCGCCCGCGCCCTGCGGCCAGGCCGCGCGCGCGCCGGCCAGCCAGCCCGCCACGGCCGCGAGGTCGCCGGGCTGCTCGTCGGCCACGGCCAGCACGAGGTCGAGCAGCCCCTCCTGCTGGGCCTGCGCCAGCGTGGCGTGCACGCCCT